>NZ_JBXANG010000030.1:0-617 GCF_058801445.1 Brevundimonas sp. GW822-FHT03E11 | reverse complement strand
CAGATCAGCCAGATCATCGGCGTCATCGACGAAATCGCCTTCCAGACCAACCTCCTGGCCCTGAACGCCGGGGTCGAGGCGGCCCGTGCGGGCGAGGCCGGTCGCGGCTTTGCGGTGGTGGCCTCCGAGGTCCGCGCCCTGGCCCAGCGGTCGGCGGAGGCCGCCAAGGAGATCAAGACCCTGATCTCGACCTCCAGCACCCAGGTCGGTTCGGGGGTGAAACTGGTCGGCCAGACCGGCGAGGCCCTGCAGCGGATCGTCGACCGGGTCGCCGAGATCGACGGACTGGTGTCGGAAATCGCGGCCTCGGCCCAGGAACAGGCGATCGGCCTGGCCGAGGTCAATACGGCCGTCAACCAGATGGACCAGGTCACGCAACAGAACGCCGCCATGGTCGAACAATCGACCGCGGCCAGCCACTCTCTGGCCCAGGAGGCCCAGTCGCTCCAGGCCTCGGTGGCCCGGTTCAAGGTCGGCTCAGCGGCCCAGGTCGTCGCCGCCCCCGCCCCGACCCGCGCCACCGCGCCGGCGCCTTCCGCACTGGCCAAGCCGGCCCACCGCATGGTCCAAGCCCTCAAGACCCTGGGCCGCGGCGGCGCCGCGCCCGCCCAACAGGC
>NZ_JBXANG010000029.1:0-620 GCF_058801445.1 Brevundimonas sp. GW822-FHT03E11 | reverse complement strand
CCGCCGCGCCGGCGCACCGTCAGTCGCTCCTCGCGATAGATCCGCTGAACCCTCTTCCTGTTGACCGCATGGCCTTCGCGTCGCAGCAGGACGTGCAGGCGGCGATAGCCGAACCGGCGACGCTCCTGGGCGAGGGCCTTCAGCCGGTCGCGCAGGGCGCCGTCGTCCGGGCGCGTCGCCTGATAGCGCACGCTCGTCCGATCGACGCCCAGGACACGGCACGCCCGCCGTTCGCTCATCTCGTAGGCAGCCTGCAGATGACCAGCCGCCTCGCGCCAACCGGCGGGCGTCACCACTTTTTTCCCAGCAGGTCCTTCAGCGCCACGTTGTCCAGCATCGCGTCCGCCAGCATCCGCTTCAGCCGGGCATTCTCATCCTCGAGCGCCTTCAGCCGCCGAGCCTCCGACACGTCGAGCCCGCCGAACTTGGCCTTCCACTTGTAAAAGGTCGCAGAGCTGACCCCGTGCCGCCGGCACACCTCCGCCGTCGCCACACCGGCCTCCTGCTCCCGCAGGATCCCGATGATCTGCTCTTCTGTGAACCTTGATCGCTTCATTCTGTCCGTCCTTCGTTGGGCGGACTCTAGCTATTCCTGGCGGAGTTTCAGGGGATCACGTCAT
>NZ_JBXANG010000028.1:0-729 GCF_058801445.1 Brevundimonas sp. GW822-FHT03E11 | reverse complement strand
TGACGTGACCCCCGTTTCTCATCCAGCCATAACGAGAGTCCTGGGTTGATCTGAGCTGGGGTTGTCGGGGTTTGCAAGAGGCCGGTCAGCGCAGCCCCCAACCAGCGCAGCGGACCGGCCGATCTGTCCACTGAGCGCTTCTGCATAAGCCTGCGGCGTCAGCCACCCGAGCTTCGAGTGCGGACGCCGCTCGTTGTAGTCGCGCCGCCAGGCTTCCAGCACCGCGCGGGCGTGCGGCAGGGATCGGAACAGCGTCTCGTTCAGCAGCTCGTCACGCAGGCGTCCGTTGAAGCTCTCGTTGAAGCCGTTCTGCTGGGGCTTGCCGGGCGCGATGTAATGCCAGCCGACGCCGGTGTCGTCGGCCCAGGCCAGGACCGCGTTCGAGGTGTATTCCGTCCCGTTGTCGCTGACGATGGTGTCGGGCCGGCCCCGCTGCCGAATGACGGCGTCCAACTCCCGCACGACCCGCGCGCCCGACAGCGAGGTGTCGGCCACCAGCGCCAGGCATTCGCGGGTGCAGTTATCGATCACCGTCAGGATGCGGAAGCGCCGCCCGTCCGTCATCTGGTCGGCGACGAAGTCCAGCGACCAGCGCTGGTTGGCCACCAGCGGCAGGTCCAGTGGTCGCCGCATGCCCATCGCTCGCTTCCGACCGCCGCGCCGGCGCACCGTCAGTCGCTCCTCGCGATAGATCCGCTGAACCCTCTTCCTGTTGACCGCATGGCCTTC
>NZ_JBXANG010000027.1:266-733 GCF_058801445.1 Brevundimonas sp. GW822-FHT03E11 | reverse complement strand
ATGTCGGCCAGGGCCGTGGCGGGAATGGTTACGGTGTAGTTGCCCGCATCCGCCCCCGTCAGACCGACGCCGCTCACCGTCACCGTCTTGCCGGTTCCGGCGTTGCGGTCGGCGAAGGTCCAGGTTCCCCCCGTCGAGCCGACCGTATCGCCGCTGACGACCCCCGACAGGGCGACCGAGCCGGAGCCCGCCGTCGTGCCGTCATAGGTCTTGTTCGAGGCCGTCAGGGTGGCGGTCAGACTGCGCTGAAGGATGTCGGCCAGGGCCGTGGCGGGAATGGTCACGGTGTAGTTGCCCGCATCCGCCCCCGTCAGTCCGACGCCGCTGACCGTCACCGTCTTGCCGGTTCCGGCGTTGCGGTCGGCGAAGGTCCAGGTTCCCGCCGTCGTGCCGACCGTATCGCCGCTGACGACCCCCGACAGGGCGACCGAGCCGGAGCCCGCCGTCGTGCCGTCATAGGTCTTGTT
>NZ_JBXANG010000027.1:0-167 GCF_058801445.1 Brevundimonas sp. GW822-FHT03E11 | reverse complement strand
TCGAGGCGGTCAGGGTGACGGTCAGACTGCGCTGAAGTATGTCGGCCAGGGCCGTGGCGGGAATGGTTACGGTGTAGTTGCCCGCATCCGCCCCCGTCAGACCGACGCCGCTCACCGTCACCGTCTTGCCGGTTCCGGCGTTGCGGTCGGCGAAGGTCCAGGTTCCC
>NZ_JBXANG010000026.1:0-842 GCF_058801445.1 Brevundimonas sp. GW822-FHT03E11 | reverse complement strand
TACACCTATTCGCCGAACGGCAAACAGACCTCGGTGACGGACGCCAACGGCAACAAGGCGTCGATGACCTATGACGGCTTCGATCGTCAGGCGGCCTGGTACTTCCCCTCGACCACCACCCCAGGCGAGGTCAGCACGACGGATTATGAGGCCTACGGCTATGACGCGAACGGCAACCGCACCTCGCTGCGGAAGCGCGACGGCCGGGTGATCACCTACACCTATGACGCTCTGAACCGGATGACGTCCAAGATCATCCCCGACGGCGGCGGTCTGCCGGCCTCGGCGACGCGGGACGTCTACTACGGCTATGACCTGCGGGGGCTGCAACTCTACGCCCGGTTCGACAGTCCGACCGGGGAGGGGGTGACCAACAGCTGGGACGGGCTGGGGCGGCTGGCCGCCTCCAGCGTGAACATGGGCGGGGTGACCCGGACCATCAGCTCGTGGCGCTGGGAAGACGGCGCGCGTTCGCGGATGACCTACCCCGACGGCCAGTTCGTCAGCTACGCCCGTGATGGCCTGAGCCGGATGGTGTCGGCCAATCTGAACGACATGATGTGGTTGTTCCAACCTCAGTATGACGCCCAAGGTCGAACCGCAGTCGTCAATCGCATGAACGGCTCGACCTGGGCTTCGCCGACGACCTATGGCTATGACGGCCTGTCGCGGCTGACCAGCCTGACCCACGATCCGGCGGGGACCGGCTACGACGTCTCAACGACCTTCGGCTACAACCCGGCCAGCCAGGTGACCAGCCGATCGGTGTCGAACGCCGCCTATCGCTTCAACGACCACGTCAACGTCACCCGCAACTATGCGGTCAATGGGCTGAACCAATA
>NZ_JBXANG010000025.1:0-850 GCF_058801445.1 Brevundimonas sp. GW822-FHT03E11 | reverse complement strand
GCATAGGTCACTGTCGCCCCGCCCGCGTTGGTCACCGTCTTCAGACGGCCCAGGGCGTCATAGGTGTAGGTCGTCGAAACCTGAGCCTGAGCGCCGGCCGGACAGAGCACGACCGCCGAAAGGCCCATCGCGGACGCGACAGCGACACCCCGAGCCACATAGCGCATTGAACGTCCCCCTACGCATCAACACCTACTGACGATTGAGAAGCTTGGCAATCAGGAATCGACGCCGGTGAACGAGCAGAAGTTGCGGGATGAGGGGAACCGCAAAGCCACGAAGTGAACAGAACTGCTGGTCCCACTGCCAGACAGGGCAACCGGTTAAGAATTCGCGTTGTGACTCTACGCAGTCTTTGACAGCGTCAGCTTTCGGACAGGCCGAAGTCAGTTGGCGAACGCAGACAGATGGTCACAGCCTTGGATAACAAAGCTCGCCGATCAGTGAGAATCACGCGACGAGAGGTGAACCTTCAATCAGGGGTTCGCCATGGATGCTGAGGAAAAGTACGCAACCCTCACAATCTCCACCTATGTGGACCAAGCGGCGAAGACAGATCGTGGTGTAGACAACCAGCCTTTGGATTTTCCGCTACTCGGTCTATTCGGAGAAACTGGGAGCCTGCTAAGCGCACTGAAAAAGAAGCAGCGTAACCACGCCTCGTCAGCCGCATATTCTGAGGAGGTCGCCGAGGAGCTCGGCGACGTCCTCTGGTACCTCGCCACGATCGCAAGACGCGGCGGCCTCCATCTAAGCGCCGTCGCCGGTCACCTTGACGTGACCCCCGTTTCTCATCCAGCCATAACGAGAGTCCTGGGTTGATCTGAGCTGGGGTTGTCGGGGTTTGCAA
>NZ_JBXANG010000024.1:0-1419 GCF_058801445.1 Brevundimonas sp. GW822-FHT03E11 | reverse complement strand
TGTGGTTTAATTCGAAGCAACGCGCAGAACCTTACCACCTTTTGACATGCCCGGACCGCCACAGAGATGTGGCTTTCCCTTCGGGGACTGGGACACAGGTGCTGCATGGCTGTCGTCAGCTCGTGTCGTGAGATGTTGGGTTAAGTCCCGCAACGAGCGCAACCCTCGCCATTAGTTGCCATCATTCAGTTGGGAACTCTAATGGGACTGCCGGTGCTAAGCCGGAGGAAGGTGGGGATGACGTCAAGTCCTCATGGCCCTTACAGGGTGGGCTACACACGTGCTACAATGGCGACTACAGAGGGTTAATCCTTAAAAGTCGTCTCAGTTCGGATTGTCCTCTGCAACTCGAGGGCATGAAGTTGGAATCGCTAGTAATCGCGGATCAGCATGCCGCGGTGAATACGTTCCCGGGCCTTGTACACACCGCCCGTCACACCATGGGAGTTGGTTCTACCCGAAGGCGCTGCGCTGACCGCAAGGAGGCAGGCGACCACGGTAGGGTCAGCGACTGGGGTGAAGTCGTAACAAGGTAGCCGTAGGGGAACCTGCGGCTGGATCACCTCCTTTCTAAGGATGTTCCTCCAGGTCTCACGGCCTATTGGAACTCCACATAAACGGCAGGATGCCGCCGTCTCCGTTTCTCTTTCCACTTTCGTCATCGACGCCTCGGCTATACGGGTCGCGGGGTTGGTGACGCGATCGCGAGCCCGGAACTCCTGGCTGTCGCGCTGCCCTAGGCCCGTAGCTCAGGTGGTTAGAGCGTACGCCTGATAAGCGTAAGGTCGGCAGTTCGAGTCTGCCCGGGCCTACCAGCCCTCTAGGATCCATCTGGACGGTTCGTCGACAGCTCTCCTGGCTTGACCCTGAGAAGGGGCCATAGCTCAGTTGGTAGAGCGCCTGCTTTGCAAGCAGGATGTCGTCGGTTCGACTCCGTCTGGCTCCACCACTCGCCGAGCGGCGAGAGGCGAATGACCAGAGGCGCGCATCGCATACAAGTTTGCCGTTACCTGAATGGGTGATGTGCATTGATATTGTGAAGGAAGAATGAGGCCGGCTCCCCTGAGCTTTTAGGTCTGGTTCGATAAGAAGACATTGTCTGACAAAAATCAGGCTTGGTCCCCCGGCGCCTTTCCAGTCGGGCGGAATAAACCAAGCATGAGTTTTGCTGAGAAACGATCAAACGTTGAAGGGCTTCTGACGGATGCCTTGGCGTAGAGAGGCGATGAAGGACGTGGCAAGCTGCGATAAGAACCGGGGAGGCGCTAGCACCCTTTGATCCGGTTATTTCCGAATGGGGGAACCCACCTTTACAGTCTTCCAACTCTGTTCCGGCTTCGGCCGGGTCAGCGATTGGCGGATTGTTGAAAGGTATAATGAGCTGAATACATAGGCTTCATTAAGCGAACGCGGGGAACT
>NZ_JBXANG010000023.1:0-1466 GCF_058801445.1 Brevundimonas sp. GW822-FHT03E11 | reverse complement strand
GCCCTTCCATGTCCTTTTTCAAGTGTCTGGACGTGCGAAAACCCCTCCGCGCCGCAGGCGCGGAGATGAGCAGGATGAGAGGTTCGTCAGGTTGGGGGCGGAGCGGCGCTGGCGACGGTCGATCAGTCTTCCATTCGCGTGTTGGTTACCGCATGAACGCTTTTCGTCGCGGGCTGGCCTCTGACTTAGATCGGGCGTCGGCACATGACCTGCCCACTGGGCTCTCGAGGATGTCCCTGACCTTCCGCTCCGCCCCCGGCCTGACGGGCCAGGGCTCGGCGCTCAAGGCGCCGCTGGCCGCACCTCTTGACCGATCGCCCAGATGAAGCCCGACAGCTCCCGAGCGATGGCGGCGATGACGACAGTCGGCCGCTTGCCGCCGGCGCTGAGCCGGCGATATCGATCGCACAGGCGCACCTGGGCCTTCCACGCCACGTCCCGCACCACCTTCGGCTGGCGAGAGACGAGGTCGGTTTTGCCGGTCGAGACCCGCGGCGGGTAGCGATAGCTCCAGGCCGCTTCCACGAGCATGCGCCGCGCTTCGCGGTTGCCGGTCTTGGTGATGCCGCCGCGCCGGATACGCTCGCCGCTGGAATGCTCCGATGGGACCAGGCCGAGATAGGCCATCAGCCTGCGCGGATTCTCGAACCGGCCGAGATCGCCGACGGCCGCCACGAAGCTGACGGCCGAGATCGTGTCGAGGCCACGCAAAGCTCGCAACGCCTCGACCAACGGCGCCAGCGACCAGCCTGCCAGCATGGCGGAGATCCGCGCTTCGAGCTGATCGCGGCGGTCCTGGGACGCCCAGACGGCCTCCACATAATCCTGAAAGACGACGCGGTGCGCATCCTGCTCGAACGCCTGACCCGCCAGCCAGCGGCGGTGCCTCAAGGTCCACGGCTTGCCGACCGGGTAGGTACGACCATGACGCAGCAGGAACGCCAGAAGCTGCTGGCGCGCCCGCATCAGCGCCATCATCGCGTCGCCCCGGGCCCGCACCAGATCGCGCATGGCCTCGTGCACCTCGTCCGGAACCCAGACCGCCGTCAGACCGCCCGCGCGATGCTGGAGCGCGAGCATCTGGGAATCCCGCCTGTCGGTCTTGATGCGGTCGCCTGGCTTGCGAGCGATCAGCGTCGGCGCCGCGACCAGGCAGCCATGGCCCATCTCCGTCAGCTGGCGGTAGATCCCGTAGCCACAGCCGCCGGCCTCGTAACAGAACTCCAGCCGACTATCAGACCGCGACAGCCGATCCGCCAGCTTGCGAACCTGTTCCGGCGTGTTGGCGACCTCGCCGCAGAACCTGACGGCGCCGTCGCGACCGTCCTCTGCAGTGGTGACGCTGATGCTCAGCTTGTGAACATCGAGCCCCACAAAGAGCCTGTCCATTCCTTCCTCCTCGACGCTGCTGAAGGCTGCAGCATCCGGCATCACGCCGGACGAGGGAAAGGACATACGGACTTAGC
>NZ_JBXANG010000022.1:0-1550 GCF_058801445.1 Brevundimonas sp. GW822-FHT03E11 | reverse complement strand
CCTTCAGAATCTGGTTGCGGGTTAGGAGGGTGGCCCGTATAGGGCTGCCTCGCTCGGAGACGGGCCGGCCTTTGAGGCTTTTGGGACTTTGGTTTCGGGAGTTTTGGGGGAGTTGAGGGGTTGAAAAACTTCTTGCTTTCCTGGGTTGGTTTCAATAGGTTCCGCGCTCCAATCGAATCGCCGAACGGTTAAGAGGAAGGCCTCTTGGTTTTCCTTGCGGTGGTTTTTTGTGGTTTTGAGGCCTTGGTCTTGGATCTGCAAAATCTCTGAAAAGAGCGGTTGACATGAGGTTCGGCGGTCTCTAAATCGCCGCCTCCGCCGACGACGAGGCGCTAAACAAGTCGGGCCGTTTTGGCGGTTCTGGTCTTTGACATTGTTGATATGGAAAGAGAAACGCAGGCGGCGGTGTCCTTGCGATAGTCCTAGGGGCTATCATACGACACTGACTATCTGCGGTCTTTTTGAAAAGATACCATGCGTCGGTCTTAGGATCGACGGGTGGGAACTCGTCAAACAAATACGTAGAACTAACGCCAAGACGTCCTTTGGGATGGTCTTAGTGCTTTAGGTCAGAAGTCAACTCAACCTGAGAGTTTGATCCTGGCTCAGAGCGAACGCTGGCGGCAGGCCTAACACATGCAAGTCGAACGAAGTCTTCGGACTTAGTGGCGGACGGGTGAGTAACACGTGGGAACGTGCCTTTAGGTTCGGAATAACTCAGGGAAACTTGTGCTAATACCGAATGTGCCCTTCGGGGGAAAGATTTATCGCCTTTAGAGCGGCCCGCGTCTGATTAGCTAGTTGGTGAGGTAAAGGCTCACCAAGGCGACGATCAGTAGCTGGTCTGAGAGGATGATCAGCCACATTGGGACTGAGACACGGCCCAAACTCCTACGGGAGGCAGCAGTGGGGAATCTTGCGCAATGGGCGAAAGCCTGACGCAGCCATGCCGCGTGAATGATGAAGGTCTTAGGATTGTAAAATTCTTTCACCGGGGACGATAATGACGGTACCCGGAGAAGAAGCCCCGGCTAACTTCGTGCCAGCAGCCGCGGTAATACGAAGGGGGCTAGCGTTGCTCGGAATTACTGGGCGTAAAGGGAGCGTAGGCGGACATTTAAGTCAGGGGTGAAATCCCGGGGCTCAACCTCGGAATTGCCTTTGATACTGGGTGTCTTGAGTGTGAGAGAGGTATGTGGAACTCCGAGTGTAGAGGTGAAATTCGTAGATATTCGGAAGAACACCAGTGGCGAAGGCGACATACTGGCTCATTACTGACGCTGAGGCTCGAAAGCGTGGGGAGCAAACAGGATTAGATACCCTGGTAGTCCACGCCGTAAACGATGATTGCTAGTTGTCGGGATGCATGCATTTCGGTGACGCAGCTAACGCATTAAGCAATCCGCCTGGGGAGTACGGTCGCAAGATTAAAACTCAAAGGAATTGACGGGGGCCCGCACAAGCGGTGGAGCATGTGGTTTAATTCGAAGCAACGCGCAGAACCTTACCACCTTTTGACATGCCCGGACCGCCACAGAGATGTGGCTTTC
>NZ_JBXANG010000021.1:0-1948 GCF_058801445.1 Brevundimonas sp. GW822-FHT03E11 | reverse complement strand
TCAGGTCTACAACGCCACGACCGGCGCCTTTATCGACCACCACTACCAAAGCGGCGTCCTCGACGCCGATAACAACTATTATGGCGCAAGCGTCACGCTGGCTCGAACCAATATTTCGAGTGCTGCAAGAGCGAGGTACGGCAAACCTGTCACGGCGCGAGCATCGACGGAATTCACCGTCAGCGGCGCCTCCGGTTCTTGGACAGCCGAGGTCGAACTACAGAACGTCTCAGGCTCGACGCCTACGACCAGTGTCAGCGGGACGACGGCCTCTATCCGGCTCACCTCGGCGCAGACGGAAACCACGAGCGGACAGTTCCGTGTGAAGGTGGTCGATGCGAACAATACCGCCAGCTATTCGCCATGGGGCGACTTTGCATTGGAGATCGAAGGTGTGGATTAGGCAGACCGGCGCACGAGGCGCAGGGACCCCGCGCGCAGACGGAGGTGGACGGACGAGAACTGAACCGTTCAAAGCGCCAAGCAGATCTGAAATGGCAGGCGCGCTCCTCTCTCTACGTCCAATGCAATTTATGGAGCGGGGTGTCATTGTCGGCTCTCTGAAGGCCATGCCTCGGTCGCCGATTTCGTCGGTGCTGGTCGCGACAGTTTGGGCGTTTGCCGCTGCACCCACAGTAGCGCAAATTGACGTCCCCAGCCCCAAGGTTTTCTCGATCACTGATCGCAACGGGGTGGACATGGTCCGTGGCTCGTTGACCATGAACTTGGGAACGGTAGCGGTTGGTGGAGCGGAAGGACTTTCTAACAGTATATCTGTAATAGAAGGATCTATTGATGGGCCGTACTACCGGCACAGCTTAGCCGCTGGGATTAACAGATTCTTCAATCCTGGACGTTCGCTGCAAACATTAACGGTCACTTACTTCGGTGATTCAATAATATTCACACGGAGCTCGGACGGAGGCTACATCCTGAAAGGGGGGCGGGGCGGAACCTTGAGTTTGAGCGGTGGTGTCTACACCTATATCGCGCCAGACGGTTCGATGGCTTCCTATGCTACGGCGCTCAGGAGCTGGGAAGACAATGCAATGGCCAACGAGGCCTCGCTTCTCTCGGTAACGCGGCCAAGCGGAGAGGTGCTGACCTATCACTATAGCGGGACCAGTGGCGTAAACCTTAGATTGCAATCAGTAACCAGCACACGCGGTTATCAAATCCATTTCGAGCACGCGGGATCGGGGCCGAATGTCGTCAAGGTCGAGGCGATCAACAATACTGTGGAAGCCTGCGCGCCCACGGCTAACGTGTGCGTCCTGACGCAGGAATGGCCCACCCTGACTTTGGTGAACAATAGCTGGGTCGATAACCTTGGCCGGGTACAGCGGTCCTCTCCTGATGGGGTGATCTGGGTATCCGGAGCCCAGTGGCCTGTCATCAACTCGGGCTATATCTGGGACAATGAGCAGACGGCGGTTAAGACGGTTTTCGACGGCAATGGAACCTGGAGTTACTCTTATGGATCTAAGCCAGACCCGACGTGGTTCGATCAGACGTCCGTCAACACCATCACCGATCCAAATGGACATGTGACAACGGTCAAGCTGCAGTGGAGCGAGAACTTCTCCTACGATCCGCCGCGCTACGAGCCGACCCTGGTTTCCGTCACGGATCACTTAAACCAGACCACACTGTATGGCTTCCAGCGCGGGACGCCGAGCTGGGTCCAGTATCCTGAGGGCGACAGCGAGACCTGGCTGTTGAATCGCAAAGGTAATGTGGTCGCGTACCAGCATAAACCAAAGTTGGGGTCGGGTCTGCCCACATCCACGGTCTCGGTGACCTATGCTGACACCTCTATCCCAGTGCTCGCCAGGCGTCCCACCCAAATGACGGACGCGCGCGGGTTTGTGACGGATTACACCTATGACGCTTCTGGCAATTTGTTGACGGTTACGGGTCCTGCGCCGACGTCGGGGGCTCCGCGTCC
>NZ_JBXANG010000020.1:0-2325 GCF_058801445.1 Brevundimonas sp. GW822-FHT03E11 | reverse complement strand
GCCTACGTCCGGATCTCTTCCACCACCACCATCTCCAGCTCCGGCCAGTTCAGAATCCGCGTGACCGATGCAAACGGCACAGTCAGCTATTCTCCATGGGGCCAGTTCTACCTGGATATTGAAGGCTTATTGGAGCAATAATTTAGTGTAAAGTTCGTCTAGATGTTAATGTTTGTCGCTTTATTGTGACGATAGTAATCGATTGCATAATATAAGCTTATTTTGCCGATTTTGCTGTGAATAGTACAAAGACGCCTCTGTGGAGACAATGCGATGAATAAGGCTCTCTACAAGTCTGTCGCCTTGTTGCAGGTTGGTGCCCGATCCTGGGGACGTGTCGTGGGGGGCTCGCCGCCTCGGCCTTGGTCGTCGGCGCCTCGGCGGCCTCGGCCCAGACGGGGCTTGAGCCGCCGCCGGCCTATCAGACCGTGGACCGGTTCGGCGTGGATTTGGTCAGCGGGTCTTTGCAGGTGTCGTCGCCGACCATCAGCGTCGGCGATCCCGCGCGGGGCGGTCTGTCGTTCACAGCGACTTGGGACAGCACCGCCCGGGCCTGGCGTTACAGCAACTGGGGCGAAATCTCCTGGGAGTTGGCCAAGCCCGATCCCTACTGCCTGGTCTTGTATACGGTCGTCTATATGGGTGGGGCGAACGTGTTCCAGCGTGAGGCCTGCGGCTCGAACAAATTCGATCGAATGGATGGGTTCGGAACCTTGGTCCAGACGGCCGGCGGCTTCAGCTACACCGCTCGTGACGGATCCGTGGCCACCTATGGGTCAGGTCGCGGATCGCCTGTTCAGACCGTCACCCGCCTCGACGGCGAGATCATCACCTATGACTACAGCGGCGGCCCCCTTAGGTCGGTCTCTAATAATCTAGGCTACCAGCTTCACTTCGACTATAGCGGCACGACCCTGACCAAGGTCACGGCCCTGAACAACGCCGTGGACGCCTGCGCTCCGTCGGCGGCGACGTGCAGCTATTCCACGACCTGGCCCAGTCTGACCTTCACCACCTCCGGGGTCGAGCAGCGCGTCACCGACGCCTTGAACCAGACGACGCGGATCATCTTCGACGGGACGGAACCCTTCACCTCCAAGATCGTCGGGATCGCCCGGCCGACAAACCCGTCCAGCGCCTCTGTAACCTATGCGACCACCTTCATCCGGGGGCGAGGCGACGTCATAACCTCTGCGGCCGATGGAGCGGGGACTTGGACGTACGCCTACGAGTCCTACTGTCCCACTCTTCAACCACCCTGTCCAAGGCCGGAGGACGTCTACGATCTCGACACCACGGTCACGGATCCGAACAATCATGCGACAGTCTATAATATCCAGTGGAAAGGCCGATACGTTTGGGATTCCACCTTAAGCCAGACCATGATGCGCCTGCCGTCGCTGGGTTCGATAAGAAATGCGCTGAACCAGACCACGGTCGTCGTCCAGAGCGGGGCCGGTCTGGACTGGGTCGGCTATCCGGAGGGGAACGAGATCGCGATCACGCGCAATGAGCACGGTGACGTGACCGGGATCACAGCGACGTCCAAAGCGGGCTCCGGGCTGAGCTCGACGGTCAGCACCGTTACCTATCCGGACTGCGCCGTCGAACCGATCCTCTGCTACTTCCCCAGTGCAGTGACAGACGCCCGTGGCGGTGTTACGGATTACACCTATGACGCTTCTGGCAATTTGTTGACGGTTACGGGTCCTGCGCCGACGTCGGGGGCTCCGCGTCCTCAGACGCGGTATGTGTGGGAGCAGCGTTACGCCTGGTATAAGCAGAACGGGTCGAATGAGATCACCCAGGCGCCGTCGCCGGTGTGGGTTCTGGTCAGCCAGTCGGAGTGTCTGACGGGAGCGACCTGCCAATGATCCGGTTTCTGCTTGGCGAGACGGCGAGGCGCCGGTTGACGGTCCGATCGAGGGCCCGGTCGAGGTCCTGGGCGGGGTCCTGGGCGGGGGCGCTGGTTTTTGTGTGGGCGGCGACGGCGTCCGGGGCGGTTTCGGCCCAGAGTTCGGATGCGGTGGTGACCACCACGACCTATCAGGTCGGCTCGTCCAGTACGGGGAGCAATCTGCTGCCGGTGTCGGTCACGGTGGCGGCGGGGGACGGCTCGGTCTCGGCGACCACGGTCAAGACCTATGACGCGGTCGGCAATGTGGCGACGGTGGACGGTCCGCTGCCGGGGGCGGGGGACACGATCCGCACTCTGTGGGACGCCATGCGCCGGCCTGTGGGGGTGATCGGGCCGGACCCGGACGGTGCGGGCGGCCTGCCTCACGCCGCGACGCGGACCACCTACAACGCCGACGGCCAGGTGGT
>NZ_JBXANG010000019.1:0-2377 GCF_058801445.1 Brevundimonas sp. GW822-FHT03E11 | reverse complement strand
TCGACGACCTACACCTATGACGCCCTGGGCCGTCTGAAGACGGTGACCAACGCGGGCGGGGCGACAGTGACCTATGCGTATGACGCCGCCGGCAACAGAAGCCAGGTTGTAGTCGCGGGCGTTCAGACAGCGCCGTCCGCCTTCGATCTGGGCGCGCCGGTGACCGGGGCTGCCGCGGGCGCCTGGGTTCTCAGTGCGTCTCCGGTGCTCTCCGGCTTCACCGGCGCAGCGGCGATCTCCGTCAGCGGCGGTGAGTACCGGATCGACGGCGGGTCCTGGCAGACGGCGGCGGCCACGGTCAGCGCCGGCCAGTCGGTCCAGGTGCGGGTTCAGGCGCCGGCGACGGCCGGAGCCAGCCAGACGGCGACGCTGGACGTGGGAGGTGTCACGGCTGCCTTCCAGGTCACCACGGCTGTCGCGGCGGCGGATACCACGCCGGACTCCTATGATCTGGGCGGCCCGGCCACTGCGGCGTCTGGAGCGTGGGCGGCTTCGAACACCATCACGGTTTCGGGCGTCAATGCGGCGACGCCGGTGTCGATCAGCGGCGGCCAATATCGGATCAACGGCGGCGCCTGGACGACGGCGAACGGCACGATCACGGCGGGCCAAACCATCCAGGTGCAGGTTCAGGCGCCGGCCGCAGGCGGCGCCGGCCAGACGGCGACGCTGGATATCGGCGGCGTGACAGATACCTTCCAGGTCACGGCGGCCGCGGATACGACCCCTGACGCCGCCACCTTCCAGGACATCACGATCAACTCCAACGACCCGGACGTGGGCTGGATCGGCACGGAGAGTTTGGTCACGGGAATCAATCAGCCGATCACCCTCCGTATCGAGCGATACGGCTATAACGGCAATCTCGACGGCGCATGGATCGACTATCAGGTTTTCGACGCCTCAGGGACCATGGTCGACAGCGGCTATTTTGACGTCCGGGGGACGGCCGCCAACGATTGGCGCTATCGCGACGTCACGGTCCAGAATGGCTACCGCGTTAAATACTTCGCTCACGGGGCGACGAACAGCGGGGCGCGTTCGGCCGGATGGACCATGACGATCTGGAACAAGACGCTGGGTGACGCGGGTTCCCCGACGGTTTGGAGCCAGAAGGCGGTCTCGGTCACCGTAGACGCCGACAACAACCACAATGTCGCGGACTATGCGCTGGACCCGCTCGACTGGCCCAATATGGCCGAGGCGTCGTCCTCGACCAACTTCGTCACCGGCGGGCCGTCGCTGCCGCTCAACGGGATAAACCGCAACGTCAATCTGAGGGCCACGATCTCCGGGCTGAGCGGCGACCTTTCCGGGGGCTCGCGCCTGGAGATCTGGGTCAACGGCGCGCTGCGGTATCATTCGACCAATCTGGGCAACGGCTCCTGGGCCGGCGGCGACTTCGCGCCGGGCGAGACCGTCCAGTTCGTCGCGCGGGCCGTCTCCGCCGACGGCGCCCAGCGCTCGGGCGGCTACACCGTCACGGTTCAGAACCTCACGACGGGCCAGACGATCGACAGCTTCAGCGTCAGTCAGACGGCGGCGGCGCCCGACTATACGCCCGACGCCTTCAATGATTTTACCGACCAGAACGGCGTGACCGACGCCCCGACGATCTGGTTCGGGCCGGCGCAGACGGTTACGGGGATCAATCGACCGATCACTCTGCGCGTGGAGCGCTACAACTACAGCGGAAACCTGAGCGAGGTTTACGTCAACGTCTATCGCGACAGCGGCTCAGGCTGGGTGCATCAAGGATACTTCGATCCGCGCAACACCCAAGGATACCAATACGTCGATGTGACGGTGAACAACGGCGACAAGATCCATTATGCGATCGACGCCCGCACCTCCGAAGGCCGTCGCACCGGCACGATGAACATGGTGGTGTGGAACCTGTCCCAGCCGGGCGGCTCGGTACAGCTGTCGAACCGCACGGCCAACATCACCGTCGATAATGACAACAACTATCCGAACCGCAACGTCAGCGCGGTGGATTGGGACAACGGCCACTTCGAAACCAATGACAACACCGGCGCCGGCGCGACTGGTTATCGTCCGATCGCCGGCATTGAAGCGCCGGTCACCCTGCGGGCCGACATCCAGAACATCACCGGCCAGGGCTATAATCTGGCCGACGGCGGGACCTTCTACATCGAAAGCGCCACCCGCGGCCGCCTGGCGTCCACGCCCTGGCGCAACGGCGGCTCGGTCTCAGCGGTCGTTCAGCCGGGCGAGCAGATCCGCTTCTACAACGACGCCTTCACCAGTCAGGGCCGCAAGCAATACGGCTTCGACGTTCAGGTCTACAACGCCACGACCGGCGCCTTTATCGACCACCACTACCAAAGCGGCGTCCTCGACGCCGATAACAACT
>NZ_JBXANG010000018.1:0-2653 GCF_058801445.1 Brevundimonas sp. GW822-FHT03E11 | reverse complement strand
CGGGTCAGCGATTGGCGGATTGTTGAAAGGTATAATGAGCTGAATACATAGGCTTCATTAAGCGAACGCGGGGAACTGAAACATCTCAGTACCCGTAGGAAAGGACATCAACCGAGACTCCCGTAGTAGTGGCGAGCGAACCGGGACCAGGCCAGTGCTCTTGTGAAATAAAGACGAACGATCTGGAAAGGTCGGCCATAGTGGGTGAAAGCCCCGTAGTCATCAAACAGCAAGAGACTCGAGTAGGGCGGGACACGTGAAATCCTGTCTGAACATGGGGGGACCACCCTCCAAGCCTAAGTACTCCTCTACGACCGATAGTGAACAAGTACCGTGAGGGAAAGGTGAAAAGCACCCCGACAAGGGGAGTGAAACAGATCCTGAAATCGGAAGCCTACAAGCAGTCGGAGCCCCCAAGCGGGGTGACGGCGTACCTTTTGTATAATGGGTCAGCGACTTCATGTGTCGAGCAAGCTTAAGCCGTTAGGTGTAGGCGCAGCGAAAGCGAGTCTGAATAGGGCGCTAAGTTCGACGTATGACGACCCGAAACCAAGTGATCTATCCATGAGCAGGTTGAAGGTTGGGTAACACCAACTGGAGGACCGAACCGGTGAATGTTGAAAAATTCTCGGATGACTTGTGGATAGGGGTGAAAGGCCAATCAAACTTGGACATAGCTGGTTCTCCGCGAAATCTATTTAGGTAGAGCGTCCGACGAATTCCTTAGGGGGTAGAGCACTGGATGGTTGCGGGCTGCGCGAGCGGTACCAATACTAACCAAACTCCGAATACCTAAGAGAACTATCGGGCAGACACACGGCGGGTGCTAACGTCCGTCGTGAAAAGGGAAACAACCCTAACCATCATCTAAGGCCCCCAAGTACTGGCTAAGTGGGAAACGATGTGGGATTGCTTTGACAATCAGGAGGTTGGCTTAGAAGCAGCCATCCTTTAAAGAAAGCGTAACAGCTCACTGATCAAGCGATCCTGCGCGGAAAATGTAACGGGGCTCAAGCCAGTCGCCGAAGATATGGGTTTGCACTTTGTGCAAGCGGTAGCGGAGCGTTCCGTAAGCCGGTGAAGGTCAGGCGTGAGCCTGGCTGGAGGTATCGGAAGTGAGAATGCTGACATGAGTAACGATAAGAGTGTGAGAGACACTCTCGCCGAAAGACCAAGGGTTCCTGCGTAAAGCTAATCTGCGCAGGGTTAGTCGGCCCCTAAGGCGAGGCTGAAAAGCGTAGTCGATGGGAAGCAGGTAAATATTCCTGCACCAGCTGGAAGTGACGGATGGCATAACTTGTACGGGCTTATTGGATTGTCCGTGCAGGGGCGTCGTCCCAGGAAATAACTCCAGCAGAGACCGTACCCGAAACCGACACAGGTGGTCAGGTAGAGCATACCAAGGCGTTTGAGAGAACTGTGCTGAAGGAACTCGGCAAATTGCACGCGTAACTTCGGAATAAGCGTGACTCACCCTGGGCAACCAGGACTGAGTGGCACAAGCCAGGGGGTAGCGACTGTTTAGCAAAAACACAGGGCTCTGCGAAGCAGCAATGCGACGTATAGGGTCTGACGCCTGCCCGGTGCCTGAAGGTTAAAGGGAGGAGTGAAAGCTCCGAACTGAAGCCCAGGTAAACGGCGGCCGTAACTATAACGGTCCTAAGGTAGCGAAATTCCTTGTCGGGTAAGTTCCGACCTGCACGAATGGCGTAACGACTTCCCCACTGTCTCCAGCACAGGCTCAGTGAAATTGAATTCCCCGTGAAGATGCGGGGTTCCCGCGGTCAGACGGAAAGACCCTATGAACCTTTACTATAGCTTCGCCTTGGCGTTAGCGACCGTATGTGTAGGATAGGTGGGAGACTATGAAACCGGGGCGCCAGCTCTGGTGGAGTCGTCCTTGAAATACCACCCTTACTGTCGTTGACGTCTAACCGAGGACCGTTATCCGGTCCCGGGACATGGCGTGGTGGGTAGTTTGACTGGGGCGGTCGCCTCCCAAAGTGTAACGGAGGCGCGCGATGGTGAGCTCAGAGCGGTCGGAAATCGCTCGTCGAGTGCAATGGCATAAGCTCGCCTGACTGCGAGACTGACAAGTCGAGCAGAGACGAAAGTCGGCCATAGTGATCCGGTGGTCCCGAGTGGAAGGGCCATCGCTCAACGGATAAAAGGTACTCTAGGGATAACAGGCTGATTTTGCCCAAGAGTCCATATCGACGGCAAAGTTTGGCACCTCGATGTCGGCTCATCACATCCTGGGGCTGGAGCAGGTCCCAAGGGTATGGCTGTTCGCCATTTAAAGTGGTACGTGAGCTGGGTTCAGAACGTCGTGAGACAGTTTGGTCCCTATCTGCCGTGGGTGTTCGAAGCTTGAGAGGATCTGTCCCTAGTACGAGAGGACCGGGATGGACATACCTCTGGTGTACCTGTCATGGCGCCAGCTGTGCAGCAGGGTAGCTAAGTATGGAATAGATAACCGCTGAAAGCATCTAAGCGGGAAACTAACCTCAAAACAAGGCTTCGCTGAGGATCGTGGAAGACTACCACGTTGATAGGCCAGGTGTGGAAGCGCGGCGACGCGTGAAGCTTACTGGTACTAATAATCCGATCGGTTTGATCGTTTCTCAGCAAAACTCATTCGATGATCATCAAT
>NZ_JBXANG010000017.1:0-4718 GCF_058801445.1 Brevundimonas sp. GW822-FHT03E11 | reverse complement strand
CTGCCCGAACTGGCCATGTACCACTACAAGGCCCGCATCTACTCCCCGACGCTAGGCCGGTTCCTCCAGACCGATCCCATCGGGTACGAGGATCAGATCAACCTCTATGCGTACGTCGCAAACGATCCGGTCAATGGGACAGACCCGACGGGGATGTTTCAGGAGGCTGAGCCTGATGTTGTCGATGATGTCGTCGTTGAAGGTCGAAGACAGGAACAAGCGGATTGCTGGTTCTGTGGTCTGCGTGATTTCGTTAGAAGGCACCCCCCTCAAACGTGGCCAAACATACCTTCCCCGTTCGAGGTGTTTGGAAATCCCTGCGCAGGTTCTTCGGAACGCTTTGGGGGAGAAGTCGTCTGTGCCGTTGTTCCTATAGACGCTATGGTTGGTGGGGGTACGGCGCAGTCAGCTCGGCTGATCGCTGGCGGCCATGCTTGGGCAAAGCACGCATCAAAATTTCAAGCTATCGGCATAACTGACAGAAGAGCGTTCCGTGCGCTGATTCAGCGGATTATGAGGAATAGCCGTGGCGCAAATTTCAGAACGCTCTCAAATGGCCGCTCAGCATGGTGGGACGATGCTACCGGCACAGTGGTGATCCGAAATCCTAGGGCAACGGATCATGGAACCGCTTTTCGACCAGAGGCGGGTCGCGCCTATTTTGAGGGCTTAAACTAATGAAAATTTTGCATTTTTCATTGTTCAGTGATGAATTTCGTGTCCTTCAGTCGTGCGTAAATGAAGTGGCGAATGATATGGATGAGCAAGAAATATTTGATCGAATAGGCGTAGAAAGAAGAGTTATATTAGAGCTTATGAAAAAACTAATCTCTCAAATAAACGAGGATAACTTATAGTGGGTGCCCGATAAAAGAGTGCGTTGTAAAATAAGTCTAACAGCTCTGTTGCTTCGTAACGGATTTTATCCGACGCGACGACTTACGGCGAGTTGCCCCGGTTTGGAGCCGTACCGGCTCGGGCCATGGTGATCAAGCGGGAGAGCAAGCGCGCAGCGCAGGAGAAGCGGCGGGTTGCCAAGACCCGCAGCCGCCGTCGGAGCGACTGGATGCCTCGCACCCTCGATCACCGTCAGGCCGGCCAGGTGATCAGCCGATCGGTGTCGAACGCCGCCTATCGCTTCACCGACCACGTCAACGTCACCCGCGACTATGCGGTCAACGGGCTGAACCAGTACACCTCGGCCGGTCCGGCCGGCTTCACCTATGACGCCAACGGCAATCTGACCTCGGACGGTCAGGGCGGGACCTATGTCTATGATGTGGAGAACCGGCTGATCGCCGGGCCGAACGGGGCGTCCCTGGTCTGGGATCCGCTGGGGCGTCTGTTCCAGAGCGCCGGCAACAGCCAGGGCGTCACCCGCTACCTCTACGACGGCGACAAGTTGACGGCGGAATATGACGGCTCAGGCCAGATGCTGCGCCGCTACGTCCACGCTGACGGCTCCGACACGCCCCTGGTCTGGTTCGAGGGATCGGGCGTGACCGCGCCCCAATATCTCTACGTCGATCACCAGGGCTCGATCACGGCCCGGACCGACGCCTCGGGCGCGGTCGTCGCCGTCAACACCTATGACGAATACGGCATCCCCGGCGCGGGCAACAGCGGCCGGTTCCAGTACACCGGCCAGGCCTGGCTGCCCGAACTGGCCATGTACCACTACAAGGCCCGCATCTACTCCCCCACCCTGGGCCGGTTCCTCCAGACCGATCCGATTGGGTACGAGGATCAGGTCAACCTCTATGCCTATGTCGCAAACGATCCGGTGAATGGGACGGACCCGACGGGTCTCCAATGCTGGACCTGCATTGGTGGCGAGCGGATACAAAATGCTGACGGCACGGTGACGATCCGAAGCAACGAGTTTCTTCGCGTATTGGTCCCCGGCCAGGTGGCTTGGGACAACGCACGAACGAACTGGGCGAACGGGGACCGGGTCGGTGCTGTGGTTTCGACTACTGCAATGGTTGGAGAGCAAGTTGCTACGGTCTTAACTGCTGGTACTGCCTCTTCAGCAGGCAATGCTGCTAGGGCCGCGACTGCTGTTTCGACAATAAGTAGGGCAGAAGCGGCTAACTTTGTGAATTCTGCGAACGCACCGGCAAGAAATGGTCTCTCAGTGGCAGGCAGAGCGCTCCAAAAACATGGCTCGCGTGAAGGCTCTGCATTTCCAGCTGCGAGCGGCAATGCGGTAGAAATTAACCGTCAGGCCGCTGGCATCGTCAGCGATATAATAAACTCTTCAAGTGGGGCAATAACCCGAAACACGGGTAGGTTTGGTCAGGTCACAGAATTCTGGGGCGTTGGTGGGCGTGGTGTACGTTATGGTGATGACGGTCGATTTATCGGATTTTTGGAGCCTTGATAATGAGTGAGCTTTCGGTCGGGGTGGCGAGTCTTCCAGATCGAGAGGACGTCGTGGTTGAGGTGTGGAATTCTGACAACCAGATAGCTGAAGTCTACAAAGCAGAAGATGGTCGATTGGAGGTTCTATTATTTAGCGGCCAGTGCGGTGTAGGCGATCTTGAGGTGGCTTTAAGGGAGGCTAGAGCCAAGCTCAATGATGATAATGCCGTGCGTTAGGGTGGTTTCTGTTGGTTCGAAGGTAGAGATGATCAATCACGGGAATCGACGCGCTCAGCGACAGTTCGGAAGGGCAGTATAAAAGGGGTGTCGTAACCTCTTGCTTCGCCATTGATTGTTGCGCCCCCAACGACTTGCCCTGAGTTGCCCGCTTTTACGGCTGTGGCGACCGAGGGCAGGATAGGCTTTGCGCCGGCATTGTCTGACGGCTGAGCCGTGGGGCGGGAACGGCCGACAATCGGACTCGTTGGTCGAGCAGAACAGAGAGTGATCGGATGATGGACGTGGTGATGTTCGCGCTGGGCGGCCTGACGGGGCTGGTGCTGTAGTGGCTGGTGCTGGGTCCGCTGTTCCACGGCTTCATGCACGGGCTGATGGGGTTGCCGTTCGGCCGGCCAGGTGACCAGCCGATCGGTGTCGAACGCCGCCTATCGCTTCACCGACCACGTCAACGTCACCCGCGACTATGCGGTCAACGGGCTGAACCAGTACACCTCGGCCGGTCCGGCCGGCTTCACCTATGACGCCAACGGCAATCTGACCTCGGACGGTCAGGGCGGGACCTATGTCTATGATGTGGAGAACCGGCTGATCGCCGGGCCGAACGGGGCGTCCCTGGTCTGGGATCCGCTGGGGCGTCTGTTCCAGAGCGCCGGCAACAGCCAGGGCGTCACCCGCTACCTCTACGACGGCGACAAGTTGACGGCGGAATATGACGGCTCAGGCCAGATGCTGCGCCGCTACGTCCACGCTGACGGCTCGGACACGCCCCTGGTCTGGTACGAGGGCGCTGGCTTGGGAACGCGCCAATCCCTCTACGCCGATCACCAGGGCTCGATCGTCGCTCGGACCAACGCGGCCGACGCCGTCATCGGCGTCAACACCTACGACGAATACGGCATCCCCGGCGCGGGCAACAGCGGCCGGTTCCAGTACACCGGCCAGGCCTGGCTGCCCGAACTGGCCATGTACCACTACAAGGCCCGCATCTACTCCCCCACCCTCGGCCGGTTCCTCCAGACCGATCCGATCGGATATGAGGATCAGATCAATCTGTATGCGTATGTGGGGAACGATCCGGTGAATATGGCGGATCCAAGTGGCCAATGCCCTATTTGTTTGCCGGCGGCTGTCGGTGGGATAGTTGGGGGGGTCACAGGTGCCGGGTTCGAATATTATCGACAACGCAAGGCGGGCGGTCCTGTGAATAAGCGCGCTGTAATCGGAAAGGGACTTATTGGAGCCGGAGCCGGAGCAATTTCTGGTGCAACAGGTGCATACCTCGCCAATGGGCTTACGCTTGTTTATGGCGCGGTTGTCGCGAACAGCGCGCAACGGGCGGAGCTATAGGCGGGGCTATTAACGCATGTGCGCAGGGATGTAGTTCAGAGCAGGCTGCTCAAGGGGTTATTGTAGGGGCAGCTGTTGGAGGAGCGGTTGGCGGAGTTACCACTGCCTTGACGCAGCCCGCTGCCGGAATGGCGGCGTCTACCGCGAGTTCAGGCGTCGCGTGGCAATCGGCCCCAAATGCTGCGGGGCCTACAGCGTCAGCCGCTGCGCAGAGCTTCGTCGGCAACGTAGAGGAAGAGAGCATTAATCAGATGGTGGATTGGTGGCAGGGTGCCACGCCTGACGGTCAACGTTGGCGGTGTTCGTCAAGCACTCCAACTGACTCTGCGACCACCGCAAGTCCTGGCTGCTCACCGATGTGAAGGATTGAAAATGTTCAGTAAATCACAGGGCGTTAATGTTTTTCGGGCCGTACTGTTGTTGTGGTTTTGCAGTGTATTTGTCTCATTTGCGGCCCATTTTTTGTCAGGTAGATCGTTTTTGGATAATTTTGCAGGTGTGATGGCCATAACGAACGGATTTACTGTTGTTTTCCTATTCCTGAAAAAGTCCATCATGTCGGCCATTTTGATTGTCGGTGGGGCCCTGATGTGCTTTGCAGTGACGGTGTTGATCGTTAATATTGTGACATAGCCGCCCCGACAGCTTGCGGTGAGTTGCCCCTTTTTAGATCCGCACCGGCGCCTCGGAATGACGTGATCCCCTGAAACTCCGCCAGGAATAGCTAGAGTCCGCCCAACGAAGGACGGACAGAATGAAGCGATCAA
>NZ_JBXANG010000016.1:0-5355 GCF_058801445.1 Brevundimonas sp. GW822-FHT03E11 | reverse complement strand
ACGCGTGAAGCTTACTGGTACTAATAATCCGATCGGTTTGATCGTTTCTCAGCAAAACTCATTCGATGATCATCAATGACCCGATGATCGTCACGACAATGTCTTCTCATCATCCGCTGTCCGCCTCGTTGACCTGGTGGCTATGTCGGAGGTTCCCCACCCGATCCCATTCCGAACTCGGTCGTTAAGCCCTCCAGAGCCAATGGTACTTCGTCTCAAGGCGCGGGAGAGTAGGTCGCCGCCGGGTCTACCAGGCGGACAGCCGATGATGAAAAACCTATCGAACCCCTCTTCCTCCACAAACCACCCCTGCCGCGGGATGGAGCAGCCCGGTAGCTCGTCAGGCTCATAACCTGAAGGTCGCAGGTTCAAATCCTGCTCCCGCACCCAATATCGTAGTATCATCGCCGTCCTGGCCCACCAGGGCGGCGATTTTGCCTTGGACCGTCAGCGAAAATCTCCCGCGCTCCGGCAGCGGCGTGACCACGACCGTCTCGATCAGCCGACGCACCAAATCCCGCGCCTCCATCACCGCTTCGCTGTCGCTGCGGTCCAGCACACGCTCCAGCGAGGCGACGACCGCGCGATAGTGATCGGCCAGGCGGGGGTGCAGGGCGACCACAGGCGGCGAAGGCGCAGCGGACAGCCGGCCTTCCAACTCGGCGCGGCGAATTTCTAGCAGATCCAAACGATCCCTCACGGCGACGCCGGTCAGAGCTCCGTCGGCGACCTGATCGACCAGACGCTCGGCCCGCCGCTTGACCTCGGACAGTTCTTTCTCGAGCTTGGAGCGACTTAAGGTCAGTTCTCGCGCTTCCCGCTCGGCTGATCGCCGGGCCTCGTCCACCGCAACGGCAACAAGTTCTGACGACAGCAGGCGATCTTTGACCGCCGCCAACACGCGCGCTTCGATCTCGCCGCCCTTGATGCCGCGGCCATTGCTGCAGGCCGCTTCGCCCCGTTCCCTCCGCCACGAGCACATGAAACGCTGTTCGGACCCGCTGCGGATCATCGGGCCGCCACAGACGCCGCAGGTCAGCTTGCCGCTGAGAAGGTGTTTCGGGCGTACCGAGGCGAAGGATGAGCGCTTCTGGGGACCGAGCCGGTTCTCTTCATAACGGGCCCGGACCTTGAGCCACAGAGGCTCGGGCACGATCCGCCAGTCCGGAACCTCGGTACGGATGACGTCCTCGGTCGCGCCGGAGCGCGCCTGCCGCTTGCCCGTATGGCGGTCCTTCACCCAGGTCTGCCGCCCGAACACCAGGACACCGCGATAAAGTTCGTTATGGATCACGCCGTTTCCGCGCGCGGCGTTGCCGTTGATGGTCGAAGCGTTCCATCTGCCGCCGCGGGGTCCAGGAACGCCGCGTGCGTTGAGATCAGCGACGATCGCCCGTGGAGAGGCGCCGGCCGCATAGCGTCGGAATATCTCGCGGACCACTTCCGCCTCGGCTTCATTGATCGAACGCAGCCCCCGGATCGACTCACCCCCAGCATTGACCTCGCGCCGGATCTGATAGCCATAGACGCAGCCACCGGTATGCCGACCAGAACGCGCGACGCCTTGCTGCCCGCGCCGGGTCTTTCGGCCGATCTCCTGGAGCTGCAGCGCGTTCATGGTTCCCATGAGGCCGATCTGAAGTTCGCCGATATCGCCTTCGGAAATCGTTCGGATCTTGATCCCATGGAAGCGGAGGTCTTCGAAGATCGCCCAAACGTCCGCTTGGGATCGGGACAGTCGATCCAGCGCCTCGCAAAGGACCAGGTCGAAGGAACGCGCCTTGGCCGCTCGCATCAGGGCGCGAAGTCCAGGCCGATTGGCGGCCGACGCGCCGGAGAGGGCGGCGTCGTGGAATGTGGTCGTGACCGAAAGGTCCTGCTGTCTGGCGAAGGCGCCGCAAGTGGCGAACTGGTCCTCAATAGAGGTGACGTTCTGGAGGTCCGTCGAATAGCGAGCATAAAGTGCGGTGCGCATCAGCCGTCGGGCTCCTGGAGGTGAGAGGAGCCTTCAAGTTGCAGATCGATCGCCACTCGAGCAAGGGTGCGGGCCAGATCGTCTAGAAGAGCAAGTGCGGCGCTCGCTCGATTATGAGGGGGCAAGGCGTCATCGACCATCAAGGCGCAGGCCTGGTCCAGGACGATCTTCGCCGCTTCAAAGGTTGAACACGCCTGATCTGCGGGAATTGAAGGTTCGGCCGTGGACAGGGTCTGCCGGTCGGCCTCGGCCATTTTTTGTCTGAGCGATCCCATATTGGACCCCATAAGAATGTTAAAACCCGACGAGAGCGCGGGCGACATCTTGAGGGGAGAGGGGTGCAGCCATGTTCGCTGGCGTGTGTTGCCAGCGGGTTAACGGCGACGAGCGGCTTCCTGCGCAGCGTGCCTGCTTAGAGGTCTGTGAAGAACTCCGCCGGAGACACGGATAGGGCTCTACCAAGAGCGAAAAGCGCCTTTACGCCCACGTTCCGCTCGCCGCGCTCAATGCCGCCGATATAGTTCCGGTGAAGACCGGAACGCTCCGCCAGCTCTTCCTGGCTGAAGGCGCGCGACGTCCTGAGTTGCCGGATACGCCGGCCAAGCCATTCCAAGTCTCTATCGTGCGCCACGCCTTCGCGCTTGCGCCGAGGCCAGGCTCTGAGCTACACACGATCAGTGTGAATTAACGGCTTTTATAACCCTGGAGCGCGGATGTTCGACTTTTTGGAGTTCACCCTGGGCGCCCGATCGTCTTTAGCTGCTGAGGATGTGGCCGGCGCGATAGGTGTCGTCAGCATTGAAGTCCTGGCCCGCGCGGAAGATCAGCTGGGCATGCCCAGCGACTTGCGCGCCGTTCTTCGGTCGATGATGCGGATATGGTCAGGGCAAGTGTCCGCATCGGCCACGCCCGACCCGCGCCGAATTGTCACCAGTCTTGCCGCAGTGTGTCGCGAAACGGGTTTGGGCAAGAGAGAGGCTAATGAGCGCCTCGAGGCGTTGCAGTCCTTCCTCCCGCTCCAGCGAGATAAAAGCGGGGCCAACGTCAGCATCGATTTGGCGGTCCTTCTGCCAGTGCACGATCCCATGCTCACGCAACTGGTTACCGCAGAATGGGCGCGTCGACATGTCGAGGCGCACCGCCAAGCCTGTCAGGCAATGTTGATAGAGATCGAAGAGGCGGTTGATCGCGCAAGCGAAGGCGGCGACTTGGACGCCTTCTCCTCCGACTTGGACCGCGACCTAGCCGAATGGCAAAACACGCATGGCGGCTTCCTGCTGGACGGTTCTTCCGATCTTTCCCGCGGCTTAGCCGACTGCTTCTCGGCCTATTGGGCGATGCGACCGCTCCACGAGAGGGCGCTGGTGCTCACCGGCGATGGCGCCAGCGAACTAGATGCTGACAGATTCTGCGGCCGGACGCGCCCTCACAGGCTTCACGGCTTGGCCCTGCAGGCCTTGCTTTCGGAAAGCGAAGCGAGGGAGTTTGCGGATATCGTCCAGGCCCAGCGTAAGTCAAAAGTGCACTGACCGATGCCTTAGGCAGTGCCCTTTGCCTCTTTGAAATATTCCCCATGTCCGTGGGGCGAGCAGTGAAGGACGAACGTGTGGAGAACCTGGGTCTGAGGTTTCTGGCGATGCTCGCGATGTGTGCGATCGCCTTCGTTGTCCTGTCGCTCGCGGCCAAAGTGGTCGGCTATTGGATCGCCAAGCTAATGCCTCGTCGGATCGAGGAGATCGAGAGACGGCGAAGAACGCCGCCCTGACGTTCACGCCCTACAGAGCGGGGGGCTGATCCGCGCGGTGCGCTTGGCCCATTTCGGCGTCGATTTTGAAGCGGAACGACCATGGTTCGCTCAATGACGTAGATGACTGGCAAGAGCACATACCTGCCAATCAAGCGCTCCTTCGGTGAGTTTCTGGTGACAGACGCGACGAACCAACTGGGCCAGAGCGGGGGATCCGTTCAACAGTGCTCACCATCAGAGATCCGCACGAGGATAGGCTACGGTCAGATCCGGCAGGGGACTCGTTCCATCGGCTAGCTCGTTGGCGGTCAAGTCGCCGCGAATTCAAGCTCCAATCTTCCACCGGTAGCGTACTATACGCTACCGTTAAGTACCTGAAAAAACGTAAAAAATAGGCGCTCAGGCGACGGTAGCGTATAGTACGCTACTTCCCGCCGTTTTTTTCTTCAGCCTATTCAGTCGCTTAACCCCTCGCAGCTGTGCGTAAGGTGTGCATCGTTCCCACTCCGGAACGATCCCTCAAATCGTCGCCCTCCGGACACCGTAATTTTAATCTGGCGGAAGGGATTCATGCTCGGCGAACCGGCCCTCTAGGCGTCCACCGAACCATCGCCGGAACCACGACGCGGTGCCGGCCGAGACGACCTCGAGGGCGGATCACCTGGGAGAATGTTGGCTCGCCCACGAGGCGACGGCATCCGCCCGGATCAGCGACCCCATCAGCCCGTGCATGAAGCCGTGGAACGGCTGAGGCGCCCCCCACTGGTCCTTCGATCATTATGAGAGCCCAGGGGGTTGATACCTGATCTGCGTCGTCTGCGGGAGTGGCCGTGCGGCGGAGCTGATCAAGTTGGGCAGCCGAACGGCCGCGGAGTTCAGGCGCACCGCCTCGGGGGTCAGTCCGCCGTGCGCCGAGTGCGGCCTGACGTGGTTGTAGTCCATGCGCCAGCGCTCGATGACAGCACGCGCCTCGCTGATCTGTCTCAAAACGACAGGTTGGAGCTAGCCAAATTCGCTGACTATCTGCGGACGCGCGCCAAGCCGGGAGAGGGGTGACATCGTGGCGCGAAGCTATGCAGAAGCGGTCAGGAACGGCACGGCGGCGGCCAGTCGCCTCCAGCGTCGACTCGACCTGCAAAATCGCCTCGAAGCCGAGCCGGATGCGGTTCATGTTTTTGCGGTCATCGCAGAGCTTGACGTGCCACTGATGCTGCGGCCTTTGAAGGGTCTGCTGGGCGCGGTCCTGAACTCCCCGGCTCCAGGGATAATGGTGACGACCGAGAGGCCCTTGAGCATCCAACGTTTCACCGCAGCCCACGAGTTAGGGCACTGCCTGATGTCCCACCAGCCCAGTCTTGATGATGAGGATCAGATCCTGCGTCGGGCGCCGACGCAAAGCGATGCGCGAAATGACTATCAGGAAACGGAGGCTGACGCATTCGCCGTCGCGTTGATGATGTCGCGCTGGCTCATTCTGGCTCATTGCGCGCGACATAGCTGGCGGGTCATCCCGCAGCCTCTGCTCATCAACCGGTGTCGCTTCCTGATTGCCAAACGTCGCAATCTTCAGTAGGTGTTAGTGCGTAGGGGGACGTTCAATGCGCTATGTGGGTCAGGGTATCGCTGTCGCGTC
>NZ_JBXANG010000015.1:0-14485 GCF_058801445.1 Brevundimonas sp. GW822-FHT03E11 | reverse complement strand
CGGTTCCAGTACACCGGCCAGGCCTGGCTGCCCGAACTGGCCATGTACCACTACAAGGCCCGCATCTACTCCCCGACGCTAGGCCGGTTCCTCCAGACCGATCCGATTGGGTACGAGGATCAGATCAATCTCTATGCGTATGTGGGGAACGATCCGGTGAACCGGACCGATCCCAGCGGCGAGAACGTCCTTCTTTTGGCATGTGCGGGGCCACAGGCGCTTGGCTGCGGAGGTGTAGTACTTGTTACATCGGCAGTTGTTTACTGCGCCGCCTCAGAGGGCTGCCGAGGAGCGGTCGGCAGTCTGTTCGGAAGCATTGCGGATTTGTTCCGGTCAGAGCCTGTCTACAACACGCCGACTGTCGAGGTGGGGGAGCCGGAGACGGTTCCCGATGATGCTGGAAACGATAATCCTTACAATGGACCCGTTGATGGCCCGGTTGTGGTGGTCGATGAGGCTGGGAACGCGATTCCTGTGGGGGCGGGAGAACAAGTAACTTCGTCTCAGAATGGGGACTACCAGCAAGTGCGTGATCGCGATGGAAACCCAACGGGCGTACGAAGTGATAGAGGCGGTCATCGTGGTCAATCGGACGAAACAGCGCGTGGTCCTCATGGCCATCGGCCGGGGGTGACCCAACCAGACGGAAATCCACACCTTCCGATAAGACCCAGAATTCCGGAGCAACGATAATGTCGGCTTTTACCTACGATGACGTTGTCCGAGTTTCGGATCAGGCTTCGGCTGCATTTAGGCCAGGAGCAAAGGGGTGGGTGATCGCAGTGATCACCGACCGAGAGAAGATAAAGGCGCCGCAGCTCCCGCCCGGAAATATTTACACCATTGAGTACGAGGACGGAGTGTCCGTCGATGTGCACGAGACTGATCTGAATATGTGGGAGGAATAATGTTGTCTGGAGTCGCAAAGATATGTCGGAGGGCAAGATAAAGGGGCGTGGTAACCTCTTGCTTCGCAATCGGTTTTATCCGCCCCGACGACTTGCGGTGAGTTGCCCTTTTTATAGCCGTAGAGGCGCCTTGGACTCTTGCCCGTCGCGGCCTGATCGGTGAGATTCCGGCATGGTGATCAGGCGAGAGAGCAAGCGCGGGGCGCAGGAGGAACGGCGGCTCGCCAAGACCCGCAGCCGCCGTCCGACCGGCCCCATGCCCCGCACCCTCGATCACCGTCAGGCCGGCCAGGTGATCAGCCGATCGGTGTCGAACGCCGCCTATCGGTTCAACGACCACGTCAACGTCACCCGCAACTATGCGGTCAATGGGCTGAACCAATACGTCTCGGCCGGTCCGGCCAACTTCACCTATGACGCCAACGGCAATCTGACCTCGGACGGTCAGGGCGGGACCTATGTCTATGACGTGGAAAACCGTCTGATCGCCGGGCCGAACGGGGCGAGCCTGGTGTGGGATCCGCTGGGGCGTCTGTTCCAGAGCTCCAGCAACAGCCAGGGCGTCACCCGCTACCTGTACGACGGCGACAAGCTGACGGCGGAATATGACGCCTCGGGCAATATGCTGCGCCGCTACGTCCACGCCGACGGCTCGGACACGCCCCTGGTCTGGTTCGAGGGATCGGGCGTGACCGCGCCCCAGTACCTCTACGCCGACCACCAGGGCTCGATCACGGCCCGGACCGACGCCTCGGGTGCGGTGACCAACGTCAACACCTACGACGAATACGGCATCCCCGGCGCGGGCAACAGCGGCCGGTTCCAGTACACCGGCCAGGCCTGGCTGCCCGAACTGGCCATGTACCACTACAAGGCCCGCATCTACTCCCCGACCCTAGGCCGGTTCCTCCAGACCGATCCCATCGGGTATGAGGATCAGGTCAATCTGTATGCGTACGTCGCAAACGATCCGGTCAATCTGACGGATCCGGATGGTAGGCAGACGGTCTGCAACAGCTATGGTTGTTTTCAAGCTGCCGACGCTAATACGCGCGCCCAGCAGCAAGACTTTAGAGAAACGGTTGCTCGCACGGAACCAGAGGTTCGAGCGCAGCTTGGAACAGGTGCCGCCGTGGTAATCGCGACGGGGCTAACGGCAGGCGTTGCTGTAGAGGTAGGGCTGCCAGTCACGACCGCTGCGGCAGCGCGAGCTGCGCAGGCGGAAGCAACATCACTTGGTGCTGGCGCGGCCCGGACGGGAGCGTCAGCGGCCCGACCTCCGACAGTTACCGTGGGGCGACCGGCATCTAATCCCCTAGCTAATACAAGGGCTTCCGCTGGTGCGCCTACAAACCGAGCGGCGGATTTGGCTAGATCTGCTCCTCGTGAGGCTCCAAAAGGAAACCCTGCGGAAGCAAGCCCTCCAACCACCACCAGTTCCACATGGCGAGCCAAAGCTGGAGAACTTCTCCGAGCGTTTGGAGAGCTGTTCGACAACTACCAATAGAGGCTGCGATGAAGAGACTTATGGCTGCTGCTATGGGCGCTCCTTTGCTAGCGAAAGCGCAGAAGCGTGTAAGCAGTGGCAGATACGCCGCGGCGATACAAGCCCTTGAGCAGCTTGCCCGAAGGTTGAAGTGCGAGATTGCTTCAACCGGCATGCCGCTTCGGGCAAATATAATTGCACTTCAATCAGCTTACTGGACAAGAAATTTTCCGCTGGCTGAAAAAGCAGCAACTGTTGTTGTTGTTCAGTCTAATATTAATGTACAAAATTGTAGGTCGGATAAATCGCTCTATATTGCAGCATATTTGTACGGAATGATGGAGTTCTTAGCGGGAAGATTCCCGGAGGGTGATGAACATTTTTTGAATCTGGCTAAATCGCTGCAGGGAGCAAACGAATATTTCTCTGCATCAAACGTGCCAAAAAACTTCTTTATAGAAATGCCGCTAGGAGAAAATATGAGTGTTATCTCTAACCGCGCCGATAGCACGGATGCGGCGTCAAAGCAGGAGTAAATTTCTGCCGAAAAGGTACTGATTGCCGATTTAGTTCTATCTCATCCCCAATTTGACAATCGATTCTGCTACTGATGCGAACTTGTGCTGATGCTCCATTAATCCGAACTACAGCAATCCGGTGTGAGCCGCGACGACCTTCACTCAAACCAAAGCCCTCGATTATACCGGTCTCATGACTGGGCGGACCTAGTGGTACCAGAAGCCAAACAACTAATGATGCTACACCAACGATCAGAAGCCAGCCGATCAAGGTTTTGACTGAAATTAAGTGCGCCATGAGTGTACAGTGGCAGTTCGGACGGTCAGATAAAAGGGTGCCGTAACCGTTGCTCCGAAATCGGTTTAACCACCTCGACAACTTGCCCTTTTTAGAGCCGTGGCGGCACTGGAATCTGGCTCGTCGGGGGCTGATCGGATGGGATTCGGTCCATGATGAATCCGTCGGCAAACCAAGTGCGGGGCGCAAGCGGAATGCAGCGGACGCCTAAAGGGTCGGACGACCTTGCTCGGGATTGCTGCCGCCGGTGACGGAACTGGAGCGGTCCGACGCCCTCGGCCGGAAAGCGCGCCTCCTCTTCGCCGCGCGGCGCTCGAGCCATTCCTGGATGATGATGCCCGCCACGACGACGCCGAGGAAGACCAGCAGGACCGGGATGGACAAGGCGTCGAACAAGGGCGTCTTCATGCGGCCGATGATAGCTCAACGGGGGCCTGAGGCGAGGATCGCCCCCGCCTAGAGGGCCGGTTCGCCGGGCGTGGAATCCTTCCGTTGACAGATGGAAATTACAGTGCCCCGGAGGGGGCGATTGGAGGGATCGTTCCGCAGCGGGAACGATGCACACCTTACGCACAGATGCGAGGGTTAAGTGACTGAATAGGCAGTAGAAAAAATTGCGGGAATTAGCGTACTTTACGCTACCGTCGCTTCGACGCCGATTTTCCCATTTTCTTCAACAGCTTAACGGTAGCGTATAGTACGCTACCAGTGGCAGAATTGGAGCCGGTGCGCGTCTCCACCTCGATCCCGCGACGGCCCTCCGAAGCCCGCGCGAAACGAACCCTGGAGGTTCGTATCAATACGATCGGCTTCAGCGTGTCCGATCTCGTGCGCCGCCCTCTTCGCGCTTTTTGGTTGTGGCCAGGCCGTAGGTGTTGACCTGCCTCTCGGTGTCCGCTGTGGGCTCGGCGGCATCTAATGTTCTGTGGCCTTGGCTTCGCCAAGTAAGGTTGAGGCCATTCCCGATTGGCAGCGCTGGATCACATCGAAAGTGCTGAGCGCTCATCGCCGGACAGCGGCGCCGGCGTAGGGGTCCGCAGAACTCGTCGCCGTTCGCGAAGGCGACGCCAGAACGGGCGAGGGTGTTTTAGGCGGCTCAGTCGCTTGTTCGCCCGCCAGATTCTGCGTCGCGTGTCTAAAGCCGAGCGCAATCGCGGGCGCACCAAACAGGATGAAACACCCCAGGACAATCCGGAGCCCTCGCCGAAGATCCAGGCGTCCGCTCAACATGAGGTAGCCGAGGGCAGCGATCGAGATGACCGCCAGGCTTGTCGCTACGGGTCCGGTCAGGACGTCGGCGATCCACTGGGCGGCGACCGACAGCGCATTCGTCTCGGGCGGTGGGGGGGGGACTGTCATTCTAAGACGCCGCTCAATTCAAGAGACTTGGCCGACGCCGGCTGGATAGTCGCCTCTGGCCTGTGGCTAGGCAACGAAGATCAGCGAGCCTGCTGTGAGTTAGGCCGACACTGTTCACAGCTAAGCGCCCTGAAGCTGGATGTCTGAGACGATCCTGCGCCCGCCGCGCCGATCCAGTTGCACGAAGACGTCGATAGTGGAACGCACATAGTGGAGGACGTCCTCCCGGCTCAACCGCGCGCCGCCTTGCAGGACGAGCAGGGCGATCTGTTCAACGGCCCGCTCGGGGCTGTCGGCGTGGACCGTGGTCATCGACCCCGGATGGCCGGTGTTGACGGACCTCAGAAAGGTGAAGGCCTCGGGGCCACGCAGTTCGCCAAGGAGAATCCGGTCCGGTCTCATACGAAGGGAAGCATTCAGAAGGTCCTCCGCCGTCAGACCGGACTCGCCCAGGACGCTGCGCGCGGCCAGCAGACCGACGGCGTTCTTGTGCGGAAACTTCAGTTCGGGCGTGTCCTCGATGAAGATCAGCCGCTCGTTCAGGGGGATTTCGGCGATGAGGGCGTTGAGGAAGGTCGTCTTGCCGGTCGATGTCCCGCCCGAGATCAGGATGTTGCGTCGAGCGAGCACGGCCGAGCGCAGGAGCCCCGCCATGTCGCCGGCGTTTAGTAACGCTTGAAGGCGGGCCTGATCGTCCGGGCCGCCGCCGAGGGCCGAGTGCGCGGCGAGACCTTGGAAGGCGCCGGCGGTCACATAGTCGTCGAGCCGCAGGTCCGACCCGACATGTTTGCGGATGGCCAGGGCGGGCTCGCCGCGCGTGGCGGGGGGAATGATGAACTGGACCCGCTCTCCGCTCGGCAGAGCGGCGGACAGCAGCGGGTGTTCGCGGCTGACGCCCTGGTGGGCGAGGGCCGCGATCTGTCGTGCGAGACGGTCGAGCACATCCCGAGTCAAGGTCGGAGCAGGGTGATGCTCCACCTCGCCGCCGAGGGTTTCGGCCCAGAGTTCGCCGGGACGATTGACGTAGATGTCCGTGACGTCGGTCCGCGCGAGGATGTCGGCGAAGGGAGCCAGGTAGCTGTGGAGGTAGACTTGCCCCTGGGGGGCGGGCGCGGTCATCGCGGCGTCCCAGATGAGAACTCCAGATCTCTCGCAACGAAGACCGAGACCCGAGCGCCGGCGGCGACGTTCAAGGTGGGCCTTATCGCGCTCGCGGCGGGGGAGGCGCCGAGGTTCTGCGTGGCTCCCGGAAGAGCGACGACAACGGAGGACTCACCACCAAGGCTACGCCCTGCGGCGCTGGCGCCCAGGTTCAGCGTCGTTTGAAGCAGAGCCGAGCCGAAACGCGCCAGAAAGCGGCTGTTCACGCGGCCGGGGACGCCGGCGCGGCCTTGCAGGTCGGCCGCGGGCGAACCGAGGGCGATGGAGACGCCGTCGGGGCGAACCAGTCGGGTCCATTCAACGAAGGCGCGGCTTTGGCCATCAGTGAGATCGGCCTCGTAATTGCCGACCAGACGAGATCCACGCGGGATCAGGACCCGACTGCCATCGAAGCCGGTGATGTCGCGCGAGACGATAGCGCGAACTTGGCCTGGACGAGAGGAGTCCAACGCCGTCTCGAGCACGGCCGGTATCAGCGTGCCTTGTAGCACCGTGGAGGACGGCCGCTGGATTCGGCTCGTGCGGACGGCGGAACTGGTGTTCGCGCCGGCTGCGCCGCCTTCTGCGGCCGCTGTCTCGGCCGGGACCGATGTCGTATCGATCACCAAGGCCGGGGCGCTGCTTTGCTCGGCGGTCTGCACCGTCCCGCGCTCAGCGTTCGAGGCCGCGATTTGCGTCGGAGGAGCGGGATTGACGGCCGGCGCAGAGGTCAGCGGGGGCGGAGCCGCTGAAGTGACGAGGCCGGTCGGCATGGGATAAGGAGGAGGCGGAGGCGGCGGAGGCTCCGACGCCAAAGGCAAAGGCTGGGGGGCTTCGATCTGCGGATCGATCGGCACAAACAGGGGCGGGGGCGCCGCAGTCCCCATGATCACTTCCGTGGCGACCGGCTCCACCGTTGGTGCAGTCGCCGCTTGGCGACGGCCTTCCAAGAAGACGAAAAGGCCCAGACCCGCAATGACGACGGCGCCGACGAGCAACCAGGTCGGCGCGCGTCGCTGCGCCTTGGCGACTACGGGCCGGATGTCCTCGGAGCCTTGGCGGGGGTCCAATGCCGTACTCACGGTCGATTCTCCCGGAGGGGAAGGCGGCTCGCTCGGGCCGTCTGACGATCAAGGCGGAACACGAGAGCCCGGTGCACGCCGTCGATCACATAACGGCCGTCTCGCATCTGTCCCTGTAGAAGGGTCTCAGCGCCCTGCTCTTCGACGGCGAACATGGCCGGCAACGGCTGCTGCCGCTTCCATTGGATGTAGGTTCTAACGCCGTCGTCGTCGATGGCGGCCGGTCGCACGCCGCGCGCGCCGCTCAGTCGGTAACGTCCGAGGCCGGGCGTCGGGGTGGGCGCATGATCCGCCGTAACAAGCTCTGGATAGCTGAACCTTAGCGTATAGGGGACGTCGAAACCCGGATTTGCGGCAGGTGTCAGTTCGAAACTGTAGACCCGCGCATCGGTGATGACCGTCATATTGGTCGGCGCGCCGCTTTGCAGAGACTTTATGAAAAGCGAGTCGCCCCGGTTGTTGGCTGTGACCTGCCAAGCCTCGGAATCGCCGATCGCCACATTCTCTATGTGTTCGTCCGGGCTGAAGATCACGGTTAACTGATGACGGGGGGCGACCCTTAGCGGGACGACGCGCCCGGCGTCATAGGGCATGCTCTGGATGCGGGGATCAGCGGGGGGCGTCGGCGTCTGAGCTGAGGTGTCGTACCCGATCAGCAGCACGGCCAGCATGGCGGCGATCCGTATCATTGGAGGCCCTCATCCTGGGGAGCCTCAGCATCGGACAGTTCCTGCCGTATCGGTGCAGGCGCCGGAGGGGGCGGCGTCAGCGTCTCGGGATCGCGACGGTAACGGGTTACTTGAAAGCCGAGCGGATTGAGGAAGCGATCTTCCGCCGCCATCGGCTCGCCAGAGAAGCGGTATTCCACGACCGCGACCCAGGACAGCGCAGGTTGAGGCTGGGCGCCGTCGTCCCGGCGAATGGTTTCAAAGCGAACGAGGGCCGACGTTTCACTGAGCGGCGAGACGCTTTTGACGCGGGTTTGAACGATCGTGGTGCGCGGGTAGAGATTGAGAGGGCTGCTCAGGTTCGACGCCTGCATCTTGGCGACATAGTCGGTTCGAGCCGTCCCTGCCGACCAAAGCCCCACCTTGCCGTAGTCTGCCTGCAGAGACGTCATGTCGAAGCTCTCACGCGCGATGACATATTGGACGAGCATGGACTGGACCAGTGCGCGATCCGGCGTGATTTGACTCGGATCCAGCGGCTTGAGCGCCTGCACAAAGCCTGTCGTTCGATCGACCAGAAGCGTATAGGGCACGGTGGTCTTGAGCGGCATGAGCACCATCAAGGCTATGCCTTCGATGATCGCCACCAGGGCGGCGACGCCTGCCGTGATCCAGGCGATGCGACGCGAGAACTTCAACGCACCGATCTGGTCCGCCGCCCAACTCCCCGCCTCTCGATAATAGGCGTCCAGCGCCTCGCGTGAGGACTTCTTCATTTGCGGCTGTCTCGGATGGCGGCGCCGATGGACTTGCGCGGCTTGGTCCTGCGCAGGTTCTGGCTAAAGGTCGGAATAATGAGATCGTCGCCGACAATCGGCCCGCCCGCCATCTCGACGGTGCGAGCGGTCGTATGAACAGGACTAGGCGTGGGGCGCAGGCTGCGCCTTTGACTGGACATCAAGGATTGGGCGACCATTGCAGCACGAGACGGAGCCGCGTCGCCTCCATGCGTCGGCGTGAAGGCGCGAGGCGACAGAGGCTCAAGGGCTCGCGACCCGTCAGACCTAATCCCCGTGCTCCAAATTTCGGCTCCGGCGATGGGAATATGAAGCGCAAAAGCTAGCTTAAGCAGCAGGACGAGGCTTCCGGCGAGGCCCACGGCGAAAACCAGGCATAGGATCAGGAGTTCGATCGGAGCGGCGCCGGCCACTACCTTAGCTTGGCGCAGTTGAAGAACTTGGGACAGCCAAGGTTCCATGATCGCCAACTGCACGCCGAGCAGCAGATTGGTTGTCAATGACGCCAGAAGAGCGAAAAGGAGCGCACGCAACCAACCGGCGAAGACCCCCCGTGCAAAATCGAAAAGCAGAAAGCCCGCGAATAGGGGGGCGAGCGCCAGCAGCACGCCGGCTGTGACACGTACGCCCAATGTCGCGCCGACAACGGACGACAGAAACACAACCCGCGCCCAGCCGAACGCAGGGTCGTCCGCGATGGGAGCCCTTTGGGGCGTGTCAGGCGAGGTTCCGGCCGGTGCTTGGGAGACGAGGTCGTTACGCCCGCTGCCGAGGTCAGTCAGCCGTCCCATCGCATTATCGACCTGTTGGAGGCGCTGAACCATGTCTTGGTTCGCGCCCGCCAAACCTGTCGGACGGGCGATCGCGGCGCCCAGCTGTGCCGGGGCATCCACGACGACGTCATAAATGACCGTGCTGTAGGCGGGCCAACTGGTGGCGAGGGTGATGGCGACGCCGATCTTGGCGACGCTCAAGACGCTCGTCGCCAGCCGAGGCGTTCCGCCGATCATCAAGCGCAATCCAAAAAGCGCGATGAAGATGGTTAGGAGAGCGGTGAGCACCGGGGAAATAGGGGACGCAGGACTGGCGAGCGTTTGATAGCCGAGGGCGCCTATGGTCTGCGCTTGACAATCGACATGACCGAGCAGGCTCGACAGAAACTGTTCGCCAGTTCGCACGGGAGAACAGGTCGTCATGATCTCGCACGCTCCAGAAGCGCATCCATCCAATCGGCAGGGTCGTCGCCGACGGCGGCTCGGAGATCGTCAAGCAGCCGAACAGTCCGTTCGCGGCCTGAGAGTATCGTCAGAATGTCGTCCTCTCCCGAAAGGTCGAGACGGGCCACGACGCTTTCTCCGCCGCGCTTGATGAGAAAGCAGTGCGAGCTGTCGGGCAGGGTGCGGATCAGGTCGTACTCATGCGGCGTAAGGCCGAATCCTTCGATATAGTCCTCGGCTCGAGCCTTGGCGTTCAGCATGAAAATCTGCGTCGCAGCCTGCTCCACAATGGCGCTGGAAATCCGGCTCTCAAGCGCGTCCTGAGCGCTCTGGGTCGCGAAACCCACAATACCGTTGCGTTTGCGGATCGTCTTTTCCCAATCCTTGATCCGGCGGACGAAGACCTCGTCGTCTAGCGCCTTCCATCCCTCGTCGATGACGATTATGGCGGCTGACCCGTCCAGACGGTCTTCGACACGATGGAACAGATACATCATGGCCGGCGTGCGCAGCACCGGCTCGTCCAACACCGCCGTCATGTCGAACCCGACGGTGTCGTTGGAGATGTCCGTCAGGTCTTGCGGGTTGTCGAACAACCAGGCCCGTTCCCCTTCGCCCCACCAGGGCGTGAGGCGAGACCACAGATCCGCTCTATGAGGTTTGGCGTCGCCGCGAAACAGCTCCACCAGATGCCTGAGGCGGCGGTGCGCTGGAGGCTGTTCGAAGTTGGCGGCGACCGCATCTCTAATACGCGCGAGATCCGCGACGTCCACGCCGCCGGCGAGTTGGCTGAGCCACTCGATCAGAAAGCTTCGGTTGGCGGCGGTGTCGTCCAGCTGGAGCGGGTTAAGCCCAGTCGCCGTTCCGGGCCGGAGGCGGTCATAACGTCCGCCGATGGCGCGGATAAACAACTCCGCTCCGCGGTCTTTGTCGAAGAAGATGATGCGCGGGGACAGTTTGCGCGCTTGGGCCAGCAGAAAATTCAGTACGACGGTCTTGCCCGACCCCGACGGTCCGATCACCGTGAAGTTGCCCAGATCGCCTTGGTGGAAGTTGAAGTGATATGGTCCAGCCGCCGTAGTTTCCAGGATGCTGATGGCCTTGCCCCAGTGGCCGCCTTTGGCATCTCCGGTCGGGAAGTTGTGGCCGCTGGCCAAGCCAGCGAAATTGTTGGTCGAGATCAAGCCGCGACGCGCGATATATTTGAAGTTGGCTGGGAACTGAGCCCAGAACGCCGGCTCCAGCGCGATCTCTTCCCGTACCGCGACGACGCCTAGAGATGAAAGCGTAGCGGTCACCTCCGCCACTGCGGAGTCCACAGCTTGAAGCGTATCGCCGCGAACAGCGATGGTCATGTGGTGTTCGCCGTAGCCCGCGCGTCCGGCGGCGACCTCGTCCTTAGCCAATGATAGTTCGGCGCGCAGCGAGACCGCCTCGTCCTCTGCGGATCGCATCCGTCTTAAGGCCAAGTTCATCCGTTCGAGCGCGGCGCCGCGCTCTACGAACGCGAAGGACTGGGTAAGGGTCAGTTCGAACGGCAGTCGCAGCAGTTCGTCGAACATCCCCGGCGTGCTGTACTGCGGGTAGTCCTTGACCGAAATGAGAGCGACAAAGCTGCGCCCGAGATGGCCGCTGGCTCCCAGTTCCACAGTCTGCTGGCCAAAACTGACCCTTCGATAGGGCAGATAGGCCCCCAGATCCTGATGAGGCAAAATGACGGGACGGTTTTCGCCGTTGTAGAGTTCCGAGAGAAAGGCCAAGGGCTCGGACTGTGGTCCGCCTTCTGACTGCCTTACGCCAAGCAAGTGAGGCTCATAGTCGCCGAGCGCGGCCATCATGGCGTCGCGCCCCGCGTCAAGTTGCGCGACTTCCTGAGCGAGAGCTGCAGCCGGCGGTTCGCCGGCCCGTTCCAACAAGGCGCGGATCTGATCCGCCAGCCCAAGTCGCCCCTGAAGCGGGCGCCGGATCAGGGTGAGATAGAGGTCATTGACGAACAACTGTCGGGCCGACAGGCGATCCGCCCACCGATCGCCCAGAATCTGAGAGAAGGCGTCCGGATACGCGTTCGCAGCCTCTGGTGAGATCCGGCGGCGCACGACATGATGGTAGAGAGCGAACCGGGATGTTCCGATGGCGCGCAGCGTCGCGTCGCGGATGGTCTTACGATAGTTTAGTTCGTCGGTATCGGCCGTTTCGAACAGAAGGCCGCGCAGCTTGATGGTCTGCAAGAGCAGGCCATCGCGGGTCTCCAGCGTATGGTCATCGATGTGGCGCGCATAGGGCAGATGGATACCGGCCGACCGCTCCCGTTCGACGGTCAGGCGCCCTTGGCTCAGGGGCGATAGGAGTTGCATCGCCAAAGTCTGTGATTGGGAACACGAGGACATTGACCAATTCGGATCAGCCACAGGTCAATGGCGCGGGGCTCGCGCAGGCAGATGAGCACCCCGGCAAGGTGGATGAGCAGCGCGATCGGCAACACCCAGGCCGATCGAAAGATGAGAAACAGCTCTGCTGCGACGACTCCGTTGATGACGAAGTAGTTGTAGGTCACGCCAGCGAACATTTGTGGGCGCGTCAAAGCTGTGAAAAGGGGCGCTCGGTCGAGACTGTCCAACACATCAGCCCGTAAAGACGGCGGCCGAACGGATTCCGGCGACGATGCTTACGGCGCCGAACAGGATGAAACATCCCAAGATCACGACTGCCCCATGCCGCCAATTGATGCGGCCGGTCAACATGAGAAGGCCGACACAAGCCACGGCGACCACAGCCACGACGGTGGCCACCGTGCCGAGCAAAGTGCCCTGAAGCCATTGTACCGCAGACACGATCGGGCCGGAGCCCCGGGGGTCCGCCAGTGCAATCTGAGCCTGTGCCGCCGCTGGGGCGAAAGTGGCTGACATGCCAAGCGCGCCAAAGCGCGATTTCAACCCGATGCCCATCCAAGCCCCCTTAAGCTACTAGCCCATATTGCGCGGAAAACCGACGGCGCCAACCCGTCGAATCTAAGCTTGAGGTATTGGGCTAACGTGCCCCGCAGCCTCTGCTCATCAACCGGTGTCGCTTCCTGATTGCCAAAAGTCGCAATCTTCAGTAGGTGTTAGTGCGTAGGGGGACGTTCAATGCGCTATGTGGGTCAGGGTATCGCTGTCGCGTCTGCGGTGGGGCTTTCAGCCGCCGTGCTCTGTCCGGCCGGCGCTCAGGCCCAGGTGTCGACCACCTACACCTATGACGCCCTGGGTTGTCTGAAGACGGTGACCAACGCGGGCGGGGCGACGGTGACCTATGCGTATGACGCGGCCGGCAACAGAAGCCAGGTGGTGGTCGCAGGGGGTCAGACGGCTCTGCCCATTTTCGATCAGGCAGCGTTATCGATGGCCGCTACGGCAGGTGCGTTCGTTGTAAACGATCTCAAAGCGTCGCTCGGTTTTGTCGATCCTGTAGCCCTTTTCGTTGAAGAAGAGAATTTTGGATCAACGGCCAGCATTGGAAACCAGAATGTCCGGCGCAAGATCTCCTTGCGTCCGCTTGTCATTTCTTTGTTGTTTATTTGAGGCATCGAAGGTGATCGACAAATACTACAAGAAAATATCTTGGCTTATGACCGTTGTATTGGGTCTTTTGGCTGTATTCGCAATATTTGTAACTGAATCATTTGCTCAGAACGTCCTGGCCGCGCCGCCCCCATCGCAGTACAATCTGGATGAGCGGGGGGTGGACCTGATCACCGGCGCCTTAAACCTGTCGACCACGGAGGCGACGGTCGGTCCGCAAGACCAGGGCGGTATGGCCTTCACCCGCTCCTATATCGCCAGCGAAGGCTATCGCGACAATCTGACGGGAACGCTTGAGGCCGAGGAGACGTGTCAGGAGGGAGGCGGGTGCATCTTCACCTATACCGTGAGCGTCGGCGCTTACTCGACCGTCTTCGGTAATAACCTCATTCCCCTCACCCGCGATGGCTCGACGTTGGCGCAAAGCGGAACCAACTGGATCTATACGGCCGCCGACGGCACGGTCGCCGTGTTCGATTCGACCAAGCTGACGCAGTGGCCGGGCCTGGCCCAAGCGAACGGCGGCCTGATCTCCACGCTCACCAAGCCGAACGGCGAGCAATGGACTTGGCACTATCGCGGTGCGCTGATCACCGTCTCGACGCCGTCGGGGCCGACGCCCGTAACCTTCTGGCGCGTCCAATCCGCGACCAACAACCTCGGTTATCAGCTGAAGGCGGAATACGCCAATAACGCGCCTTCAGGGCCGGCTGACATCTCGGCCTTCACGACCCGCACCAGGGTATGGGCGATCAACAATGCGGTCGATTACTGCGATCCGAACGCAGACGCCTGTGGCGGCTTCACACAGCCATGGCAGAACGTCGCAATCGCCGTGAGAGGGACGGACATGACGACGACGGACGCCATCGGCCGCGTCACGACCTGGCAGTTCGACGGCTATGGCGTTCTGCAACAGCTGCAGTCGCCGGACCCTGCGCGCGCGCCGATCATCCTCACCTATAAGGCAGGAAAGATCAGCACCTACGCCGACGGCGCCGGCGTCTGGAGCTATGACTTCCAGGACGTCGTTCCGGGCGGCGGACAGGAACCGATCTACCGCAACACTACGGTCACCGATCCCAACAACCTGGCGACATTGGTGCGGTCCAACATCCGCACCAACCGCTTGCTGCGACTGACGCTCCCCGGCAGCCGCACGACCGTGCTGGACTGGGATCAGTATAACCGGTTGGCCAGCGTGACGGATCCAGAGGGCGGGGTCACGACCTATACACGCGACATCCGCAACAACATCACCGAGGTCCGGCGTGTCGGCAAGCCCGGCAGTTCCCTGGCTGACATCGTCCAGACGGCCGCCTATCCGGCGAACTGCTCTGCGACGACCCTGCGTATCTGCAATCAGCCGCTCACCGTCACAGACGCCCGTGGCGGTGTTACGGATTACACCTATGACGCTTCTGGCAATTTGTTGACGGTTACGGGTCCTGCGCC
>NZ_JBXANG010000014.1:0-52958 GCF_058801445.1 Brevundimonas sp. GW822-FHT03E11 | reverse complement strand
GATCATCCCATGATCGACCCCACCACCATCGACTTCGAAAAAGGAAACGGCCTGGTCCCCGTGGTGGTCCAGGACGCCGCCACGCTCCAGGTCCTGACCCTGGCCTATATGGACCGCGCCGCCCTGGACGAGACGATCCAGTCGGGCGAGGCCACCTTCTTCTCGCGTTCGCGCGGCGGGCGCTGGAGAAAGGGCGAGACCTCGGGCGACCGTCTGCACGTCGTCTCGATCACCCCCGACTGCGACGGCGACGCCCTGGTCCTGGCGGTGAATCCGGTCGGAAACGCCTGCCACCTGCACCGCACCAGCTGTTTCGGCGCGGCCGACGCGCCGGGTCTCGGCCGCATCGCCCGGCTGGAACGGACCATCGCCGAACGGGCCGCCGCCGATCCGTCTGAAAGCTGGACCGCCAAACTGGTCGCCCAGGGCGCCAAACGCGTCGCCCAGAAGGTCGGCGAAGAAGGCGTCGAGACCGCCCTGGCGGGCGTCGCCGGCCCGGATGAGGAACTCGCCAGCGAGGCGGCGGATTTGATCTATCACCTCTTGGTGCTTCTCCATGTCCGTAACATGGTGTTTCAGGACGTGCTGGACGTGTTGGCCTCGCGGGCGGAAGCGGGCAAAGGCCCAAAGACTAGGCCGTAAAGGCGTTCGTCCCGACAAATGGGATATTCGAGGGAATTTCGATGGCGGCTCTCATTCTGTTCGGCGGCGGCGGCGATCTGGCGATGCGGATGCTGTTGCCTTCGCTCTATTTCCTGGAGCACGACGGCCTCCTGCCCGACGGGCTGAAGATCATCGGCGCCGCCCGTTCCGACGAAACCGCCGAGGACTATGTCGCCAAGGTCCATGACGCCGTGAAGGCCCGGGCCGAGGCCGACAAGGCCTGGGACGACCACTCCTGGGCCAAGATGAAGGCCCGGCTCGACTATCTGGCGGTGGACGCCACCTCGGCCGACAGCCTGAAGCCGCTGAAGGACAAGGTCGGCGACGGCGAGGTCACCTCCTTCCTGGCCGTTTCCCCCTCGCTGTACGGCCGCATCGTCACGGCGATGAAGGCGGCGGGTCTGGCCGAGCGCAACTGCCGCATCGTGCTGGAGAAGCCGGTCGGCCGCGACCTGAAGTCCTTCCTCGAGATCGACGACGCCGTGGCCCACGCCTTCCGCGAGGACCAGGTGTTCCGCATCGACCACTATCTGGGCAAGGAGACGGTCCAGAATCTGACGGCCCTGCGGTTCGGCAACACCATCTTCGAGCCGCTTTGGAACAATCTGACGATCGACCACGTCCAGATCACCATCGGTGAAACGGTGGGGGTCGGCGACCGCTGGCCCTACTATGACGAGTACGGTGCATTGCGCGACATGCTCCAGAACCACATGCTCCAGCTGCTGTGCCTGGTCGCCATGGAACCGCCCAGCGATCTGGATCCGGAGTCCCTGCGCAACGAAAAGGTCAAGGTGCTGCGCAGCCTGCGCCCCATCACCTACGAGGAGGCCGAACGCGTCACCGTGCGCGGCCAGTATGTGGCGGGCGTGTCCGAGGGCAGGCCGGCCAAGGGCTATATCGAGGAGCGCGGCGCACCGTCCGACACCGAGACCTTCGTCGCCATCCGCGCCGACATCGACAACTGGCGCTGGGCGGGCGTGCCCTTCTTCATGCGCACCGGCAAGCGCCTGCCCGAGAAGCGCACCGAAATCGTCATCCAGTTCAAGCCCGTGCCCCACTCCATCTTCGACGATGAAGAGGGTGAGGCGCTGGCCAACCGCATGATCATCGAGCTTCAGCCCGAGGAGGACATCTCCCTGACGGTGATGAACAAGCGGCCCGGCCTGGACAAGCGGATGCAGCTCCAGCCCATCACCATGAGCCTGTCCTGGGGCGTGGACGGCAAGTCCGCCGCCCCCCCGCGCCGCCGCATCGCCTATGAGCGGCTGCTGCTGGACGCCATGGCGGGCGACTCCACCCTGTTCGTACGCCGCGACGAGGCGGAACAGGCGTGGAAATGGGTCGATGAGGTCGCCGAGGCCTGGGCTGAATCCGGCCACAAGCCCGACGAATACGTCGCCGGAACCTGGGGCCCCGACAGCGCCGACATGCTGATGATCCGCACCGGCCGCGACTGGAACACGACCGATGTCTGAGACGCCTGTGATCGAAACCTTCCCCACCGTCGACGCCTGGGCCGAGGCCATCGCCGCCCGCCTGTCCGAGACCCTGGGCGCCGCCGTCCGCGACAAGGGCTCCGCTGTCTTCGCCGGCCCCGGCGGAACCACCCCCGCCCCCGTCTATCGCCGCCTGGCTGCGACCGACCTGGACTGGGCCAGGATCGCCGTGACCCTAGTGGACGAACGCTACGTCCCCGAGACCTCGCCCGAGTCCAACGCCCGGCTGATCCGCGACGTCCTGTTGCAGGACAAGGCGGCCGCCGCCCGCTTCATCCCCCTCTATACGCCCGAGGTCACAGTGGACCGGGCCGCCATCGTCGCCGCCCACGCCCTGGCCGATGCGGGCGGGCGTTTCGACGCGGTCCTTCTCGGCATGGGGGAGGACGGCCATATCTGCTCCATGTTCCCTGACAGCCCCACCCTGAAGACGCTTCTGACCCCGACGCTGAAGCCGACGGTGCTGGGCGTGCCCCACGGCCGCGACGGCGCCGCGCCGACGATCGAGCGCCTGTCGATCAACCTGCCCTATCTGATGTCCGCCGGCCGGGTGATCCTGGGCCTGAAGGGCGCCGCCAAACGCCGGGTCTTTGAAGAGCAGGCCAAGGGCGATCCCAAGATCCAGGCCATCGCCGCCCTGATCGCGGCGAACGTTCCCCTTGAAGTTCTGTGGACGGAGGAAGGCTGATATGGCGCTTCATCCCACTGTCGCCGCGGTCACCGACCGCATCATCGAGAAGAGCCGCGCGACCCGCGCCGACTATCTGCGCCGCATGGACGCCGCCCGCGATTCCGGCGCCGGCCGCGCCAAGCTCTCCTGCGCCAACTGGGCCCACGCCTTCGCCGGCCAGACCATAGCCGACAAACTGACCGCCATGGACGGGTCCAAGCCCAACCTGGGCATCGTCACCGCCTATAACGACATGCTGTCGGCCCACCAGCCGTTCGAGCGCTTCCCCGGCGTGGTCCGCGAAGCGGTGCGTCAGGTCGGCGCCACGGCCCAGGTCGCCGGCGGCACCCCCGCCATGTGCGACGGCGTCACCCAGGGTCGCCCCGGCATGGAGCTGTCCCTGTTCAGCCGCGACGTCATCGCCATGTCGGCGGGCGTGGCCCTGACGCACGACGCCTTCGACGCGGCCCTGATGCTGGGGGTCTGCGACAAGATCGTGCCCGGCCTTTTCATGGGGGCCCTGGCCTTCGGCCATCTGCCCGTCGTCTTCGCCCCGGCCGGCCCCATGCCCTCGGGCATTCCGAACGCGGAGAAAGCCCGCGTCCGCGCCGAATACGCCCAGAACAAGGTCGATCGCCAGACCCTGCTGGAAAGCGAGATCGGCTCCTACCACTCGCCCGGCACCTGCACCTTCTACGGCACCGCCAACTCCAACCAGATGATGATGGAGCTGGGGGGCTTGCACATGCCCTCCACCGCCTTCGTCCATCCCGACACCGGCCTGCGCGACGCCCTGACCGCCGCCGCCGCCCAGCGCGCCGTCGAACTGGCCCGCAGCGGCGAGGGCCGCATGGCCGACGTGATCGACGAAAAGTCCATCGTCAACATGATCGTGGCCCTCTTGGCCACCGGCGGCTCGACCAATCACGCCATCCACTTGGTCGCCATGGCGCGGGCGGCGGGGGTTCTGATCGACTGGACCGACATGGACGAGCTGTCGTCCGTCACCCCCCTGCTGGCGCGGGTCTATCCCAACGGCTCGGCCGATGTGAACGCCTTCCAGGCCGCCGGGGGCGTCGCCTTCGTGGCGCGCGAACTGGCCGAGCACGGCCATATCCACACCGATGTCGTCACCATCATGGGCAAGGGGATCGAGCCCTATTTCCAGGAACCGTCGATGGTGGACGGCCAGCTAGTCTGGCGCGACGGGGTCAAGCAGAGCCTGGATCTCGACATCCTGCGCCCCGCCTCCGACCCGTTCGACAAGGAGGGGGGCTTGCGTCTGGTCAAGGGCGACCTGGGCCGCGCGGTCATCAAGGTTTCGGCGGTCAAGCCCGAGAACCGCATCGTCGAGGCCCCCGCCGCCGTCTTCGAAACCCAGGAAGACGCGCTGCAAGCCTTCAAGGACGGCAAGCTGTTCCGCGACGTCGTCGTGGTCCTGCGCTTCCAGGGCCCGAGGGCCAACGGCATGCCCGAACTGCACAGCCTGTCGCCGGCCCTGTCGGTCATCCAAGACAAGGGGTTCAAGGTCGCCTTCGTCACCGACGGCCGCATGTCGGGCGCCAGCGGCAAGACCCCGGCCGCCATCCACGTCTCGCCTGAGGCCCTGGCCGGCGGCCCCCTGGCCCATGTGAAGGACGGCGACGTCATCCGTCTGGACGCCGAGGCCGGGGTTCTGACCACGGTCGGCGTCGACGGCCTGACCGACCGGCCCGCCGCCGCCCGCTCCGCCGTCCACGCCGAGGGTTCGGCCTGGGGCTATGGCCGCGAACTGTTCGGCGCCTTCCGCCATGTGGTCACCACGGCGGAAGAGGGGGCGACCGTCTGCTTCGCCTTCCCCAGCGGCGCCCAATCGCATACGGACACCCCGCCCGATCCCAATCTCGTCGACCGGACCGTGGACGCCTGATCCGACGCACCGACTGCAGGAAACGACCCTATGACTGACAAGACCCTCCTCGTCGGAGACGTCGGCGGCACCAACGCCCGTTTCGCCGTCGCTCGCATGATCGACGGCAAGCCCGTGCTGGACCACCACGAGAGCTTCCCGGCCGAAACCTATCCGACCTTCCTGGAAGGGGTCGCCGCCTTCATCGAGGGCTGCGAGGTCAAGCCGACCGGCGGCGTCATCGCCGTGGCCGGCCCCGTCACCGACGGCGCCATCGACCTGACCAACTCCCCCTGGCAGGTGTCGGAAAGCGAGCTGTCCACCCTGGGTCTTTCGCCGGTCAAGCTGATCAACGACTTCGAGGCCCTGGCCTGGGGCGCCCCCATCGTGCCGGAAGACCAGCTGGAAAGCCTGGGCGGCCCCGTCGACGGCGATCCCCATTCGACCGTCGCCGTCCTGGGCCCCGGCACCGGCTTCGGCGTCTCGGCCCTGGTGCGCGACGCGCACGGCAAGGAGATGGCCATGCCGTCCGAAGGCGGCCACGCCTGTTTCCCCCCCGGCGATCCGGTCGAGGACGAGATCCTGCGCATCCTGCGCCGCCGCTATGACCGCGTCTCGATCGAGCGTCTGATCTGCGGCCCCGGCCTGTTGAACATGCACCGGGCCCTGGCCGAGATCGACGGGCGCGAGACCCATATCGACGACCCCGCCCAGATCACCCAGACCGCCCTGGCCGATCCGAACAGCCCCTGCGGCGCCACCCTGGCCCGCTTCTGCGCCATACTGGGCGCGGTCGCCGGCGACATCGCCCTGACCACGGGCGCGCGCGGCGGCGTCTATATCGCCGGCGGCATCGTCCCGCGCATCCTGCCCTTCATCAAGGCCAGCCCCTTCCGCCAGCGGTTCGAGCGCAAGGGCCGGTTCAAGGAATACATGCAGGAGATCCCGACCAAGGTGATCATGCACAAACACGCCGCCCTCCTGGGCGCCGCCCGCGTCGCCTTCGCCGAAGCCGAGGGCTGAAACCCGCAAATCTCACGGCGGCGTGAACTGAACCGCCGCCGTGACGTTTCCCTGCCTCCACAATGGAAGGAAACGTCATGAAAAAGATCGCTGTCGCCGCCGCCTCCCTGTTCGTCCTGTCGGGCGTCGCCGCCTGCGGTGAAAGCGCCGCCGACAAGGCCGCCGAAAACCGCGCCGACGCCGTCGAGGCCCAGGGCGAAGCCCGCGCCGACCAGCTGGAGGCCCAGGCCGACGCCGCCCCGACCGACGCTCAGAAGGACGCCCTGAACCGTCAGGCCGACCAGGTCGAGGACAACGCCGACCGCCGCGCCGACCAGATCGAGCAACAGGGCGGCAACGCCGACGGCGGCATGACCACCCACAACACCCCGACCACCAACTAAGACGCCGTCGCGCCTCGGTTCAAAGCCCCCGTCGTTCGCGGCGGGGGCTTTTTCGCGCCTCGTCCCGACACGTCCGTCATCCATGCCTTGTCGTCATCCTCGGGCTTGACCCGAGGATGACGGGGAGAAGCGGACCTCACCCCTTCTTCGGCGGCCACGGCACAAACGCACTCGTCCGCTTCACATAGTCCGCATAGCCCGGCCGCGACCGGTTGATCGCCTTTTCGGTAATCCCGATCCCCGACCAGCGCGTCAGGGTGAAGGTCAGGAAGATCGGCCCGGCGATGGACCACAGGCCCACGCCCGTCTCCGCCGCGATCAGCCACAGCCCCCACCAGACGCAGGCGTCGCCGAAATAGTTCGGATGGCGCGTATAGCGCCACAGGCCGGTGTCCAGCACCCTGCCCTTGTTGGCCGGGTCGCTTCTGAAGGCCGCCAGCTGGGCGTCGCCCGTGCTTTCGATGACGATCCCCGCCAGGGCCAGCCCCGCCCCGATCAGGGCGAGCCCCCCCGCCGCCGGCGCATCGGCGACCTGGCCCAGCTGCACCGGCAGGGCCGTCAGCCAGGCCAGAACGGCCTGGGGCAGGAAGACGAACAGCAGGGCCGTCTTGGCGAAGGACCATCCCTTGTTCCGTTCCTGATCCTCGACGATCTGCACATAGCGGCCGTCCGCCCCGCTGGCCCGCCACCGCCCGAACAGATGCAGCCCCAGCCGCAGCGCCCAGACTGCGCAGATCACGACCAGCAGGGTCTTGCGCGTCGGATCGCCGTGGGTCCGCGGCAGGGTGGCCAGGGCCAGCAGCAACATGCCCAAGGGCCAGACCGCATCGACGAAACTGACGTCCTTCAGCCTCAGCGCCACGCCCCACAGCCCCAGCATCACGGCGACGATCAGGACCAGGTTCTGGGCCAGGAGGATGAGGACGTCGATCAGGGTCATACGGCCGATACGTGTCGCCGCGCGCCCTGGATGCGCGCCCTAGACGGATTCAACCACCGTCAACTCCGGCCAACGTCCACGCGCATTCTCGACAGTCCTGGCCCAGCCCTTGGCGACCGGCCGGTTCGGATTCGGCCGCACGACCATGGCGAACACATCCTCCAGCCCGAACGGCGCCGCCACGGTGATCGCGTCGTCCGCCTCCAACCGCACTCCGACGGCGAAGGTCGGGGCCACGAACCGGCCCAGGGCTTCGTCGGTCGAGCCGAGCGGTTCATAGGGTTCGCCGAACCGGTTTTCGAACCACAGATGCACCCGCGCCTGGTTGCGCACCTCCACCTGGCTGCGGAAGGGCTCGTCAAAGGCGGCGGCGACCCGTTTGATCACCCCGTCCTCGGCCTCATAGGACAGGTCCGACCCGTCGAAATAGGCCACGTCATAGTCTTTGATCCCGTATCCCGCCGGCCGCCCCGTCTTCGCATTCCACACCGCCTGATAGACGGCGCCCGACACCAGCCGCCAATCGGGCAGGTCCAACTCGCGCACCGTCCGCAAGACGTGCATCAGGCCGGGATCGGCGCGGACGATGTCGATCAGCTTCTGGCTCAGGGTGGCGTTCATCCGCCTCCCTTACCCTTCCCATCCGATCAAGGGGAGACGCCGTCCGCCTTCATCCCCAGATGCGCGCCGGTCGCCGTTACGCCCGCATCGTCCGAAAGGAGTTCTCGCCCCATCAAGGGCTTGGAGCGCCCGCCTGCGAAATACCCGGCGCCCGTCCCGACGGCCCTATACTGGCGCCCCCGGTCTTTGACATCGCAACGCGCGCAGAGCGCGCCCCCGCCGGACAGTCCGATCGGAGTTCGACCGTTTTCTCTGTGAAAACAATGGCCGTCGGACAGATCGGACACATCGGACACCTTTTTTCGGTGTCCGACGGACCGCCGCCTCAGCCCCGCACGGGCCAGCCGTGATCCAGCGGCCCGTGTCCGCCGCCGAGACCCGGCGCCCGCCGGATCGCCTCGCCGACATAGGCCCAGGCTTCGGCGGCCGCGACCTCCAGCGGCCGCCCCAGGGCCAGGCCGGTCGCGCACGCACTGGCCAGGGTGCAGCCGGTGCCGTGGGTGTGGCGGGTGTCGATCCGTTCGGCCTCCAGCACCGTCTCTCCGTCGGTCGTCATCAACAGGTCGATCACCGTCGGCCCGTCCACATGGCCGCCCTTCATCAGCACGGCCTTGGCGCCCAGGTTCAGCAGGGCCTCGCCCGCCCGCCTCTGGCCGTCGATGTCGCGCACCTCAAGCCCGGTCAGGGCCTCGGCCTCGGGCGCATTGGGGGTCAGAAGGGCCGCGCGCGGGATCATCAGGCTCCGAACCGCCTCCACCGCCGCATTGGGCAGCAGGGGATGGCCGCCCTTGGCCACCATGACCGGATCGACCACGGCCGGCGCCTTGGCCTCGTCCAGCAGGGCCGCCACCGTCTCGACCACCTCGACCGAGCCCAGCATGCCGGTCTTGACCGCATCGGTCCCGATGTCCTCCAGCACCGCCCGCGCCTGGGCCGCGATCAGCTCCAGCGGCAGGGGATGGACGCCGTGAACCCCCAGGGTGTTCTGCACCGTGATGGCCGTGATCGCCGTGGCGGCGAACCCGCCCATCATCGTCACCGCCTTGATGTCGGCCTGGACCCCCGCGCCCCCGCCGCTGTCCGACCCCGCCAGGATCAGGACCCGTCCCATTTTTCTTTCGCTACCGCCGCCCGCGCGGCCGGCGTCTGCTTGAGCGAGGCTCATCAGTGCGCCCCCGAGAACAGCTTTAAGCCCACGATCCCGGCCACGATCAGCAGGATGCACACCGCCCGCACCGCCGTCGCCGGCTCGCCGTATACGACGATCCCCACCAGGGCCGCGCCCACCGCCCCGATCCCGGTCCAGACCGCATAGGCCGTGCCGATCGGCAGCCTCTGGGTCGCCACCCACAGCAGGATCATGCTGGCCGCCAGGGCGATCAGCACCCCCAGCGAGGTCAGCGGCCTTTGCAGGCTGACGGACTTCAGGCCGGACGCCCACAGCACTTCCAGCAGACCGGCGACGACCAGCGTCGCCCACGGATTGATCGACATCACCCAGGACATGGGGACCAGATGGCCCAGGCCGTCGCCGGGGGCAAGCGTGTCACTCCGCCGCCGCCACCGCCGCCTGAAGCTTCAGCGCCTGAACCGTCTCGCGCACGTCATGGACCCGCACCATCCGCGCCCCGCGCCGCGCCCCCTCCAGGGCCAGGGCCAGCGAGCCGCCCAGCCGGTCGGTCGCCTCCACCGCCGTCGGATCGACGGCCTGGATCGTCCGCTTGCGGCTGGCGGCGTAAAGCACCGGAAAGCCCATGGCGACCAGTTCGCCCAGCCGCGCCGTCAGGGCCATATTGTGCGCCGGGGTCTTGCCGAAGCCGATGCCCGGGTCCAGCCAGATCCGCGCGCGCGCCACCCCCGCCGCCGTCGCCGCCTCGGCCCGGCCCAGCAGATAGGCCCGCACCTCGGCGACCACGTCCTCATAGTGGGGATCGGCCTGCATGGTCCGGGGTTCGCCCCTCATGTGCATCAGCACCACCTCGCACCCCAGCTCGGCCGCGACGGCTGCGCTGTCCGGCGCATGGCCCAGGGCGGTCACGTCGTTCCACATCGTCGCCCCGGCGGCGACGGCGGCCCGAGCCACGGCCGGCTTCATCGTATCGACGCTGATCGGGCCGCCCCAGCGGGCGCGAACGGCCTCGATCACCGGAACGACCCGGTCGATCTCCTCGGCCTCGCTGACCGGCTCGGCGCCCGGCCGGGTGCTCTCGCCCCCGACGTCCAGCACCTCGGCCCCCTGCTCGACCAGCCGCATCGCCTGGTCCGCCGCCGCCTCGGTCGACGCCCATCGCCCCCCGTCCGAGAAGCTGTCGGGCGTGACGTTGACGATGCCCATGACCTTGACCGTCACGCCTTCCTCCCGATCAGTCCGCCCAGAGCCTCCAGATAGGCGTCGAAGGCCTTGCGCCCTTCAAGCGTGATCGCCGCCCGCGTCAGGGGCTTGTTGTTCACGAAGCTCTTGGAGATGGCGACATAGCCCGCCTCCTCCAGCTTCTTCAGATGCACCGACAGATTGCCCTGGGTCGCTTCCAGCACCGTCTTCAGCTCGGTGAAGTCGGCGGCCTCGACGTCGGCCAGATAGACCATGATCCCCAGCCGCATCCGGCCGTGGATGACCTCGTCGATTCGCCCCAGGTCGTTCAGCCCCATGGGTCAGGCGGCGTCCGCAGCCGGGCGGGCCTTCAAGGCTTCGCGGGTGATGATCCAGCCTGGCCCGGCGAACAGCAGGAACAGAGCCGCCGTCGCGACGAGCAGATAGGCCAGGGGCTCGCGGACCAACAGCCCCAGGGCCACCGCCGTCGCCCATCCCCCGATCGACGCCGCCAGCATCCAGCCCTTCTTCTTCAGCGTCCAGGCCACATACCAGGCGGCCGACTGGAGCGCGAAGATCATCGCCGGATAATAGAGCCAGACGGCGAAGTCCTGGTCTCGCGCCGAGCCGAAGCCGAAGACGATGACGATGGCCAGATTGGCCATGCCCGCCCCGCTGAAGGCGGCGTTCAGGGTGCGGGTGACGACGGGGCTGGCCTTGGGCCGCTTGCGGTCCTCCCGGATGGCCCAGGCCATCACCAGCAGGAAGGCGACGGTCACGCCTGTGACGAAGGCCAGGCTGATCGGCCCGGACCAGCGGATCACCCCCGCCGCCTGTCCGAGGTGAACCAGGCACTGCAGCCCGTACAGCAGGCCGCCGGCCAGATAGAGGACGCCCATGGTCAAGGTGGCTCTCGGATCGCCCCCGCCCTGGACGATCGATCGAAGGAAGGCCAGGTCGGCTTCGGGCGAGCTGCGGGACGTGTCGTTCATCGATGATTCCTCTGCGGCTTGCGCGTCCTTCGGATGGACGCGGCGACGGGGGTTGGCAAGCTATTCGGCGGGCGACGGGGCTGAGGCGACCGGGCGACGCCGCCACGGAACCCGGCGGCCGTTCAGCCAGCGCCCCATGAAGCTGTGGCGGATCAGCAGCTCATAGCCGGTGATCGACGCCGCCAGCGCTCCGCCGACGATCAAGGCCAGTTTGACCGGCCAGGCTAGGCTCCAGTCCTGCACCAGCACCTGACCGACCATCACCAGCGGCAGATGGACGATGTAGATCCAATAGGCCGCATCGGCGAGATAGCGCCGCACCGCGCTGTGGCCCGAGCAGAACCGAACGGCCACGGCGACCGCCGCCAGGCTGGAGGCGTAGACGGCGACCCCGAAGGCGCCCGCCGCCGCCGCCTTGATCGCCGGATCGGTGATAGGCTCCAACCTGGGATTGGGACCGCCCGCCAGAGCCAGGGCCGTCGCGCCTGCCGCCAGGGCGAGGCCGAGATGAAGCGGCCACCGCGCCGCGATCCGCTCGAGCAGGTCGCGGCGCCGGTCCAGCAGGGCGCCCAGGCCGAAGGCCAGTCCGAACCCGACCAGGGCCGGGGTGTTGGGGATCAGGCCCGCGTCGGGCGTCGGCACGCCGAAGAAGGCGACCCAGTTCGGATGCAGCCACAGGGCCAGGGCCAGGGGCGCGCCCAGGACGACGGCGCCGCCCGGCTGAACCAGCAACGCCGTCGCGCGATCCACCACCGCCCGCCCCCAGCCGCCCTGCCGGTCCAGGGCCGCGAACGGCGCCCGCACGACGACTAGGCCGACATAGAAGATCAGCAGGACCCACAGGAACCACAGATGGGTCAACGGCAGATTGGTCCAGTCATAGGTCGGAGGCGGCGGCGCATCGGCCGCCGTCAGGCCATGTAGGCCCGCATTCCAGATCAGGACCGCGACAATGGCCGCCAGCGACGGCCCCCAGAAGACCGCCAGCGGTCCCGCAATCCGCGCCAGCCGGTTGATCCCGAACCGCACCAGCCCCCGCCGCGCCAGCATCATATGGGCGAACAGACCCGCAATCAGAAAGAAGGTCGCCATCCGAAACAGGTGAATGGCGAAGAAAAGGCCGCTGGCCCAGACCGACCGCTGATCGTCGACCACCACCCAGATCGGCGTCGGAAAGAAGGTCATGGCGCCGTGGAGCACCAAACCCAGGAGCAGGGCGGCGCCCCGTAGGGCGTCCAGGCCGTGAAGGCGCTCGCCCGTCTTGATGTCGTCTGCGGTCATGATCCTCGTCTCCCTGTTCGAGAGACGTATTGCACAGACTTGTTTGTTTTTCAAACTTGTTCGCCAAAGGCCACATCATGGCGTTTCGACTGGGCGTTCGGGGCGACGGCCCGACCGGCGCCCTTAAGATCGACCGCTTCGTTAGAAACGAAAAACGCCCGGGATCCGAAGACGCCGGGCGAAGATCGATGAGGGCGGCCCGTCGGGCGCGCGATCAGCTGTTCGGCGGCGCCGGGCTGGTGGCGGCGGGTGGCGCGGCCGGGGTCGCCTGGGTGGTCGCCGGTTCGCCGACGGCGGGGGCCTCGCCCGTCGCCTCGGTGGCGGGGGCGCCCTCGGCCGGGGCGGCTTCACCCTCGGCGGGGGCGGCGGCGCCGGGCTGGCGGGCCGGATCGGGCGCGGGGATGGCGAAGCCGCTCGAGCCCTGGCTGCGCAGCCAGGCGATCAGATTGATCCGGGTCTGGGTGTCGCGGATGCCGGCGAAGGACATCTTGGTGCCGGGCACATAGCGGGCGGGGGCGGTGATGAAGCTGTTCAGCTGGTCATAGCCCCAGGTCGGCACCTCGGCCTTGTGCTTGGCCATGGCGTCCGAATAGGCGAAGCCCGCGCGGTGCATGACCGGGCCGCCCACCACCCCGTACAGATTCGGGCCGATGCCGTCCGCCCCGCCCTGCGTCGCGTTATGGCAGGCCTGGCAACGGGCGAAGGCGGCCTCGCCGGCGGCCAGGTCGGCGGTCGGCAGGACCGTGCCCCAGTCCGGCGGCAGCTCGGCCTGTTCGGCGCCGGCGACCTCATCCGGCGCATCGACGAAATAGCCCATCTTTTCCGGCGGTTCGGAATGATAGATCAGGCCCGACGCCTGTTGAACGACCAGGATGACGAAGGCCGTCCCCAGAGCCGCGCCGAAAATCTTGTTCCACTTTAGATCGCCGCTCATGCGCGTCGTCTCACCCGTCCCTAGGTTTCCCAACTTCCCCGTCTTGCGCAGAGAAGCCTTCCTTGCCGGATCACGTCTTGCACGGTAGCGCAGGGTTCGCAACCGGCGCGACGAACGCGACGGCGCCGCTCGACCAGGACAGGCCCCGCCAGACCCATGAATCCTCTGATAATGATACCGGCTCGCATGGCCGCCACCCGCCTGCCGAACAAGCCCCTGGCCGACATCGGCGGCCGGCCGATGATCGTGCGGGCCTATGAACAGGCCGCCGCCTCGGGCCTGCCCGTCGTGGTCGCCGCCGGCGATCCCGAGATCGTGGCCGTGGTCGAGGCGGCGGGCGGCCGGGCGATCCTGACCGACCCCGACCTGCCGTCCGGCTCTGACCGCATCCGGGCCGCCGTGGACGCCATAGACCCCGAGGGCGATTTCGACGCCGTGATCAACGTCCAGGGCGACATGCCCTTCGCCGATCCGGGCCTGGCGACCGCCTGCGCGGCCGTGCTGCACGGCGAGCCGGCCTGCGACATCGCCACCTTGGTCGCCGCAGAGGCCGATCCGTCGGACCGGGCCAATCCCGATGTGGTCAAGGCGGTCCTGGCCCTGAAAAGCAACGAATGGGGCGAGGCCGAGCGTCAGGGCCGCGCCCTCTATTTCACCCGTTCGACCCTGTATGGCGATGCGCCGATCTGGCGTCACATCGGCGTCTACGGCTATCGCCGCGCGGCCCTGAACCGCTTCTGCGCCGCGCCCCAGTCGCCGCTGGAGAAGCGCGAGAAGCTGGAACAGCTGCGGGCCCTGGAGATGGGGATGCAGATCTGGGCCGCCGTGATCGACGAGGCGCCCCTGTCGGTCGACAATCCCGCCGACCTGGAGGCGGCGCGGGCGCTGGTCTGAGGGCAGATAACGTCTCTACCCTACGCCTCCTCCGCCCAGGCCTTGATCAGGCTGTGGGCGATGGCGAAGGGCGGCGGGGCCTGAATGGTCGGGTGGGCGCCGGCCAGAACCGCCCTCGCCTCGGCCCGCGTCAGCCAGGCCACGCTCTCCAGCTCGGTCTGATCCGGCCGGGCCTGGTCGTCCGAGACCTCGGCGATCAGGCCGATCATCAGCTGTGACGGGAAGGGCCAGGGCTGACTGGAGTGATAGACGGCGTCGATCACCGTCAGGCCCGCCTCTTCCTTGACCTCGCGGGCGCAGGCCTCCTCGATCGACTCGCCGGGCTCCAGGAAGCCCGCCAGGGCCGACATCCGCCCCGCCGGCCAGGCCGCCTGGCGGCCCAGCAGACAGACCGGCTCGGCCCCGCCCTTATAGACCGGCAGCATGATGGTGACCGGATCGACGCGCGGGAAATGCTCGGTCCCGCAGGCCGGGCAGCGCCGCTTCCACCCGCCCGAAGCCGTCTCGCTCAGTGTGCCGCAGTTGGCGCAGAAGCCGTGTTTGCGGCGCCAGTCGAACAGGCTCTTGGCCCCGCCGGCCATAGCCGCATCCTGGGCCGGCAGGATGGCCGCGGCGGCGCGCATCTCATGAAAGGCCCCCAAGCCCTTCACCGGCCCCTCGGCCGGATCAATCGAGCCTTCGAACTCGACGGCGAAGACCGGCGCTTCCTTCCAGAGGCCGAGAAAGACGTCGCGATCCGGAACCATGTCGCGGGCGTGTTTCAGCGACAGCCAGGCCAGGCGCGGCCCCTCCGCCGTCTCCTCGACCAGGGGCCGCCCCTCCCACAGCACCATGGACAGGGCCTCCGGGTTCGCCTCCTGCTCGGCCAGCCAGTCGGGGTCGTTGCGCAGGTCGCCCGCGCGGTCGAGCGGATTGCCGGAGAAGACGTTCTGATGAGCCATACGGCCTTGTAACCCTTGATTCCCTCCGCCGCACCCGTCATATCTCCCCTCGGAGATCGCGGGCGAAGGCTTCGCCAACCTGGTCAGGGCCGGAAGGCAGCAGCCACAACGAATTCCCCTTCGGGTCGCGGTCTCTACTTCCTTTGTTTGTGCGCTAACACTCGCCGCGCGGCGGCTCGCTGCTTGAGCGCGTTTGGTGCGCTAACGCTTGCGACGCGGTCGCTCGCGGCTTGAGCGCGTGTGTTCGCGTCCCTCTCCCGCTTGCGGGAGAGGTGGCCGGGCGTCCGCAGAGCGGACCAGGGTCGGAGAGGGAAGTTTTCCTTCAGGACACGTGACTTCCCCCATCGTCAGGCGTGTCGCTGCGCGCCACGACCTGACACTTCCCGCGCAAGCGGGGGAAGGTCCGAAGGAAGCCCTTCGCCCCGCCGCTCACCCGCTGTAAGACTTCGCCCATGAGCGACAACGACCCGAATCTCGACGGCCCGCCCTGGGAAGAGGACGACGTCGTCGAGCGCGACGAGAACACCGACGACATGTTCGGCGCCCCCGCCCCGGCGGCCGGGCCCGTCGTCGCGCCTGCGCCGCCCGCGCCGCCGCCTGTCGCCGCCGTCAGCGAGGATCAGGCCGACGACGGCGCCGCCTATCAGGTGCTGGCGCGCAAATACCGGCCGCGCACCTTCGAGGATCTGATCGGTCAGGAGGCGATGGTGAGGACGCTCACCAACGCCTTCGCCACCGGGCGGATCGCCCACGCCTTCATGCTGACCGGGGTGCGGGGCGTCGGCAAGACGACCACCGCCCGTCTCTTGGCCCGCGCCCTCAACAATGAGACGGAGACGATCGACCGTCCGTCCCTGACCCTGACCGCCCACGGCCGGCACGACGCCGCCATCATGGCCGGCCAGCATATGGACGTGATGGAGATGGACGCCGCCTCCCACACCGGGGTCAACGACATCCGCGACATCCTGGAGAGCGTCCGCTACGCCCCCGTCGAGGCGCGCTACAAGGTCTATGTGCTGGACGAGGTCCACATGCTGTCGACGCAGGCGTTCAACGCCCTGCTGAAGACGCTGGAAGAGCCGCCGCCCCACGCCAAATTCATCTTCGCCACCACCGAGATCCGCAAGGTGCCGGTGACCATTCTGAGCCGCTGCCAGCGCTTCGACCTGCGCCGGGTCGAGCCCGAGATCCTGGTCGATCACCTGGGCCGGATCGCCGAACGCGAGGGGATGAAGATCGAGCAGGACGCCCTGGCCCTGATCGCGCGCGCAGCCGAAGGGTCGGTGCGCGACGGCCTGTCCCTGCTGGACCAGGCCCTGGTCCAGGCCGAGCGCGGCCAGACGGTCAAGACCGAGACCGTGCGCGACATGCTGGGTCTGGCCGACCGCAGCCAGACCATCGCCCTGTTCGAGAGCGTCATGGCCGGCCGCACGCCCGAGGCCCTGGAGAGCTTCCGCACCCTTTACGGCTTCGGCGCCGACCCGGTGCAGGTGACCAACGACCTCTTGGAACACTGCCACGCCGCCTCGGTGGCCAAGATGCTGGGCCCGAACGCGACCCGACTGCCCAATGACCAGGCGCAGAAGCTGGCCGCCCTGGGCGCCGCCATCCCGGCCGCCACCCTGTCGCGCACCTGGCAGATGCTGCTGAAGGCCCTGGACGAGGTGCGCCGCGCGCCCAATCCGGCCGACGCCGTGGAAATGGCTATCGTTCGCCTGGCCTATGCGGCCGATCTTCCGGGTCCGGAGGAAGCCTTGAAGCGACTGCAGTCGGGCGAGCCCCTGGGCGGCGGCTCGGCCCCGCGTGGAGGCGGCTCCGGCGGCGGGGGCGGAGCCTCGGCCCAGCTGGCCGCCCGACCTGTCATGGCCCCGGCCCTGCCGGACCCGCAGACCTTCGAACAGGTGGTCGCCCTGATCGGCGAGAAGCGCGAGGTCGGTCTGCAGATGGACGTCGAACGGTTCGTCAAACCCGTCTCGTTCAAGCCGGGCGCCATCGTCTATGAGAGCGTCGAGGGCGCGCCGGTCGAACTGGCCCGGCGCCTGGCCGGCCGGCTGAAGGAATGGACCGGCCGCACCTGGCTGATCGCCGCCAACGGCCAGGGCGGCGGCGACACCCTGATCGAACGCCAGAGGAAGGAACGGGCCGCCGAGCGCCAGAAGATCGAGGCCGATCCCTTCATCAAGGCCGTGCTGCTGGCCTTCCCCGGCGCCCAGCTGGGCGAGATCAAGACGATCGCCCCAACCGTCGTCACGCCCGAAATCCCCGACGTCGCCGAGGATGACGACGAGGACTGACCGAGGGTTCAGCCTTCCAGGGAGATGACCGGCCCGGCCTCGACCGGGGCGGACCGGCGTCCGCCGCGGCGGCGCTTCAGCCAGGCGCGGACGCGCGACTGGATCCGGTCGTCGACGGCGAAGTGGAAGGCGAAGGCGAAGGCCACGGCCGCCAGGACGCCGCAGCCCCACAGAACCCACTGGACCGGCTCAGACAGGGCGAAGCGCGTGTTCGCCGCATTGACCACGCCGAACCAGGCGATGCGGACCACTTCGTTGGAGATGAACATGGAGAAGGAGACCAGGGCTGCGGTCTCCACCAGCCTGGACGGGCGGCGCACCGGCACGGCGCCGGCGGCCAGGATGATCAGCGAGATCATCGCCAGCGAGACCAGGGCGGTCTTGCCGAAGGCCTGGGCCACGACCAGGCCACAGAAGGCGGCGATGCCGATCCAGCCGGCGAAGCGCGGATGGATCCACACCGACTGGGCGAACCAGGCCAGGCTCATGCCCAGGACGAACAGGGGCAGGGCCCGGATGAAGCCGTAGCCCATGGGCATCTGATAGACGGGATAGGCCAGAAGGCTCCAGCACAGCTGATTGGCGACCAGATAGCCGCCGATCCCCAGGGCCAGGGCGCTCCACGGCCCCAGCCGCGTCAGGCCGCGCAGGATCCAGGGGAAGCACAGATAGCAGCCGATCAGGGCCGAGATCGACCAGGTCGGCGCATTCCAGCCCAGGCCGCCGTGCACCCCGTAAGACTGGACCAGCAGCAGTTGGGCCGGCAGCTGGTCCCAGCGGAACCATTCGGGATTGCGGGGCGCGATCCCGACCGAGGCGCTGAGCAGCACCAGGGCGACCAGAGACAGGCCCATGATCAGATGGGCCGGGACGACCCGCAACACCCGCTTCAGGACGAAGTCGCCGTGCGACATCCGCCCCTGGCCGACCGCCGCCCCATAGACCCGCATCAGCACATAGCCGGAATCGATCAGGAAGAAGTTGGTCAGCAGGAAGCCGCCGCGTTCGAACACCGGATGAACCGCCTCAGCCAGCGGGACCGGGCCGGCCGCCTGGAAGTGGTGCAGAATGATCAGGAAGGCCACAATGAAACGCAGGGCGTCCAGCCAGCCGCCCCGAGCGATCGGGGTTGTTTCATTCCGGGTCGAAATCAGGGTCCAGGGCACGGGGAAGGCCTCCTTGGCCCCCTCCCCCGCAAGAGACGGGCCGGGTTCAGCCCCGGACCAGCCTCAGGAACTCTTCGCGGGTGCGCGGATCGTCGCGGACCACGCCGATCAGATGGCTTGTCGACAGGCTGGCGCCCGGCGCATTGACCCCGCGCAGGGTCATGCAGCTGTGCTCGGCCTCGATCACCACCCCGACGCCGTGCGGCTTCAGCACCGTATTGATGGCCTCGGCGATCTCGGCGGTCATCTTCTCCTGGATCTGCAGGCGCCGGGCGAAGCCGCGCACCACCCGCGCCAGTTTGGAGATGCCCACCACCCGGTCGGTCGGCAGATAGGCCACATGGGCCCGGCCCACGACCGGCAGCATATGGTGTTCGCAGAAGCTGACGAAGCGGATGTCCTTCAGCACCACCAGCTGATCATAGCCGCCCGTCTCCTCGAAGGTCTTCTCCAGATAGGACAACGGGTCGGTCTCATAGCCCGAGAACAGCTCGCGATAGCTGCGCGCCACCCGCGCCGGGGTCTCCAGGAGACCCTCGCGGTCGGGATCGTCCCCCGCCCATTCGATCAGGGTGCGCACCGCCGCCTCGGCGTCGGCCTGGGTCAGACGGGAGGCGCGGGCGGTCTTGGGGGGGACGTCGGTCATGACAGGGCCTATAGCGAGCCGAACACGAAAAGCAAAAATCCTACCCCTTACGCTGCGGCGACGCGGTCAGACGCCGGACCGGGAAAAACAGTGTCCGATGTGTCCGATGTGTCCGGAAATCGGCGGCGGGCGCGAAAAAATGTGTCCGATCTGTCCGATGTATCCAAGTTGCGCGCCGCATCTGGTCCATAGGAGCGCCTTCCGCAGAAGGTCAGGAACAGCCGTCCATCTACTCGTCGATTCGATCTGGATTCTGGAGCGACTTGCGATCGTGCGACGCCACTCTGCGCTCAACCTTCTTTATGTCTTCCGCAGCAGGCAGGGCTTCCGGCCGAATGCCGCGGTCCAAAAGGGTTTTTCGGACTGCCTTGTTGTTGGTGACATGTTCGGAAGAAATGGCGCCTTCCGTTCTCATGGCGTGGGCGCGGGCGTTGAAGATGGTGATTTCTGTCGCGAAATCCTTGGCCTTCAAGATGATGGTGGGCGCAAAATCCGCGAGGGGACGGCTGTCCGGCACCTTCCATGTCGCCTTCATCGCCTGCGTTGATCGGCCGAACAACGCGCCGTCGCCCTTGCTACGGATTAGAGCGAAGTTCTGGTTCTCGCCGGTTTGTTCATAGATAATTCCGGACAGCTCTTTCTCCGTCTGCGTCAACTTGCGGCGAGCAAGCAAACGCTCCACTTCGAGCATGCGCTGTTCCACCAACTCGGCTCGACGAGTTTGAATGGCGAAGTAGCTTTGCGCAAAAGCGATCTCAGGTTTCGCAGAATCGCCGTTCTGAGCCACCAGATAACATGCGAACCGTGTGAGCATCACGTCATCGATCTGGCGTCGCCCGCCCGACCCCAGGTCGACCATTTTGTTGACGTCAACAAAATGGTGCCCGATCTCGTGTCCCGAGAGCTCACAGGCCGTCTTGGCCTTTGACAGGACGTTCTGGAAATTCCGCCACTCGGCGTATCCGAGCAGATGTTGAACGTCTCGCCCAAGCCAATAGTCCACGCCCGCGTCCGTCTGTTGTGCGTGACCTTCGAAGGTCTCGGTCAGATGAGCGATCACCTCCCTCTTCATATCGCCCCTCCTCGATGACAGCGCGCCCCAATATCGCAACCCATGATAGAACAGACAAGAGAGGCTGGGGTTCAGGAGATCCGCCACCGTTATCTCCCCGTTAACCATCCTCCCGGCATTTTCTGCCCAGTGTTTTGCGGGAGTCTCGGCCGATGAACGGCGCGGAAGTTCTGGATGTGGGGCGTGACGCCATCTGGCTGACGATCCAGCTGTGCCTGCCGGTGCTGATCGTGGGCCTGGTGGTGGGCGTGGTGATCGGTCTGTTTCAGGCCCTGACGCAGATTCAGGAACAGACCCTGATCTATGCGCCCAAGATCATCGCCATCTTCGTCTCCCTGCTGCTGTTCCTGCCGCTGATGGGCGCCCTGTTGGGCGGCTTCATGCGCCAGATCGCCGCCCGCATCGCGGGCATGTAGGGTGGGCGGGTCCGAGACGCGGGGCGTCTGATGGACAGCTGGGCCACCGCCGACCAAGTCTGGGCCGGCGGGCTGATCTTCGCCCGGATCGGGGCGATCCTGATGGTCATGCCCGGCTTCGGCGAGGCCTATGTGCCGCCGCGCATCCGCCTGTCCCTGGCCCTGCTGATCAGCCTGGTGCTGTGGCCCGTGGTGCGGGCCGACCTGCCCGGTCTGCCCGACGGCCTGGGCGGCATGGTGGGCTGGATCATCCGCGAGGTCGTGACCGGGCTGATGATCGGCCTTTTGCTGCGGCTGTTGATGACGGCCCTGACCACGGCGGGCGAAATCGTCTCCCTGCAGACCACCCTCAGCTTCGCCCAGACGGCCAATCCGCTTCAAGCCCAGCCGGGATCGACCATCGCCTCATTTCTGATGCTGTTCGGGGTGACGCTGATCTTCGCCACCGATACCCACCATCTGTTCATCGCCGGCATGGTCGGCTCCTACAAGCTGATCGCCCCGGCCCAGCCGCTGATGATGAACGACTTCACCGCCATGGCGGTGCGGACCGTGGGGGACAGCTTCCTGTTGGGGGTGCAGCTGTCGGCGCCGGTTCTGGTCTTCGCCCTGATCTTCAACCTGGCCTCGGGCCTGGTGGCGCGGGTCATGCCGTCGTTCCAGGTCTATTTCGCCGCCGCGCCCCTGAGCGTGATCCTGGGTCTTTCGATCTTCGCCCTCAGCCTGGGGGCGCTGGGGACCGTCTTCATCGACCGCTATCGACGCCTGGGCGAGCTGTTCGCGGCCGGGGTGATGGGAGGCGCCGGTGGCTGAAGGCGCCGATCCCGAGTCGAAAACCGAAGAGGCGACACCCCGAAAACTTGAGGAGGCCCGCAAGAAGGGCGACGTCGCCAAGTCCCAGGACGTGGGTCAGGTGCTGGCGCTCGCCGGGGCGGCCTCGGTGATCCTGGGGGCCGGGGGCTGGTTCGCCGGGTCCATGGCCGAACAGCTCCTGCCCTTCATCGCCGCCCCGCACCAGATGCTGGGCATGCTGGATTCCGGAGCGGGGACGCAAGTGTTGGCCCGCGCCCTGTGGGCCATGACCCCGTTTCTGGGGGCCGTCATGCTGGCCACCATCATCGGCGGGGCGGGCGGGCATCTGGCCCAGTCCGGCCTGATCTTCACCGGCGAGAAGCTGAAGCCGCAGTGGTCGGCGGTGAACCCCCTGTCGGGGTTCAAACGCATCTTCGGGCCTGACGGCCTGATGCAGTTCGTCAAGACCCTGATCAAGCTGATCGCCGTATGCGTGGTGTGCTGGATGGTGCTGAAGCCCCACACGCGCGAGTTCGAGAACCTCGTGACGGTGAGCCCCCTGGCCCTGTTGCCCCTGGCGCGGGACATGGCCCTGGCCCTGTTCGTGGCGGCCATCATCCTGTTGGGAGCCACCGCCGGCGCCGACTTCATCTGGCAGAAGATGCGCTTCGCCAAACGGATGCGGATGACCAAGGAAGAGCTGAAGGAAGACTATAAGCAGACCGAGGGCGACCCGCACGTCAAGGCCAAGCTGAAGCAGATCCGCATGCAGCGCAGCCGCCAGCGGATGATGGCCAATGTGCCCAAGGCCACGGTGATCGTGACCAACCCGACCCACTATTCGGTGGCCCTGCGCTATGAGCCGGATCAGGGGGACGGGGCGCCGGTCTGCGTCGCCAAGGGGGTGGACGCCCTGGCCCTGCGCATCCGCGAGGTGGCCAAGGAACACGACGTGCCCATCGTCGAGAACGTGCCTCTGGCGCGCGCGCTCTACGCCACGGTCGAGGTGGACGAGGTGATCCCGAAGGAGCATTTCGAGGCCGCCGCCAAGATCATCGGCTTCGTCTTCCAATCGCGAAAACGCCGGTAACGCCGCCGTAAGGCTTGCCGCCCGATTTCAGCGTATGATCAGCCTACTGATTCGCGAGGCCGCATGACGCCCAAACGCCGTCTTCCGTTCGACCTGCTCTCGGCCGTGATGGCTTTCGGGGCGGTGGCGACGGTCGCCGCCCTGGCCTATCCGGCCTTTCGGGCCAATCCGACCTCGGCCCCGGGCCTGATCCTGATCGTCACCGTGGGGCTGATCGCCCTGATCGCCCTGTTCGGTTTCCGCCGGGCCGAGACGGTCCAGCCGTCCAGCGACGTGGCGGTTGAACTGCTGGACGCCATGGCCGAGCCGGCCGCCCTGGTGTGGGAGACGGGCCAGGTCCTGGCCTTCAACGGCGCCTGGGCCGAGGCCAACGGCGCCACCACCGCCCTGCCCCGCGGCAAGTCGGCCCAGGCCCTCTATATGGCCTTCGCCCAGGCGCGGCGGGGCGAGCCGGGCCACGCCATCGTCCAGATCGGGGCGCGCGAGTTCGAGGTGGTGATCGGCCGGGCCGGCCCCGACCGGTTCCTGATGCGGGCCGCGCCCGAGGCGGTCCTGCCGCTGGCCGCCGTTCCGGCCCAGGCCCAGGGGACGAACGGCGAGGCCCGCGCCATGGCCGCCGGCGCCCCGTTCGGCTCGGCCGTCGTCGCGGGTTCGGACCTGTTCGCCGGCCGGGCGGAAGAGGCCAATGCGGCCCTGGCGATCCTGACCGGACCCAACGCCGCGCGCGACGCCGCCTTCGGCCATCTGTTCGATCCGACGGGCGTGGTCGAGGCGCGGGCCAAGCTGGCGGCCGGGTCGTCCGGCCCGATCGAACTGGTGGCGCGGGCCTATCCCGACAAGATGCTGCATCTGTATGTGGCGCCCGAGGGCGAGCGCCAACGCATCTGGCTGTTCGACGTCTCGGCCCAGAAGTCGATGGAGCTGCAGCTCAGCCAGGCCCAGAAGATGCAGGCCGTGGGCCAGCTGGCGGGCGGGGTGGCGCACGACTTCAACAATCTGCTGACGGCCATCCAGCTGCAGCTGTCGGGCCTGCTGGAACGGCACCCGGTCGGCGATCCCTCCTATGAGGGGCTGAACGAGATCCGCCAGACGGCCATCCGGGCGGCGGACCTGGTGAGGAAGCTGCTGGCCTTTTCGCGCAAGTCGACGGTGCGGCGCGAGCGGCTGGACCTGGGCGAGCTGGTGGGCGAGTTCGCCATACTGCTGCGCCGGCTGCTGCGCGAGGACGTGCGGCTGGAGACCGACTACGGCCGGGACCTGCCGATCGTTCTGGCCGACAAGAGCCAGCTGGAGACGGCGGTGATGAACCTGGCGGTCAACGCCCGCGACGCCATGCGCGGCGTGGTCGAACCCGGCGACGCCGTCGTGACCATCACCACCCGCCGCCTGACCGCCCAGCAGGCGCGCGAGATGGGCTGGGCCGCCGCCCCGACCGACGAGGTGGCCCTGATCGAGGTGTCCGACACCGGCCCCGGCGTGCCGCCCGAACTGGTGGACAAGATCTTCGAGCCCTTCTTCACCACCAAGGCGGTGAACGAGGGCACCGGCATGGGCCTGGCCACCGTCTACGGCATCGCCCAGCAGGCCGGGGGCCATATTTCGGTCAGCAATATCGAAGGCCCCCACGGCATGAGCATGGGCGCGGCCTTCCGCATCTTCCTGCCCGCCGCGGGCGAGGCGGAACTGGCCGAGGTCCAGCCGGTCGAGGTCAAGGTCAAGGCGCCGCGTGACCTGTCGGGCGCCGGGCGCATCCTGTTCGTCGAGGACGAGGACGCGGTGCGCGGCATCGCCGCCCGCCTGCTGCGCCAGCGCGGCTATGAGGTCATCGAGGCCGCCGACGGCGAGGAGGCCCTGATGCTGGCCGAGGAGCACGCCGGACAGATCGACATGATGATCTCGGACGTCATCATGCCCGGCCTGGACGGCCCGTCCCTGCTGAAGAAGGCGCGCAAATATCTGGGCGACGCCCCGGTCATGTTCATCTCGGGCTATGCCGAGAGCGATTTTTCGGACCTGTTGCAGGACGAGGCGGGGGTCTCCTTCCTGCCCAAGCCGCTGGACATCAAGACCCTGGCGGAGCGGGTCAAGCAGGAGCTGCACGCGGGCTGAGACCGCCTGGGCGGCAATCCGGGGGCGATCCGATCAGGCGGCGCGGCGGACGGCGGCGGGGGTCTTCACATAGAGACCCTGACGGCCGCTGACGGGGCGGAAGGCGACCGTCTCGCCTTCCAGCCGCTCATCCAGGCCCAGAAACAGACAGCCGTCGTCGACGAGGCGGCGCTCCAGCCCGTCCAGCAGCCGGGCGCGGCGCGACGGCTCCATATGGGTCAGGACGTTGCGGCAGAAGATGACGTCGAACCGCATCTCGTCCGTCGGCTCGTCCAGCAGATTGGCCCGGCCGAACCGGACGATCTCCGCCAGTTCGGGACGCACCCGCCAGTTCTCCTCGTCCGGTTCGAACCAGCGCAGCATGGCTCGCGCGTTAAGGCCGCGCTGAATCTCGAAACCGGTGTAGAGGCCCGCGCGGGCCTTATCGATCGCACGCTGCGACAGGTCGGTGGCGACGATCTCGGCCGCAGCGCCGGCCGCCTTGGCCGCCATGGCGATGGACCAGGCCTCCTGCCCGGTGGAGCAGCCCGCCGACCAGAGGCTGACCCGCCCGCCGGGCCGCGCCTTGGCCAGGGCGGGCAGAAGCTCCTGTTCCAGGACGTCGAAGGGGGCGCGGTCGCGGCGGAACCAGGTTTCGGGGTTCAGCAGGGACTCGATCACCGCCCAGCCCAGGGAGGCGACCGGATGGGCCCACAGATTGGCCAGCAGGGCCTCGACATTGGCGTAGCCTTCGCGCCGCGCGATCGGCCCCAGCCGATGCTCGGCCAAATTCATGCGATCCCGCGTCAGCCTGTAGCCGGCGCGGGTGGCCAAGAGTCCCTGGAGCTTGTCGAAGTCCTGGGGAGTCATGCCGCGATCGCGCCGACCTCCGTCAGCTTGGATTGAAGGATCTCGCCGTCGAACGGCTTCATCACATAGTCGTCGGCGCCGGCCGCAAGAGCCTCCGCGATGCGTTCGGGCCGGGTTTCGATGGTGCAGAACAGCACCTTGGGCCGTCCGCCCTCGGGCAGGGCGCGCAGACGCCGCAGAAAGGTCAGCCCGTCCATCACCGGCATGTTCCAATCGACCAGGATCATGTCGGGCATGACGCCGGTGCAGTAGGACAGGGCCTCGGCCCCGTCCGCCGCCTCATCCACCTCATAGCCGAAGCCTTCGACGATCCGACGCGCCACCTTGCGGATGATGCGGCTGTCGTCGACGATCAGGCAGGTTTTGAAGTTCAAGGCGGGCTCCCAGGCGGAGACGGTCGGCCGATGTGCGTCGCTTAATATGGCAGATCGCCAGTTAACGAGTCGTTGGGAAACGCCTCCAGGGCGACCTAATGGGGCATGCGCGCGACCAGGGCGATCCGCTCTTCCTGCACCGCCACGCGCAGGGTTCCGCCCGCCTCCTTGACCGTCAGCCACAGCCAATAGGGCTGAATCCATTGGCCCGCCAGACCCTCGGTCAGGCGCCGGCCGGTCAGGCCGACGACGGCCTCGGGCTTCAGCCGGGCCCGGGCGCCCTCGGCGAACCCTTCAAGGAAGAGGGCGCCCTGTGCGACCCGCGACTGGATCACCGCATTGCCGCCCAGGGGCAGAGCCCCGACCGTCAGATAGGCCAGGTTGGTGAGAGCCCGCGCCTGGGGCTTGGAGAACTCCTGCTCCTCGATCCGCCAGTCCAGAGAGGCGCGACCGCCCGCCGTCATGCCGACCACCAGATCGCGCAGCTCGCGCGCGGTGAACCGCTCGCTGCTGGTCGCCGCGCCGAAGGCCACCCGCGCGAAATGGACCAGGGCCACCATCTTGTTGGCGCTCTGTTCGATGAGGGCCAGGGCGTCGTCGCGCATGTCCTGGGCCGAAGGGTCCTTCATCAGATCCAGGCCCGAGACGATCGCGCCCGAGGGGCTGATGAAGTCGTGGCACAGTTTGGCGGCCACATAGGTCGCCAGCTCCGTCCCCTCGAACGGCAGGTCCAGGGCGGGCGGGGCGTCGTTTTCGGCGTCGGTCGGGATCATTGAGCCTGCATACTCTCGTCGGCGTTCAGGTCACAGTCAGGAGGCGCAAGAGAAGCTGACGTGATTTGCCGGTTCATGGAACCGGCTCAATGGTCTATCGAGCCCGCAATGACGACCTCCCCCTCCCCCGCGACACCCGACAAGACCCTTTCGCGCGATCTGGCCTCCGGCGCCCTGGCCCTGGCGATCGCCGAGATCGCCGAAGACGCCGCCCGCCTGATCCTGCCCTATTGGCGCAGCGACACCGCCGTCGAGACCAAGTCCGACGACAGCCCCGTGACCCAGGCCGACCGCGCGGCCGAGGCCCTGATCCTGGAACGGCTGGCCGCCCTCTATCCCGGCGTCCAGACGGTGGCGGAAGAGGCCGTCGCCGAAAGCGGCGCCCCGGACCAAGCCGAGGACTGGTTCTGGCTGATCGATCCGCTGGACGGCACCAAGGGGTTCGTGCGCGGCGGCGAAGCCTTCACCGTCAACATCGCCCTGATCCACGCCGGCCGTCCGGTCGCGGGGGTGGTCACGGCGCCGGCGACGGCGACCACCTGGCGCACCGACGCCCCCGGCCAGGGCGCCTTCCGCCGCCAGTTCGGCGAACAGCAGGAGGGGGAGGCCCATTCCGGCGCCGAATGGCGGCCGATCAAGGTGCGCGATCGGCCGGCCGAGGGGATGGCCCTGCTGAGCCACAGCGTCACCGACGAGGAGGCCGCGCGTTTGGCCGCCCGGCACGGCTGCACCCGCTGGCAGGGCACGGACTCCTCGCTGAAGTTCTGCCTGATCGCCGAGGGCCGGTTCGACGCCTATCCGCGCTCGGGTCCGACCTCGGAATGGGATACGGCGGCGGGTCAGGCCGTGCTGGAGGCCGCCGGAGGGCGCGTCCTGGCCGACGACGGCCAGCCTCTGTCCTACGGCAAGCCCCGCTTCCTGAACGGCCCCTTCGTGGCCATGGGCGGCTGAGGCTTCAAAGGCCCGACTGCAACAGCAGCAGGCCCGCGCGTTCGGCCAGGGCGGGGACGCCCATTTCGCGGGCCGTCAGGACGGCCTCGTTCAGGATCAGGTTCAGGCGGCGCGGTTCTGGGCCGCCAAGGCGCCGACGCGCCAGGGCCACACCGGCCAGGCTGATCTGGTCGGCCGCCCAATCGAGCGGGGCGGCGGCGGCCAGGCGATGACGCAGCCGATCCTCCAGCACGTCCAGGCCGGCGCGGTCTTCCATGGCTTCGACCAGGGCGATCTCGCGCGCCAGCCGCCGCTCGCGGACCAGGGCGCCGATGATCAGCCCCTGGCCCTGGGTGAGGATTTCGGCCTGGTTCAGCACCATCAGCGGCAGGGCGTCGCCGCCGGAGCGCAGAACCTGGATCGCCGCCCAGTCCAGAGGGCTGTGATCGGGGGTGAACTGGTCGGCGGCGGCTTCAAACATGGAGCGGCCCTGGTCCTGGGCCTCGGCGTGGTCGGCCAGGGTCGCCAGGGCGGACAGGCCGGCGCCGCACATGGCCAGGGCGCGGGCCCGGGTCAGGGGACGGTGATCGGGCGAGGCGCCTTCGACCAATATGCCCAGGTCGCGCCCGGCGTGGTCCAGCAGGCGGGGGTCGCGCTGAATCACCCCGGCCTCGAGCGCGAAGGCGGCCTGATCCAGACGAAGGTCCACATCCTCGCCGGACAGGTCGTGCTGGGCCGCATCCATCAGGGCGGCGGCGTCCATCAGCGCCTTCGCATCGCCGGACAGGCGGGCCTTGCGGGCCTTCAGCCGGGCGTGGGTCGCCGCCAGGTCGGCGGCGGTCTTGGATCGGCGCGGACGCCCCGCCCCCGCCACAAGGGCCAGGGCGCGGTCCAGATGAGCCGGATCGCCGCACAGGTCGAAGCGCAGCATCAACCCTTGCGCCTTGGCGCCGGCGGCGCGGGCGGCCTGGTCGTCGCCCTGGGCGTTGCGGACCAGACTGTCGGCGCAACGGTCGGCGCGGGTCAGGCTGTCGGCCGCCCCGCTGCGGCGGGCGTGCTCGCGCCACAGGGCGGCGGCGCGGACTTCGGTGTCGAAGGGGCGGGCGCAGGAGACGCGGCCCGCGTCGGTGGCCTCGCGCCGGGCCTCGGCGGCCAGGAGATCGACCCCGATCAGTTCGACCCAGCCCAGATCCTCGCTCTCACGAGCCTGGGCGAAGAGTTTGCGAAGATCACGACCGAACTCGAACATAGGGTTGAACGCCTTAAAATCCCGGATCGGGACGAAAGACGTCCCTTGCCGTCGGTCTCCTGCAAACGCAGCGCCGCCACGAACGTTCAGCCGCGCCCCAAGCCGACATTTCGGCCTCAGTTCAGGTTCGGCGTCTTGCGCCGACACCGCTGCAGGGCGGCGCGGGCGGCGGGGGCGTCGGCGCTGAGCTGGCGCACCGCCTCGATACGGGCGCGGGTCTGATCCGCCTCGGCGGCGCGGGCGGGCTTGCCGGCCGCCGTCGCCGCCTGCATGGCCGCCAGCGACCAGAAAAGGGCCGCGTCATAGAGGCTGCGGCCCTCGGCGCTTTCTCCGCCCTCCAGCTCGGACGCCGCCTGGGTCAGGCCGGCGCAACGCACCGATTCCTCATAGGAGACCAGACCCGCAGCGGGCGCCTGTTGCAGCATCAGGCCGGCGATGGTCAGCGAGACCCACATCGAATGCTCCAAGACCTTTCCGATAGAGACGGTTCCGAAGGGACGACCCCGAACGTCGGCCCTATCAGATCATGTTCATGCGGCGGCGAGAAGGTCGAACTGCGCCCCATTCACACCCCTTTGCGATTAACTGACGCGAAGGCCGAAACCCTGTATGTTGCCGTGCAGCAAGAGGCCCGCCGACGCCGGTCGCGGCGCGGCCCAACGGATGGTCATGCTCTACGCCCTTCATGAACTCGCCTATCAGTCGGCCCTGCCCTGGCGCTTCGGCGCCCAGATGGCGCGCCGGTTCTGGAGCTCGCCGTTGAATCCGGCGGCGGACACGGCCCTGGCCCGCACCGCCTATGCCTCGGCCGAACTGTTCGAGAGCGTCACCCGCCGCTACGGCAAGCCCGACTGGCGGCTGGAGGCCATCGAGATCGGCGGCAAGCCGGTCCGAACGGTCGAACAGGTCATCTGGCAGAGCCCCTGGTGCCGCCTGGTCCGCTTCGCCCGCAACATCGGCGATCTGAAGCGCGCCAAAAAACCCGCGTCCGGTCCCGCCGTCCTGATCGTCGCCCCCCTGTCCGGCCATTACGCCACCCTGCTGCGCGGCACGGTCGAGGCCTTTCTACAGGACCACGATGTCTATGTGACCGACTGGATCAACGCCCGCCAGGTTCCGGTGCTGGAGGGGCGGTTCGACTTCTTCGACTATATCGACCATGTCCGGCGGATGCTGGCCGAGATCGGCGGCCGGCCCCACGTCGTCGGGGTCTGCCAGCCCGGCCCGCCCGTCCTGGCGGCCTGTGCGATCATGGCCGAGGACGGCGACGAGAACCGCCCCGCCTCCATGACCTTCATGGGTTCGCCCATCGACGCCCGCCTGTCGCCGACCGTGACCAACCAGCTGGCGGAGGAGAAGCCCTTCACCTGGTTCAAGTCGAACATGATCCACACCGTGCCCCTGCCCTATCCGGGGTTCGGACGGCGGGTCTATCCGGGCTTTGTCCAGCTCTACAGCTTCATGTCGATGAACCAGGAGCGTCACCGCGACGCCCACTGGGACTATTTCACCAGCCTGATCGCCGGCGACGGCGACGGGGTGGAGAAGCACGAGGAATTCTACGACGAATATCTGTCGGTCCTGGACCTGACCGAGGAGTTCTACCTCCAGACCATCGACATCGTCTTCCAGCAGCATCTGCTGGCGCGCGGCCTGTTGGAGCATCGCGGCCGCAAGGTCGATCTGAGCAAGATCGCCGACATCGGCCTGATGACGGTCGAGGGGGAGAAGGACGACATTTCCGGCGTCGGCCAGACCCAGGCGGCGCACGGCCTGTGCCCGAACATCCCCGAGGATCAGAGGGTGCTGTACGTCCAGCCCGGCGTGGGCCATTACGGGGTCTTCAACGGTCGTCGTTTCCGCGAGGAGATCTATCCCCGCGTCCGCGACTTCATCGCCCGGAACGAGGCCCGACTTGGCGTATCGCAACGGTCAGCGGCTGCCGCTTGACGAAGACCGGCCCGAACCCGGTTCGGGTCCGACGCTGAGACTGTCGGTCAATCCGCGCGCGCGGCGCCTGTCGGTACGGATCGACGCCCGGGCCGGCGAGGCGGTGGTGATCGCCCCGACCGAGCGCGGCCTGGTCCAGGCCGTGGCCTTCGCCCGTTCGAAAAGCGTCTGGATCGCCGAACGCCTGGCCGTGCGCCCCCGGAGCCGGCCGTTGCAGCCGGGCCAGGTCATCGCCCTGCGCGGCCGGCCCGTGCGGCTGGAGGCGACGCCCGGCGCCGGCGCGGCGCGGCTGGTCGAGGAGGGAACCGTCATCCGCTCGGGCGGCGAGGGCGAGGCCTATGCCCGCCGGGTCGAGAATCTGCTGAAGCGCGAGGCGCGCGCCACCCTGGTCGAACGCACCGAACACCATCTGCGGACCCTGGGTCAGAAGCCGGTCCAGGTGTCGATCGCCGACACCCGCTCGCGCTGGGGCTCATGCAGCCCGCACAACCGCACCATCCGCTATTCCTGGCGGGTCATCATGGCCCCGCCCCCGGTCATCGACTATCTCGCCGCCCACGAGGTCGCCCACCTGGTCCACGCCGACCACAGCCCGGCCTATTGGTCGGTGGTCGAGCGGCTGGTGGGAGACCACCGGCCCTGGCGCAAATGGCTGAAGGACCATGGCGCGGCGCTTCATGCGGTGGGGCGATGACCCCGCTGCTCGTCTCCTCCCCATGAAATGGGGAGGTGGCGCGGCGCTCCTTCAGCGCCGTGACGGAGGGGTTCTTTCCGCAGCGGCGACGTCAGAGCGCTTTCAAGAGCCCCTCCGTCTCTCCGCTACGCTTCGAGCCACCTCCCCGCGAAGCGGGGAGGAAACATCATCCTGCTCCAATCAGAAGAACAGCGGGTCGCTGCGTTTTTCGGCCGGTTGGCGGCCTTCCGGCTGCTGGTCCGGCGGATCGCGCGGCGTCGGCTGGGCCTTGGGCCGGTCCAGCGGCTGTTTCGGGTCCGACGGCGCGGCGGCCTCCGGCGGTTCGGCATAGGGGTCGCCCTCGGCCGCCGGGTCGGTCGGCTGGATCGGCAGACCGTCCTCGCCGATGCCCGACATCAGGTCGCCGATCGGGTCCGGCGCGACCCAGCCCTCGGGCATGGCGGGGCCGTCGGGGATGCGGGGCGCATTCAGGCGCGGCAGGGCCGCCTCCATGAAGCCCTTCCAGATGGCGGCGGGCGAGGAGCCGCCGGTCACGCCGCGCATGGCGGTGTTGTCGTCCTTGCCCACCCAGACGGCGGTGACGAAGCCGCCGGTGTAGCCGACGAACCAAGCGTCCTTATAGTCGGAGGTGGTGCCGGTCTTGCCCGCCAGGTCGCGCCCGGCGATGGCCGCGCTGCGCCCGGTGCCCGAGGTCATGACCCCGCGCAGCATCTGGTTCATGTAATAGAGGGGCGGATTGTTGATGGCCTGACCGCTCTGGCCGCTTGCGCGCTGATAGATGACGCGGCCCTGGGGCGTGCGGATGCGGCTGATGCCATAGGCCTCGACCCGGCGGCCGCCGTTGGCGAAGGCGTCATAGGCGGTGGCCATCTCCAGCGGCGAGACCTCGACGGCGCCCAGAGCCATGGCCGGCTCCAGACCGATCCGGCTTTCGATGCCCAGGCGCCGCGCGGCCCGGGCGACGCTGTCGCGGCCGATCTGGTCGGCGACGGAGGCCGCCACCGTATTGATCGATTGGGCCACCGCCTGGGACAGGGGCATGGGGCCGGCGAAGGTGTTGGAATAGTTCTTCGGCGACCAGTTGCCGATGGTGACCGGCTGATCGACCACCGGAGTCTGGGGCGTATAGCCGGCCTCGACCGCCGCCAGATAGACGAAGGGCTTGAAGGCCGACCCCGCCTGACGACGCGCCTCGACGGCGCGGTTGAACTGGCTGTCGGCATAGGAGCCGCCGCCGATCATGGCCCGCACCCGGCCGTCGCCGTCCAGGGCCACCAGGGCCGCCTGCTGCACCCCCTTGCCCTCGTCGCGGTCCAGAATGCGGCGCACAGAGCGTTCGGCCGCCGTCTGCAGGGTCAGGTCCAGGGTGGTTTCGACCACCAGATCCTCGGTCGGTTCGCCGACCAGACCCCGGATCGACTGGTCCAGCCAGTCGATGAAATACTGGGCGTGCTGGGTGGCCAGGGTGCGCGACACGATGATGGGCTGGGTCACGGCCTGTTCGCGCTGGGCGGCGGTGATGACCCCGGCCTCCTCCATCTCGTTCAGCACGACGGTGGCGCGGTTGGCGGCCCGCTCGCTCTCTGACACCGGCGAATAGCGCGAGGGCGCCTTCAGCAGGCCGGCCAGAAGCGCGGCCTCGCCGACCGTCAGATCCTTGGCCGACTTGTCGAAATAGCGTTGCGACGCCGCCTCGATCCCATAGGCGCCGGCGCCGAAATAGACCCGGTTCAGATAGAGGGCCAGGATCTCCTTCTTGGAGAATTTCATCTCCAGCCAGACCGCCAGCATCAGTTCCTGCACCTTGCGGCGCAGGTTCTGGTCCGGCGTCAGGAACAGGTTCTTGGCCAGCTGCTGGGTCAGGGTGGAGCCGCCCTGGACCACCCGGCCGGCGCGCATATTGGTGGCCATGGCCCGCATCATGCCGATGGGGTCGAAGCCGGGGTGGTGATAGAAGCGCCGGTCCTCGATGGCGATGAAGGCGGCCGGCACATAGTCGGGCAGGGCGTCCAGATCCGCAGGCGGCGCCATCTGGGTGCCGCGCGTCGCGATCAGAGCGCCGTTGCGGTCCAGATAGGTAATCGAGGGCTGGCGATCGACATTGTACAGGGTCGAGGTGTCGGGCAGGCCGCGCGCAAACACCGCGAAGAAGACCACCAGGAAGATCAGCCCCCAGACGGCCAGCACCGCGCCCCAGTAGAGCGCCTTCTGCAACGGCGTTCGGGCCGGCCTGTCGCCGCCCTGTTGTCCGCCCCCGAACCCTGGACCCGCCATGACTTTCCTTCAGATGCCGCGCTGAGGCGGATTAGCTCATACCGACGTGTACCGCGTATGAACCGCCGCCGAAACGGCCCCGCTCACTTCACGCCAGCGTGAGCGGCTATTTCGCCGAAAGAATGGCGCGGCGGGCCAGCCAGACGCCGGTCTCGGCCCCGTCGGCTTCCATTGAGAGACCGGCCTCCGCCAGCAGGGCGCGATAGGCGGCGGGGTCCAGACTGCCGTGATACAGGGGTTCGCCGCGCCATTCGCCGATGGTCTCGCCATGGGCGGGACCGCTGGTGAACATCAGCCGCCCGCCAGGCCCAACCTGGTCCGCCAGGCCGGGCAGGACGCGCATCTGAGCCTCGGGCGTCAGGTGAAACAGGCTGTGCCAGGCCAGGACGCCGTCGAACATCCCGACAGGCGGCGGATTCCGCATGTCGGCGGTCTCCCAGACGCCGGCCGGCAGGGTCTCGCGCGCATGGGCGATCAGAGCCGGCGAGGAATCCCGCCCCACGACCCTGAACCCCCGCTCCAGCAGGGCCGCGCCCATCGGCCAGCCCGAGCCGCATCCGACGTCGAGAATGGAGGCGCCGGGCGGCAGGCCGGCGACGAACCGGTCCAGCCATTCGGGCTCGTTCGGACCGTTCGGTCCCGCATAGAGGGACGGGCCGCGGTCGGCGATCCAGCCCTCGGCCCCATCCTGATAGAGACCGACCACTCGGTCCGCCGCCGGATGGCTCATCGCGCCAGGAAGGCGTCCAGTTCGCCGTAGAAGGCCTGGGGCTGGTCGAACATGATGAAGTGGGCGCTGTCGTCGATCCGCTTCAGGGTCACGCCCGGCAGGCCGGCGTAGGACATCTGGTAGACGGCGTCGGTGATCTGGGGCGTCATGCGCGGGTCGTTGAACTTGACGTACAGCACCTCGGTCGGGGCGGTGATCTTCGCCAGTTCGGGCCGCAGATCGGTCGCCACCAGTTCGCGGAAGGCGGCGGCCGAGACCTTCTGATCGCTGGTCCGCATGTCTTCCAGCGCCTCTTCGCGGCGGCTTTCGGTATTGATCATGCCGTTGATGGAGGCGGTCGCCTGGGTGACATAGGCCTCGCGCGGGCTGTTGGCCTGGGCGGCCCAGATCTGGTCCGCGACCGGTTTGACGCTGTCGGCCGTGGTTCCGGGCGGGCCGAACATGGCGCCCATGAAGGGGATCATGTCCACCACCATAAGACGGCCGACGCTGTCGGGATGGCGCGCGGCCAGCATCAGGCCGATGGTTCCGCCCATCGAATGGCCGACGACGGCGGGCTTGGGCAGATTGTTCTCGCGGATATAGCGGGCGATTTCGTCGGCGACCGGTGAGGCGACGGGGGTCGGGGCGTCCCCGGTCTGGGCGTTGCCTTCGGCCGGGGCGCCGGCGAAGCCCTGGACATGGATGCGGTGAACGCGCCAGCCGACCCCGTCCTGGGCCGTCAGATGATCCACCGTCCCCTGCCAGATTTCCGGCGAAGAGCTGAGGCCGGGGATCAGGATGATGTCGCGCCCGTCCATGTCGCCGTCGATGCGGACGTGGATGCGGTCGGAGGCGAAGTCCGCATGGTGGTGGCCGTGCGCCGAGCCGTGCTCGGAATGGGTCCCGTGGCTGTTCTGGGCTTCGGCCTGGGCCTGAACCGTGGTGGCGGCGAAAAGGGCCGCAGCGAAACTCAAGGCGCGAAACATGGCGAAACTCCCCTGTGAAGCCATCCTTATGACGTCTTCACTTTGCATTGTAAAGTTCTCTGAGGACTTCGTGAGGACAGACCCCGCGTCCCTCTGTTATGAGGCGCGCATGAAGCCCGCAGACGCCGCTCCCGTCCAGCCCCCTCAAGCCGAAACCGCCCCGTCCAAGAGCGGCGCCCAGCCGTTCGGCAAGGGATTCGTCGCCGACGCCTGGTATTTCGTCGCCCTGTCGCGCGACGTCGCCCCGGCCGGGCTGAAACGCTATGAGATCATGGGCGAACCCGTCCTGATCGGCCGCACCCGCGCGGGGGCCGTCTATGGGATGCGCGACATCTGCCCCCACCGCGCCGCCCCCCTGTCGGCCGGGAAGCTGGTGGAGAAGCCCGGCGAGGGCGAGACGATCGAATGCCCCTATCACGGCTGGCGCTTCCGGCCCGACGGGGTCTGCGCCGCCATTCCGTCCCTGGTCGAGGATCAGGCGTTCGAGGCGAACCGCATCAAGGTGCGGTCCTATCCGGTGCGCGAGAGCCAAGGCATGGTCTTCGTCTGGATGGCCTCGGACGCCCGCAATCCGTCAGAACCGGACCATGAGCCCCCCGTCTTCCCCGGCGTCGTCGGATCCGGCCCGAAACTGGTCGAAGGGATGGAGTTCGACAGCCATATCGACCACGCCGTCGTCGGCCTGATGGACCCGGCCCACGGCCCCTATGTCCACCAGCAATGGTGGTGGCGGTCCGAACATTCGATGCACGAAAAGGCCAAGGCCTTCGCACCCGTCGATTTCGGCTGGGCCATGGTGCGCCACGCCCCCTCGTCGAACAGCCGCCTCTACAAGATCCTGGGCGGCGCCCCGGCGACCGAGATCACCTTCCGCCTGCCCGGCTATCGCTGGGAACATATCCAGGTCGGCGAAAAACAGGTCCTGGCCCTGACCTGCCTGACCCCGATCAGCGACACCAAGACCCGCATCACCCAGATCTTCTGGTCCGACCACTGGGTCTTCGACATCGCCAAACCCTTCCTGCGCCTGGGGGTGGTCGCCTTCCTGAAACAGGACGGCGGCATGGTGAACCTGCAGAACGAGGGGCTGCGCTACGACCCCGCCCTGATCTGGATCGACGACGCCGACAAACAGGCCAAATGGTACCAGCAGCTCAAGCGCGAATGGGCCAGGAGCCGCGCCGAAGGGCGGCCTTTCGCCAACCCGATCCAGTCCACGACCCTGAGGTGGAAGAGCTGACACAAAACGACCCTCTCCCGCTTGCGGGAGAGGTGGCCCGGCGTCCGCGCAGCGGACCAGGGTCGGAGAGGGAAGTCTTGCTTAAAGCAAGAAGACTTCCCCCATCGTCAGCCGTCTCGCTCTGCTCGACGAGCTGACACTTCCCCCGCGAGCGGGGGAAGGTCCGGATTACACCCTCAGCCCATGCTCCCCGGCCAGGTCGGCCAGTTTCACCATCGGGCGCGGGCCCCAGTGGGCGATGACTTCGGACGCGGCCAGGGAGCCCAGTTTCCCGGCCTCCTCCAGCGACAGACCGCGCGCCAGACCCAAGAGAAAGCCGGCGGCGTACTGGTCGCCGGCGCCCGTGGTGTCGATCACCTTGGCGACCGGATAGGCGGCGACCGCGACGCGCTCAGCACCCTTGATCACCACCGAGCCCTGCTCCCCGCGCGTCACGGCGGCGATCTCGACAATGGCGGCCAGTTTCGCCGCAGCGGCGTCGAAATCATCGGTTTCGAACAGGGCGCCCAGTTCGGCCTCATTGGCCAGGACGATGTCGGCCGACTGTTCGATGAAGCTCAGCAGTTCGGCGCGCCAGCGGGCGACGACGAAGGTGTCCGACAGGGTGATGGCCACCTTGCGGCCGGCCTTGTGCGCGGCGGCGGCGGCGCGTTCGAAGGCGGCGCGCGCCGGGGCCGGGTCGAACAGATAGCCTTCCAGATAGACGATCCGGCTGGCGCCGATCAGGGCCTCGTCGATGTCGTCGGCGAACAGCTGATTGGCGGCGCCCAGGAAGGTCGCCATGGTGCGCGCCCCGTCGGGCAGGACGTTGATCAGGCAGCGGCCGGTGCCGAAACCCTGGTCGGCCCCGCCGGTCAGGACCGGGGTGTCGAAATGGACGCCGGCGGCGCGGATGTCGTGGGTGAAGACCTGACCCAGGACGTCGTCGGCCACCTTGCCTATATAGGCCGCGCGGCCGCCGAAGGAGCCGACGCCGGCGACCGTGTTGCCGGCCGATCCGCCCGAAGCCTCGACGCCGGGCGCCATGGCGTCATACAGGGCGGCGCTGCGTTCGGCGTCGACCAGCTGCATGGAGTTGGGGGCCAGGTCCTGGGCCGTCAGAAAGGCGGCGTCGCAGGGGCTGAGCACGTCGACGATGGCGTTGCCGACGGCGCAGACGTCATATTGGGCGGTGTTCTGGGTCATGGGCGCGCCTTAGCGGTTGAAGACCGGCACGTCACCCGAAAACCTATAAGGAAGCCCTTATATGTATCGGCCGGTTGCGATAGGCAGGGCGCATGACCCGGATCGCCGTCCTGACCCCCGACCCCGCCGACAAATCCTACATCGGCCGCTGGCCCGAGGTGTTGGCGCGTCTGAAGGCCACGCTGGAGACGACCGGCGCAGAGATCACGCCCACGCCCTGGACCGACCATGTCGAGGACGCCTCGGGGCTGGAGGGCCATGACCTGATCCTGCCGGTCATCGCCTGGGGCTATCACCGCGACCACGCCCGCTGGCTGAAGGCCTGCGCGACCTGGGCGACGGCCGGCCTGCCGATCGCCAATGCGGCCTCGGTCCTGGGTTGGAATTCGGACAAGACCTATCTGGCCCGGTTGGCGGACAAGGGCGTGCCCATTCCCCCGACCCGCTGGAGCGAGGCGATCACCCAGGACCAGGTGGACGCCGCCTTCGCCGAAACCGGCGCCCCGACCCTCATCATAAAGCCGACGGTGTCCGCTGGCGCCTTCCGCACCCTGCGCCTGACGCCGGGACAGCCCCTGACCGAGGCGCCGGAAGGTCCGGCCATGATCCAGCCCTATCTGAAGTCGATCGAGACCGAGGGAGAGACCTCCCTGCTCTTCTTCGGCGGCCGGTTCAGCCATGCAGTCAACAAGCGGCCGGTCCCCGGCGACTTCCGCATCCAGATCCAGTTCGGCGGCCTCTACACGACCGTGACGCCCGACGCGGCTGCATTCGCCCTGGCCGAACAGGTGCTGGCGGCGGTCGAGGAGCCCCTGCTCTACGCCCGCATCGACCTGGCGCGCGACGACGCCGGCGCCTGGGTGCTGATGGAGGCCGAGCTGATCGAGCCCGACTTCTATCTGGACCATGACTCGGCGAACGGCGCCGGATTCGCCGAAGCGGTTCGAAACCGCCTTTAGAAGGCTTGCCACTCGCCTGCCGCAGCGACCAGACGCGGGCGAGGGCGCAGGGTCTCGGCGGCGAAGGCTTCGATCCGGGCCTGGGCTTGGCGGATCGGCGCGGGAGCCGCCTCGCCTTGCCCCTCGGACAGTCGGAACCGGCCGACCAGTTCGGCCAGGTCGGTCGCCTCGCGATTGAGGCTCAGGCTGGCGGCCGTCGATTCCTCGACCATCGCAGCATTTTGCTGAGTGACCTGGTCCATGTCGTTGACGGCGTTGTTGACCTCGGCCAGGGCAACGGCCTGTTCCTGGGTCGAGGCGCGGATTTCGGCCATCAGGTGCGTGACGTCGTGGATGCGCGTGGCGATGCCCGAAAGCGCCGCGCCCGATTCCCGCACCAGTTTGACGCCGGACTCGACCTGAGCGCTGGAGGTGGAGATCAAGGCCTTGATCTCGCGGGCCGAGTCGGCGGACCGCTGGGCCAGGGCGCGGACCTCGGAGGCCACGACCGCAAAGCCGCGACCGGCCTCGCCCGCTCGAGCGGCCTCAACCCCGGCGTTCAGGGCCAGGAGGTTGGTCTGGAAGGCGATTTCGTCGATCACCCCGATGATCTGGCCGATCTGGGTGGAGGAGGACTCGATCTGCTCCATGGCGGAGACGGCGCGCTGAACCACCGCGCCGCCGGTCTCGGCCTGGGTGCGGGTCTGGCCCACGACCGCATCGGCGGACTGGGCGTTCTCGGCTGTCCGGCGCACGGTGGCGGTGATCTGGTCCAGGGCGGCGGCGGTCTCTTCCAGTCCGGCGGCCTGACGCTCGGTGCGGCGCGACAGGTCTTCGGCGGCGCTGCTGATCTCATTGGCGCCGGACTGCATGGAGGCCGCATTGACGCGAATGACCGCCACCGCCTGATCCAGGGCGGCGATCGCTCGATTGAAGTCTTCGCGCAGAACCGCATAGTCGCCGGGGAAGGCGTCGGTGATCCTGTAGGACAGATCGCCGGCCGCCAGGGCGGACAGGGCGCGCCCGGTCGATTGGACCACCGAGGCCTGAACCTGGGCGGCGAGACGGTCCGCCTCCAGACGCCGCTCGCGCTCGGCCTCGACGGCGGTGATGTCGGTGGCGAACTTGACCACCTTGCACGGCTTTCCGTCGATGTCGAAGATCGGATTGTAGCTGGCCTCGATGACCACGCGCGCGCCGTTCTTGGCGTAGCGGACGAACTTGTCGGCGATGAATTCGCCCGCATTCAGCCGGCGCCACAGGTCGGCATAGGCGGGCGTATTGGCGTCTTGCGGATCGACGAAGATGCGGTGGTGGGCGCCCTGCACCTCATCCAGGCGGTAGCCCATCACGGATAAGAAGTTCTCGTTCGCCTCCAGGATCGTCCCGTCCAGGGCGAATTCGATGACCGCCTGCGACCGCTTCAGCGCCGCGACCATGCCGGTCAGTTCCTGAAGCTCTTGTTGCTGGCGACGCTTCTGCGCTGTGCCGAACATTCCACACTCCTGTGTCTTCGTCGGAGGGTTATCGGCGAGATTGCCTAATGATTGATTATATCACGTTTGATATTTTTGATTTTTTCAGGTTTTGTGCTTAACAACCTGTGTTTGGGTGCAAACTCGCGCCCCCTGGCGGCTCGAGGAGGGCGAAATGGCGAAGGCGCAGATTGGTTCCGACGGGTTCCGCGATCTGGAGATCGACGCCCAGCTGTGCCTGGCGCTTCAGACCGGAGCCAGTCTGGTGACGCGCATCTATCGACGTCTGCTCGACCCCCTGGGTCTGACCCACCCCCAATATCTGATCCTGCTGGCCCTGTGGGAGAGCGGGCGTCCCCTGACCATGGGCGAGATTGGTCGGCGCACGCACATGGAGACAGGCGCCCTGACGCCTCAGGTCAAGCGGATGGAGGCGTCCGGCCTTCTGACCCGGCGACGCGACGCCGAGGACGAGCGTCGGGTCTGGGTCGAGCCCACCGAAGCGGGCTGGTCCCTGCGTGAGAAGGTGCTGGGCGTGCGTTGCCAGGTGGTGGAGCGCCTCCCCTTGTCCGGCGCCCAGATCGCCGAACTGCGCGCCATCCTGCAGACGATGAATGCGGATATGGAAGCCGCAGAGGCGGCGAACGCCGCCTGAAGCCCCTCAGGGCGCCGCCTCGCCCAGAGCCGCCAGCCCCGCCCGCGACGGACACAGGTCGGCGATGACGCAGGCCAGGCATTTGGGCTTGCGCGCCGTGCAGGTGTAGCGGCCGTGCAGGATCAGCCAGTGGTGGGCCTTGGGCAGCCACGGCTCCGGCACGACCTGGAACAGCTGGGCCTCCACCTTGTCCGGCGTATTGGCGTTGGCCAGCCCCAGCCGGTGCGAGACGCGGAAGACATGGGTGTCCACGGCGATGGCGGCCTCGATCCCCAGTTCGTTCAGCACCACCGAGGCGGTCTTTCGCCCCACGCCCGGCAGGGCCTGGAGATCGGTTCGGTTCAGCGGAACCTCGCCGCCATGTTTCTCCAGCACGATCCGGCTTAGGGCGATGACGTTCCGCGCCTTGCCGCGATAGAGGCCGATGGAGGCGATGTAGGGAACCAGTCCCTCCTCCCCGAGAGCCAGCATCTTTTCCGGCGTGTCCGCGACCTGGAACAGCCGGTCGGTGGCCTTGTTGACCGCGACGTCCGTGGTCTGGGCCGACAGGGCGACGGCGACGACCAGGGTGAAGGGGTTGGAGAAGTTCAGCTCGGTCTTCGGCTCGGGCATGACGCCGGACAGCCGCTCGAAAATGGTCTCGACCCGGTCCTCGTCAGGCGGCCAGCGCAGCACGGGAACCGAGGCGCCGGTCATAACCGCCGGGCGTTTGGGACCGGGCGTCTTGGCCTTGGCGGCGGGTTTTCGGGCCTTGGTCGGCTTCATGCCTCGCTGTCGCCGTCGTCGCGGCGCGGGTCAAGACCCAGGATCGTCAGGGCGGCGTCCGCCGCCCGCTCACCCTCCATCCAGGCGCCGTGGGCCGTGCCGTAATAGACCGGCGCCGTCGCCTCGCCCGCCAGGAAGATCCGGTCCTCGACCGCGATCCGCAGCTTCGCCCGGTCCCCCGCATGGCCCGGCAGGGCATGGGAATAGGCGCCGCGCGACCAAGGATCGACGCCCCAGTTCGACACCGCCGCAGCCTCCAGCCGCCGCCTCATGTTGGACCCCAGGGCCGCGACCAGTTCGGACACGGCGAAGTCGACCAGGGCGGCGGGCCCCTGCGCCTCCAGCCCCCAGGCCAGGTCGGCGCCGAAATAGGCTTCTATCATCGGCCGTCCGAACGGTCGCAGATGATAGCCGCCGGTCTCGGCCGTGTCGGTCCGCGTCCACAGCTGGGTGTCGGGCTGGAAGTCGCCCGCACCCCGCACCGTCATATGCACCTTGGACGCCAGGCCCAGGGGCACGCCCGCCGTCGCCTCCAGCCAGGCGGGAACCGGCGGATCGATCCGCACAGCCTCGCTGGCGATCAGGCTGTTGGGGACCGTCAGGATCACGGCCCGCGCCGTCAGCTCGCCCCGGCTGGTCTCCAGCCGCAAAAGGGGGCCGGAGCGGTCGATGCGCCGCACGGCGCAGTCGCGCACCACGGCGTCCGACACCGCCTCGCCCAGCCGGGCGACCAGCCGGCCATAGCCCTCGCGCACTCGCCAGTTCACCCCGGTGTCGCCATAGGCGTCGTAGTCCAGGCTGGACACCTCGGCGAACCGCGCCCCGTTCAGGGCGCCCGAGATGGCGTCCATCCGGGCGTTCCAACGGCAGTCGGGGTCGAAGAAGTCGGAGGCGGGCCGGTCTTCACCCCGCGCCGCCGCTTCGCTTACGCGCTGATCGAAGGCCGCGAAGGCCTCGCCGAACTCGGCCAGGTCGGCGCGCGTAATCTCGTGATCGAAGGCCTGGGTCCGCCACGGCGGCGGGGTCCGGTCCAGGGTCAGGCCCTCGGCCTCCACCCGCCGGGCCAGGACATTGTCGTCGGCCGAGTGCAGCCAGCCGCAGCCCATGTCCAGGCCCTCGCCTTCGACCTGGGCCGTCCAGGCGCGCCCGCCGATCCGGTCGCGCGCCTCCAGCACCAGAACCGACAGGCCGGGCCGCACCAGCCGCCGCGCGGCGGCGATCCCCGCCGCCCCTGCCCCGACGACCGCCACATCGACTTCGGACGGCAGGGGATTCGAAGCTCGGGCGCGGTCGGTCATGAGGCGAGGACATACACGAAAACCAGGCGTGATCGGGCTTCTGGCGATTGGAGATTGATTTTTGGACGGCGACGTCCATTTTAGCGCCGCTTCAAAACGCCGCACCCTCCCCCGGATGTCCCCATGTCCCCTGAACTGAAGAAACGCCTGCCGCTGTTCGCCGCGATCCTCGTCGGTCTCGCCCTGATCGCGGGCGGGATCGTCTGGTGGCTGAACGGCCAGAGGTGGGAGAGCACCGACAACGCCTTCGTCCAGGCCGACACCACCCTGGTCAGCCCCCAGCTGGCCGGCCGGGTGACCGAGGTCCTGGTCGGCGACAACCAGCGGGTCGAGGCCGGTCAGGTCCTGGTCAAGCTGGACGACAGCGACCAGCGCGCCGAACTGATCCGCGCCGAAGCCAACCTTCAGGCGGCCATCGCCGCCGTCGGCAATGTCGACGCCCAGGCCGAGCAGGAGAAGGCGACCGTCGCCGCCCGCGCCGCCGCCGTGGCCCAGGCCCGCGCCCAGGCCGGCCTGGCCCGCGCCGAGGTCGACCGCTACGGCAAGCTGGCCCAGCAGGGCTGGGTCTCGCAGCAGCGGATCCAGACCGAACGCGCCACCGCCGTCACCGCTGACGCCGCCGTGGCCCAGGCCCAGGCCGCCCTGGTCGCCGAACAGCGCACCGCCGGGGTGCTGGGCTCAACCCGCGAACAGAGCGTCGCCGCCGTCGAACAGGCCCGCGCCCAGGTCGAAAAGGCCCGCATCGCCCTGGACCGCACGGTGATCCGCGCCCCCATCGCCGGCGTCGTCGGGGCCCGCAGCGTCCGCCCCGGCCAGTTCGTCAACGCCGGAACCCAGCTGCTGTCGATCGTGCCCCTGACCCGGACCTATATCGTCGCCAACTTCAAGGAGACCCAGCTGGACCGGATGCGGCTGGGCCAAACCGTCGAGATTTCCGCCGACGCCTTCCCCGGCCGCAAGATCGAAGGCCGGATCGACAGCTTCGCCCCCGCCACCGGTTCCGAATTCGCCCTGATCCCGGTCGAGAACGCCACCGGCAACTTCACCAAGATCACCCAGCGCGTACCTGTTCGGATCGTCGTCAGCGGCGCCGACCGGAACCTGGCCCTGCGCCCCGGTCTGTCGGTGGACGTCAAGGTGGATCTGAAGAGCCAGGGCGGCGCGAGCTTCGCCGAGGCCTCTCTGACGGCCCCCCGCCCGTGACCGCCGCCGCCCCCGCCGCCGCCGGCGGGGCCCCGTCCGACGCCAGGGCCCCCGTCGCCGGCCATCCCGAGATCAACTGGACCATGCTGCTGCTGGGCTTCGCCGGCATGGTGGTGGGCCAGTTCATGGCCATCCTCGACATCCAGATCGTCGCCGCCTCCCTGCCCCAGATCCAGGCGGGCGTCGGCGCCTCGGCCGACGAGATCAGCTGGATCCAGACCGCCTATCTGATCCCCGAGGTCGTCATGATCCCCCTGTCCGGCTTCCTGTCGCGGCTGTGGGGCACCCAGCGGCTGTTCCTCGCCTCCTGCGCCGGCTTCGTCCTGATGAGCGTGGCCACCGGCCTGTCGACGTCCATCGACATGATGATCCTGTTCCGGGCCATCCAGGGCTTCGTCGGCGGGGCCATGATCCCGACCGTTTTCGCCGTGGCCTTCACCGCCTTTCCGCCGGACAAGCGGGTCACGGCCAGCGTGGTCATGGGCCTGATCGTCACCCTGGCCCCCACCGTCGGCCCGACGCTCGGCGGCCACCTGACCGAGTGGCTCAGCTGGCGCTGGCTGTTCTTCATCAATGTGGGGCCGGGCCTGCTGGTCCTCTTCCTGGTCGGACGGTACGGGAACTTCGACAAGGGCGACCCGTCCCTGGCCAAGGGGTTCGACTGGTGGGGCCTGGGCCTGATGGCCGCCTTCCTGATGTCGATGCAATATGTGCTCGAGGAGGGGGCCAAGAACGACTGGTTCGACGACACCCATATCCTGATGCTGACGGTCGTCGCCGCCGTGGCCGGGCCGATCTTCGTCTGGCGCTCCCTGACCTATCGCCAGCCGATCGTCGAGCTGCGCGCCTTCGGCAACCGCAACTTCCTGGTCGGCTTCGTCATGACCTTCACGGTCGGCTTCGCCCTGTTCGGCGGCACCTTCCTGTTGCCCCTCTTCCTGGGGCGGGTGCGGGAGTATTCGTCGTCGGAAGTGGGCACGACCATGGTCGTCTCGGGTCTTGCGATGTTCGCCACCGCCCCCTTCGCCGGGCGCCTGGTGCGCCGGATGGACGCGCGGATCCTGATGTTCGGCGGCTTCATGCTGTGCGCCTGGGGCATGTGGGAGGCGCGGATCGTCACCGACGACTGGGGCTTTTGGGAATTCGCCTCGGTCCAGGCCTTCCGCGGGGTCGGCGTCATGCTGGCCATGATCGCCTCGCAGCAGGTGACCATGGCCACCCTGCCGCCGCACATGGTCAAGAACGCCTCGGGCCTGGTCAACCTGTCGCGCAATGTCGGCGGCGCCTTCGGCCTGGCGATCCTGAACACCGGCCTGACCACAAATACCGCCATCCACATGGGCGAACTGACCAGCGGCATCACCCAGGGCGACCAGGCCATGCGCAACATGATGGCCGGCATGGCCCAGCGCTTCGCCGGCACCATCGACCCGGCCGCCTCGGCGATGAAGGCCGTCTATGGCATCCTGCAGAAACAGGCCACCACCATGGCCTTCGGCGACGCCTTCGCCTTGCTGGGCATCATGTGCGCCGGCGCCGCCTTCGTCACCCTGCTGGCCCAGCCGGTCAAGGCCCAGCCGGGCGCGCCCCCGTCGGACGCCCACTGATGGCGCGCCGCCGGGGCCAGGTCGACGAGAAGAAGAGCGAGGCCATACTGGAGGCGGCCGCCGCCCTGTTCGCCGAGAAGGGCCTGTCGGCTTCGATGGAGGAGATCGCCCGTCTCGCCGGGGTGTCGAAACAGACGGTCTACAACCGCTTCGCCTCCAAGCTGGAGATCGCCCGGGCCATGGCGAACCAGAAGGCCGAGGCGATCGTGGCCCCGCTGCGATCCAGCGGATCGCCCCTGGTCGTGCTCGAAGCCTTCGCCCAAGGCCTGCTGACCCTGGTCTGCCACCCGGACAAGGTCAGTTCGATGCGCGGCGTGGTGCTGCTGTCGGCCGATGCGCCAGAACTGGCCCAGACGGTCTATGAGGCCGGGCCGCGCCGCAGCCTGAGCCTGCTGTCGGCCTGGCTGGCCGAACAGACCCGCGCCGGTCGGCTGAACACGCCTAACCCCGACGAGGCGGCCGAGATGTTCACCGGCCTGGTCCTGGGTCACGCCCATCTGCGGTCTATGCTGAACGTGCCCCAGATCGACGATGAGCGCCGCGCCCATCGCGCCCGAGAAGCCGCGAGGATCTTCGTCACGGCCTATGCGCCGACGCTGGATCAAGCTAGGTGAGACGGTCGCGTAAAGGAGTTCGCCCATGCTGATCCACCTGTCGTCCTGGCCCGAGATCGACGCCCGCATCGCCTCTGACCAGCCCCTGTCCAAGACGATCGTGGTTCCCATCGGCTCCAATGAGCAACACGGCCCGACGGGTCTGCTCGGCACCGACTGGCTGTGTCCCGAGATCATCGCCCATGAGGCCGAGCGCGCCGACGCCGCCCTGACGGTGGCTCCGACCTTCAACATCGGCATGGCCCAGCATCACCTGGCCTTCGCCGGGACCATCTCCCTGCGGCCTTCCACCTTCATGGCCGCCATCACCGACTGGGTCTCGTCGCTGAGCCGGCACGGGTTCGAGCGGATCTATTTCCTGAACGGCCACGGCGGGAACGTCGCCACCATCGAGGCGACCTTCTCGGAAATCTACGCCGAATGGAGCTTCGTCGAGGACGAACCCCCGTTTGTTCTGAAGCTGAAGAACTGGTGGGACCTGCCGGGCGTCCCGGCCCTGTGCAACCAGATCTTCCCGACCGGCCACGGCATGCACGCCACCCCGTCCGAGATCGCCGTGACCCAGGCCGCCTATCCCGATCGGATCAAGACGGCCGACTACAGCCCTCAGATCGCGCCCAGCGGCCCGATCCGCGACGCCCTGGATTACCGCGCCCGCTTCCCCGACGGCCGCATCGGCTCCGACCCGGCCCAGGCCAGCCCCGAAAAGGGCCGCCGCATCATCGATCTGGCGGTCCCCGCCCTGCTGTCCGACGTCGCGGCCTTCGCCGCCGAGACGCGGCCCCAAGCCGTGTCGGGAGCCGGGTTCTGAGCCGCAGGGCCCGCGTCCCCGCCGCCGTCGCGCCGGCGGTGCTGGGCGCCGAACTGCTGAACGCCTCGGCCCAGGTGATCGCCGCCCGCACCGGGCGAATGGTTCAGGGGCTGACCGATCCGGCCGGACAGGATCTGGCCGAGCTGTCGCTGATGACGACCGAGAAGACCGAGGCCCTGGCCGCCGCCGCCGCCGCCCTGTCGGTTCGCGCGGGCGCCGTCGGCGAACGCCTGGGCCAGGCGGCCCTGGACGAGGGGGCGCGGGCGATGCAGGCCGCGACCGAGATCGCCTGCGCCCTGACCCCCGCCGCGGCCGCCCAGGCCCAGTTCCGCTACGCCCTGGGCTGGTGGAGCCGCGCCGCCGGCCAGACCCTGACCCTGAGCGCCGAACTGACCCAGGCCCAGACCGCCGCCCTGACCCCCATCCACAAGACCGCCGTCGCCAACGCCAAACGGCTGAGGAAGCGCTGAGGGGTGCGACTGTCTCCTCCCCACGCCGTGGGGAGGGGGACCGCGAAGCGGTGGAGGGGGTCTTGACCTCGCAGAGGCGCCGGCCCTGCGGACACGCCCCCTCCGTCACGGCGCGGAAGACGCGCCGCGCCACCTCCCCCAGAGGGGGAGGAGACAGAGGCGGCCTCCACCTCCCTCCGCCCCACTGACGCCAAGACCACCTCCCACCCCCGTCACCCTCGGCCTGACCCGAGGACCGGGCGTCGGTCGGACGGATGACGAGAGGAATGACGAGCGGCCGCCGATCAGGCGACCTCGACCACCTTCAGCCTGGGCTTCTTGGCCTTGCCGGGCTTGGCCGGGCGGACCGCCTTCTTGGCGGCCTTTTCGGCCTTCTTCGCTTCCTTCTCGGCCAGTTTCGCGGCCTTCTTGGCGGCCTTGGCCTCAGCCTTGGCGGCGTCGGGGGCGGCGTCGGCGGCGGCGGCCAGTTCGGCCAACTGGGTCAGGAAGGCGTCGCGCTGGCCCTTGGGCAGCAGGGCCATGATCCGTTTGTCGGCGGTCTCGACCAGGGGACGGGCGGCCTCCAGTCGGGCGGCGCCCTCCGGCGACAGGCGAACCGCCTTGGCGCGGGCGTCCAGGGTCGAGCGTTCGCGCTCCAGCAGGCCCTTGGCGGTCATCCGCGTGACCAGATCCGCCAGGGTGGAGCGGTCGATGCCGGTCATCCGCACCAGTTCGGTCTGGGTCAGGCCGGCCTTCAGCGAGGCGGCCTCAAGCACGGCGAACTGGCGCTGGGTCAGGCCGTCGGGGCCCATTTCCTCGGAATAGATGTCCAGCGCCAACTGCAAGGCCCGGTGCATCAGATGGCTGGGCGAGGTTCCCAGCGGTCCGACCTTCCGAACGGCTTTGCCAGACTTGACCATTTCGAGCTTCCCCCGGACCGCTTTCGTCCGCATGCGTATCAGCCCCGCTTTACGATTTGACGCGAGAAGTATGTCGGTTGCACGACATTTTGTCTGTAAGCTCCCGTCATTCCGCCATCAGAGGCCCGTGTCCGGCGAGATCGGACCCGGCTCTTCGTCCTTGATCATATTCTTCATGATCAGCGGCACCTGGGACAGGCCGAACAGGGAGGCGGCGATCCACAGAACGCCCCGGAAACTGGTCCAGACGTCGTTGGGATTGGGCGTCTCACGCCCCAGAGCATGCCAGACGGCCGTGACGGCCTCAGGGCTGCGGAACACCTCGTTCAACAGGGCGACGGCCAGGAAATAGAGGCCGTAGCGCAGGGTCAGGGTGCGCCAGGCGGCGTCATTGACCCGGAGGGCCGAGCCCAGCAGGGCCTTGAACGGATATTTCTTCAGCGGGATGGAGCCCAGCAGCACCACGGCCAGAAGCCCGTTCTGAACCGTCAGCTTCAGCTTCACATAGAGGTCGTCGTGGGTGAACAGGGTCAGCATGCCGAACACCAGGGCGAACAGGCCGGTGATCAGCGGCAGGGGCGCGAAGCGCCGCTCGACCGCATAGCCGACCCCCAGGGCCAGGGCCGAGGCGCCGACCAGCACCCAGGTCGCGAAGATCATGTCCCGCGTGGCGAAATAGCTGATCATGAAGGCGGCGAGCGCCCCGAAATCGACCAGCTGGCGAATCCACTGGCGGTTCTTCGTCTCGGGGGCGGGGGCGGGGGCGTCGGTCATTTCAGTCCTCCAGCCCCACCAGGGAGCGGGCGAAGGCGCGGGCGTCGAAGGGTTGCAGATCCTCCACCCCCTCCCCCACGCCGATCAGCATCAGGGGGGCGTCGGACGCCTGGGCCACGGGCACCAGCACCCCGCCCCGCGCCGTTCCGTCCAGCTTGGTCATCACCACCCCGGTGACGAAGGCGGTGCGGCCGAAGATCTGTTCCTGGGCCAGGGCGTTACGGCCCACGGTGGCGTCCAGCACCAGAAGGGTGTCATGCGGGGCGTCCGGATCGACCTTCTTCAGCACCCGCACGATCTTCAGCAGTTCGTCCATCAGGGCCGACTTGTTCTGCAGCCGCCCGGCCGTGTCGATCAGGACCACGTCGAACCCCTCGGCCCGCGCCCGGGTATAGGCGTCAAAGGCCAGGCCCGCCGCATCGGCCCCGTCGCGGCGGCTCTCGAAATGGGCGCCGGCCCGTTCTGCCCAGACCTTCAGCTGTTCGCGGGCCGCGGCGCGGAAGGTGTCGCCGGCGACGATCATCACCTTGGCGCCCTTGGCCGTCAGATCGGCGGCGATCTTGCCCAGGGTCGTCGTCTTGCCCGAGCCGTTCACCCCGACGAACAGGACCACATAGGGTTTGGGGCCGGACAGGGGATCGAAGGTCGCCTGACGCGGCGCCAGTTCGGCGGCGACCGCCTCGGCCAGGGCCTCCTTGACCTCGCGTTCGGGGGCGTCCTTGCCGAACTTTAGGGAACGGAACCGCTCGACGATGCGGGCGGTGGCGGCTGGGCCAAGGTCGCTTTCCAGCAGATGCTCTTCCAGCTGCTCCAGCGAAGCCTCGGACAGGGGCTCCTTGACGAAGGCGGAGACGACCTGGTCGGTCATCTGTTTGGAGGAGCGGGAGAGCCCTTGCGACAGGCGCTGGAACCAGCCCTTTTTCGGCGTATCGGTCATGACAGGGCTTTAGCTCCCGCAAGCCCCGGCGTCACCCGCATTCGCGACGTCGGACGATCCGCCGCCTTGCGGCAGGGGCGGGCGTCGGAAAAGCAGTGTCCGAACTGTCCGATGTGTCCGGTCGGGCGGATCGCCCCTCTTCCGTCGGCGGGAGAGGCAGGCCGGCGTTCGGCGCAGCCGAACCGGGGTCGGAGAGGGCAGGCGCGGGAAGGTCGGCGACGCGGCCTCGGCGCGCGAAAAACAGTGTCCGATGTGTCCGATGTGTCCGATGTGTCCGATTGCATCTCCCCTCCGTCGCTAATCCCATTATGCGCCGGTGTGGCGGGGCGAAGGGTCGATTGGCTCCAGCAGCTGCAACCGATTGATATTGCAGAGGCGACGTCGCTTCGGACCTGGGGACCTCCCGCAGCCGGCTTGCGCCGCGCCGCGAGGAGTAGATATACGAAACGTATTCGAATCATATCAGGACCACCCCATGGGCATCGTCAATATCGAGGATGAGCTGCACGAACAGCTGCGGCGGGCCAGCAAGGCCTCCTATCGGTCGATCAACGCCCAGGCCGCCTTCTGGATCAGGCTGGGCATGTTGTGCGAAACCCATCCGGGGATGAGCTTTCAGGAACTGATGGCGCGCGAGCTGCGGGCGGCAGGGGTGGAGACGCCGAACCTGTCGGGCGCGGCGGCATGACCAAGACCCCGGCCGAGATCGCCCTGATGGCCGAGGCGGGGCGGCGGCTGGCCCAGGTCTTCACCCATCTGGACGGCCTGCCCCTGGAGGGGATGAGCACCCTGGAGATCAACGACCGGGTCGAGGCCTTCATCGTCGATGAGCTGAAGGCGCGGCCGGCCAGCAAGGGTCAGTACGGCTACGGCTTCGTGCTGAACAGTTCGCGAAACGCCGTGGTCTGCCATGGCGTGCCCTCGGCGGACGAGGTGCTGAAGGACGGGGACATCGTCAATCTGGACATAACGCTTGAGAAGGACGGCTTCATCGCCGATTCGTCCAAGACCTATCTGATCGGCTCGGTCGGGCCCCAGGCGCGCAGGCTGGTGCGCACCACCTATGAGGCCCTGTGGAAGGGGATCAGGGCCGTGCGGCCCGGCGCCCGGCTGGGCGACATCGGCTTCGCCATCGAACGCCACGCCAAGGCGGCCGGCTATTCGGTCGTGCGCGACTATTGCGGCCACGGCATCGGGCGCGAGATGCATGAAGAGCCACAGGTGCTGCATTTCGGCCGGGCCGGGACCGGCCTGACCCTGAAGGAAGGCATGGTCTTCACCATAGAGCCGATGCTGAACCAGGGCGTGCGCACCGTTCGGACCGAGGACGACGGCTGGACGGTGACGACGGCCGACGGCAAGCTGTCGGCCCAGTTCGAACATACGGTGGCGGTGACGGCGGACGGGGTGCGGGTGCTGACCCTGAGGCCGGACGAGGCGCGGTGAAGCCGTCTGAAATCCTCCCCTCTGGGGCAGGTGGATCGACGAAGCGGCGAGACGGAGGGGGCGTGAAGCGTCTGGCAGCGGTGCGGCGTCGCCCCCCCTCCACCGCCTGCGGCGGTCCCCCTCCCCCAAGGGGGAGGAATGGAGCCCCCAAACCATTCCCGCCCCGGCTCATTACCCGCTATAGAGGTTCGGCCGGCGCGGGCCGGGTGATGCGGACGATGCGATGACCGATAGCCACCCCTTTTTCTCGCCCAAGACCCACGGCTTCGTGCGGGTGGCGGCGGCGACGCCGGTCAGCCATGTGGGCGATCCGGTCGCGAACGCTCAGGAGCATCTGGCGCTGATCCGGCAGGCGGCGGACCAGGGTGTGGACCTGATGGTGTTTCCGGAGCTGTCGCTGTCGGCCTATGCGAACGACGATCTGCATATGCAGGCGGCCCTGCTGGACGAGGTGGAGCGGCAGGTCGCGGTCCTGGCCCAGGCGACCGGGGGGGCGACGGCCGAGCATGAGCTGATCGCCGTGGTCGGGGCGCCGCTGCGCCACGGGGACGCCCTGTTCAACTGCGCCGTGGTGATGGGCGGGGGCGAGGTGCTGGCCGTGGTCCCCAAGACCTATCTGCCCAACTATCGCGAATATTATGAGAAGCGCTGGTTCGCCCCGGCGACGGCGCGGACCGAGGATGTGATCCGGCTGAACGGCGAGACGGTGGATTTCGCGCCGGGCCTGATCTTCGAGGCGACGAACCGGCCGGGCTTCGTCTTTGCGGTCGAGATCTGCGAGGACTATTGGGCGCCCCTGCCCCCCTCGACCCGGGCGGCCCTGGCGGGGGCGCGCATCCTGCTGAACCTGTCAGCCTCCAACATCGTCATCGGCAAGGCGGACGAGCGGGCCATGCTGAGCGCCAGCCATTCGGCCCGGACCCTGTCGGCCTATGTCTTCGCCGCCTCGGGCTGGGGCGAATCGACCACCGACCTGGCCTGGGACGGTCAGGCGACCATCCACGAGCTGGGGTCCAAACTGGCCGAGGGCGAACGGTTCGCCCTGGAGAACCATCTGACGATCGCCGACGTGGACGTGGACCGGATCGGTCTGGACCGGCTGAGAAACGGCACCTTCGCCGACTGCGCCCGCAACGAGGGGGAGGCCGCGACGGTCGTGCCCTTCATGGCGCGCGACGTTCCTCCCCCCTTGGGGGAGGGGGACCGCGAAGCGGTGGAGGGG
>NZ_JBXANG010000013.1:0-53005 GCF_058801445.1 Brevundimonas sp. GW822-FHT03E11 | reverse complement strand
CCCCCCCCCCCCCCCCCCCCCCCCCCCCCCCCCCCCCCCCCCCCCCCCCCCCCCCCCCCCCCCCCCCCCCCCCCCCCTGCCGCGAACAGGGTGTCTGGGGCAAGCCCCCTCCACCGCTTCCCGGTCCCCCTCCCCCAACGGGGGAGGATTGGTCGTGATCGGACGTCTGAGAGGGGTGCTGGCCGAGGTCGGGGAGGCGGACTGCCTGATCGACTGCGGCGGGGTGGGCTATGTAGTGTCGTGCGGGGCGCGGACCCTGGGCCGGCTGCCGGCGCCGGGGGACGAGACGACCCTGCATGTCCATTCGCAGTGGAGCGAGGACGCGGGCCCGCGCCTGTACGGATTCCTGACCCGCGACGAGCGGCGGGCCTTCACGACCCTGCTGGCCATTCAGGGCGTGGGGCCCAAGGCGGCCCTGGCGGTGCTGGACGTGTTGCCGCCCGGCGAACTGGCGTCGGCTGTGGCGCGCGAAGACAAGGCGGCGGTGGCGCGGGCCAACGGCGTGGGGCCGAAACTGGCGCTGCGGATCGTCACCGAGCTGAAGGGCAAGCCCCTAAGCAGTATAGTGGGCGACGTCAGCTTTGCGCCGGCCGCACCCGGCATGCACGTCGAGATCGCACCGCCGGTTCCGTCCATCACCGGCGAGGCCGTGTCCGCCCTGCTCGGGCTGGGCGTCGCCGAGGTCAATGCGCGCCGCGCCGTGGATCAGGCGTTGATCCGTTTGGGCGAAGAGGCCGAACTGTCGGCGGTGATCCGCGCGGCCCTGCAGGAGCTGGGGCGGTGATTGGAAGGGAGTGGCGAGTGGCGAGTGGCGGGTGGCGAGCGCTGTCGTGTGGCCTCACCGGACTGTACGCCGCTTTTGCCGATGATGGGCCGAAAGCGGGGCGGCTTTCTCGCCACTCGCCACTCGCCACTCGCCACTTCGCCGCCGCTCGCCACCCAGGTCGACCATGACCCGCATCATCTCCCCCGAGGCCGAAACGGGCGAAGCCTATGATCGCGCCCTGCGGCCGCAGACCCTGGCGGAGTTCGTCGGTCAGTCTCAGGCCAAGGGCAATCTGAAGGTCTTCATCGACGCCGCGCGCGGCCGGGCCGAGGCCCTGGATCATGTGCTGCTGTTCGGCCCGCCCGGTCTGGGCAAGACGACTTTGGCGCAGATCGTGGCGCGCGAGCTGGGGGTGGGCTTCCGGGCCACGTCCGGACCGATCCTGGCCAAGGCGGGCGACCTGGCGGCGATCCTGACCAATCTGGAGCCGCGCGACGTCCTGTTCATCGACGAAATCCACCGCTTAAGCCCTCAGGTCGAGGAGATCCTGTATCCGGCCATGGAGGACCATGTGCTGGACCTGATCATCGGCGAAGGGCCGTCGGCGCGGTCGGTGCGGATCGACCTGGCGCCCTTCACCCTGGTGGGGGCCACGACCCGGGCGGGCCTCCTGGCCACGCCGCTGCGGGACCGGTTCGGGATTCCGCTGCGGCTCGAGTTCTATACGCCTGACGAACTGACGGCGGTGGTGCGCGGCACGGCGCGCAAGATGGGCGCCGGGATCGACGAGGGCGGGGCGCGCGAGATCGCCTCTCGCGCGCGGGGCACGCCCCGGATCGCAGGGCGGCTGCTGCGCCGGGTGCGCGACTTCGCCTCGGCCGAAGGGGCGGAGACCATCTCGAAGCTGGTGGCGGCGCGGGCCCTGGCGCGGCTGGAGGTGGACGAGGCCGGGCTGGACAGTCTGGACCGGCGGTTCCTGAAGGCCCTGATCGAAAACTACGGCGGCGGCCCGGTGGGGATGGACACTCTGGCGGCGGCCATCGCCGAGGCGCGCGACGCGGTCGAGGACGTGATCGAACCCTATCTGCTGCAACAGGGCTTCATCATGCGCACCCCGCGCGGCCGCATGGCCTGCGCCAAGGCCTATGCGCATCTGGGGCTGACCCCGCCGGCGCAACCCGCCGTCGGACCCGTGCCGGGCGACCTGTTTGAATGACGATCGCCTTCGATCCGGGCAAGGATGGGATCAACCGCGAGAAACACGGGCTGTCTTTGGCGCGCGCCAGCGAAATCGATCTCCGCACCGCTTATGTGCTGGTGGATGACCGTCAGGATTACGGCGAGCCACGCTGGCGCGCCTATGGTATGTTGGACGGACGGCTGCATATGCTGGCCTTCACCGTCCGCGACGGCGTAATAAGGGCCATCAGTCTGCGGCGCGCGAACGTCAAGGAGGTCCGACGCTATGGCTGATCCCGAATTCAGCCTCGATCCGAACGACTATGAGGATGGCGAGATCGACGATCCCCAGAATCCGGAGTGGACGGATGAGGATTTCGCCAGGGCGCGGCCTTTGCGGGAAGCCTTGCCTGAGCTTTACGCCCAGATCGTCGCCGAGCGCGAAGTCGGTCTGAAACTGCCTGCCGACACCATTCGCGCCTTCGCCGAAGAGGGCGAAGACTGGAAGGAGCGGATGGCCCAGACCCTGACCGAGGCGGCGCGCAAGAAACACGCGGCCTGATCGTCGATAGGCGTTGCCAAGCGAGGCGGGCGGGGGTTTGCTGGGACGAACCGGAGCCCTCGACCCATGATCCTGCGCACCCTGGCCTTAGTGGCGTTTGCGGCCGGCCTGACCAGTCTGGCGCCGCCTGCGAAAGCAGCCGCCCCCGTCTTCACCGAAAAGGCCTGTCCGGCCGAATGGCCGACCGAGGTGCGCCAGGTGAGGTGCGGGACCCTGACGGTGGACGAGGCGCGCGACGGCACGGTCAGGGACCGGCGCATCGACCTGGCCCTGGTCATCATCAAGGCCAGCGCCCCATACAAGGACGCCTCGGGTCAGGCCCTGCCGACGGTGGTGATGTTCCACGGCGGGCCGGGCGGGGCCATGGTCGGCGGGGCCGGGCGGATGCTGACGGCCCTGCGTCGCAATCCGGAAGCCTTTGCGGTGGATCAGGACGTGATCCTGTTCGATCAGCGTGGCGGCGGCGCCGGCGCCCCGTCGATGGACTGTCCAGGGGTGCAGCTGACCGATGCGGGGCCGCCGTCGGATGCGGATCGCGACGGGCTGATCGCCTGTCTGAAGGGCTATCAGGCCCAAGGGATCGACCTGAACCAGTACAACGCCGCCGCCACCGCCGCCGATGTGAAGGACATGGTCCAGGCCCTGGGCCTGTCGAAGATCGACCTGTGGGGCGGCTCCTACGGCCCGCGCATCGAGGCGGCGGTCATCACCCACCAGCCCCAGATCGTCCGCGCCGCCGTGATGGACAGCCCCTGGCCGCCCGAGGGCAACTGGGCGGTTGGAACCCCGGAACAGGTATCGACGGCGGTCAAGATCATCCTGGGCAAATGCCAGGCCCAGGCGGACTGCGCGGCGCGCCATCCGGACCTTCAGGCGCGGTTCGAGGCCGAGGCGCGCAAATGGCTGGCCGGCCCCGTGACGGGCAAGGACGGTAAGACCTTCACCGTCGACGACCTGTCGGCCTTTCTGATGGACACCACCTACAGCGCGCGGGGCGTGCGCAGCCTGCCGGCCGATCTGGAGAAGATCATCGCCGGAGACCTGAGCCCGGTCGCCGAGATCGCCGAGGACCGGACCTATTATTTCGAGGGTCAGCACATGGCCCATCTGTGCAAGGAAGAACTGCCGTTCGAATCCAAGGCGCGGCTGGCGGCGGGCGCCGCGGGCGATCCCGTCGCCGAGGTGCTGGTCCCGTCGCTGTCGCGGCTGTTCGACGTCTGTGCGGCGGTGGGCGAACGGCCCGCGCTCCCGATCGAGAACCTGCCGGTCAAGACCGACGTCCCGACCCTGTTCGTCGCCGCCGAGATCGATCCCGGCTGCCCGCCGCCCCTGACCGAGGCGGCGGCCAAGGGCTATGTGAACAGCCAGGTGGTGATCGTGACCAATGCGACCCACGGCGTCATCAACGCCAGCCCCTGCACCCGCAAGATGGCGCGCGACTTCCTGCGCGATCCGTCGGCGCCGGTGGATCGCAGCTGCCTGCCGCCGGCGGACACGCCGCTGAACTTCATCGAGGCCGCGACGGCGGGCTGAGGCATGAGACGGGCCTGGGTCTTTCCATCCGCTCCCCGCGCGGTCGCCGCCCTGTTCGTTGCGGCGGCGCTGACGGCGGCCGGGGCGGGGCTGTGGATGATGAGCCACCGGTCGCGGATCGCGCCGCCCGAGACGCCGTCGCATCGGGTCGTGCGCCAGATCGGCGAACAGCTGGGCCCCGGCGCCGAGCTGCGCTACGCCGAGGCGGGCGAGAAGCGGGCCGTCTGCGGCTATGTGGGCCGGTCCAGGGGCGGGGCGGCGGTGGGCTTCATCTCCGTGCCCAACCGCATCCTGTTCAGCGACGATCCCCTGCCGACCGAGTTCCGCGAGATGCGCGAACGCTATTGCCCCGGCTTCCTGACGCCGCCGCCCAGCGTTAGGCTGGGGACATGACCGATCTTCCCAGCGACCTTCCGACGGCCGGCCGTTTCGACGGGCGCGACCACCTGCTGCCGGTGCGGGTCTATTATGAAGACACCGACTTCACCGGCCTGGTCTATCACGCCAACTACGTCCGCTATTTCGAGCGGGGCCGGTCCGACTTTCTGCGCGCCGTCGGGGTGGGGCACGCCGACCTGCTGGAGGAGGATCAACCCCTGGCCTTCGTCGTGGCCGAGCTGAACATCCGCTATCTGAAGCCGGCGCGGATCGACGACGCCCTGGTGGTGCGGACCCAGTATGAGGCGATCCGGGGGCCGCGGCTGATCATTCGACAGACGGTGGAGCGCGGGGGCGAGGTGCTGTGCCGGGCCGAGGTGACGGCGGTCTGCATCCATCTGGACGGCCGGCCGCGTCGCCCAACGAAGGGGCTGGTCGAAAAGGTGACGCCGTGGCTGGCGAAAGGAAGCTGAATCATTCCTCCGCTCATCCCGGCGAAAGCCGGGACCCAGGGCTTTCGCATCGACAGCGCGTGGAATGACGGCCGGGCTTTGATTTCGGGCGATTTGCGCCCAAAGATCTGGGTCCCGGCTTTCGCCGGGATGAGCGGATAGAGATCGGGTGCAGGATGGCCGGGGAAACCTACAAGATTACGACGGGGGCTACGCTCACCGTGCTGCTGCTGGCGGCGCTGCTGGTCGGCGGCGGTCTGGTCGGCTGTCCCTATTACAAGGTCTGGGAGCGCAAGATGGCGGGCCAGGCCGAGCTGCAATATCAGCAGGGGGCGCGTCAGGCCCTGATCGCCCAGGCCGCCGCAGAAGACGAGGCGGCGATCAAACGGGCCGAGGCGGCGACGCGCCGGGTCCTGGGCTGGACCGATGCGGCCAAGCGCGGCTGCGAGGCCCTGGGCCGTCCGGGCGACCGCCAGTGCGAAGAGCAACTGCTGAAGGACGCCGCCACCTATTCCATCGCCAAGGAAGGCCACGAGGGCGTCATCATCAGCGTCGGCGCCCCCGTGTCGGTCGCTGTCGATCCGAACCGGCGGCCGAGCGCCGAGTGAGGCGCTGAGGCGAGCGATCGGCCCAAGGCAAGGCCATGATCATCGACCAGTTGGACGTCGCCGTCCGGGCCGGGGCGGCGGCGACCCTGCTTTTGTCCGCCGCCCTGCTGCTGCGGCAATGGCGGCGGATCGGGCTGCCCGCCCTGCTGTTGGCGCCCCTGGCCCTGTGTCTGACGGGCTTCGTTCTGGGCAATACGCCCCTGACGCTCAAACCCGACGGACCGGTCGGCGCCGCAGCTCGGGTGCTGAGCGGCTTTACGGTCATCTTCCTGTGGTGGTTCTGTCTGTCATGTTTCGACCGGCGGTTCCGGGTGCGGGGGCCGGTCCTTGTGGTCGGCTTGATCTGGGGGCTGATCGCCGCCCTGGATCGGGGCCTGTTCGGTGCGGCCCTGGGACAGTGGGAATGGTCGCGGCTGCTGTTGCCGCTGGGGTTCGCCATCGTCGGCCATCTGGTCTGGCGGCTTCTGGCCGAACGGGAGGACGACCTGATCCAGCAGAGGCACGACGCCCGCGTCCTGACCGCAGTCGGGCTGGGCGGGATGTTGTTCGTCGATCTGTCGGCCGACCTGCTGTTCGGCTTCGACTGGCGGCCGCTGGCCTTCGCCCTGAGCCAAAATCTGATGATCCTGATCTTCGGCCTTTGGCTGGCCGGGCGGCTGCTGACCGTGCGGCCCGAGGCCCTGACCTTCGTGACGAACGCCGAGCGGACGCCGGCCGAAGCGCCCGACCCGGGGGTGAGGGATGCGGCCCTTCATCGCCGTCTGACCGATCTGATGGAGGGCGAACGGGTCTTTCTGGATCCCGAACTGACCTTCGCCGCCTTTGTGGCCCGCATGGGGGCGTCGGAGCGGGCCGTGCGGACCCTGATCAACCACGAACTGGGCCATGACCATTTCCGCAGCTTCCTGAACCATTATCGGGTGGCCGAGGCGCGGCGGCGGCTGAGCGCGCCGTCGCACGCCGAAGACAAGCTGATCGCCGTCGCCCTGGACAGCGGCTTCGCCTCCCTGGCCAGTTTCAACCGGGCCTTCCGCGCGGTCGAGGGCTGCGCTCCGAGCCGCTACAGGGCGACCGCCCGCGCCGCCTTCTCGACAAAGGCAGGTTCTGAGGAGCCGAAAGCCGGGTTCTGAGGAGACGGCGCCGTCCCTGGGGCCCTAGTGCGGGCGGGTCTGACACAAGGGGACTAAAGTGAACGGATTGATCGGTTTGGCGGGGGTTCTGGCGCTTCTGCTGGGGCTGGGGACCGCGATCGGCTTGATGGACCGGCGCGGCTTTTCGTTTCGGTGGCTGCTGATCGCGGCCGGGCTGGTGGCGGTGAACGACGCCCTGCTCACCAATCTCTACGGCCTCTTGCCCGATGTGATCGGCGGGTCGTGGAACTGGCAGGGCAAGATATTGGCCCTAGCCGCCACCCTGGCGATCGCGGCCTGCCCCGGCTTCGGCCGGCGCCGCAGCGGCCTGACCCTGGTCCAGGCGCCGGGCAGTCTGAAAGCGGCCCTGCCGGTCGGCCTGCTCTATTGCGCCTTCTTCCTGGTCCTGGCCCTGGCCTTTTCGGGGGAGAGGGCCACGGGCGAAGAGATCGCCTTCCAGCTGACGATGCCGGGCCTGGAGGAGGAGCCCTTCTATCGCGGCGTGCTGTTGCTGGCGCTTTGCCAGGCCTTCACCGGGACCAAGCGCGTCCTGGGCGTGGATTGGAGCTGGGGGGCGGTTCTGTCGTGCCTGTTGTTCGGCCTGGCGCACGCCTTCGGCTTTTCGAAGGGGAGCTTTTCCTTCGATCCGCTGACGATGGCGATGACCGCCCTGCCCGCCTTCATCGCCGTCTGGCTGCGTCTGCGGACCGCAAGCCTGCTGGCGCCTGTCCTGCTGCACAATTTCGGAAACGCCGTGTCCCTGTTCCTCTGACGGGGCGCGCCTTTCTGGTGACGGCGGCGCGCGGGGCGGCTAAACGGGCGGGACGCCACACAATGGTCACGCCCGCTCGCTCGAAGAGGGGACGTGACCGATCCTGATCTCGCCCGGAGCGCCTGAATGACTACGCCCGTCGACGCCTCGATGATGAATCCCGTCGAGCTGTTCATGACCGCCCACTGGGTGGTGAAGTCGGTGATGGTGGGGCTGGCGCTGGCCTCGCTGTGGTCCTGGACCATCATCATCGACAAGGCCTTCCGCTTCACCGCCCTGAACCGCCAGGCCGACGACTTCGACAAGGCGGTGCAGTCGGGCCGGTCGCTGGAGGACGTCGCGGCCCAGGCGGGACCGCAGCCGGAACACGCCCTGCCGCGCATGCTGGTGATCGCCCTGTCCGACTGGCGCGAGGCGCGTCAGAAGGGGGCGCTGAACGAACACCAGGGCGACCTGCTGATGACCCGGATCGACCGGGCCATGAACAGCCTGATCCAGCGCGAGGGCCAGAGGATCGAAAACGGCCTGGGCGTGCTGTCGGTCGTGGCGACGGCCTCGCCCTTCATCGGCCTGTTCGGCACGGTCTGGGGCATTATGAACGCCTTCGGCGATATTGCGGCGGCGGGCAACACCAATCTGACCACGGTGGCGCCGGCCATCGCCGAGGCCCTGTTCGCCACGGCCATCGGCCTGGGCGCGGCCATTCCCGCCTATATCGCCTACAACAAGTTCTCGATCGACGCGGGCAAGTTCACCGGCCGGCTGGAAGCCTTCGCCGACGATCTGCAGGCGGCGGTGGCGCGGCGGCTGGGGGCTCCGTCCGCCCCGCCGCCGCCGCCGGTCGAGCCCGCCTCTGGCCTGAACCTGAAGCGGGGCGTCTGAGCCATGGCCCTTAATGGCGGTGGGGGCGGCGGTTCGAGCGGCGGCGGGTCGCGTCGCGGACGGCGGGGGCGAAAAGGCCCCCTGACCGAGATCAACGTCACGCCCCTGGTGGACGTGATGCTGGTGCTGCTGATCATCTTCATGATCTCGGCGCCGCTTCTGACCGTGGGCGTGCCGGTCGAGCTGCCCAAGACCGAGGCCAGCGCGGTCGATACGGACAACGAACCCCTGTCGGTCAGCATCGACCAGAAGGGCGCCATCTTCATCGGCGAGAACGAGACGGCGTTCGACGATCTGGCGGTGCGGCTGCTGACCGAGGCGGGCGGGTCGGACAAGGCGTCCGAGCGGCCGGTCTTCGTGCGGGCCGACGGCCGGGCGCCCTATCAGGCGGTGGCGCGGGTGATGGCGCGGCTGAGCGCCTCGGGCTTCACCAAGCTGAACCTGATCACCGACACGGCCCCGGAGGCCTGATTGCGCCGTCCGAGCCCCGCGATCCTCGGCTCCATCGCCCTGCACGCGGGGGTGGTCGCGCTCGCCTTCGTGTCGTTTTCGCAGAAGGCCGAGGAGGCGCCGCCGCTGGTGAATTCGGTGCCGGTGTCGATCGTGTCCGAGACGGTGATTGCGGCGGCGGCCGCCGACAATCCGCAGCCCGAGCCCTCGCCTGACGACGCCGCCACCGCCCCGGTCAGCGCGCCGGAAGAGCCGACCCCGCCGGTCCCTGAGCCGACCCCGCCGCCGCCAACGCCTGCGCCCGCATTGAGACCCGCGCCCAAGCCCACGCCGACCCCGACGCCCCGGCCGACCCCCCCGCGGCCTGCGCCCCCGACGCCGGAAAAGGCCCGGCCGACGCCGCCGCGACCGACCCCGCCGACCCCGACCCGACCGGCGCCGAAGCGCGAGGAGCCGAGCCTGGACCTGGACGCCCTGGCCGGACCGACCCGCCCGACCAACAATCGCGGCCGCCCGGCGACCGGCCAGCAAGGGTCGGGAACCGCCTCCCAGGCCACGGGGCCGCAGGTCACGGCCATCTTCAACCAGGTCTATCCGAACTGGATTCTGCCCTGCGACATCCCCGGGGCGGACCAGCTGCGCATTCAGGTCGAACTGACCCTGTCGGCCGACGGGCGGATCACGCGCGGCCCGACCCTGGTCAATCCGCAGTCGTCCTCGGTCTATCGGGCGGCGGCGGACGGGGCGCTGCGGGCCCTGCGCCAGACCGCCCCCTTCGACGTGCCCCAGGGCTTTCCCGGCGGCGCCTATCGCCCGACCTTCAACACCGAACGGGCCTGCCGGAACCGGTGAGGCTCAGGTGTCCGTGATCAGGTGAAGGGCCGATCGTCCGCCTTTGACGGCGTCTGGGGACAGTCGGCGATCGAAGGTCGCAAGCCGGCCCCCGTTCGAGACCGCCAGAGCCAGGAGATAGGCGTCGGTGATCTGTTCCGGCTTGGTCAGGGCCGAGGGCTCGAACAGGCGTTCGTCGGCCAGGCTGACGGCATCCGGCCAAAAGACGTGACCAGCCATGTCTCGCAGCAGAGCGAGAATCCGAACGACATCGGAAGGCGGGCCGACCGGATTGCGATAGCGGCTGCTGCCGACGATGCGGACCAAACCGTTCTCGGTTATCGGACAGGTGGCCCAGGACGGAGCGGCTTCGCGTTGGAACCAGGTATTGGCAGGATGGTGAAAGACGTGGCGAGGATCGACGAGGGCGATCAGCACGTTCACGTCCAACAGATAGGTCAAGGCAGCTCGTCACGCAGGGCGTTGACGTCTTCCAGCGTGACCATGGGCCCAGGCCGATCTGGCAGAAGAGGAACCCCGTTGCGGAAGCGCACCGTGCTCTCACGCTTTTGCAGCGCCTGACGAGCGAGTTCAGACATCACCTCACCCACCGTGCGGTCCTGGTGGGCGGCAAGGGCGCGAGCCGCATTCAGCACGTCGTCGTCTATGGCGAGGGTGGTGCGCATGCCGCCGAAGATAATGCATCACGCATCACGCATCAATGTGAGGCGCGCCTCCTCAAAGTCGCCCCATTCGCCGTGAGAAGCTGGCGATTGTCATACGAACCGGCGATAAGGTCGGCGATCTTTCGAGATTTACGGGAGCATTTGATGCGTCTGAACCTTCTTCTGGCCTCGGTCGCCGCCGTGGCGACGACCGTCTCTTCCGCCCAGGCCCAGAACGTCGCAGCCGCGCCCCAGCAGAGCCAGCCCGTCGACGTCGAGATCGACCAGGGGGTGCTGCGCCCGCTCCAGATCGCCATCGTGCCCTTCAGCGGCGACCACGGCGCCGACATTTCCAGCGTGATCAGCGGCAATCTGAAACGGTCGGGCTTCTTCGAGCCGTTGAATCCGGCCGGTTTCATCGAGACCGGCCTGACCCTGGCCAATGCGCCCAACTTCCCCCAGTGGACCCAGATCGGCGCCCAGGCGGTGCTGTATGGGGCGGTGACGCCGCGGGCCGACAATCGGGTGGACGTGGGCTTTCGCCTCTATGATCCGTACCGTCAGTGCCAGCTGGTCAGCTATCAGTTCACCGCCACGGCCGAACAGTGGCGCCGGATCGCGCACAAGATTTCCGACGTCATCTATCAGCGGATGACGGGCGAGGCCGGCTTCTTCGATTCCCGCGTCATCTTCGTCTCCGAAGAGGGGACGCAGCTGAACCGGATCAACCGCCTGACCATCGCCGACCAGGACGGGTTCAACCCCGTCTATCTGACCCAGGGCGACGAGGTGATCATGTCGCCGCGCTTTTCGGCCTCCCAGCCGGACGAGATCACCTATGTGGCGCTGGGCAAGGACTACAGCCGGATCTATCTGTACAATCTGACGACCGGACGGCGGGAAAGCCTGGGTCAGTTCGACGGCCAGGTGCTGGCCCCGCGCTTCTCCAACGACGGCAACAAGATCGCCTTTTCGATCATCCGGGGCGGCAATACCGACATCTATGTGATGGACCTGCGCAGCCGCCAGCTGTCGCGCCTGACGTCGGACCCCGGCATCGACACCTCGCCCTCCTTCAGCCCGGACGGCAGCCAGATCGTGTTCAACTCGGACCGGTCGGGGACGGCGCGCCTCTATGTCATGCGGGCCGACGGCTCGGGCCAGCGGCCGATCTCGCGCGGCGGCGGCGTCTATACGGCGCCGTCCTGGAGCCCGACCGGCGACCTGATCGCCTTCACCAAACAGTCGGGCGGCCGGTTCTCCACCGGGGTGATGAACTCTGACGGCTCGGGCGAGCGCATCCTGTCGTCCAGCTATTTCGAAGAAGGCCCCAACTGGGCGCCCAACGGCCGCTATGTGATGTTCGCCCGCCAGACGCGGGGCGGGGACACCCGGTTGTGGACGGTGGACCTGTCGGGCCGGGTGGTGGCCCAGGCGGGCTACAACGGCCGCGGCACCGACCCGGCCTGGTCGCCGCTGCTGGACGCGCCGCCGTCGAACCTGGGCTTCGGCCAGGGCCCCGACAGCTGCCCAGCCTGAGGTCGGGCGCCGTCGCGTGACGCTGTTCGCCGTCAGACGGAGCCATTCGGCTCAACACTGCGTTATCGCCCCTGGCGCCCAAAATCCGCCAAGGGCAGAACTTAAGGCCAAGCTTGAGGCCGCCGTCCTCATAATCCTTCAGGAGACGACCCGATGAAAAAATCCCGCATCATGACCGTGGCCATGGTCGGCTGCGCCGTCGCCGCCATGGCCGCCTGCGCCCGCAAGCCGGTCGAGGGCGTCGTGCCGACCGAACCCGCGACCACCGCCCCGACCGGCCCGGCCTATCCGACCGCCCCGACCGGCCCGGTGTCCGGCGGCAATATGGGCGCCGCCGCCCCCGGCACGGAACAGGACTTCGTCGTCAATGTCGGCGACCGCATCTATTTCGACCTGGATTCCTATGAGGTCCGGCCCGAGGCCATGCCGCGCCTGGACGCCCAGGCCCAGTGGCTGCAACGCTATCCGTCGGTCACGGTGCGGATCGAGGGCAACGCCGACGAACGCGGCACCCGCGAATACAACCTGGCCCTGGGCGCCCGCCGCGCCGAGGCCGTCCGCACCTATCTGATCAATCGCGGCGTGCCCGCCGGCCGGATCGACACCATCAGCTTCGGCAAGGAGCGCCCGATCGCCGAAGGCTCGAACGAAGAGGCCTGGGCCCGCAACCGCAACGCCCACACCGCCATCGTCTCGGGCGCCGCGCGCTAAGGGGCGAGAGCCGAAATCGAGACCGGAGAGGCGTCGGCGAAGGCCGGCGCCTCTTTTCTTTTCCGCCCGCCCTCCGCAAGGTGGCCTTCGCAAGACGACGGGGGATCAAGGGCGTGGATATCGAAGGAGCCGGCGGGGCCATCACCGGCGGGCTGATCGCGGGGGCGATCGAGAAACCGGCGGGCCAGGCGGGCGAGGCCGGCTACGGCGTCTGTTCGGACTGCGGGGCCGAGACCAGCGGAAACTTCTGCGCCCACTGCGGCCAGCCGACCCATGTCCACCGCACCTTGCTGCATCTGGGCGAGGAGCTGCTGCACGGCGTCATGCATTTCGACGCCCGGGTCTGGCGCACCCTGCCGCTGTTGGCCTTGAACCCCGGCCGTCTCACGCGCGAATGGGTTCAGGGCAAACGCACCCGCTATGTCTCGCCCCTGGCGATCTTTCTGTGCACCCTCTTCATCATGTTCTTCGCCCTCAGCTTCATGCCCCAGCCGGGGGCGCATGAGGGTGAGGCGGAACGCACCGCCCGTCTCCAGGCCGAGGTCGCCGAACAGCGGCTGGGTCTGGTCGAGGCGGAAAAGACCGTCGCCGAACTGCGCGCCGACCCCGAAGTGAACGACAGTCCGATCGCCGCCCAGACCCTGAAGACCGCCGAGGGGGTGGTGGAGAACCGCCGCCAGTCGCTGAACCGGCTGGAGACCGAGCTGCGCGACGGCCGGTCCGACGGCCTGGCCCCCGGCACCTGGCAGGCCCAGGTCAAGGACTTGGCCGCCGACGGCAAGGTCAAGGGCCACGGCCTGGGCGCCGTGCTGCTGAAGAAGCTCCAGAACCCGGACCTGGCCCTCTATAAGCTGCAGCAGACCCTCTATAAGTTCGCCTTCCTGCTGGTGCCCTTCTCCCTGCCGTTCGTGGCCCTGCTGTTCCTGTGGAAACGGGGCTTCACCCTGTACGACCACGGCGTCTTCATCCTGTATTCCCTGACCTTCATGGCCCTGCTGCTGATGGTCATGGTCCTGGCCGGGACGATCAACGGCGTCCTGGGCGGCTTCGTCGGCCTGATCGGGCTGGCGGTCATACCGGCGCATATGTTCGCCCAGTTGAAGGGCGCCTATGGTCTGTCGATCTTTTCGGCCCTGTGGCGGACGGCGGCCCTGCTGTTCTTCTGCAACATCGTCATCGGCCTGTTCGTCACGGCCATCGTCTATCTGGGTCTGGGTCATTAGGTCCGCCTTGCGGCGGCCCCAAATCGGTGAAAGCTAGAAGCCATGATCAAGCTGTCCTTCCCCCGTCTCCTGGCCCTGACGGCCGTCGGCCTGGTTCTGGCCGGGGGCGGCGTCGCCGTCGCCCAGCAGGCCGCGCCCAACATCATGCAGCCCATTGAATGGGACAAGCGCCGGCTGGACCAGCTGGACCGCAATGTGCGTCGGCTGGAACGCGCCCTGACCCAGAGGAACGCCGCCGGTCAGCCGGTGCTGGTCGAGCCCGACCCCGAGGTGGTCACCCTCCAGGGCCAGTTCGGCCTGTTGAGCCAGAGGCTGGAGGACCTGGAGGCCACGGTGCGCCGGATCAACGGCGACAACGAACGGCTGACCTTCCAGCTGGACGAGGCCCAGCGCGACAATGCGGCGCTGAGAACCCGGATCGTGGACGCCGAGGGCCGGATCGAGAAGCTGGAGCGGGCGGCCGAGCTGAACGCCCCGATCGAGGCCAATTCGCCGACCGGCGACGCCGGGCAGGACCTGGCGGCGGCCGTGCGGCTGATGGGCGAGGACCGGGCGCGCGGCGCGCGGGCGCTGGAGACGGTGGTCGTGACCTGGCCCGACACCCCCCAGGCGCGCGAGGCCAACTCCCGCCTGGGCGACATCCGCGTCTCGGCCAATGACAAGGCGGGGGCCGTGGCCTTCTACGCGGCGGCCCTGAAGGACTGGCCGCGCATCGGCTGGGCGGCCGATACGACGCTGAAACTGGCCGACGCCCTGTTCGCCACCGACCGCAAGACGCAGGGTTGTGCGGCCCTGGCGGAGTTCACGCGCCGCTACGCCCCCTCGGCCTCGGATCCGCAAAAGGCCCGCGCCGCCCAGATGAAGACCGCCGGCGGGTGCAGCTGACGGTCGCGCCGGGCGGCCGGACTGGGGGGCTCCAGTCCCGGCTGTTTGCGCGGCTGGATGATCGGTTGACGGTCGATGACGACCGACCCGTCGCCCTGGCCCTGTCCGGGGGCGGGGATTCCATCGCCCTGATGCGGATGACGGCGGCCTGGGCCCAGACGCGGGGCCGGCCGGTTCTGGCCCTGACGGTGGATCACGGACTGAATCCCGACAGCCCCGCCTGGACCCGGTTCGCGGGCGAGGCGGCCCAGGCTGCGGGCTGCGCCTGGCGGGGTCTGGTCTGGACCGGGGACAAGCCTGTTGCGGGCCTGACGGCGGCGGCGCGGGCGGCCCGGCACCGGCTGATCGCCGAGGCCGCGCGGGCCGCCGGGGCGCGGGTCGTGCTGATGGCCCACACCGCCGACGACGCAGCCGAGGCCGATCTGATGCGGGCCGAGGGCTCGACCCTGGGGCGGGTGCGCGAATGGGCGCCCTCGCCGGCCTGGCCCGAGGGGCGGGGGCTGATGCTGCTGCGGCCCCTGCTGGGCGAACGACGCGAGACCCTGCGGGCCTGGCTGAGGGCTCAGGGCGCCGACTGGATCGAAGACCCCGCCAACGCCGACCCGCGTTTCGGCCGCAGCCGGGCGCGGCGGAGGCTGGCCGAGCGGTCCTTGCAGGATGCGGTTCCTCCGCCCGAGCCCGCGCCCGCGATCAGGGCTGAGGCGGCTGTGGGCGTGCATTTTTCGGCGGAGGGTTTGGCCCAGACGAGGCGCGACATCGACCCCCGCGCCCTGGCGACGGCCCTGGTCTGTATCGGGGGCGGATCGACCCCGCCGCGCGGCGAAAGGTTGGAGCGGCTGATCAGGCGACTGGGCGACGGCGAGGATTTCGCCGCCGTCCTGTGCGGCACGCGGGTCGAGGCCGAGGGGCGGACGGTCCTGATGATGCGCGAAGCCGGAGAACTGGCGCGGGCGGCGCGGGCCGACCTGGACCTGGTCCCAGGGCGGGAGACGGTCTGGGACGGCCGGTTCGCCTTTGAGACCCTGGCGCCGGGCTGGCGCGTGGGCGCGGCGCGGGGGCGTCTGGCGCAGCTGCCCGCGTCGGATCGGGCGGCCCTGGGGCGGCTGCCGCCTGCGGCGCGGGGGGCGCAGCCCGTGCTGTTCCGGCGCGACGGGACAGGGCCGGTTCTTGCAAGCCCGGCCGTGCGGTGGCGCGATCTGGCGCCCGAACGGCTCAGACTGGCGCTGGGCGAAACGACGCATGAGGACGATCTGATCGCGCCGCCATGGCGTAACGCGGCGGAAGCGCCTATTTTCCGAGACTGACAATCCAGCCGTCGGGCCAGAGGGCGCCGGCGGACGACCGAGGACCTCAATGAACCTGCGTAATCTGGCGATCACGGGCGTCATCATCCTGGCCCTGCTGGCGGTCTATGCGGCGGTGTCGCAGGGCGGCGCCATGACCGGCATGGCGGCCCAGGGCGGCCCCGGCGCCGGCCGGCCCGAGACCATCACCTATTCCCAGCTGGTGCAGCGGGTCGAGGCCGGCGACATCAAGGAAGCCACCGTGCGCGGCGACCAGGTGACCGGCGTCTATAAGAACGACGGCCGCTTCTCCGCCACCACCCCCTATCCGAACGAGCAACTGGTCAACTCCATGCTGGCCAACGGCGTCAACGTCGACGCCAAGACCACGCGCCAGTCGATCTGGATGAGCCTGTTGATGGGCATCCTGCCCATCGCCCTGCTGGTCGGGGTCTGGATCTTCTTCATGCGCCAGATGCAGGGCGGGGCGCGCGGGGCCATGGGCTTCGGCAAATCCAAGGCCAAGCTGCTGACCGAGCACAAGGGCCGCAAGACCTTCGACGACGTCGCCGGCGTGGACGAGGCCAAGGAAGAACTGACCGAGGTGGTCGAATTCCTGAAAGATCCCGGCAAGTTCCAGCGCCTGGGCGGCAAGATTCCCAAGGGCGCCCTGCTGGTCGGCCCTCCCGGCACCGGCAAGACGCTTCTGGCCCGTGCGGTCGCGGGTGAGGCGGGCGTGCCCTTCTTCTCCATCTCGGGCTCCGACTTCGTCGAGATGTTCGTCGGCGTCGGCGCGTCGCGGGTTCGCGACATGTTCGAACAGGCCAAGAAGAACGCCCCCTGCATCATCTTCATCGACGAGATCGACGCCGTCGGTCGCCATCGCGGCGCCGGCCTGGGCGGCGGCAATGACGAGCGCGAACAGACGCTGAACCAGCTGCTGGTCGAGATGGACGGCTTTGAAGCCTCCGAGAACATCATCCTGATCGCCGCCACCAACCGCCCGGACGTCCTGGACCCCGCCCTGCTGCGTCCCGGCCGTTTCGACCGCCAGGTGGTGGTCCCCAACCCCGACGTCTCGGGGCGCGAGCGTATTCTGCGCGTGCATATGAAGGACGTGCCCCTGGCCGCCGACGTCAACGTCAAGACCATCGCGCGCGGCACGCCCGGCTTCTCGGGCGCCGACCTGGCCAATCTGGTCAATGAGGCGGCCCTGATGGCGGCGCGCAAGGACCGTCGCATGGTCACGCACCGCGATTTCGAAGACGCCAAGGACAAGGTGCTGATGGGCTCGGAACGTCGCTCCATGGCGATGAACGAGGAAGAAAAGCGCCTGACCGCCTATCACGAGGCCGGTCACGCCATCGTCGCCATGAACGTCAAGATGGCCGACCCCGTGCACAAGGCCACCATCGTGCCGCGCGGCCGGGCCCTGGGCATGGTCATGCAGCTGCCGGAAGGCGACCGTTATTCGATGAAGTACCAGCAGATGATCGACCGGATCGCCATCATGGCCGGCGGTCGGGTGGCGGAAGAGCTGATCTTCGGCAAGGAGAACATCACCTCCGGCGCCTCGTCCGACATCGAACAGGCGACCAAGCTTGCAAGGGCGATGGTCACGCGCTGGGGCTTTTCCGAAAAGCTCGGCACCGTGGCCTATGGCGAGAACCAGGAGGAGGTCTTCCTGGGCCATTCGGTCGCGCGCAGCCAAAACGTGTCCGAGGAGACGGCCCGCACCATCGACGAGGAGGTCCGCCGTCTGGTCGCCTCGGGCTGGGACGAGGCGCGCAAGATACTGACCGAAAAGGCCGAGCATCACGAGAAACTGTCCCAGGCCCTGCTGGAGTACGAGACCCTGTCGGGCGAGGAGATCAAGGACCTGCTGGAGAAGGGGGTCGCGCCGAACCGCGACGAGAACAACTTCCCCAACGCCGGGCCTTCGGTCTCGGTGCCGGTGACGCCGGTTTCCGATGGGACCGAGATCGAAATCCCGGTCGAAAAGCCCGCCGTGACGAGTGTGCCGACGGTCCACTGAGGGTCAGGCGCAGACAAAAGAAGAAGGGGCGGCCTGCGAAGGCCGCCCCTTTTTTTGACGTCGGACAGGGTTCAGAGAATCTGCGCCGCCTGGTCGAAGCTCAGGCGCGGCGAGCGGGGGAACAGGTTCTCGTCCGTGCCGTAACCCAGGTTCAGAATGTAGTTGGGTTCGACATGGCTGTCGGGGAAGAATTCGGCCTTCACCCCCGCGGCGTCGAAGCCCGACATGGGGCCGACGTCCAGACCCAGGGCGCGGGCGGCGATGGTCAGATAGCCGCCCTGGAGCGAGGCGTTGCGGAAGGCGGTCTCGCGCCGTCCGGCCTCGTCGGCGAACCAGTCGCGCGCGCCCGGCGCATGGGGGAACAGGGTCGGCAGATGGTCGTGGAAGTCGAGGTCCTGAGCCAGGATCAGATTGACCGGCGCCTGCTGGGTCTTGGCGCGATTGCCCTCGCTCATCAGCGGGATCAGCCGGGCCTTGGCCTCGGGCGAGGTGACGAAGACGAAGCGGGCCGGGCCGGCGTTGACGGCCGTAGGGCCGAACTTGGTCAGGTCGTAAAGTTTCTTCAGCAGCTCGGGCGCGACCGGCCGGTCGCTCCAGGCGTTGCGGGTGCGCGCCTCGGTGAAGAGTTGCGCCAGGGCGGCTTCCGACAGAGGGAGGTCGCGGGGGGTGGGAGCGTCATAGGCCATGGGAGGGCGTCCTGATCTGCAAAAGCAACAAAGTCTGGTGCTAATTTAGCCCATTCCGCAACTGTCGCAAGTGCAAATCCGGCAATCCATCGTTTCCAACCGTGCGCCGCCCCCCTGTCGCAAGACGCGGCTTCGTCCTATCTAGGCAGGATGAAAGACCTGACCCAACTGATGCAGCAGGCCCAGGCGATGCAGCAAAAGCTGCAGGACGCCCAGGCCAAGATGGCCGAAACCACCGCCGAGGGCTCCTCCGGCGGCGGGCTGGTGAGCGTGGCCCTGAAGGGCGCGGGCGAGATCACGGCGATCAAGATCGACGACAGCCTCTTGACCCCCGGCGAGGGCGAGATCCTGGCCGATCTGATCGTGGCCGCCCATGCCGACGCCAAGCGCAAGCTGGACGAGGTGAACGCCGCCCTGATGCGTGAGGCCGCCGGCCCCATGGCCGGGATGAATATTCCCGGAATGCCGAAACTGTTCTGATGGCCGCCTCCGCCGGGCCGGAGATCGAGCGGCTCATCTCCCTTCTCGCCAAGCTTCCGGGCCTGGGACCGCGCTCGGCCCGGCGCGCGGCCCTGGCCCTGCTGAAGCGGCGCGAGCAGCTGCTCGTGCCGCTGGCGGCGTCTCTGGCCGAGACGGCCGACAAGGTGGTCTCCTGCTCGGTCTGCGGCGCGCCCGATACGCGCGACCCCTGCGCCGTCTGTTCGGACGGGGCCCGCGACAACGGCCTGATCTGCGTGGTCGAGGAGGCCGGCGCCCTGTGGGCCATGGAGCGGTCCGGCGCCTTCCGCGGCAAATATCATGTGCTGGGGGGGCTGTTGTCCGCTCTGGACGGCGTCGGCCCCGAACATCTGCGCATCGCCGAACTGGTCGGCCGTGTGAAGGGCGGCGCCGTGCGCGAGGTCGTCCTGGCCCTGCCCGCCACGGTCGACGGCCAGACCACGGCCCACTATGTCGCCGAGCGGATCGCCGGCCCGGACGTCCAGGTCACCTCCCTGGCGCGCGGCGTGCCGGTGGGCGGCGAACTGGACTGGCTGGACGACGGCACCATTGTTCAAGCGCTGCGGGCGCGGCGGCCGGCCTAGGCTCGCGTCTTCCCCGAGCCGCCGACTCCGGCTAGGAACGGAGCATGAACATGTTCGTGCTGATCCTCGCCGTCGTCGCTCTTGCCTTCGGGGGCGGTTTTCTGTGGGCCTTTATGGGGTGGCAGAGGGCGCGCAGCGAGTTGGCGGCGGCTCAGGCTCGGATCGACCTGGTCGAAGAGAGCCGCGTCACGATGGGCGAGCTGCTGAAGGCCCAGGCGGCCCAATCGGCCCAGGCGGTGGCCGACCAGATGGTCAGCCGCGCCACCGAGACCTTCCGCGCCCAGGACCAGCTGGCGCGCGAGCGGATGGCGGCCCAGCTGAAGCCGGTGGCCGACACCCTGACGAAGTTTCAGGAACATGTGGCGGCGCTGGAAAAGGCCCGGGCCGAGGAGACCGGCGGCCTGAAGGAACAGCTGACCCAGCTGATGGCCGCCTCGTCGGCCACGCGGGACGAGGCGCGCAAACTGACCGAGGCCCTGCGCGGCAACACCGGGCGGCGCGGCCGCTGGGGCGAGCAGACCTGCCGCAATGTGCTGGAGGCCGCCGGCATGGCCGGGCGGTTCGACTTCACCGAACAGACCTCCAGCGCCGACGACGAGGGGCGCCAGAACCGGCCCGACTTTCTGGTGCGCCTGCCCGGCGGCGGCCTGTTCGTCATCGACGCCAAGGTGCCCCTGGCCTTTGACGAGGAGGAGGGGGACGAGGAGGCGCGCGCCCGGTCGGTCGGCCTGCGGATCGCCGCCAGCCTGAAGACCCATGTGCGCCAGCTGTCGTCCAAGGCCTATCAGGACCAGTTCAAGCCCAGCCCCGACTTCGTCGTCCTGTTCGTGCCGGGCGACAGCTTTCTGTCCACCGCGCTCGACCATGCGCCGAACCTGCTGTCGGACGCGATGGAATCGCGGGTGGTGATCGCCACCCCCTCCACCCTGTTCGCCCTGTGCAAGGCCGTCGCCTACGGCTGGCGGGCCGAGGAACAGGCGGCCAACGCCGACAAGGTCGCGGCCCTGGGCCGCGAACTCTACAAGCGGCTGTCGGTCATGGGCGGCCACGCCTCGGCGGTCGGTCGGGCGCTGGATCAGGCGGTGGGTAAATACAACCAGTTCGTCGGTTCGCTGGAGAGCCAGGTCATGGTCTCCGCCCGCCGGTTCGAGGATCTGCAGGTCGACCACGAGGGCAAGGAAATCCCCGCCCTGGCCCAGGTCGAAACCCAGCCGCGCCTGATCACTCGGCCGGAGCTGACGGGGCCGTCAGACAACTGACCTTGTCTCTTTGACAAGGTCGCTTGACATAATCGACGCACGGTGAGACAAGCATACTTGTCATAACGACAAGGAGCATTGTCATGGCCAAGGGCCTCTGGAAAATCATCGCCCTCTCGCTCGCCGGCGTTCTCGCCATTGTGGTGCTGGTCGTCGTCGGCGGCGTCATTGCGGTTCTGGCCTCGGACAAGGGGCTGATCGCCGAGGACGCCGCCCTCCTGATCATCTCCGCCGTCATGGCTGTGCTGATGATGGCCCTGTCCCTGTGGCTGGGCGTCGCCTGGATGGCCCGTATCGACGAGGCGGCGCGCGAGGCCCACAAGGCCTCCTGGTTCTACGGCGGATCGGGCGGTCTGGCGGTGGGCGGGGTGTTCATCATCCTGGCCTCCACACCGCCGGCGGCGCGGCTGACCGTGCCCGCCTGGTTCGACGGGCGCACCGATCCCGCCGCCTATGCGGCAAGCGGCGCCGTGGGGCTGATGGCCCTGATGCTGATCGGCTACGGCGTCGTCTGGGGCTGGTGGTGGCTGGCGCGCCGTTGAGGAGCTGAACCATGAACAACCGCCTCAAGGTGCTGCGGGCCGAGCGCGACTGGTCCCAGGCCCATCTGGCCGAACTGCTGGGCGTGTCGCGTCAGACGGTCAATGCGCTGGAGACCGGTCGCTATGACCCGTCCTTGCCGCTGGCCTTCAAGATCGCCCGCATCTTCGAACAACCCATCGAATCCATCTTCTCGGAGGACTGAGTGATGTCGAGCGTTGAAGATCCGAAACTGTCCTGGCCGGTGCGTATCGGCGGCCTGTTGTTCCTGGGCCTGGCCGGGGCCGGGGTCGGCTATCTGGTCGGCGGTCGAATGGAGGTCGAAGACCTGCGTTGGGACGACGCCCTGGCCTTGGTCATCGCCGCCCTGCTGCTGACGACCGGGGTGATCATGGCCGCGATGGCGGTCCTGCGACCCAGCACGCCGCCCCCGGCCTGCGGTCCGCTCCAGGCCCTGGTCATGCTGATCGCAGGCGTGCTGATGATCGCGCCGATCTGGGGGCCGAACCTGGCCTCGCCCGACGTGGTCTTCATCGGACTGGTCCTGCTCAGCATCATCCAGTCGGTCGCCAATCTGATGCTGTGGCGCCGCGCCGACGAAATGCTGCGGCGGGTGATGGTGGAGACCAGCGCCCTGGCCTTCTGGGCCTCGCAGATGGCGCTGTTCCTCTATGCGGCGGCCGAGCGCCTGGGCCTGACCGGCGGGGTCTCCGCCTGGGGCATGATGGGCGTGCTGATGACGATCTACCTTTTGGCCTCGACCGTCGCCTCGATGCGGCGCGGCCTCCACTGAAAACTCTCAACCGAAGGAAACGCCCGTGACTCTCGCCAAACGCCTGAAATCCTCCGTCTCCAATCTCGTCCAAGGCGCCGTCGGCGTCTCCGCCGGCCTGGCGCTGGTCTTCGCCATCGCCGGCGCCCCGACCCAGGTTCTGGCCCAGGCCGCCCCGGCGCCTGCGGCCGCTGCGGCCGCTGCGCCTATCCAGGGCGAAGGTCCGGCCCTGTGGGTGATCAAGGACGCGGACTCGACCCTGTATCTGTTCGGCTCGGTCCATGTGCTGCGCCCGACCACCGGCTGGGCCAGCCCGCGCGTCAACGCCGCCTTCGACAGCGCCTCGGACGTCTGGTTCGAGATCACCAATCCCGAAGACCAGGCGGCCATGATGCCCCTGATCCAGCAGTACGGCCTGTCGCCCCAGACGCCCCTGTCCAGCCGTCTGACGCCGGAAGAGCTGGCCCAGCTGGACGCCGCCGCCCAGACCATCGGCGCCTCGGCCGCTCAGATGGACCCGCTGAAACCCTGGCTGGCCGCCCTGTCCCTCTCGGTCGCGCCTCTGGTCAAGGCGGGCTATGATCCTCAGTCGGGCGTCGAACTGGCCCTGAAGGCCCGCGCCCAGGCCGCCGGCAAGCGCCTGCACGGCTTCGAGACCCTGGAGAAACAGGTCGGCATGCTGGCCACACTGCCGGACGACGTCCAACTGGAGTTCCTGCGCGAAACCCTGAAGGACTTCGACGAGGCGGTGGAGATGCTCGACTCCATGGTCGAGGCCTGGGCCAAGGGCGACGTCCAGGCTCTGGACCGCATCGTGGTCGAAGAAATGAAGACCGATGCGCCGGAACTGTACAAGGTGCTGCTGGTCGACCGGAACACCGACTGGGCCAATCAGATCCAGACCCTGCTGCAAGGCTCCGGCACCGCCTTCATCGCCGTGGGCGCCGCCCACCTGACCGGCGACGACAGCGTCCAGTCCATCCTGCAATCGCGCGGCGTGGCGGTCGAAACGGTCGAATAGGGCGACAGGCGGCGGCGCTCAGGCCTGGTTGACGTCCCAGACGAAGACCACCCACAGCGCCGCCGCCGCCGCTGCGGCCGTCAGGGCCGCCGCCAGACAGCCGAAGGCCAGGCCCTGCGGCCCCTGTCCGTCACCCTGGTTCATGCTCTGGCGCTCCCCTGCGCGCCCATACTGCCCCAAGCCCTTGAGCCCCGCCACCGCCCCGTCTATGGAAACAGGCGCGCGGGCGTAGTTCAGAGGTAGAACGTCAGCTTCCCAAGCTGAATGTCGTGGGTTCGATTCCCATCGCCCGCTCCAATTTCCCGCCTGTCCTCCGATCGCGCCCCTGGACCCCGACGCCTCTGCACGACGCGCCGTCCGCCGGTCGTGAGGCGCCCGGCACGCCCTGTGCAGGCGGCGCCCCCCAGGCCGAAAAGTATTTAGCACCGCAACTCAGAATTTTTTAAGTTGAAGCGCCCGTAGGTTGTGCGTGCTAAGGGTTTTTGCATCGACATCTGAGCTTTTAGAATCCCCCAGGTTGTGTCTTTACTTGGCCGACGGAGCTGATCCGTCTGCAATGGGGATGTCGTCACATGCGTCGTTTGCTTGTTTCAGGCGCCGCCCTGATCGCCGGCCGGCCGTCGCGGGGCCGCCTCGGCCCAGGGCCAGGGAAAGCGGGCCCTCGATGCAACACCTTCACCACCACGATGACCCTGTCGTCCAAGGGCGTCTGGTCGTTCCGCTTCACCGCCACCCCCTATGGCGAGAACACCACGGCGGTCTGCACCTTCGAGCCCACATCGACCAATGCGTCGACCGGCCGATACTACGCCGACGCCAAGGTCTCCGGTCTCTGATCGGTTTACGTCTTAAAAGGGAAGAGATCGCAATCTGCGATCGCTTTCTCCTTCAGGGAAGCCCGCCATGACCGACGCCCTCAATCCCAAACCGCCTTCGGCTGCGGCCTCGGCCGCCGCGCCCAAATCCGACGCCGCGCCAAATCTCGCGCAGAACATGGAGCGGCTGCGGACCCTCGCCGCGATCATTACGGATGAGAGCGGGAACGTCACCACACAGGCCAAGCATGCGGCGGCTCTGGAGGAGCGCCGGATGTTTCTCGACGGAAAGTTCAAGGGGTCAGGTACGGAGACGACGCCGATATATCTTCAGATCAGCAACAGCGAGTTCAGAAAGAAAATAGATTCTATAAGAACGGAAATGATGAACTTAGACCTCAGTCCTGCGGACGAGGTAAAATTCGTTAATTCATACTCATCAGAAGACCAGCAGATCATATTCGATTTCATTTTAAGTCCCACATACGGAGACGGCTCTCGGCAGTACGCCGACCTCGACAGCTGGAAGAAGAATATGGAGGCCCTGTCCAAGGTTCAGGACTTCATGGCGAAGGCCAAGACGGACCCGGCGGTCAAGGCCGATCCCAAGTACGCCGAGGTGGAGAAGCTGTGGATGATGGCCGACACCTCCGCGCCGTCTTGGACCGCCCTGGTGCTGCAACTGTTCGGCGAGACGCCCAGTTCGAAACTGGACCTGTCGGACAAGGCCAGGACCGTCGTCGGCGACGTCAAGCCCAACGCCCAGCCCGCCCCCTATGAGCCCGGCGCAGTGGCGTCAAAGCGCGTCTGATCCCTTCCTCCGACATCAAGGACCGCCCTAATGACAGACGCCCTCAATACCGCCTCGACCCCCGCCGCCGGCGCCTCCTCAACGGCGGCGCCTCCGATGACGCCGAAGCTGGCGGAGAACCTGGAGAAGCTGCGCGGTTTGGCGGCGATCATCGCCGACGGCGACGGCAAGACGAACGTGGAGGGCAAGAAAAACGCCTATGCCGCGATGCGAAATATGATCATCACGGGAGCGTTTTCAGATGCCGCCAACAATAATCAATCGCTCTTGTCGACGCTGAACACAATATACGAGAGTCCGTTTGGAAAGCGGGTAAGCGAGTTGGACAATAGGTACGGTGAGGAGGTGACGGCCCTCAACCAGGATGGTCGTCTTGGTGAGGCGATGGTTTCCGTCATCAGCACCTACTCAGAAGAAGACCAGAGACTGATATTTGATCTTAACATCAATGCGGCGGACGGCGGAGGGGCGAGAAAGTACAGCGATATTGACAGCTGGAAGAAAAATGTGGCCGCCGTTTCTAAGGTCCGGGACTTCATGGCGAAGGCCAAGACGGACCCGGCGGTCAAGGCGGACCCCAAGTTCGCCGAGGCGGAGAAGCTGTGGATGATGGCCGATACCTCCGCGCCGTCCTGGACCGCCCTGGTGCTTCAACTGTTCGGCGAGACGCCCAGTTCGAAACTGGACCTGTCGGACAAGGCCAGGACCGTCGTCGGCGACGTCAAGCCCAACGCCCAGCCCGCCCCCTATGAGCCGGGAACGGTGGCGTCAAAGCGCGTCTGATCCCTTCCTCCGACATCAAGAGCCGCTCCAATGACCGACGCCCTCAATCCTGCCTCGACCCCCGCCGCCCCCGCCCGGCCGGCGATAAAGGCCGCTCCGAATTTGGCGCAGAACTTGGAAAAGCTGCGCACTCTGGCGGCGATCGTCGCGGACGAGAGCGGCGCCACAAGCGATAAGGCGAAGAGCGCGGCCTATAAGGAAACGCACCGAATGTTCTTGGACGGAGAGTTCATGGGGTCTTCCGGCGCGGACACGAATCCGATCTTTGCGACCATGATGAATAGCGAGTTCAAGAAGAAAATAGACGGGGCGAGAAATGAAATGATCGCCTTGGATCTGCATGGAGTTGATGAGGTAAAATATATAGAATCCTACTCTCCCGAAGACCAGCAGCTTCTATTTGATTGGGTCTTGAGCCCTGTCAATCATGACGGCTCTCGGCAGTACGCCGACCTCGACAGCTGGAAGAAGAATATGGAGGCCCTGTCCAAGGTTCAGGACTTCATGGCGAAGGCCAAGACGGACCCGGCGGTCAAGGCCGATCCCAAGTACGCCGAGGTGGAGAAGCTGTGGATGATGGCCGATACCTCCGCGCCGTCCTGGACCGCCCTGGTGCTTCAACTGTTCGGCGAGACGCCCAGTTCGAAACTGGACCTGTCGGACAAGGCCAGGACCGTCGTCGGCGACGTCAAGCCCAACGCCCAGCCCGCCCCCTATGAGCCGGGAACGGTGGCGTCAAAGCGCGTCTGATCATCGACCGACCGCGCTAGAGCATGATCGTTTCGGACGGAACCGCTTCGCGGTTCCGACAGAAGCGTGAATCATGCTCTCGCTTTAAATCTGGAGCCTGATTCACCGTTTCAGCGGAACCGCGAAGCGGTTCCTCCTCAACGGATCAGGCTCTAAAGCACCAGAACCCCCGGCTCGGGCGCCGGCTTGCGGGTCAGGGGGGTGCGTTTCAGCCACAGTTTCAGCGCCTCCCAATGGATGGCGGCGACGACCTTCAGCGTCAGCAGCGGCATGGACAGGGCGGCGGCGACCAGGGCGCGGTCGGTCAGGGGGCGACGGCGGCCGGTCATGGCGGTGGCGATCAACAGGCCCTGGGCGTCGCGGCCGTCGATCGCCAGGCTCAGGGTCTCGCCGGGCGGGCGGCCCCGGAAGACATAGTCCATCTCCATCCCCATGAAGGGCGAGACATAGAGGCGTTTGTCGGTCTGCTGGCGGAACCGGTCGTCGTCGACCTCGGCCGCAGGGACCGGCAGGACATAGGACCGGCGCTCGCCGAAGGTGCTGGTGACTTCATAGACCATGGCCGCCAGCCGCCCGTCGGCCCGGTGGCAGTAGTAGAGGCTGATCGGGTTGAAGACGAAACCCAGCACGCGGGGCATGGTCAGGAGGCGGATCGCGCCGGAACCGACCTCGATCCCCGCCTCGGCCAGGCGCGCGACGATCTGGCCGCGAAGCGGGGCGCCCGAGCCGTCGCCGTGGTCGCGGTCGTAAAAGCCCATCAGGTTGAACCGGCCGCGCGAAAAGGTCTTGAGCCGCCGGTCCAGGGCGTCGATCTCGTCCAGGTCCAGCATCAGCCAGAAGACGCGGTATTTCAGCCGGTGCCGCCGGGGCCTCAGACGGGTGTGAAAGACCCCGCCGACATAGAGGGCCGAGGCCCCCGTCACGCGACGTGCGCCAGGGGGGCGGCGCCGGGCGTCAGATGGATGCGGCCGCTCTCGTTCTCGACCGTCCAGGGGCGGCGCACCCCGCCCAGCTGTTCGGCGACGGCGAGGCCCGACTGAAGCCCGTCCTCATGGAAGCCGGCGCCGAAATGGGCCCCGCAGAACCAGACGCCGCCGTGACCTTGCAGGCTCCACAGATCCTTCTGCGCCCGGACGGCGGCCGGATCGAAGATCGGGTGTTCGTACAGTTCGCTGCGCAGCAGGGCGCCAGCCGCCGGAGGCCGGGGCGGGTTCAGGGTGACGAACAGATCCCGGCCCGGCAGGCCCTGAAGCCGGTTCATCCAATAGGTGACGCAGAGGCCGTCGTCGGCCCCGATATAGTTCCAAGAGGCCCAGGCCCGGCGCCGACGCGGCATCAGGGTCGGATCGGTGTGCAATATCGTCAGGTTGCGGCTGTAGCGGAAGGCGCCCAGCAGCTCGCGTTCGCGCGCCGTCGGCTGGGCCAGCATGGCCAGGGCCTGATCGGCGTGGGCGCCGATGACCACATGGTCGAACCGTTCGGTGGCGCCGGTCGCGTCCTGAACCAGCACCCCGCCCTCGACCCGCCTCACCTGGGTCACGGCCCGGCCCAGGCGCGACGCCTCGCCGCCGGCCCCGGCCCCGGCCTGACCGCCCGAACCCTGATTGGCCGCGATTTGGCGCGCCAGTTCCTGGACATAGACCCGGCTGCCCCCGACTACGGTGCGCCAAAGCGGCCGGCCGACCAGTTTCAGCAGGCCGTGATTGCCGCAGAACCTCAGGAAGGACTCGGCCGGATAGTCCAGCAGCGTATGGGCCGGAGACGACCAGATGGCGGCGGCCATGGGCAGAAGGTGATCGTCGCGGAAGGCTTCGCTGAAACCCTCGCGCTTCAGATAGTCGCCCAGGGTCACGTCGCTGTCAGCCAGGGCCGCCAGCCCTTCCGGCGCCGAGCGGTAGAAGCGCAGAATCTCGCTCAGCATGGACCAGAAGCGCGGGCGCAGCATGTTGCGGCGCTGGGCGAACAGGCCGGGCGCCGCATATTCGAACCGGCCCTGATCCAGGGAGACGGCGAAGGACATGTCGGTGGCCTGGGTCTTCAGCCCCAGATGGGCGAACAGGGCGATCAGGTTCGGATAGGTGGCGTCGTTGAAGACGATGAAGCCGGTGTCCACCGCCGTCTCGCCCTCCGCCGAACGGACGTCGACCGTGTTCGAATGGCCGCCCAGCCGATCCTCGCGCTCATAAAGGGTCACGTCGTGACGGCCCGACAGCAGCCAGGCGCAGGACAGGGCCGAGACGCCGGAGCCCACGACGGCGATCCGCAGGCGGGGACCAGTCTGTACGGCGGCTGAAGGGGGCATTGGGTTTCCAGAAGGGCGGATGTTTGCGACGATACGCCGCCCGCTCTGCGGCGGATCACGAAATGATCCAGACTTCGACCTGAACCGTATTAGGGTCGATGCATGAGCAGATTTCCATCCTTCGGCCGATTCGGACGCCCGTGATCCCGGCGGGCGACGATTTCGACCGCCTGATCGAGGCGGTGGCGATGCGACGCGATCGGGACGCCTTTGCGCGCCTGTTCGACCATTTCGCCCCGCGGCTGAAGGCCTATCTGATGAAGGCGGGGGCGACGGCCGGCGCGGCCGAGGACTTCGCCCAGGACGCCATGCTGACCGTCTGGCGCAAGGCCGAGCTGTTCGACCGCACCAAGGCCCATGCCGCGACCTGGATCTTCACCATCGCCCGCAACCGGCGGCTGGACGTGCTGCGTCAGGACGCGCGGCGTCTGCCCCTGCCCGAGATCGACCTGGCGCAGGACGAGCCGGAACAGCCCGACACGGTCGTTCTGGCCGCCGAGAACGCCGCCCGGCTGAAGGCCGCCATGGCGCGGCTGTCGCCCGATCAGATCGAGGTGCTGCGGCTGGCCTTCTTTCAGGACAACGCCCATTCCGAAATCGCCCGGCGGCTGGAACTGCCCCTGGGCACGGTGAAGTCGCGTATTCGCAAGGCCATGATCAAGCTGAGAACCCTGCTGGACGACGAACAGGGAGGGGCGGCGTGACCGGCGTGCACAATCCCTCCGAAGAGCGGCTGTTGGCCTATGCGGCCGGGACCCTGAGCCCGCCCGAGGCGGTGGTGGTCGCCGCCCATCTGGCGATGCGGCCCCAGAACGACGCCTGGGTCAGGACGCTTCAGGCCGTAGGCGGCCGTCTGCTGGACGATCTGGAGCCTCAGGCCCTGGCCGAGGACGCCCTGGCGCGGGTGATGGCGCGGGCCGAGACAGACGCCGGAGAGGTTCTGGCCTCCACCCCGCTGAACGACATGGCCGGCCTGCCCGAGCCGTTGCGCCGCTACGCCCTGGGGCCGTGGCGCTGGCTGGGACCGGGCATGCGCGCGCGCGACGTCCATGCGCCGCGCGACGGCGATTGCCGCGTCATCCTGCTGGAGATCGGGCCGGGGCGAGAGACGCCCAAACACACCCATGGCGGGATCGAGCTGACCTGCGTCATCCACGGCGCCTACGCCACCGAGACGGCGCTGTTCGAGCCGGGCGATTTCGAAGAGGCGGACGGCGAGGTGCTGCACCAGCCGCGCGTGGTCTCGCCCGATCCCTGCCTGTGCGTCGTGGCCCTGGACGGCCAGATCCAGCTGGACGGCTGGCTGGGCAAGCTGATCCAGCCCTTCATCAAACTGTAGGCCCACAAGGAAAGACGCCCGGTCCGCAGGGACCGGGCGTCTTGGTTTTCAGGCCGGGAGAGGGCGATCAGCCGCGACGATTGTCCCAGTCGCGGCGCTCATAGCGGACCTGGGCCGCCAGACGATCCAGGCGGCGGTCCAGATCGGCGCGCTCCCAACCGCTGAGGCCGCCCCGGCGGTAGCCGACTTCCAGACGCTGGACGCTGTTGAGTTCGGCGCGCAGACGGCCGGCTTCGCGACGGCTCAGCTGGCCGGTGCGCAGGCCCTGGTCGATGCGGCGGTCGAGTTGGTCGATGCGGACGTTGACCGAGGGGCCGTAGCCGTAGCCGGCGGGCTGGGCGTGATGCGGACGACCATGAGGGCCGTAGGATTGGCCATAAGATTGGGCGGCGGCGGGCAGGGCGGCCGAGGCCGCGGCGGCCAGGACCAGGGCGGGGATGAGGGCTTTCTTGTTCAGCATCGGATCAATCCTTGCGTTGGGGACGCTCCGAGGGGGAGCGCCGATGAAGCCAAGAGACCACGCCCCGCCTGAGCCCGATCTGAACGGCGCGTTTCAGGCGCCGTTCATCTGTTCGCCCCCGTTGTTCGCCCCCGTCAAACGAGCGAACGGGGCGCACTCCGCCGTCTTTGGCGCGGGCCGTCTTTGGTGTAAGGGCGGTTGACGGGGATTTTCATCAGTCTGGCCCCTTTCCGACACCCTTGTTCAGCGGCTGTTCAGAGCCGTCCGCCTAGAACCGCCCCATGACCCGCACCCGCGCCCTCCTCATCGCCGCCGTCCTGGCCCTGGTCCCTGCGACCCTGGTTCCCGCGACCCAGGTCTCGGCCCAGTCGCGCGAGGCGTCGCGGGATCAGGATCGCGAGGCCGCCCAGGACCGTCGGGGTCCGCCCCCGCGCGACAGCCGGGCCATGGACGCGCCTCGCGCCGACCTGGGGGCCGTGGTGCGCCGGGTGGGCGCAGGTCGCGAGGGCCGGATGCTGGGCGTCAGCCCGCGCGGCGACACAGTGGTGGTGCGCTGGGAATATCCCGGCGGCCGGGTGGCGGATATCCGCGTGGACGCCCGCTCGGGCCGCGTGATGGGAGAAGACTGAAGATGCGTGTCCTGCTGGTCGAAGACGACGCCGATCTGTCGCGGCAGCTGAAGGGCGCCCTGGCCGACGCCGGCTATGCGGTGGATCACGCCGCCGACGGCGAGGAGGCCTGGTTCCTGGGCGACACCGAACCCTATGACGTCATCGTTCTGGACCTGGGCCTGCCCAAGATCGACGGGGTGTCGGTGCTGGAGCGCTGGCGGCGCGAAGGCAAGGCCACGCCGGTCCTGATCCTGACGGCGCGCGGCGCCTGGTCGGACAAGGTGTCGGGCTTCGACGCCGGGGCCGACGACTATCTGACCAAACCCTTCCATACCGAAGAGCTGCTGGCGCGGCTGCGGGCCCTGCTGCGCCGCTCGGCCGGCATCGCCTCGGCCACCCTGTCGTGCGGCGGCCTGCGGCTGGACCCGCGCGCGGCCCGCGCCAACGTCAACGGCGAACCCCTGCGCCTGACCTCGCTGGAGTACCGGCTGCTGCACTATATGATGATGCATCAGGGCCGGGTGATCAGCCGCACCGAACTGGTCGAACATCTGTACGACCAGGACTTCGACCGGGATTCAAACACGATCGAGGTCTTCATCGGCCGACTGCGCAAGAAGATCGGCTCGGACCGGATCGAGACGGTGCGGGGCCTGGGCTATCGGCTGGCGCCCCTGGCCGGCGAGTCCGAGGCGGCGTGACCCTGAGTCGATGAACCGAGACGGGGGGACGAGGCGCGCCGGCTGGGGCCGATGGTTCGGCCGGCCGGGGCGGTCGCTGACGCGGCGGCTGATCTGGCTGGCCTCGGGCTGGATCCTGCTGGCCCTGGTCGCCACGGGCCTGGTCCTGACCAATCAGTTCAAGGAATCGGCTCTGCGCCGCCTGGGCAACGTCCTGGCCGAGACGACCGACGAACTGGTGGTGCGGACCGTCACCGCCAGCGGAACGGTGATGACGCCCCAGATCATGGACGCCCCGACCTTGCGGGTCTTTTCCGGCAAATACTGGATGACGGCCGAGCCGACCCTGGCGGGGGGCCTGCGCATCCTGACCCGGTCGGACTCCCTGTATGGCGAAGACCTGGTCGCGCCGCCGGACCTGCCGGCGCGGCTGGACGACGCCTATGGCCAGACCATCACCTATAACGCCGTCGGTCCGGCGGGCGAGCCGCTTCGGATCGCCGCCAGTATGAAGTCCCTGCCGGGGCGGGCCGCGCCGGTGGTCTTCTTCGTCGGAATCGACCGCTCCAATGTCGAGGCGGATGCGCGCCAGTTCGCCACCGTGACCTGGGTCGCCCTGTTGCTGCTGGGCTTCGGCCTGGTCTCGGCGGTCTTCATCCAGGTCCAGGTGGGTCTGCGGCCCCTCTATGATCTGAGGAATGAGATCGCGGCGGTCCGCAAGGGCCAGGCGGCCCGGATCGAACGCGCCTATCCGCTGGAGATCCAGCCCCTGGCCGAACAGGTCAACAATCTGCTGGACCACAATCAGGAGGTCGTGGACCGCCAGCGCACCCATGTCGGCAATCTGGCCCATGCGCTGAAGACGCCCATCTCCGTCATGCTGGCCGAGGCCGGGACGGCGCAAGGGGCCCTGCCGGAACTGGTGCGTCGCCAGACCCAGATCATGCAGGGCCAGGTCGATCACCACCTGCGTCGCGCCCGCGCCGCCGCCCGCGCCGCCCACGGCCTGGGCGAGACCACGCCCGTGCCTGAGGTGTTGGACGAGCTGGCGGTGATGATCGAACAGGTGTTCCGCGACAAGGCGGTCGAGATCGACTGGCGCGCACCCGACGATCTGGCCTTCCTGGGCGAACGCCAGGACCTGCAGGAAGTCCTGGGCAATCTGATCGAGAATGCGGCCAAGTTCTCGCGGCGGCGGGTGCGGGTCTCGGCCGGGGGCAACGGCCTGGGCCAGATGATCGTCGTCGTCGAGGACGACGGGGCGGGCCTTCCGGCCGATCAGCGCGAGGCGGTGATGAAGCGCGGCGCCCGGCTGGACGAAAGCGCGCCAGGATCGGGCCTGGGTCTGTCGATCGTGGAGGATCTGACCCGCGCCTACGGCGGGCGGCTGACGCTCAGCGACAGCGACATGGGCGGGCTGAAGGCGGTGCTGGAGCTTCCCGCCGCCCACGGAGCCTGAGGCGGCGGGCGGGGCGGGAGCCATAGGCGGCCGGGCACGTTGAACGGCTCCGCCTCTTCAGGAGCCCGCATGGCTGTCGCCCGCCTTCGTCACGCCGCCGCCGCCCTGGGCCGAACCGTGCGTGATCGGATTCCGGTCGCGCGCCGGACGCCGCCGCTTCATGTCCTGGTCGAGCAGGCGGCGCGGGTCGGCTATGGGGCGCGGGGCTTCGTCTATCTGTCGGCCGGCGCCCTGACCCTGCTGGCGGCCCTGGACCGGATCGGCGACGCGGTCGGCACGGGCGGGGCGGCGGGCTGGCTGGCGGAACAGCCCTTCGGTCGGGTCTGGCTGGTGGCCCTCGGCCTGGGATTGTGGGCCTTCGTCGGCTGGCGCGTCCTGCAGGCCGTCTTCGACGCGGACCATGCGGGGCGCGATCTGAAGGGCTGGGCGACGCGGGCGGGCCAGGCGGCCAGCGGCCTGTTCTACGGCCTTCTGGCGGCGGGGGTGTTCGAATATCTGGACGAGGCGGGCGGCGCGACCAGTCAGGCGGCGGATCAGGCCGAAAGCATCGCCGAGAACCAGGAGAAGGCGGCCATGGTTCTGGGCCTGCCGTTCGGCGACCTGCTGCTGACGGCGGCGGGGCTGGTGGTGCTGGGCGTTGGGATCGGCAACATCGTCCGGGCCTTCCGCGACGACTTCGACGCCGCCCTGGCCTGCCCCGACAGCCTGCGTCGCCCGGTCTCGATCCTGGCGCGGATCGGCTATGGGGCGCGGGGCTTCGCCTATCTGCCGCTGGGGGTCTTCGTCGTCCTGGCTGGTCTGCACACCCGATCGGGCGAGGTCACCAATACGGCCGCCGCCCTGGAGACGCTGGAAAGCCAGCCCGGCGGGTCGTGGGTCCTGGGTCTGACGGCGGCGGGGCTGATGGCCTTCGGCGCCTTCGCCTTCGTCGAGGCCCGCTGGCGGCGGATCCGTCCGCCGCGCGACCTGAAGCTGGGGTGAGTGAAGCGCGCTGGTGCGGGTGAGCAAGCAGTGCGCGTGGTCTGCGGCGGCCGAGCCGCGCCGCTCACCTCCGGCTCACTGGCGCCCGCGCTGCGGCCCTCCCATATGATCCGAAACCAAGGCTGTTTCAGAAGGCGCCCATGTCCCAAACCGCTTCCAAGACCCTGAAGATCGACTTCGTTTCCGACGTGGTCTGCCCCTGGTGCGTGGTGGGGCTGGGCGGCCTGGAGGCGGCGCTGGACCGGCTGAAGGACGAAGGCGTTCAGGCCGACATCACCTTTCACCCGTTCGAGCTGAATCCGCAGATGGCGCCGGAGGGCGAGAACATCGTCGAACACATCGGCCGCAAATACGGGGCGAGCCCGGAACAGTCGGCCGCCAACCGCGCCATGATCCGCGAGCGGGCGGGAGAGGTCGGCTTCGACATGCGGATGACCGATGAGAGCCGGATCTGGAACACCTTCGACGCCCACCGCCTGCTGTACTGGGCCCACGAGACCGCGCCTGAAAAGCAGAAGGCGCTGAAACAGGCCCTGTTCACCGCCCATTTCACCGAAAACCGCAACCTGACCGACGCCGGGGTTCTGACGGCCGCCGCCGAGGCCGCAGGGCTCGACCGGGCCGAGGCGGGCGAGGTCCTGGCCTCGGGCCGCTACGCCCAGGCGGTGCGCGCCGAGGAGGATCTGTGGCGGTCGCGGGGGATCAACTCGGTCCCGGCCGTGGTGGTCGAGAACAAATATATGATCAGCGGCGGCCAGCCGGCGGAGGTGTTCGAACAGGCCCTGCGCCAGATCGCGGGCGAAGCCTGACCTCTTTTATCGCGCCAGTCGGCCCTTGGCTTCGGCGGCGGTCAAGACCACTTCGTCGTCCGGTGCGGCGATCTCCTCGCCGCAATGGTCCAGCACCTTCAATATGTGCCGGATCAAGTTCAGCCGGGCGGTCTTCTTGTCGTCGGTGGCGATGACGGTCCAGGGGGCGTAGGCGCGGTCGGTCTCGTCCAGCATCCGGTCGCGGGCGGCGGAATAGGCGTCGAACCGGGCCTCGGCCTCGGCGTCCAGGGACGACAGTTTGAACTGTTTCAGCGGATCGACCCGGCGCTCCTTCAGCCGCTGAGCCTGCTCCTTGCGCGAAATGTCCAGCCAGATCTTGATCAGAATGATCCCGTCCTCGGTCAGCATCCGTTCGAACCGGGGGGCGTCGGTCAGGAACTGGGCGTATTGTTCGGGGGTGCAATAGCCCATGACCGGCTCGACCCCGGCGCGATTGTACCAGGAGCGGTTGAAGATGACGGTCTCGCCCGCCGCCGGCAGATGCGGGACATAGCGCTGGAAATACCACTGGGTGGTTTCGCGATCGCTGGGCTTGGGCAGGGCGACCACACGGGTCTGGCGCGGCGACATATGTTCGGTCAGCCGTTTGATGGCGCCGTCCTTGCCCGCCGTGTCGCGCCCTTCCAGCACGATCACCACGCGCAGCCCATGTTCGATCGTCCAGGCCTGGGTCTTCACAATGGCGAGCTGGAGCCGTTCCAGCTCGGCGTCATAGGCGTCGGTCTTCTTTCCCATGGCGCCATGGTGAAGGGTCCGGCGCGTCGGGACAAGCGGAGCTTTAATGAGGGTGTCGCTGATTACGGCTGTATACTTAGGGCGACAACTGTCGGCTAGGCGGTAAGCGGCCAATTTTCTATTAAATTCCAGCGATTTAACTTGAAAATAAGGAGCAATACCGACCTATTCTATACTGTTTATACACCCAGGGCGCTCATTGTCGGCGGATCAGTCAAACGGGTTCGCAGATGTTGATCGGCAATTTCTCAGTGGTGAACAGGGACCCCCTCGGGAAGGGGCGTCGGTTCTCCCTGGGACAGGGCGAATACGGGGTGTCGGACGAGTCGGATCTGGCCCTGACCACGGTCCTAGGCTCGTGCGTGGCCGCCTGCATCCATGATCCGGTCGCCGGCGTGGGCGGGATGAACCATTTCGTGCTGGCCCGCCGCAACCGCGGCGCCAGCGGCGATCCGGCCCGCTACGGCGACCATCTGATGCCGCTTTTGATCGAGGGGCTGTTGCAGGCCGGGGCGAAGCTGAACCGGCTGGAGGCCCAGGTGTTCGGCGGGGCCAGCCCCGGCAATTTCGTCAACTCCATCGGTCAGGACAATCTCGCCTTCGCCTGCGGCTTTCTGGAAGAACTGGGCGTGCCCGTCGGCGTGGGTGAACAGAGCGGCCCGGCGGGATGCCGGATCGTGTTCTGGCCCGCCAGCGGCCATGTGACGCACAAGCCCCTGACGCGCGTCAAAGAGACCAAGGTGCGGCGCATTATCCTGCCGCTTGTGAAACCGCTGAACCTGACGCCGGCCGCCGCCTGAGACTCCCTCGGCGTTGAACGCGCGCGCCCCGCTCGCGTTTGCCAGCGGGGCCGTTGGCGGTCCATGCTGGGGCCTCATGAAGCGCGACTTCGCCGATTTCTGGAATCTGATGTGGGAGGTCGGGCTGTTGGCCTGCGCCGCCTTCGCCCTGCTGAACGCCTATGCGCCGCCGCAGGATCTGCCCTGGAAACCGCTGGACTTGAACCAGCCGGTCGGGCGGGCGACGGCGGCCAAGGTGGCGGACTTCGACCTTTCCCCCACCGCTGCGCCTGAAGAGGTTCAGGGCGCGACCGAGGCCTGTATGCAGGTGCTGCGCGAGGCGGGGGTCGAGGTCGAACGGGCCGCCGATCGCGACGACGGCGGCTTCTGCGTCGTGCGCGGCGCCGTTCGGATCACCGGGGGCGCGGTGACGCCCCTGGCCCCGGCCGATGTGGTGATGCAGTGCCCCCTGGCCGTGCGCTACGTAATCTGGGACCGTCAGGTGCTGCAGCCCGCCGCCCGCGACATCCTGGGCTCGGCCCCGGCCCGGGTCGAAAACTATGGGACCTATTCCTGCCGCCGCATCTACGGCTCTCAGGACGTCAGCGAACGGCCCAGCGAACACGCCCGCGCCAACGCCCTGGACGTCGCGGGCGTGACCCTGGCGGACGGGCGCACCGTGACCGTGCTGGACGACTGGCGCGGCGAGGGGCGGGCGGGAGCGGCGGGGTCGCGCTTCCTGCACGCCCTAAGTGACGGCGCCTGCGGCCTGTTCGCCACGGTCCTGACGCCCGACTATAACGCCGCCCACGAGAACCATCTGCACCTCGACGCCGCCGACCGGGGCGTCTGCCGTTAAGCGCGATAGGCGAAAAGGCCCGCCGCTTTGCTGTTGACCGTCTGGAAAAGCCGGGTGACAACAGAGGCGCAGTCCGGATTTTGCGTGGGGTCCACACCCGCGTCTCGCTCCTTCGCCTGAACGAGCTGTCCAGATGGATTGTCGGGTCCTCCCGAGGGAGATCCGCCTGGAAAAGCGCGTTTACGGAGACGCAGACATGGCGACCGGTACGGTCAAGTGGTTCAACCCCACCAAGGGCTATGGTTTCATCCAGCCCGACAGCGGCGGCTCTGACGTGTTCGTTCACGTCACCGCCGTTCAGAAGGCCGGCCTTCAGGGCCTCGATGAAAACGCCAAGGTCGAATACGAGCTGGAAAATCAGCGCGGCAAGACCTCGGCCATCGACCTGAAGCTGCTTTAAGTCGAAGAATGGAAACGGGCGCGGAGATGATCTCCGCGCCCGTTTTTCCTGTTGACTGCGGCCTTCGCCGCGAAGCTTGTTTGACGCGGCGTCCGCCGCAGGGCCTGGCTTCAGGCCGGCGCCTCGATGCGCGTGCGCAGGGCGACCTCCAGTCCCGGCTTCTGATCGCGATAGTCGATCTGACCGCCAAGCTGGGCCACCAGACTGCCGATCATCATCGAACCGAAGCCCTTGCCGGCCTTGTGGCCGCCCTTGCCGTCGTCGGACACCACCAGACGCAGGCTGTCGTCCGCCTCGGTCAGGCCGATGCGCAGCGGACCCGGCGCCCCGTCATAGGCGTATTTCTGAGCATTGATGATCAGTTCGGTCAGGATCAGGCCGATGGTCACCGCCCGGTCGGCCCCGACGCAGACCGGCGCCAGATCGGTCTCGATCGCCGAGACCCATTCCGGCCCCATGCTGGAGCCCAGATCCTCGACCAGTTCGCCGATGTAGCGCGACAGGTCGATGGCGGCGTCATGATCCCCGCGATAGAGGCGGGTGTGGACGCTCGAGACGGCCCGCACGCGGCGGCGCGCCTCCTGCAAGGCGACCCCGGCCGGGCTGTCGCCCAGGTCGCGCGCCTGAAGCCCCAGAAAGCTGGACACCAGGGTCAGGCTGTTCTGGACCCGGTGATTGACCTCGCGCATCAGGAACTCCTGCTGCTCCAGCCGCAGGTCGCGCTCGGACAGGCGGGCCTGAAGCGACTGGTTCAGGCTGCGAAGCTGGGTGACGGAGGTGAAGTCCGACAGGGCGTCGCGCAGGCGGGCGGCGGATTCGACGGCGGCGGCGCCCCAGCGACGGGCGCGGCCCGACACGGTCTCGCGCCATTCGGCGAAGGAGGCGCGCGGCGTCAGGGCGCCGCCCCCGTCCGTCGATTTGACGGCGGTCGACGGATCGCCGGCCCAGCGCACCGTCTCCAGGATCTCGGCGCGGAACCACAGCAGGCTGAGCGGCTGCGGGCCCGGCAGTCGCACGGCCAGAAGGCCGCTGGCGTGGGTCCGCCAGGCCTCGGCCTGGGGCAGGAGGGTGGACAGGGCGTTGGTGGCGACCGGACGAAGCCCCGGCTGGGCCTCCAGCCAGTCCGCGATCTGACGCTGGGCCTCCGGCGGCGGGACATGGCCGAACGCCTCGATCCGGTCGCCCTGGACGATCGCCACGCCGTCCGCGCCGACCAGATCCTTCAGGGCGCCGGCCTGGTCGGCCAGGCCCGAGGCCAGGTCGCGGTCGCGCGACAGGCCGATGATCAGCTCGTCCTCCAGCCGACGCAGCCGAACCCGCTCGCGATACAGTTCGGCGTCCGCCTTGGTCTTCAGCTGGCGCGCCAGGGTGCGGGCCAGGGTGGTGCAGGCCACGCGCAGTTCATAGGACAGCAGCAGCGGCGTGCTGCTGTGGCAGGCCACCAGGCCCCACAGAACATCATCGACGATGATGGAGACCGAGGCCGAGGCCCGCACCCCCATATTGTGCAGATACTGGATGTGGATCGGCGACACGGACCGCAGGCCGCTGTCGCTCATGTCCAAGGGGGGCTCGCCCGGATGCAGCGGTCGCAGCGGCTGGGGCGTATAGCGGGTGTCGGGAATGACCCGCACCGGATTGCGCAGATAAAGGGCCCGCGCCTGGCGGGGAATGTCGGTCGCCGGGAAGTGGTGGTTCAGGAAGGAGGTCGCATCGCCCGCGCGCGATTCCGCCACCACCTGGCCCGCCTCGTCATCCAGGAAGCGATAGATCATGACCCGCTCGAAGCCGGTCAGACTTCGGAAGGCGTCGGCGGCGCGTTCGCAAACGCCCTGAACCGTGGCGCTGCGTTCGAGAGCCGCGCCGGCCGTATCGAGCCGGGTGATCAGTTCGACGCCCAGCCGGGCCTGTTGCGAGCTCTGCTCGACCTCGACCACCATTCGAAGGGCGGAGGCGGCCTCCGTGCCGGCCGCCTTTGCAGCGGGCGCATAATAGACGACGACGTCGTATTCCAGCCGGTTGGTCGCCCGCCAACGGCCGGCGAAGCCCGCCTCGCGGATGGCCGCCATGTCGCGCAGACGCCGCCCCACCACCTCGCCCAGCAGGTCGGCGATCGGCAGGCCGATCCAGCGGGTCTGGCCGGTCAGATCCTCGATCGCCCCGGCCCCCTGTTCCAGGGTCAGGGCGTCCAGGTTCAGCACCAGCAGCAGGCCGTGGCCCTGGATCGCCTGGGGGATGTGGATCGGCTCCCGGTCGCAGTCGTTCAGGGCGATCTGGGCGCGGACGTCGTAGTCCGTCATGATTTCGTCTTCCCGTTGCGGCGGGTTCGCCCCCAGCGGAAGGCCGCAAGTCCGACCTGCGAGGCAGACGGCAGGTCAGATAGGGAGAGATCCATATGGGTCGCACCGTAACACATTGGCGACGCTTGTCTATTTAAGCCTTCCGTGTACGGCGGCGTACAGTCTGGAGGGGCTGGACATGGAACGGCCCCAGTCGCATGGCGTTAGCCCCATTCCCTTCCACCGGTCAGACCCCATGAAATTGCGCGTTCGCGCCGAGCTCGTTTACAGCTTTGATCCGCCCACGGACGCCATCTACAAGATTCAGGTCGCCCACTGGCCCGGCCAGGAGATTCTGGAGGAGCGACTGACCTTCGATCCGCCGGTCCAGTTCCAGGAAGACGAGGATGTCGATTTCGGCGCCCGGACCCTGCGTTGCCACGTCCAAGGCGAGGTCGCCCTGGTCTATGAGGCGGTCGTGGACAATGGGGTGCTTAAGGGGCTGCCGCCCAGCGTGTCGCAGCATGACTGGGGCGATCTGCCGGCCGAGGTTCTGCCCTATCTCCAGCCCAGCCGCTATTGCCCCTCCGACCAGTTCGGGCGCTTCGTAACGCGCCAGTTCGGCGAGACGGCGGGCGGGGCCCGGGTTCTGGCCATTCTGAACTGGATCGCCGAGAACATCGACTATGAGCACGGGGTCTCGGACACCGAGACGACGGCGGCCCGCACCTTCATCGACCGGGCGGGGGTGTGCCGCGACTTCACCCACCTGGGCATGACCTTTTGCCGGGCCTCGGGCATTCCGGCCCGCGCCGTCAGCGCCTTCGCCCATCAGCTGACCCCGCCCGACTTTCACGCCATCTTCGAGGTCTGGCTGGACGGGGGCTGGTGGCTGGTCGATCCGACGGGCCTGGCCCCGGTCGAGGGGCTGGTGCGGATCGCCTGCGGCCGCGACGCCGCCGACATCGCCTTTCTGACCACCCAGGAGCGCTGCCGGATGGTGCGCCAGTCAGTGACGGTGGAGGCGGCTTAGGAGGCCATCAGCCTCTAGGGCTTGGCCGCCGCCCTCTGCTCGGCCTTATAGGCCTGAAGCCGGTCGATGACGTCCATCTGGCGCAGCACCTTGTTCTGCGGGTCGATCAGGACATGGGCGCCGGCCGGGACCGCGATCTCGCCCCGGCCGCCCGTCATGGCCACGGTCCGAACGCGGCCGTCGATCTCGACCTCGACCGGCATGGGGAAGACGCCGCCGTCGCCGGTGGTCCATTGCAGGCTCAGCCGGCCGTCACGCCGGGTCTGGGTCAGGACCGGCAGGGCGGCGTTGTACAGATAGCCGCGGAAGAACCAGCCATAGTCTTCGCCCGTCACCGCATTGACGATCTGCAGATAGTCCTGGGTCGAACGGTACAGGGGCGTAAAGGCGCCGGGGCGAGGATCGTCGGTCCCATAGACCAGCCGCGTCAGGGACCGATGGAAGGCGTCGTCGCCGATCAGCATCCGCAGCGAATGGGCGATCAGCGAACCCTTGGAATAGATGTCGCCGCCGGGACCCACGTCGCCCTTATAGACCTCGTCCTCAGTCTTGGGCGTGCCGGACACCACGGGGTATTTATTGACCAGCCCCTCGCGCTGATTGGCCAGTTCGCGCTGCATGTAGCGGTCGCCCAGCAGCCAGCGGGCGTACAGCGGCTGCATATAGCTGCCCAGTCCCTCATGCAGCCACATGTCGTCGGCGTTGGCGTTGGTCAGCTGGTTGCCGAACCATTCGTGGGCGAATTCGTGCTGCAACAGCCAGTCATAGCCCCGGCCGTCGATCTTGTAGCCGTTGCCGTAGGCGTTGATGGTCTGGTGCTCCATGCCCAGGTGCGGGGTCTCGACCACGCCCATCTTCTCGTCGCCGAAGGGGAAGGGGCCGACGTTGGCTTCGAAGAAGTCCAGCATCTGGGGGAATTCGGCGAACAGGGCCTGGACCTTCTCGGGCGCGTCCGACTTCAGATGCCAGTAGTGCAGCGGGATCGTATTGCCGAACCGGCTCTGATACTGGCCGCTGACCTCCTCATAGGGGCCGACGTTCAGGGCGATGGCGTAGGTGTTGGGGCTCTTGGCCGACCAGTTCCAGGTGGTCCAGCCGTCGCCGTGATCGACCTTGCCCAGGAAGCGGCCGTTGGACGGAGCCGACAGGTCGGACGGGACGGTGATGTGCAGATCGACCCGGCCGGGCTCGCCGTGCGGGCTGTCGATACAGGGCCAGAAGATGTCGCAGCCCTCGCCCTGGACGGCCGTGGCGATCCAGGGCTCGCCCGAGGGGGCGGTGGACCAGACGAAGCCGCCGTCCCAGGGCGCGCGCGGGGCGACGCGCGGCTGTCCGGCATAGGCGACCCGCAGGACGACCGACCCGCCCGCCGCCAGGGTCTGGGGCAGTTCGACCGTCAGCCGCCCCTCCGGGTTGGACCAGCGGTCGGCGGCCAGTTCGACCCCGTCGATCTGGACCGAAGAGATGGGCAGCAGCGTATCCAGATCGACCACCAGCCGCTCCAGCGGCGCCTTGGCGGTGAAGCCCAGAACGGCGACGGCGTCGATGGCCTTGTCCTGGGGGATGACCTTGATCGACAGATCGGCCGTGTCGAACCGCATCGCCTGCTGTTCGACGGTCAGGGGCTGGTCGGTCGCCAGGGTGTAGGGGGTCGATTCGCGCACCGGCGTCGCCGCCTGCGTCTCCTGCGCCTGGGCGATGGACGGCGCGACGGTCAAAGCTGACAGGCCCGAAACCGAAAGACCAAGGGCGGCGGCCGAGGCGGCCAGGGTGCGGGCGACAGTCATGCGGATTCCCCTCCAGTTGCCCGTCAGGCTTAATCCGGGCTTGGAAGGCGCGCAAAGAAAAAGGCCGGCGTCGCCGCCGGCCCTTTCCAGATCATGATGCGTCGCCCGACTTAGGCGGCGGCCTGTTCGGCCAGCTTGGCGCGGACCTGGCGCTTGATGCGCTGGGCGGCGATCGACAGCTGCTCGTCGCGGGCCTTGACGATGAAGGCGTCCAGGCCGCCCTTGTAGTCCAGGGTGCGCAGGGCGGCGTTGGAGATACGCAGCGAGAAGGTCTGACCCAGGGCGTCCGAGGTGACCTTGACCGTCTTCAGCGACGGCAGGAAGCGGCGCTTGGTCTTGATGTTCGAGTGGCTCACGCTGTGGCCGACCATCGGGCCGATACCGGTGAGTTCGCAACGACGCGACATCGTCAGATCCTTAAGGTGCGGCGTCCGGCCCGAAGCGTGGGAGCGGACGCATGAAACAGTTGCGCGCGGGAACCAGCCCGCGCGAGAGGGGGCCGTATAAGGGAAGAGGCGGTCGGGCGTCAAGCCGAGTCTTGAACGCTGAGGCCCGGCGCGCCGGCGGCGGCCGAAATCCAGCCCTGCGGCTGGACGGCGGGGAACAGCCTCGTTCAGCCGTCATTCAAATGACGCGCTCTATACGCCATATCATGAAGACTTCCGCTGAACAGAAGGCCGCCATGTCCCGTCCGTCTCTTAAACTGCTGGCCGCCCTGGCGCCCGTCGCCGCCGGCGCCCTGATGCTGGCCGCCCCGGCCATGGCGCCCGCCCAGACTCCGGCCCAGACTCCAGCCCAGTCGGAAGTGCTGCCGGGTTATTGGGAATACACCACCAGCGCCCTGGGCCAGAACGAGACCCATCAGAAATGCGTCCGTCCCAGCGAGATCAACCGCTTCTTCGGCGGCCTGTCGACCAACCGCTGGCGCTGCACCTATCCGACTCGCGTGGTCGGCAACGGCCGCGCCCGGTTCGAGGGGACGTGCCAGGACAAGAAGGGGCGGCGGATTCAGGTCCGGCTGAACGGAACCTATGAGGACACCAGCTTCAGCTTCCGCGGCGGGGCCCAGCTGCTGCGCGGCACCCCCTATATTCCGGCCAGCATCACCGCTCGGCGCATCAGCGCCCAGTGCCCGGCCAACGCCGAATATTTCTGACGCTCAGACCGGCTCGGCCCGCGCCACCACATAGGTGTGGGTCTGGTCGCCGGTCGACAGGCTGAGATATTCGCCGGTCTGGATCACTTCGTCGGCCAGACGGAAGCCGTGGGCGTCGTCCGCCTCGCCGGGTTCGAAGTCCAGGAACCAGCGGTCCGGCGCCGCATGGCGCAGCCGTCCGAAGGCCAGGGTGGCCCCGTGCGAGAAGCGGCGCACCCGGCATTTCTCGGGCGCCTCGCGCCAGACGGCGGCGTCCAGCCGGCGCTCGGCCGTCAGGGGCGCCAGTATGTCATAGCCCATGTCATGGTCGCCGTCGGGGTGCTGGGGTTCGCGCGCCAGCTCCAGGCGGATGTGGTGAAACCCAAGCGGGGTGGCGTCGGTCATGGTCGGCTCCTTGTCGCCGGCCATCTGAGCGGATGAGGCCGCGCCCCGCCTTGACGTCGGTCAAAACAAAAAGGCCCCGGATCGCTCCGGGGCCTTTTCATTGTTCCGATGCGGACGCTTAGAGCATGATCGTTTCGGACGGAACCGCTTCGCGGTTCCGACAGAAGCGTGAATCATGCTCTCGCTTTAATCTGGAGCCTGATTCACGGCTTCAGCGGAATCGCGAAGCGATTCCACTTCAACCGATCAGGCTCTAGGCGGCTTCGGCGGTCGGGACCGGCTTTTTGGCGCTGAGCGACTTGGCCAGCAGCTCGACGGCGGCGTCCTTGTCGATCTTGTTGGCGGCGGCGACTTCGCGGGCCATCCGGTCCAGGGCCGATTCATAGAGCTGGCGCTCGGAATAGGACTGTTCCGGCTGGGTGTCGGCGCGGTGCAGGTCGCGGACGACCTCGGCGATGGAGATCAGGTCGCCCGAGTTGATCTTGGCCTCATATTCCTGGGCGCGGCGCGACCACATGGTGCGCTTGATGCGGGCGCGGCCCTTCAGGGTGGTCAGGGCCTTGGTCACGACGTCGTCGGCGGCCAGCGAACGCAGACCGGCGGTGGCCGCCTTCTTGGTCGGGACGCGCAGGGTCATCTTCTCGTGGTCGAAGGTCACGACATAGACTTCCAGCGACATGCCCGCGACTTCCTGAGTCTCGATGGCCGCCACCTTGCCGACGCCGTGCGCCGGATAGACGACCGCGTCGCCAACCTTGAACTCCAGACCAGTCTTGCTCGTCATATTCGTCCTTTCCCGGTCAGGGCCGGGCGAAGCGAAGGCGCATCAAACGCAATGCAGTCTCGCCGCCGGAAGCTTCCGTCGGTCGATGAAATGCGGACGTCAGATGCGGAAACGGATCACCAAACCTCTGGCCGATCCCGTCTATGGGCGGGATTCTGTCGCAAACACGGGCGGCGCGAAGGTTTCGCGGACCGCCCGATCCAATGAAACAGAACCTATCACAAATTTGCGGAATTTCAAAACGTCCACACAGCCGACGCGGAATGTCGCGAAGGTTTGAACGCGCGGCCCTGCGTCGGCCGCCCCGGCTCAGGAGCCCTTGCCCGGCTTGGGGCTGAAGTATTTCTCGAACTTGCCGGTCTCGCGCTCATACTGTTCGCGGTCGGCGGGGGGCGTGCCCTTGACGGTGATGTTGGGCCAGACCTTGGCGTATTCGGCGTTGACCTGAAGCCATTTGCCGTCCGGCTCGTCCTCGGTGTCGGGCACGATGGCGTCGACGGGGCATTCCGGCTCGCAGACGCCGCAGTCGATGCATTCGTCCGGGGCGATGACCAGGAAGTTCTCGCCCTCGTAGAAGCAGTCCACGGGACAGACCTCGACGCAGTCCATGAACTTACATTTCACACAGGCGTCGGTGACGATGTAGGTCATTGGGCGGCGAAGAGATCACGATTGCGAGCGGGAGGTCTGCGACATGGCGACCGCGCAACCAACTGTCAACAGCAGGGCTTAATCTGAGAGGCGTTCGCGGCCCTAGCCCGACCGCTTGACAAAGGTCGGGCTTAACCGCAACTGTGTAGATTACATATCAACCCCTACCGGAACATGTCCATGCGCGCTCCCCTGATGAAATACGCCTTCGCCAAATACGCCGTGGCCGGCGCCCTGGCCCTCAGCCTCGCCGCCGGTGGGGCGGTGGTGGCCCAGGCCGCCCTGACCCAGAACCCGGCCGAGGTCCGCGCCGGCGACTATGCGCTGGAGTCGAGCCACGGCAAGATCACCTGGTCGGTCAGCCACTTCGGCCTGTCGACCTATACGGGTCAGTTCGTGAACGTGAAGGCCGAGTTGAAGCTGGACCCGGCCAACCCCTCCGCCTCGACCCTGACCGCCACCGTCCCGCTGACCGACGTGGCGCCCAATGACGACCGGCTGAAGGCCCATCTTCAAACGGCCGACTTCTTCGACACCGCCAACCATCCGACGGCGACCTTCGTCTCGCGCTCGGTGACGGTCGATCCGTCCGATCCGAACGAGGCGACGGTGGTCGGCGACCTGACCCTGCGCGGCGTGACCAAGCCGGTGACGATCGAGGTCGAGTTCAATGCGGCCGGAACCGTCATGGGCGCCTATAAGGCCGGCTTCGACGGAGAGGCGACCATCAAACGCTCGGACTTCGGCATCAACTACGCCCTGCCGGCCGTCTCCGACGAGGTGAAGCTGCACATCGAAGGCGAGTTCGTGATCAAGTCGTAAGGCGGTTGTAAAGGGCGCGGGCCTCTTCGGCGGGCCCGCGCCGCTCGCCCAGGGCCTCGATCCTCAGGGTCGTGACCTCGCCGTTCTGGACGAAGGTCAGGAGGTCGCCGGGGTGGACGCAGCGGCTGGGCTTGTCCAGCCGTGTCTCGCGCCCCTGATGGGTCAGCCGCACGGCGCCCCGCTCGACAAGGGCGGCGGCCAGGCCTCGCGTCTTCACGAAGCGCGCCCGCCACAGCCAGACGTCGATGCGACAGGCGTCGGTCGTCATCCCTTTCGTCATCCTCCGGCAAGCCGCTTGCGGCGCAGACCGGGGGACCCAGCGGCGCCGAAGGCGATGTGTCCGCCGCATAATGTCCACAGCGCCTTGTCCGCGACAGGTTCGCGCTCGCGCGCGCCGCTGGGTCCCCCGGTCTCCGCTTCGCTTCGCCGGAGGATGACGAAAGGACAGGGCCTCAAGAGGCGGCCTTTCGGCGCGGACGCCGCCGCTTGGGTCTGGCCGTCCGCGCCTCGGTCAGGGCGGCCAGGGCGGCGAAGGGCGAATCCTTGACGATCTTAGGCGCGGCGCCCGGCTTGTCGGGCAGGCGCGCGCGTTCGGTTTTCAGGGCGGCGATGAGCTGTTTCGCCTGATCGGCGCTCCACCCCAGATCGGTCAGGGCCTCGTCCGACAGTCGGCCGTGATTGGCGGCGCGCAGCTCCGCCATCTTCTCCAGAGCCTCCACCGGCGCCAGCCACCGACCGGCGTGGCGCAGACCCGAGGCCGACAACAGACGCGGGGAAGGGGGCTCGACCGGGGCGGGGATCAGTTCGGGGCTGGCGGGGATCAGCGGGGCCGTGACGAAGGCCTGGGCGAAATGGCGGGCGCGGGGCTTTTGCAGGCCCGGCAGCCAGACCGAATGGACGCCGACGCGGATGGCGAAGCTTTTCAGGGTGCGGCGCTCCACCTGGCTCAGCGCCGCCAGATCCCGATCCACGTCGCGCCGGTCGATCAGCCCGCCGGCCTCGATCAGGCGGAAGGCGAGGCCGCGCGGCAGGCCCTTCAGCGCGCCGGATTCGACCGCCTGTTTCAGCCGCCGCAGATCGCGCAGCGCCCGACCCGCCTCGGACGCCAGCCAGGCCTCGATCCGTCGACGGGCGCGCTCTCGGGCCGGCGTCGCCCCCAGGTCGCCCAACAGGCGCACCGACGGCGAAAAGGGATCGGCCCCGGTCGGCGTCGCCTGAATCTGGGCGGTCAACATCCCGCGCCACAGCACCGCACCGTCGGGCGTGACGGCGAAACCCTCGTCCGTCTCGGACGCCAACTGCCCCAGACGGCGATTGATCTCCGGCGTCACGGCCCGCACCGCCGCCTGGCGCAGGGTGCGGTCCTCAAGGGCCGAGGCGCCCTTTTCCATCTGGAAGCGGACGCCCTCGAGCTGACCCACCACCTGGCTCTCCACCGTGACCTCGCCGTCCTCGGCGACGCCCGCAAACGCATCCTCCCGGACGTTCAGCGCCCGCATCAGGGCCGTGGTGCGTCGATCGACGAAGCGGGCCGTCAGCCGTTCGTGCAGCACGTCCGACAAACGGTCCTCCAGGGCGCGGGTCCTGTCGCGCCAGCCCTGGGCGTCATGGACCCAGTCGGGGCGGTTGGCGATATAGGACAGGGTCCGCACCGCCGAGAGCCGGGCGGACAGCTGGTCGATCTGGCCGTCGTCGCGGTCCACGAAGGCGAAGCGCGGCGCCATCCAGTCGTCGGTCAACCGCCCCCGCTTGCCGGTCAGGGCCTGGAACACGTCCTTGGCCAGGCGGGCGTGTTCATCCAGCGTGGTCTTCTGAAAGTCCGGCAGCTGGCAGGCTTCCCACAGCCGCATCACCGCCCCGCGCGAGCGGCCGATACGGGCGACCTCCTCATCCTTGATCAGGCGGCGCAGCAGGGTCTCGTCCAGGGCCTCGGCCGTCAGGCTGAGCCCCGCGCGGCCCGGCGTCACCGTCAGGGACCGCAGAAGGTCGGGCAGGGTGTCGAAGTCCAGCCGGGCGTTGCGCCATTCGGCCGCCTCGATCGGATCGAACCGATGCTCGACCACCTGTTCGACCAGATCCACGTCCAGATCCTCGGCCTCGGCCGTGACGCCGAAGGTTCCGTCGCGCAGGTGGCGGCCGGCCCGCCCGGCGATCTGGCCGATCTCGTGCGCATGGAGCCAGCGGGTGCGGCGGCCGTCGAACTTTCTCAGGCCCGCAAAGGCGACATGGTCGACGTCCATGTTCAGCCCCATGCCTATGGCGTCGGTGGCGACCAGGAAGTCGACCTCGCCCGACTGGTAGAGGGCCACCTGGGCGTTGCGGGTGCGCGGGCTGAGCGAGCCCATGACCACGGCGGCGCCGCCCCTCTGACGCCGGATCAGTTCGGCGATCGCATAGACCCGCTCGGTCGAGAAGGCGACGATCGCGCTGCGTCGGGGCAGGCGGGTCAGCTTCTTGGAGCCGGCGTAGGACAGGGTGGACAGCCGATCCCGGGTCACGATCTCCACATCCGGGATCAGGCGACGGATCAGGGGCTCCATGGTCCCGGCGCCCAGGAACATTGTCTCGAACCGGCCGCGGGCGTGCAGCAGCCGCTGGGTGAAGACGTGGCCGCGTTCAGGGTCCGCGACCAGCTGGATTTCGTCGATGGCCAGAAACTCGACCGACCGCTCCAACGGCATGGCCTCGACCGTGCAGACGAAATAGAGGGGGCGGACCGGGACGATCTTCTCCTCGCCCGTGATCAGGGCGACGGCGGCGGCCCCGCGCTGTTTGACGATCCGCTCATAGATTTCGCGCGCCAGGAGCCGCAGGGGCAGGCCGATCATGCCTGAGGCGTGACCCAGCATCCGCTCGACCGCCAGATGGGTCTTGCCGGTATTGGTGGGCCCCAGGACCGCAGTGACGCGCGATGGGGGCAGGCCTGCGGACCGGTCGCTCATGACAGGACAAGGTGGCGACGATCGCGCCCGGGCTCAAGTGAGTCTTTTGAGCCCAGAGGCGGCGGGCGTCAGGCGTCGGCCACGCTGAGCCCCAGCCGCACCAGCATGGACAGGCTCTGGGCCTGCATCTCCTGCATCACCTTGGCGCGGAAGATCTCGACCGTGCGGGGGCTGATGTCCAGGGCCAGGGCGATCTCCTTGTTCGACTTGCCGTCGATCAGGGCGTCGAACACCTGGCGCTCGCGCGGCGTCAGGCTGGCCAGCCGGGCGGCGGTCTGTTCGCGCGCCTCGCTCTCGACGCCCTGGCGCGCCAAGGCCGACAGACAGCCGCGCACCGCCTCCAGGATGCGGTTGGGATCGAAGGGTTTTTCGATGAAGTCCACGACCCCGGCCTTCATCAGCTGGACGGCCAGGGGCACGTCGGCGTGGCCGGTGATGACGATCACAGGCCAGGCCTCGCCCTTCAGCGCCTTGAGCCGCTGGATCAGTTCGGAGCCTTCAATCTGGGGCATCCGCAGGTCGGTGATGACGCAGGCGGACTTGTCGTCCGGCAGCTGTTCCAGAAACTGCATCGCGCTGGCGAAACCCCGCGCGCGGATGCCCTCGCCCCGCAGGAGCATGAGCAAGGAATCGCGCATGGCTTGATCGTCGTCGATGACGAAGACGGAATGGTCGGTCATGCGGCTTCGAGCTCCGTGACAGGCGTGAGGCGAAAGGAGAAGGCGGCGCCGCCCAGGGCGCTGCGGCCTACGGCCAGGGCGGCGTCGTGGCTCTCTATGATGGAGCGGGTGACGGACAGGCCCAGGCCCATGCCGCCGGCCTTGGTGGTCATCATCGGTTGGAAGATCCGGTCCATCTGATCCTCGGCGATGCCGGGGCCGTTGTCCTCGATCCGGATCTCATAGCCCTCATCGGCCAGGCTGCGGCCCGTGAGCGATACGACCGCACCGGGATGGTCGCCGACGGCGTCGACGGCGTTGCGCACCAGATTGGTGATGGCCTGCTGAAACTGGATTCGGTCGGCCAAGACCCGATCCCCGGTCGTATCGACGTCGATGCGGACGGCGATACCGGTTTCCTGCCGGATCAAATCGAAGAGGGGGCGCAGGTCGTCCACCATGGAGGAGACCCGCTCTTCCGTCAGCTGGGACGCCCCGGTCGCGATCAGTTCGCGCATGCGCCGGATGATGTCCCCCGCGCGCAGAAGCTGGGTCTTGGCCAGGTCGAGGGCGCGGCCCGCGCTGTCGCCGATCGGTCCAGCGCGCGCGATGTCGGTTTGGCACGCATGGAGATAGACGGTGGCGGCCGTCAGGGGCTGGTTCAGCTCATGCGCCAGGATAGCCGCCATCTCACCCATGGAATTGAGCCGCCAACTCTTGCTGAGCTGGTCCATCAGGTCGCGCATGCGATCGTTGACGGCCAGGCTCGGACGCTGGTCCGCCAGGGACAGGACCACCCGCTCGGAGGCCATGCTGTGCGCCAGCAGCCCGCCGTGGATGATCACCGGCACGATCTCGCCGTTGGGACGTCTCACCAGCCAATAGCCGGAGGGCGGGGCGGCCAGGGGGGCGTCCTTGACGAAACTCGCCAGGATGTCCTCGCCGAAGTCCGGCGCGAACAGGCTGAAAGGGCGTTCGTGAGCATCCTCGGGCGCCACGCCCAGCAGATCGGCCGCCGGGCCGGTGATGCGGCGAATACGCCCCTCGTCGTCCAGCGTCACCACGGGCACCGAGGTCAGTATGCTGTGCAACAGGGCGGTCCGGCTGGTCAGCCGATGACCGACTTCGGCCAACAGCAGGGATACGGCGATGAAGAGGCCGGCGCCGACCGCCGCATCGAAGAGGTCGCTTCGCCCCTTCATCGCCAGATCGGCGGCGATGGAGACGCCGATGACGAAGAGGGTCGCGGTGCGGCTGCCGACCAGGGCGGTCGCCATGACGGCTCCGAACAGCGGCAGGTAGTGCACGTGATCGACGTCGCGAAGAGCCACGCTCGTCGTAACCGCCAGCGGGACGCAGACGCAAGCGAGCAGAACGGCGTTCTTCGGAGATGCGTTCGCGGATTTTCCGATGACCCGCTTCAACAACTCAGTAAAGGCGTCCGCTCGCGCCCCTGTCATGTTGGATCTCGCCGTTGCGAAATCATCTGGACTTCACCGTCGCCGCTTTTCTGACCAATTTACTACAACGACAATGGCGTGGCTGGGAAGCGATATCGTCGTCTTTTCACACGCCTCGCGACTATCGAGCGCACTTCGTCCGATGCGATTCAGGAGATCCGCCGCGTTCGCTGCGCCGGATGGCGCCGCCCCTCAGCCCGCGCCAACCTTCGCTACGCATTCCTACCTAAGCCGCAGTTCAGAAATCGTATTAATCATCCTTCCATCCTTGGTCGGACAGATGCGGGTTCATCGCAGAGGGGCGGCTGACGCGCCGCAAAGGGCCGTTTCGGCCGTGGCGGCGCGCTCAGATCGACGAAGACCGTAGGAGTTTGGGTTGCGTTTTATTGAGAACATGTCCGTCGGACGGAAGCTCGCCGTGGCTTTCGGCGTGGTCCTGGCCGCCATCGCCGTCATGGGCGTGGTGGTGGTGACGAACCTTCTGGCCTTGCAGCGCGCCGACCACGCTCGCAACCTAGAAGGTGAGATCAATCAAGTGCTCGCCGTCGCCGAGTTCCGCCTGTCAAAGCAGGAAAACTCCTATCGCGGCTATCTGCTGTCGCAGGACCCCTATTACGCCGAACGGCTGGATCTGCACCGCGCCAAGTTCAAGGAAGCGCTGGAGGAGGTGCGGGCAAAACTGCCCGCCGATCGCGCCGCGCCCGTCGACGAGGCCATCAAGGCCGCTGACGGCTGGTACGCCAACATCGTCCAGGTCGGTAAGGCGATGGTCGCCGAGGGGCGGATCGCCGAGGCCAGCCGGATGGTCGGTCAAACCGGCGTCGCCGACCAGTTCATCGCTCCAGTTGAAGAAGCGATCGACGTCCTGAGGGCTGAGAACGAGGCCGCCCGCGAGGCGACCCGCAAGGCTCAGGCCGAGGCGGCCCAGGCCGCCCTCATGGCCGTGATCGTGGGCATGGTCTGCGCCCTGCTGATGGCCCTGGCTGCAGGTCTGGTCGCCACCCGTTCGATCGTGCGGCCGACCTTCACCATGATCGGCTATATGCAGAAGCTGATGGCGGGCGACACCGCCATCCAGGTCCAGGGCGCCGACCGCAAGGATGAGTTCGGCAAGATGGCTCAGGCCATCGTCGCCTTCCGCGACGCCGCCATTGAGAAGGCGCGTCTGGCGGCGGAGGCGCTTTCGCAACGCTCGATGAGCGAGCAGGAG
>NZ_JBXANG010000012.1:0-80904 GCF_058801445.1 Brevundimonas sp. GW822-FHT03E11 | reverse complement strand
TTGATCGCTTCATTCTGTCCGTCCTTCGTTGGGCGGACTCTAGCTATTCCTGGCGGAGTTTCAGGGGATCACGTCATCAGGAATGACGAATTCCTGTTTTGCGTATTTGCTTACCAGCAACTCGATCGAATAATCTGTTTGGTAGAATTCAATGCGCTTGGAGCGAGCAACAATTTCAGCTTCGGCTGCAGCGAGCTGCTCCGCTGGAATCCTAGACTTCTTGACAGCGTTTGCCATTCCGATTCCCTGCCTGCAATCAGAAGGCGTAGACCGAAACGGTTGCGAGGAGAAGTTAGCTTCGCGCCATTTCGCCATCAACGGGCGATTGGCTTAACCGGACCCGTTCCAGATGCTGGAGGATCGTTTTGCCAATTGCTTCACCCAGCTTGGGAGGCACGGCGTTTCCGATCAATGTTCCCAGTTTGGAGAAAGAAACCCTTTCCCCCTTTTTTAGGAAGCGATAATTCTTAGGGAACGACTGGATGATCGCTGCCTCGCGCAGGCTTATCGCGCGATCTTGTTCAGGGTGCCCGAACCGGCCGTTCCCGAAGCCATAGCACTGTGTGGTCATAGTCGGAGCGGGCTTGCTCCATTCCATCCGGCCGTATACCGCCGGGTAAGTTTTGCCTGTTGCGCGAACGTGACATTGAGCTCGAAGAGCTTGAGGCCAATCGCGCCACGTACCACCAGGCTTAGAGGCGCGAATCCGCTCCAAGTTTGTTTCCGAAAGACTAGCTGCTGCGTGAAGAGGATCGCAAGGATCGGTCTCCCCCGCAGCAAGTTTAGGGAGAGTTGCTATCACGTCCTTTACGGTGAGGCGTGGTTCTGTCGGTGGCATTAGCTTGATCGGACCCAAGCGCGAACCGATCAGGACGAGCCGCTTTCGCGACTGTGGAATTCCGTATTCTGAGCAATCTATCTCGTCCCAATGAGTGTGGTAGCCAGCAGTCTCTAAGGCCGCCACGAACTCTTTCCAAATAGGTTGGGTGCCGAGACCGCGCACATTCTCCATCGTTACAATTTCAGGCTTACACTCTTCCACCAGGCGCTTGAACTGCCGAAGGAGGGTCCACCTATCGTCAGCAGTTTTTCTGCTTTGAGAATAGGTCGAGAATGGCTGGCAGGGCGCGCAGCCCGCCAGCACCCGGACGTCGGCATCACCGTACCAGAGAGCTAAATCCTCTGCGGTCACTTTGCTCACATCGCGGCAAACGAACTCCGCCCCCGTATTTTCCTCCAGTGCCCATTTGCAAGCAGGGTCAAGATCGACTCCCGCCGCAACGTTGAGGCCAGCAGTCTTGAGGCCAAAGGCCAAACCGCCTGCGCCACAAAAGAGATCGACGACCTTTACGGTCGGTTCGCGATCAGTCGGGAGGTGAACAATCTCGATCATCGCGCCGTGCTTATCATATCCCACGATTCTGTTTACCCTGATCATAGCGCCGCCGACGAGACGGCCTTGCCCTGTTGCGCCAAGGACTCGTCAGAATCGGACGTGGGTAGTTTACCGCCGGTCCTATACTCCCCCATCCCCGCTTGAACCGCGCCCCGCCTGCCTCTAAGCCTTGGGGAAACAGGAGGATCACCATGCTGGCGCTCGGCATCATCTTCGGCTTCATCGCCGTCATGGCCCTGATGAACTTCGTCGAGTTCGGCCGGGTTGACTGACTCTGCGACCTCGGGCCGGGGCGTCGCCCTGGTCACGGGCGGGGCGCGGCGGATCGGGCGGGCCATATGTCTGACCCTGGCCAGGGCCGGGTTCGATGTGGCGATCCATCATCACGCCTCGGGCGAGGCGGCGCGGGATCTGGCCGAGGCGATCGGCGGCCTGGGCCGGCGCGCCTGTCTGTTGCAGGCCGATCTGACGGACGAGGCGCGGGTGCGCGCCCTGGTTCCGGCGGCGGCCGAGGCCCTGGGACCGGTCACGGTGCTGGTCAACAACGCCTCGGTGTTCGAGGACGACCGGATCGGCGGCCTGACGCGCGACAGCTGGGACAAGCATCTGGAGACCAATCTGCGGGCGCCGATCGTTCTGGCCGAGGCCTTTGCCGCCCAGACGGTGGAAGGGGCGATCGTCAATCTGCTGGACCAGAAGGTGCTGAAGCCCGACCCGCGCTTCTTCTCCTACAGCCTGTCGAGAAACGGCCTGTGGTGGGCGACCCAGACCCTGGCCCAGGCCCTGGCGCCGGGCATTCGGGTCAACGGCGTGGGGCCGGGGCCGACCCTGCCGTCGATCCATCAGACCCCCGAGGAATTCGCCGCCGAGGCGCGCGCCACCCTGTTGCAGACGCCCGGCAGCCCGGAGGCGGTGGCCGAGGCCGTGCTGTGGCTCATTGACGCGCGGATGGTGACGGGCCAGATGATCGCCGTCGATGGGGGCCAGCATCTGGCCTGGCGCACCCCGGACATCCAGGAGTAGGTCGCGTGGTTCAGTCGTCGTCGGTGTCGCCGTTTCCGGCGGACGAACCGCTGCGCTGCGAGCGGCTGAGCGTCTTCGTGCGCGGGCTGGAGGTTCAGGCGGGGATCGGGGTCTATGACCACGAACAGGGGCGGCTGCAGACCCTGGTGATCGACGTGACCCTGGAGCTGGAGCCCCGGCCGATCGAGCGGCTGGCTGACACCATCAACTATGAGACCGTCGCCGAGGCCGCCCGCGCCATCGCCGCCGAGGGCCATGTGGGACTGGTGGAGACCTTCGCCGACCGGCTGGCGCGGGCCTGTCTGGACGACCGGCGGGTGATGCGGGCCAGGGTGCGGATCGAAAAGCCCGGCGCCCTGTCGGCCGTGATCGCGCCGGGATGCGAGATCGTTCTGGCGCGATAGGTTGCGTCCGCCCGCCTGGGCGGCCATTGTCCTTAACAGTCCAGCCGTCTCGGCGGCGCGAGAGAAGCGTATCCTGTCCATGGCCGAACCCGGCGATCCGCAAGGCTCAGAGTCCGCACAGCCCCAGGCCGCGTCCGACGATCAGGATCACGACGCCCTGGTCGGCTTCGTCTCGGCGGCTTCGCTGGCGGGGCGGCGCCGAGAGCCGGAGGCGACGCCCGCTGCGCCGGTCGCCGCGCCGACCAGGGCCGAGCCCGTGACGCCGGCCCCTGAGCGCGAAGCCGATCTGTTCGATCCGCCCGAGCCCCAGCCCGTTGCGGCGCCCGCCCCCGCCCAGCCGGGACCGTTTGACCGGTCCGTGCGGCCCGGCCCGGTGGACGCCCTGCGCGACAGCCTGGGGCGCCGAAAGGAACAGCCGCCCGCGCCGATGAGCCTTTACGCCGTCTATGTGCTGATCCTGTTGGCCGTGCCGACCCTGGGGGTTTCGGCGCTTCTGGCCCTGGTGGCCGTGACCGGGCGCGACGGGCCGCAGGAGCGTCTGGCCGCCAGCCACTTCCTGTATCAGAGGCGCACCCTGTGGATCGCCGCCGTCGCGGTGGTGCTGGGCGGCCTGCTGGTGATCGTCAATATCGGGGTCTTCGTCCTGTTCCTGTCGGCCCTGTGGATCTTGGCGCGCGGCGTCTTCGGCGTGATGCGTCTGAAGGCCGGGCGGCCGATCGACAATCCGCGCAGCTGGCTGTTCTGAAAGGACGACCATGATGACCGAACCAAATTTCACCCCCGGCCAGGAGCCGGAAGGCAAGGTCGGCGCCCTGATCGCCTGGGCCCTGTTCATCCTGTCCATCCCCAGCGCCAATGTGCTGGTCCTGGTCGGGCTGGTGGTGGCCTATGTGACGCGCGGCACGGCGGCGGGCGTGGCCCGCCAACACATCGACGCCCAGATCCGCCTGTTCTGGTCGGTCTTCTGGTGGACCATCGCCGCCTGGGTCGGCATCTTCGTCAGCGCCCTGGCCTCGGTGGTGCTGATCGGCATTCCCTTCCTGCTGCTGTTCCTGCTGATCTGGTTCCTGCTCAGCGTCTGGTTCACGGTGAAGAGCGTGCTGGGCCTGATCAATCTGTTGCAGAACAAGCCGATCTGACGCACTCGCCGATGGAACGTCCCGGCGCCCCAAGCTGTTGAGGCAGAAAGGGAGTTGAGCATGGGACCGTTCACCGACGCCAGGGGCGACAACCGCTTCGAACAGGTGTTCGACGGCGAGGGCGGAAGCGGACGGGTCTGGGCCGACTACGCCGTGCGCGGCGGGGCGCGGATGATCCTGCACGTCGAGGCGGACCAGAGCCTGCGCGGCTCGGGCGCCGCCGGGCGCTTCATGCAGGCGATGGCCGAACATGCACGCGAACACGGGCTGAAACTGTTCCCGCAATGCAGCTACGCCGTGGCTTGGCACAAGCGACACCCGGACTATGACGACGTCCTTGCCTGAGGGCCGGACCCCCTGGGGTCAGCCCAGGCGGCCCACGATCGTGCGTATGGTCTCGGCCCGGGTCGGCAGGTCGGCGGCCAGGCGCGTGGCGATCTCGCGAACGCCGACCGGATAGGCGTCGCCGCCCGAGGCGATGTCCTTGGCCTTTTGCGCGGCTTGGCTGAGCAGTTTCTCGAACTGGTCGATCTCTTCCAGGGCCAGGGCGTGCGCCTCCATCTGAAGGCGTTTGACCCGCTCAGCCGTCGTCTCGGGCGCGCGCATCAGGTCATAGACGGCCGCCTCAGTCCCGACGATGCGGAGTTCGGGCTTGGAATCGGCGCTGGTCTTCTTGGTCATGGAATCGGTCCTCAGCAGAGCTGATGACTGAAGATGATCAAGACCGGGCCCTGCGTCGAGCGGGGCTGTAGCGGTTGTGACGGTTCTGTGGCCGTCCTGCATCGGTCGGGCGGATAGAGCGGGGCTTACAGCTCCGGGGCGCGGGCCGGGACCATGGCGGGGGCTGCGACCGGGGCCAGGACGCCGCCGGCCACCGCGCGCAGGGGCGAACGCGGCGTGTGCAGGACCGACGGATTGACGCTGACGCCGTCCTGGGCCGGGGTGACCAGGAAGCCCTTCTTCGCCAGGGCGTCGCCCGAGCGGACGCGCGAGGTCCAGACCGCGATCGGTGCAGCCAGCAGCAGGGGCAGGACGATCGGGGCGAACCAGGTGGCCAAGTCGGGGCGGACGCACAGGGGCGCGATGAAGCCGACGCCGGCGATCATCTGCCAGCGCATGGCGCGGAAGGCGTCGGACCAGGCCAGGCCGTCGGCCTCGCGCTGCTGGGTGGCCCATCCGGTGTCGTGGCCGGACAGGATCTGAATGAAGGCCTTGGTGTTGGCGACCATCAGAATGGGGGCCAGGATGGCCGACAGGGCGATCTCGGCCGCCATGCCCTTGGCGATGGCGCGGCGTCCGCCGAAGGCGCGCCGCTCGGCCGGGCGGCTGAGCACCAGGGCGGCGCCCATGAACTTGGGCCCGATCAGCAGGACGCCGGACAGGAAGGAGGCCAGCATGAAGGGGGTGAACTGCGGGTTCAGGATGTAGAAGAAGCTGGTCCAGTCGACCGGATAGAACATCTGGATGAACAGGCCGACCATCAGGGACGCCATCCACAGGGGCGAGGACAGATAGGCCATGCAGCCCATGGCCAGCTGCAGGCGGCTCATCGGCGACAGGCCCTTGGCGCCGATCAGGCCCAGGTGCTGCAGATTGCCCTGGAACCAGCGGTGATCGCGGCGGATGAAGTCGGTGATCGACGGCGGGGTCTCTTCCCACGACCCTTCCAGGGCGGCGCTGACGTGGACGGCCCAGCCGGCGCGGCGCATCAGAGCGGCCTCGACCACATCGTGGCTCATGATATGGCCGCCGAAGGGCTTCCTGCCCTTCAGATGGGGCAGGCCGCAGCAGGCGGCGAAGGCGCGCGTGCGGATGATGGCGTTGTGGCCCCAGTAGCTGGATTCCGAACCGGTCCAGTAGGCCAGGCCGGCAGCGGCGACGCGGCCGTACAGGCGCACCGAATATTGCGACACCCGGGCGAAGATGGTGCGGGCCTTGATGATGACGGGGGCGGTCTGGATCAGGCCGACGCCGGGGTTGCGCTCCATGGCGTCGACCATGCGCAGCAGGGTCTCGCCGGCCATGGTGCTGTCGGCGTCCAGAACGATCATGGTCTCGTAGGCGCCGCCGAAACGACGGACCCATTCGGCCAGATTGCCGGCCTTGCGCTCGGTGTTCTCGGTGCGGCGACGATAGAAGGTCTTGCAGCCGGCGGTCTGGCGGAAGGCCTGGAAGACCGAACGCTCGTCGGCGGCGGCCTCTTCCTTGGTCGAGTCGCTCAGCACGAAGATGTCGAAGGCCGAGGCGGCGCCCAGGCGCGTCAGCGAGGCGTCGATCATCGCCAGACGGGCGAAGGAGGCGCGGGCGTCCTCGTTGTACAGCGGCATCAGCAGGGCCGTGCGGGTGCGCGGCAGGGCCGGGTGGGGGGCGAAGGACAGGTCGGCCTGGTCCTTGCCGCGCAGCATGACGAACAGGCCCATCAGGCCGCTGACGAACCAGCAGGAGATGGCGGTGATCAGCACCATGAAGATGCCGAAGGCCAGAACCTCGGTCCCGTCCCAACCCTTGCGGGCGTAGAGATAGAAGGGGGCGATGGCGGACAGGCCGGTCAGGACCAGGGTGCCGGCCAGCAGCATCAGCCGGCGCAGGCCGACCGCGCGCGGGGAGGTGGCGGGGATGGCCTCGGCGACGGCGTCGGGCGCGGTCAGGGACTGGACCGGCATGGCCAGCGGCGCCTCGTCGGGCAGCCAGGACCAGGCCGGGCCCTGCGGCGCCGGGTTAAGGGTCTCGATTTCAGCCTGTTCGACAGGCCGGATCGCCAGCTTGTTCATGCCGCTCTGAGCGCCCCCGTGTTGACCAGCCGCGCTTCCGAAGGCAGGAAGGCGGTGCGCGCTGCATCGCAGCACGACCCCTATAGTCGATCACATTCGCGCGATTTTCAATCACGCAATGTTGATAGGGGCGAAAAATTCGGGGTTTTTTTACTCACCCGCCGCCGCGACCTGGGCGACGGACCCGCCAGACGGGGATTTTATCGCTTCCTGCAACAACTTGCGGTCCAGCAGCCAGGCGGCGACGCCGACCCAGCCGACCAGCACCAGGGCGTAGGCCCGCTCCCACCAGCCGACGTTGGCGTCGTTGACCGTGCCGGGAAAGATCATGTGTTTTGTAACAACGGTCAGGCACGCCATGATGACAAAGATGGCGGTCAGGAAGATTTTAAGCCGGGGCAGATCCCGGCGCGACGCAAGACCCCAGAGCAGCAGCACCGGCGCCAGCTGAATGCCCAGGGCCAGGTTGATGACCATGTGGCGCGGGTCCGGCCAGGGGTAGAGGGTCGAGGCCGACATGCCCGCCCCGGCCAGGACGAAGACCGCCGCGATCACGGCGCCCGCGATCCGCTTCTCCGTCAGGGCGTAGACGGCCAGGCCGAAGCCGATCCCCGCCACGCCCGCCATTATGCCGGCGATGAAGACGCCGCCGTTGAAGATGATCGGCGCCTGGGCCGTCGAACCGCCCAGCTCGCTCAGATACTGGGTGGCGTTGTCGAAGCCGGGATAGGCGGCGATGGCGGCCGCCACCACCGTCAGGGCCAGGAGCGGCGCGGCGATCCCGACGGCCAGCAGGCGACGACGGCGGTGATAACGGGCGGCGGGACGTCGCAAGGCCTCCAGATCCAGCGGCCAGGGCCGTCCGTCGGCGGGCTTCAGACCCCACAGAGGACGGATGGCGGGGATGCGCTTTACGACCTCATAGACGGCGAAACTGCCCAGGAAGGTGATCAGGAGCAGGGACAGGGCCTCCAGACCCGCCGGCAGATGGGCAGGCCGAATGATCCAGACCGCCGCCACCAGAATGGTCTGGTGCGCCAGATAGAGGGGGAAGGTCGCCTCGGTCAGATAGGTCAGAACCGGCCCGCCGCGTGACCGAAGATGCCGGCTGCCGAAGCCCAGGATGGCGACGATCGTCGCCCACTGGTCCAGGCCGTAGACCATGGCCTTGGGCACGCCCCAGAAGGCCCGGCCCCCGGGGTGCCAGACCTGGGCCATCATGATCGGCAGGGCGACCGCCGCCAGCCCCAGGGCGACCCAGCGATACCGCTCCATGTCGCGCCAGATGCTCTCTCGCCCCACGATGCTGAAGCCGAAGATGAAGGCCGCCAGGGAAAGGGCGTGATTGTACCAGTCCCAGTGCAGGACATTGGTCACCCCGAACCAGGGGAACAGCAGGATGCGGATGGCGATCAGATAGAGGATCGGCAGGATCAGGAGGCGCGGCCCGACCAGAGACTTCTCCAGCCACGCGCCGATCCGGTCGATCAGGCCCGGCCGTCGCCACAGCAGTATGGTGACGACGCTGTAGGCGGCGATATAGACGATGAACCACAGATGGTTGACCGGCACGCCGTCGGCCAGGCCGCTGAAGCTGAACTCGCGCACCATCCAGGCGGCGTAGCCGGCAAGGCCATTGGGCCAGCCGGCCTTGTCCATGGCCTCGATCCAGGACTGGATCGGCACCAGGACCACGGCCCCGAACAGCAGGGGCGGAACCAGGCGTTCGAACCGCGCCCGGGCCACCTGGCGCGGCGTGCGCCGGAAGGTCATGAACCGCAGGGCCGCGCCCGACACCAGAAACAGCAGGGTCAGCCGCCACGGATTGGTGATCAATATGGCTTCGCGCATCCACTCGAAGGTGTGGACGCTGTGCACGTGCCAGCCGTAGACCCCGTAGACCAGGCCCACGTGATAGACGATCAGCAGGCCGAACGCCCCCACCCGGATCCAGTCCAGATCATAACGGCGCGCGGACGAGGGGGCGGAGGGGGGCACGGCCGCGTCTATGATCCGGCGCGGGGCGTCAGGCAATACGGCGGATGGTCTCGGATCTCCTCAGACCACGGCCTCGGTCAGACCCAAGGCCTTCAACGTCTCGCTGATCGAGGCTTCCTGCTCCGCCTGATACAGGGCCATCTCATCCAGCACGGCCCGGCCCAGGGCCCGTTCGAAATCGGCCTTGGCCGGATCGACGGCATAGGCTTCGCGCACCTCGGCGCCCAGGTTGGACTGGAAGATTCCGGCCGCGCTGACGGGCAGGAAATCCTCATAGGTGATCGGCTCCGCGACGACGTGACCCAGGGCGATCAGGGCCTCCAGATCGGTCGTCTCGGCGCGCCCGGCCAGGCCCTGCGGCGTCGCGCGATAGCGGAACCAGGCCAGGCCGTTCCGGCGCAGGGCCGACCAGTCGTCGGGCAGGGCCGAAAAGTCCTTGCTGGCCAGGGCCGCGTCGTACAGGGCGCGTCCCGTCGGGGTCAGGGCGCAGCCGCGCTGCTCGATCTCGCCGAAGCGGGCGGTGTGCACCCCCTGGACGGCCCCGTCCGCGCCGGGGAAGGCGATGGCCTCCTGCAGGGCCTTGAAACTGGTCTGGCGCAGAAGGATCGGGCAGGCGCGGGCGGGCGGCCCCTCGATCGTCTCCTTGGGCGTGATGCCCCGTTCGGGCATGGCGGCCTGGGCCGCGTCTATGTCCAGGGTGCGCGGCGTCAGATGGTTGATGTGCGGCCCCTTGAAGCTGACCACGTCCGCGATCAGCCGGTGGGCCGCGACCAGCCGCTCATAGACGGAGGCGCTGACCGTCGCCTCGGCGTGCCAGCGGAAGGTCTCCAGCAGTTCGGACACGAAACGGTCGGCCTGGTCCTCGTCCAGGCCGCCGGCGGTCTCGGCCGCCTCGATCAGCGCCCGCGCGCCCGGGGTGAAGATGTCGCGCCGGGCCAGGGCCGCGGCCGCCTCCTGACGCAGGTCCTGATCCTCGATCAGCTCCAGCCGCAGCAGGGAGCAGAAGACCCGGAAGGGATTGCGCGCCAGGGCCGCCGGATCGACCGGGCGGAAGGCGGTCGAATGGACCGGCACCCCCGCGGGGGCCAGATTGTAATAGCTGACCGGCGCCATGCCCATGACGGCGAAGGCGCGGGCGATAGTGGCCAGTTCGTCCGCCGTGCCGACGCGGATGGCGCCGTGCCGTTCCTCAGACAGCCGCGCCAGTTCGCCGGCTGCGGCCAGCCGGTCCGCCCCCGCCGGATCGGCCTTCAAGGCCTCGGCGTTGACCTCGGCCACCAGGGTCAGCAGCTCCCCGTACTGAGGCACCTCCGCTCGGTACATGGCCGACAACGCGGCCGAGAAACGGCTGCGGATCTCATCGGGATGGACGAAGGCGGACATGGCGGCTCTCCCTTGGGCGTTTTCGGCTTCCCTACGCCTGTCCGCCGCCGACGCCTAGCCGGAGGCGGACAGGACATTTCGCCCGACCGTCATCCAAGGACGTCGGTCAGGCCCTCACGCCGATCCCGATCGGACAGACCACGCCGGTGCCGCCGATGCCGCAATAGCCGGCCGGATTCTTGGCCAGATAGCCCTGGTGATAACCCTCGGCGTAATAGTATTCGCCGGCCGGCTGAATCTCGGTGGTGATGGCGCCGCGCCCGGCCGCGGTCAGGGCCGCCTGATAGGCGTCACGCGACGCCTCGGCCTCGCGCTGCTGATCGTCGTTCAGAGTGTAGATGGCGGACCGATAGGTGGTGCCGACGTCATTCCCCTGGCGCATGCCCTGGGTCGGGTCGTGGTTTTCCCAGAAAGCCTTAAGCAGGTCGCCGTAGGTTATGACCGACGGGTCAAACACCACCTTGACCACCTCGGCATGCCCGGTCCGGCCGGTGCAGGTCTCCTCATAGGTCGGATTGGGCGTGATTCCGCCCGAATAGCCGGCCGACGTCACCCAGACGCCCGGCAGGGACCAGAAGACCCGCTCCACGCCCCAGAAACAGCCCATGCCGAAGATCGCCGTTTCAAAACCCTCGGGATAGGGCCCCTTCAGCGGATGGCCGCTGACGAAATGGGTTTCGTCCGTCGCCAGGGGCTCGGCGCGTCCGGGCAGGGCGGTCTCGGCGGTGGGCAGTTCGGCGGTCTTGGTCAGCAGCATGGGGTTCCCCAATAAGGAAAATGTCGTCCGCCCCCATATGGGGACGTCACAGGCGCTTGCCGAGGGGGCCATGGTGTTCTATCAGGCCCGCCTCCCGCCGGATCGACCTCCGGCGGCGCGCGCGAGCTGGCGTGAAACGGACAGGTGGCGGAGTGGTCGATCGCGCACGCTTGGAAAGCGTGTGTAGGTGAAAGCCTACCGAGGGTTCGAATCCCTCTCTGTCCGCCACGCGGCAAAAAATACTACTCAAAATCAAAATCTTACCTCCTGATACGTCTAACCTTGCGATTGTGGTTAGACAGGCTTGTTCTGGGTTCGTCTTTCAGCCGATGCGTTTCATGGCGCCGTCAGCGAGGCCGCGACGATTGGCTTCGCGTGTGTAGCGCTCGACTTCTTTCAGGCTTTGGTGGCCTGTGATCGACATGATTTCGTGCGGCGAGCATCCTGCTTCGGCTAGGCGTCGCGCCGCCGCCTTGCGCAATCCGTGCGCCGAGCAGTGCGGCAACCCGGCGCTAACAGCAGCCTTTTTGATCCAGTTGCCGAAGCCCTTCTCGGTATAGGGTTTGCCGTCCTTCGCGATCAGGATGACCAGATGCCCAAGCTTTTGGGAGGCAAGTGACGTCTGAAGGCGGGGGTGTTGAGGAATATCGACGGGTTGGCCCGTCTTGTCCTGACGCACGATCACCCGATCGCCGGCGATCTGGTGGATCGTCATCTGCCGTACGTCGCCGGATCTTTGAGCGGTGTAGAGCAGAAGATCGAAGCCCAGGCGCTGTTTCGACCCGATCGGCCATCGTTCTTCGAAACGAGCGACTTCGTCCTCGGTCCAGGTGTGGAAGCCCTCGCTCCGATACCGCAGGGGCCTCACGCCAATGGTCGGGTCGTTCCGGATCATGCCCCGCTCGACAGCGAACCGGAGGACGGCGCGCAGCACCTTCAGCATGTTGTTGGCCGCCGCTGGCGTGTCCACCATGCCGTCCATCTGGGCCCGGATGTGATGGGCCTCCAGCATGGCCACCGGCCTGTCGCCGTACTTGTCCCGGTAGCGGTCGAAGATTCCCTTGTAGGTCTTCTGTGTTCCTGGACGGAGCCGAGTGTAGTTCGACGAAGCGTAGAAGGCGACGCCGAGAGCGTGGATGCTGCCCGGCTGGGTTCGCGCGCTGGCCACGGGCTTGGGCGTCGCACGGGCGGCGAGGTCATACCAGGCCCACCACGCCTCCGAACCGAAGAGTTCTTTGGTCTGGGATTCAGGCAGGCCTGCTTGCCGAAATCGCCACCTCAACACCCCATGACGGTCCCGGTAGGCGGAAACGTAGCGCGGCTTTTGCTTCAAGCGGCCCTTCCGGCGACAAGGTCTGCATCCCAAGGATTGGCGTCGCGATCGGCGCCGTCGTCCGGCAGGGCGAAGAAGGCGCGATCCAACGCGTCGCGATCCCATACTTTCCGCGCGTCAATCCGCTTGGGCGACGGCATCCTGCCATCAGTGACCATCTCGTCGAACTTACTGACGCTGACGCCGATGTACTGGCTTGCGATTTCTCGGCTTAAGCCTCTCGGCGGCAGGCTAGTGGGAAGCTGAGGGATGCTACGTTGTCTCACCCGAAAACCTCCCCTGCCCAATCAATCCCGATCTCGATCAACGCTTCTTGAGCTTCGAGGTCGCCCCAGCCAGCGCATCGATATGCATCTTGGATCTCTTCCTCATCAGGGCCAGGTTTTAGCGTCCACAGCGGCTTGTCTGCAGCTTCGACGATTGTCTCGGCGATCTTCTTAAGATCGAGCGTTGTGCAGGAAAGAGAACGTTTCTGGCCGAGGAATGATGTTACAGCTGAAGCGTCTTTCAGCAGTATGAATGGAACGTTGTATTCGGGCCAGGGCGCTGTAGCGCAAGCATATTGATATTTGGGCGGATAGATTTTGACAGGCTGAAGACTATCGTCTGGTTTGTAGACTGAGTCAGGGGCCTGTATTGCCCAACGCAATACCTCCCTCTTGAGATCGTTAATGTCCAGGAAGATGCTGAGATGCGGCATGCCCAGGTCGCTCATAACTCCGCGCACCATTATCTCAATGAGATCGTCGACCCTGTGGCGAGCCCAGCCTTGATCAGGACGAGCCAACAGGCCGCGGCGTCGCCAGTCGCGCTGAGCGGCAGGTTTTATGCCGGTAATTCGGGCGATCTCACCCGCCGTAAAATCAGACGAGTCGAGGTGGGAGGCGGAGAAGTAGGCCATGCGTGCTTGTAGGCACGATTTATTTTTGGCGTCAAGATGGTGCTTGCAAACACGATCTGGCGACTTTAGCGTTTCGTCGCGACGCCAATGTTGAGGCCGAGATGGGCGTTAGAATTTTAAACGCCGCTTTGGATATGTTCGGGTTCGATGAACGTAGTTAGTCGAGCGGCTTTCGGTGCCGGAGGACATTCATATGGCGCGATATGGGATCTTGATGGGGGCGCTGGCTGTTTTGGTTGGAGTTATCTATCTCCGGCGAAACTGCGTGTCCGGCGATCCCTCCACTTGGCCTCTGCGGCAGCCGATCGCTGACTATCGCGCTGAAGTCGCGCGTTATGGCGAGGTGCTCGGCGTACCCGTGCCTGACGAACGCATCGATCAAGTCCTCAAGGCCGTCGCTCGCGATTCCGTGGATGTTTTCGGATCCAAGGAGGCGGCAATGCGGTTCCTTCTCGCCTCTCCTATCGAGGATGCTCTCGTCGCCACAGATGTCCTGAAAACCTCCGGATTGAGCCGGGTTTTGAGCCGCATTGACGGTCTTAGGTTTGGGGCCTTCTCGTGATGTCGAATGGATCTGGCCGCAGTTCTGAGAAGCCCCTGCGCCTAGAGGGTGGCTTTTCCGCCGCGAAGTCGCCGTTACGAGGTTGGAGGACGAGGCGGCCCCTGGTCAGGGGCGCTTTTTGGAGACGCTGATGGCGTGCACACACTACGCACACCTGCGATGTCTGTAAATTATTGATCTAAAACGTCTAAATTTTTGCCCCCCTTGGGTAACTAGCCGCACACTTCAGACTTTATGATATTTATCAATCGCTTGCGGCCTATCACTGGTCGCACGCTTTCGGGAATGAGCACTTCATGGCCAGCAATCTCCCTCGTCTGTCGCACCACATTTCGGTCTCCGCGATGAGGCATTTCAAAGCGCTTCAGGAGCGCCACGGCATGAAGCCCGCCGAACTTCTGACCTATCTAATTGAACGAGAGTTCGAGGACGTGGACCGATATGTTCAAGCCCAGGTCGGGCATCAGTCGGTCCTGGCGCTGGCGCTGACTACAGCCGTGGTGCGAAAGCAGCTGGACGCCACGGAAATCGAACATTTGAGAGGCTTGGCGAGCGAAGCAGCCACGATGTTGTTCGGTCCGGTTCCGAAGATGCCCTATGATTTTCGTTCGACTACGTCGCCGACGGATTCCCGTCTTTGGGCTCTGGCTGACGCGTTAGTGAGGGCATGAGGGGGCTTTGGGTAGGTAGCCGTCAGTCTTCCTTGGCACGCGAAAAAGGCGGGTTTAATCACCGCTCAAACACCCGGGCGAAGATCCTCTAGGAACTCCGAACCTGGCGCGAGTCCGCTGAGCAACAGGCGGTCACGTGCTCGAGTGCAGGCGACGTAGAGTAGGTGCCTCTCGGTCTCGTAGACGTCGTCAAGGTCGGCCTGGTCGATCACCGCGTCAACCCGCTCCGGCGCGGGCAAAACGTCGTCGTCGCAGGCCATCACGGAGACCCAGCGAAACTCCAGGCCCTTGGCGAGGTGCATGACTCCAATGGAAATGCGGCCCTCAGCCTCGGTACGATCGCCGGAGATCTCGATCACCTCGACCCCCGCAATAGCGGCTGCGGCGCGCGCCCGTTGGAGTTCGTGGGGAGAGCGAACAAAGAGGCCGATCTGTTCTGGGGCAAGGCCCTTTTCAAGTGCTTCGCGGATGAAGGCGGCGACCCACGCCTGCTCCTGCTCCAGCGACGACGCCAGACGAACTTCAGGCGACGGTCCCTCGAAGGCCGAGATCGTGTCCCGACGGTCGGCTTCCTCGCCATCGACGTCCCGCACGGACGCCGGGAGCAGGGCGTCTGCGGCCTCGCGGATCTGCTGCGAGGTCCTGTAGTTGACTTTCAAGGTGGAGGAGCGGCCTCGCAGATCCACGCCCAGCTCACGCCAGGAGAAGGGTTGCTGAAAGATGCGTTGACCAAGATCGCCCGCGAAGAACAGCCGGTCTGCCCCCTCGACGGGGGCGATGGCGCGCATCAGGCGCAGTTCCGCGACGCCAAGGTCCTGAGCCTCATCGACCACGACATGGCTGAATGGCTTGTCCTTCCGCCCCTCGAAGTAATCCGCCAGGGTGTTGAATAGCATCGGCAGGGTCATCAACCCCTGGCCCTCCAGTCGCGCCCTGGCGCGTTCGAACACCGGCCACAGCGCCTCGCGCTGGCGTGCGCCCAGTCGCGTCTTGCGTCCCAGGCGCGGCACAACCGCATAAGCTTCGGCCGAGTTCACCCGGCGTGGATCCACCACCTGCTGCCATTCGATGTCTAGGAACCGCTGCGAGAAGCCGGCAAGCCCGGTCTCCGCCGCCGCCCCTGCGAGCGCCGCCTCTATCTGTTCCGGCCGAGCTAGCCTTGGTCGCAGTGCGAAAGCCAACTCGTAGAGCTCGGCCGCGACCGCCTCGAACGAAGCGACCGTCGCCCGACTCGCTGCGCCTCGGTCCTGGGCCAGCAACACCCCCAGCTTGGTCTGCAGGTGTCGCGCGAGCGGTTCGGAGAAGGTGGTCAGCAGCACCCGGGCGGCCGGGTCGCTTTTCAGAGCCCGAGCGGTCCGATGGAGCGCCACTACCGTCTTGCCGGTGCCGGCCGAGCCCGTCGCGCGGGCGGGACCGTTGTAGCGCCGCGCCACCACCTCGCGCTGCGTCGGGTGAAGGAAGATCGACCACTTCTCCCAAGGCGCCTCCAGCGCCGCCGCCAGCTCGTCGGCGTTGTCGAAGGCGACGAAACGCCGGCGCGCGTCCGGATGCTCGAACGGATTGGCTTCCGCCGCCGCAGGGACAGCGGCCTGCAGCCGTCCTGTCGAGGCGTATTCCAGGAGCGCCTCGGCGGCCTCGCGCGGCAGGTGTTCAGCGAGATCGAAGAAGTCGTCTTCGACCGTGCGCCGCACAGGCGTCAGCCATTCCTCCGGTACGCCCACGCCCAGCAGGACCTCGTCGTCCAGGCCGTCGAAGAGGAAACGGATCGGCGCCTCGGCGACCATGGACAGAGGCGCCTCCTCGGGGGTCCACCAGCGGGCCAGGTCCGGCTGCGCCTCTTCCACCCGCTCGCGCACCTCGACGATCTGGACCGCCCCGGTGCGCGGATGAGTCTCTATCCGCCGCCGCTCGGCCCAGGCGTAGGCGGCGTCATGGTGATCGACGTAGGCGACGAGCAGGCTCGCGCCGGTTTTATGCAAGATCAGTCTGATGTCGCGATTGACCCGCGCCGACCAGAAGTTGGGGTCCTTTGATGCTGTGATCCGGTGCATCTGCAGGCCCGGCGCAGACGGGTCCAGCTGCAGATCCATGACACTGACCTTCACCGCCTTCTGATCCTGCGCAGGTAAACGGGCGAGGGCGTCGGTGAAGGTGTCGGCGAGGCGGAAGTCCATCTTCAGATGATTATCCACTTTCTACCTGCCGTCCAATGCGGGTTTGGGACTGAAGAAACTAACGCTTTTACATGAGCGAATTCTGAATGGATTGGACGTATTACTCGATATTTGTAGGCGTTATTACCTGTTCTCCTGATCTGAAGGAGAGCGGGACGTGGCGGTTCAGCGCCGGCGATCTCGATTGTCAGGTTGTGGTCGTGCCTAACTATATTGCGCCTTAGGGGCGTCGCAATTGGATTGGCCTCGTCAAGCAGTGTTAGTTGGGGGAGGCTTAGTGCCTCCCACTCAATGCCGAAGTATCTCTCCCAGACGGGGCGAGGCGGTTGGACTTGAGTTTCTCGGCCCTGTCCTTGCTCCAGAGTGAGCTCCATAACAAGCGTTTGCAGCTTCGCCTGAGCGGGACGCTCCTTAGGAGGACTACGTCGAGGAACGTAAATCTTCGACAGAGTGTCTAGATCAGCTGAAGTTAACTCGGTACGACACAAAGCTGTTATTGCGTTTCGTACCTCGCTTAGAGACCGTTTGGATTTAAACTTTACCACGGCCTCTATGAGTGTATCCCGTGAATGTGCAGAGGCATTGGCCGATCCAACGAACGCGATCTTGTCGAACGCGATCATCTTCGCGTGGAGGTGCTTGGCGCTGAAGACGCGAACACCTTTAACTTGGAGGCGCCGGAGCGCGTCCGGGCAGGTCGATCCGGCGGCGACTGTAGGCGTAGTTGCGTCGACTACCAACGAGCTCCCGGGTAATAACGGTAGCAGTTCATCGCCCTTCGCGCCGAAGTATGCGATGGCAGCGAACGAAGGCGTAGTCGCAGCGTGGGCCGCTGCAGTAATCTCAGGCCAAACGCGAGGGGTCAGGATATCCACGATTACACCCTGAACACCTTCATCACCTCGTCCCCGAAGTGATTAATTACCTTCACCGCGATCCGACCGCACTTCGGGCGGTCGAACGGCCGGCTGACGTCGCGGTACAGCGTCGCCCAGGCCGCTTCGTCGATCTCGGCGCGCAGGGCGGTCTTCAGGGACTTGTACGGGTCGTTGGCGCCCAGGAAGTAGGCGTGGCGGACGAAGAAGCTTTCCTCGTCATAGTCGGTGTCGATGAACCAGGCGGCGATGGACTTGGTGTCGCCTGAGCGGACGTCGCCGGTGTTGGGATCGAAGACGTCGACGCCCAGCACCCGCACCTGCAGCTGGCCGCCGGCCAAGGTCTCGATCTCCACGTCCGGCTCGCCGAAGACGATGAACAGGTTGCCCTTGCCGGTGTTCTTCAGCTCGCCGGCCATGTGCAGGTCGGGGTTAATCTTGGCCTTCAGGATCGGCAGCGGGCCCATGCGGGTCAGCTCCGAGGCGTGGGCCTCGAAGTTGAAGGCGCAGGCGATCAGCACGTCGAAGCGCGCGTCGGTGGCCTCGCGCGCAGCGGCGGTCAGGTCGGGGCGGCTGGCGGTGCCGAACTCGGGGCCGATGAAGATGGCCGCGCGGCGCTCGGCGTCGCCCTCCACATACCGGCCTTCGGCGGCGATCCATTGGCCGGGCCAAGGGGTCAGGCTGGTGAACTCGATCCGGTCGGCCTTGGCGCCCTGCTGAACGCCGGACGTCCTCAGGTTCTCCAGCACCACCTCGGCGAAGTCGGTCGGCGGGGCGCTGGCCAGGTGGCGCTTGCGGCGGCCTTCGTCGGCCTCGATATCGTCATACAGGGCGTCGGCGTCAGACGGCGCCACCCGGTGCGGCGACAGGCTCTCGACCGTGAACGGCCCGGCCACCCGCACCTTGGCCCCATCGACATAGGGCCTGTCGTACAGCAGCTCGACGTCGGCGCGACGGGCGATGGAGGCTTCGATCTCCTTCTGGCGAGCGATGCGCGCGTCCCACCAGCGGCGGTGCAGGTCGATAGTCTCGTCGTCCCAGCCGGCCTGGACATCACGCGGGATCTCCCACTCCTCGTAACCGCGGCCGGTACGGGCGTTCAGCGCCTCGCGCAGCGGCTCCAGCTTCGCCTGCCACTCCTCCCAAATGACGTCGATCTCAGCGTTATTGGCAACCGAACCTGACGTTACTGTTCGAGCGCGCTCGTAGACAAAACCTTGGCGGATGTCCCCCTGCGCCCCGCCCAACGGCTGCGGCTCACCTGAAACATCCTGCTCCTTTTTTCGACCCTCCGCGCTATCCGCGAGTAGATAGTACGGATATCGCGCGCTCATCAGCCGCGTGCGCGCCAACGCCAAAGCAACGCGGCTTGTATCGATAGTGACCCAACGACGACCCCACTGTTCGGCAACGTGGGCCGTCGTGCCCGAGCCGCACGTGGGATCGAACACCAGGTCTCCAGGATCGGTCGCCATTAGGATGCATCGCTTAACAAGCTCAACATTCGTCTGAACGACGTAGATTGGAGCTGAAGCTCCGCCGATGCCGTCCCACCAGTTCGAAATCTGCTTGATCGACGGGGAAGGCGAGAAGCGTACGAACCGTACATCCCGTTCAAGCGGGGCAAGCCGATCAGCCCTCCCAAGCCGAACCATGCCCGGAACGGAACCATCGTCCTCTACAACGGTGTGCTTCCAGCAGTTCCCCTCCGTGATCGGAAAGGTTCGACCCCTGAAAGGAAATGGGTGAGATTGGTTGCGACGGTACCCCCCGCTCTTGAGAGGGTTTAACCCGTACGGACGTGCATCCGGGTATCGGTCACGGAATGTTTTGTAGTCCGCTCTGTAGTCCAATTTGTCACGAGCGGAGAGGGCAATAACTGAAATCCTTTCTCCGTTTGATAGCTCTACATATGGGAAGTCATCGAATATTTCTTCATCTTCCCTTACCTCCCAGATTCGTCGGAACTTAATCCGTGTGATGTTTTTGGCGTAGAAGATTATATAGTCGTTGACTGGATTGATTGTTCCACTTGTTTGACTTCCTTTTTTCTTTGCCAGAATTTCGGCCACGAAGTTTTCAACGCCAAAGACTTCATCCATCACCGCCCGCACGCGGTGGACGTTCTCGTCGCTGATCTGCACGAAGATCGAGCCGCTCTCCGTCAGCAACTCGCGCATCACCGTCAGCCGGTCGCGCAGATAGGTCAGGTAGGAGTGGATGCCGTCCTTCCAGGTGTCGCGGAAGGCCTTCACCTGTTCCGGCTCTCTGGAGATGTCGGTCTGTTTGCCGTCCTTGACGTCGCGGGACTGGGTCGAGACCTGCCAGTTCGAGTTGAACTTGATGCCGTAGGGCGGGTCGAAATAGATGCACTGCACCTTGCCGGCCAGCCGCTCGCGCTCGGCCAGCGAGGCCATGACCTGCAGGCTGTCGCCCAGGATCATGCGGTTCGACCAGTGCTGGTCGTGCTGATAGAATTCGGTCTTCGCCTCGGGGTCGACGCCGTTGAAGTCGGCGAACAGGTCGATGGTCTCGGCCGGCGCCTTGTCGCCCTTGGCCTGCTCGCTGCGGCGGCGCAGGTCGTCGATGATGGCGCGCGGGTGGATCTTCTCCTGGATATACAGCGGCGGGGTCTGGACGATCAGGTCCGACCAGTCCTGCGTATCCTTGCCGCGCCAGACCAGCTGGGCGTCGCCGATCTCGACCTCGCCCGTGTCGTGCAGCTGCCGCACCTGCGCCTCGGTCAGCCGGATGCGCACGCCGTTCCAGACGATCTGCGGGTCCAGGTCCTCGTCCCGCTCGCGCCGCTCGCCCTGCGCCAACGGGCGCGCCCGCGGGTAGGCCACGGGCTGCGACGGGTTCATCTCCTCGATGTACTGCGCCGTCGACTGCAGCTCCGCCGTCGGAATGTTCTTCCGCGTCGCCTCGTCGTGCGTCAGAGTGGTGACCTGCTTGGGGCCTTTGGGGGTGCGGGCCATCAGTCGTCCTCGGGCTCGTTAGGTTCAGGCGGCAGATTGGCGGCGTCGGCCGCTTCGATCGCGGCTACGGCGGCCTTGCTCTTGGGCTTGCGCAGCCCGGATTGCAGGCCGTCGATGTGCTCGAACAGGTCGGCGTTGATCGCCTGCCATAGCGGGTCGAGGATGAACTCTACACCCTCGCGACGCGCCAGCTTGGCCGCCGGTACGAAGTCGCTGTCTCCGGCCACAAGCAGGATGATGTCAGCTTGCCGCTTAAGCGTGATGGAGGCGATGTCGAGGCCGATCCTCATATCCACGCCCTTCTGGCGCAGACCGAGGCGCACATTCGCCGGCGTGATCTCGTCCCACCGCGCCTTCAACCGCCGGGCTTCGGCGAGCTGTTCCGGCGTCAAGGTCAGAGACGCGCCCTGTTGCACCGCATCGAGATCGAGGCCCTCCAGCCACGACTTCGTTCCGAGAAGCTTGCGAACCTTGTCGCCGGGCGGCGCCCAGTCGCTCTCTCTGTTCACCTTGCCCAATCTGAGCGCGACCTTCCGCTGCCGGCGCAGTATGTCGAACAACTCCCTGCGGAACACGGCTGTGGCGCTCTTGCCGAAGTCGATGGGACGGTTTTCGAGCGGGTGATGAGCGCTGCCGGCGTAGGGCACGGCATCATAGAAGAAGATGCGATAGACATCGTCCTGCCACCGCTCTTTGTCGGCCCCGGTCAGTTGGCGAACATGGGAGCGGCACATAATCCGAATGCACCGCGCCACCCCCTCGGCGCTGTCGCAGAAGTTGCTGGGGACGAGTTTCGGCAGCCGCTTCAGGAAGAAACCGCCGTCGATCAGAATAGCGACGCGACGGCTCGTCATGAGCCGTTCCTCAGAGGCAGGGCTGAATTGGAGAAGCCCCAGGGTTTCAGCGGTCGCTCAGGATAATCGAGCGTGCCTACTCCCAAGGGGCGAATGCACTCAGCGTATATGTGATTTGCTGACAGGGAGTAAACCCCTGCGAGGAGAAGACGGGGCTGCCCCATCACGCGGCAAGCTCCGCGTTGACAAGACCTTCGACCAGTCGTGCGAATTCTTCTTCGATCGCGAAGGCGTCGGTGAGTTCCGCGAATGCCCAGCGTCCCTGGGTTCCCAGGGCGTTCACGCCGGGAACCCAGAAGATGTTCATGGTCGAGGCCTTCAGCTGCGCGTCAAGGCCGCGATAGCCTTTGGTCTCCAGGATAAGGTTCAGCGGCTCCTCGCCGCCGTCGTTCAGCCGTACGATGAAGTCCGGCACGTAGCGGCGCGCCACCGCACCGTCGCGATAGGGGACCTCGAACTGCATGCCCTGGTTCTTCACATAGGCGACCACCCGGGGGTGGTCCTCCAGCACGCGCGCCAGCTCGGCCTCCCAGTCGCTGTCCAAAACCACATGACTGACGTGGCTCTTGTCCGCTCGCGTGGTCCAGACGGATTTGGTGGTGTTGAAGGCGACGAATCGAGTCGAGCCGCGAGGATTGTAGGAGTCGAGGATCGCCTTCACCCGCGCCTTGCCTTCGTGCGATCTCTGGCAAGCCATGAAGATCAGCTCGGCCGCCTGGGCTTCCAACGCCGGGTACATGATCGAGCCTAACGGCACGCCCTTGGCTGTCAGGTACCCCTCGGTGATCCAGCGCCTCGCGATGCGTTGGATTGGGCCGAATAGGTGCATCGGCGGGTCTTCACCCTCGTCGCGGTATCGGGTGTAGAGCAGCCGTTTAGCGATCCTGTAGGACAATTCGCTGGCGCGCGCGGCCTCAACGATCTCAGGCGTCAGCACGACGCCTTCGCCGACAACCCCTTCGTTCTGGACCTTGGAAGGGCCGACGTTGCCGGGGTTCAGCTCCAGGCGGCTGTCGTCTGTGAAGTGGGCGGTAATCGTCTCGTCGGGAAGATCGTAGCGGTATCCCTCAACGCGCGGGAAGACGATCTCCAGCTCGGCCTTGTCGACCAGTCGTTCCTTGAGCGCCTGCACTCGAGTGCTTTTCGCCGGCTTCTTGACCGGGGCAACGACCGGCTCAGCGGTGAAGTTGAATGGAATGCCGAGAATGTCCGCGTACTCGACGTCGAACAGGCCTTCCTTGTTCAGGTCGTATGACTGGCGGCGCAGGCCGCGCCCGACTACCTGCTCGCACAACAGCTGGGTGCCGAAGGCGCGAACGCCCATGATGTGCGTGACGGTGTTGGCGTCCCAGCCTTCCGTCAGCATCGATACGGAGACGACGCAGCGGATCTGCTCGCCGAGGCGGCTTTTACGTCCGACGGTGTTCATCACCTCGCGCAGCACATCCGTATCGGCGAGGTTCTCCGCCTCCTTGTGCATCCCCCGATCGCGCAACTCGCGTTTGAACTGCTCGATCTCAGGGCCCATCAAGTCGCGATAGCTCGCGTCCAGCGCCTCGCCTGCCTCGAGCGCTTCGGAATCGACCAACAGGGTGTTGAAACGGGTCAGCCGGTTGCCGTGTTCGTCGTAGTTCCGGAACAACGCCAGGTGGCCTGCATGGCGGAACTCCGGTTCGCCGTCCTCGCCTGGGCGTTCGAAGCCCGCGATCCACTCGTAGACCAGTTTCGACGTGGCGGTGTTGTTGCAGACGACAATGAACACCGGCGGAGTCTCGATGCCTTCCCGTCGCCATGCCTCGTAGGTCTTCTCGTAATGGCTGTAGAGAGCGTAAAGCGCCGTCTGCAGCTCAGGGGGGAAGCTGGCGGAGAGGGGGTCAAGGTCCCCTGATTTGCCGGCCCCTTTCTTCGGCATGCGCTTGCCGATGTGCTCCCAAAGCTCGCGATAGATCGGTGCGTCGCCGGTGACCGCGTTGTCAGCCACCGGGATGCGCGGTAGTTTGACGATGCCGCACTCAATCGCGTCCATCAGCGAGAAGTCCGATACCGTCCAGGGGAACAGCGTCCCCTCGCGATAGCCTGACCCGCGCAGGAAGAAGGGGGTGGCCGACAGGTCGTAGACCATGCGGACGCCCACCTTACGCTTCAGCGCTTCCAACCCCGAAATCCATAACCGGGCGGCCTCTGCGTTGCGCTTGGCTTCTTCTCGCTCTTCTGCCGCCACCGGAGCCTCGGCGTCGCCGCCCGCGCGTTCGCGATAGCAGTGGTGTGCCTCGTCGTTGATCACGACCAGATTCTTGAACGCTAGTAGCTCGCCGCAGGCGCGCTTGAGCATGGCGCCTTCGGTTTCCAACGTCTGGATAGGTTCGTCACGACCCTGCAGAAAGGCCCTGCCGACCTTTGACAGCTCCATGGTCTCGCGTCGTTTGAAGGCGTGGTAGTTGGCGATGACCACCTTGGCCTTCGCCATGTCTGGCAGAAGGTCCTGCGGGACCAGTTCACGGCGGGCGTAGTAGTTTTCGGGATGGCTAGGCTGCAGGATCTGTAAGCGGTCCCGAATGGTGATCCCCGGCGCCACGATCAAAAAAGCGCGGCTGAACCGATCGCTATTAGCCGCGCGAACAGCGTTCAGTGTTTGCCAAGCCATCAACATGGCCATGACCGTCGTCTTGCCCGCGCCTGTGGCCAGCTTAAGCGCCGTTCGTAACAACTCCGGATTGGCGTCCTGATTGGCTTGTCTGAGGTTCGCCACGAGGTGGGCATGCTGCTTCTGGCGCGGGGCGACCTCAGTGAGCCAGATCGCCGTTTCCACGGCCTCCACCTGGCAGAAAAATGGACGGACCGTTTCGAAATTGTGGTGCCGCCAGTATTGCAGCAGGCGCTGAGTGATCGGCGTCACTCCCCAATCCGCCGGGTTGGGCAGGCGCCGCCAGTTGGAGACGTGGGTACGGATCTCGTTGATGTTTTGGAGGGTGTAGGCCTGACCTTCCTCATCCTCCTGTTGCAGCCAGTCGCCCTGCGAGTCACGCTTCTTCTGCTTTTTCGCAGGGGGTACCGGTGAAATCAGCTCTGATCGCCGCCGGCCTTCCTTAGGAGGCAGGTTGAGCGGCTGTCCGTCCTCGCTCAGCGCATGATGCCGCCGTGGCTCCTCATACGGTGAGTTCAGGATCGGATTTTCGAAAAAGCCGTCGGCCATGCACTCCCCCGAGTTATAACCGGTGGTTTAGCGACCGAAACCCGCCCTGCACAGGGGTTGTGGGCGCCATGAGCAGAACTGCATACGAACGATGGTTGCCCAGATGGCGGCGAAGGGCGTGGGGCGGCTTCCGACCAACATCTATCCAGACGCAAAAACGCGAGGCACGGTTAGTCGTCGATGGCGTCTAGCGACCGAGCGATCCAAAAAAGCCGCTGCGCATCCCGTTTCCGCAGCCGGTCTTCTCGCGCCGCCCAAATGGCTTCGACCCAGGCAACATCATCCATGTCGTCGATGCCGAAGCGATTTTCAAAACAAGCGCGCATGAGGAACTTCACGCCCACGCCTCTGTACTGTGACAAAAACGTTGTAGAATCGCGAATATCGAGCAGCCACTCTACCTGCCTATAGCTGAGTTCTTTTGAGCGCCAAGGCCTTTGCAGACTTTCTAGAAAGTCAACATGCCTGTCTTCCAGATCATTCACCTCGCCATATGCGAGCAACTGGCGGACTAAGGCAGTCCATTCTGCGTGATCATGCCGAATTCGGGATATTTCACGTTCAGTTGCCACTGGAGCTCTCGCCTCAGCTTGGAAATGTAACTGAGAACAGCGTTATATCGATTCGGCATGGGTATGAATTTGCGAAATCCGGTATCCCGTATCCGCCCACTCTAGGACTGCGATATGTGCCGAACTTTGTGCGTTAAAGATCGTAATCCGCGTTGAATCAAACACCCGCTTAGTTTCTCTGCATCGCTGGAAGTTGAATTTCCCCTTTCAAGCCAAGGTGACACGCAACTGCGGAATGAGCTAAGTTTAGCAAATATCAGCTTCTTCTATAGAGGTATGAAATGTCCCTCTCGGAAAGTTTTCTGGCGATGCTTGGTCTGTCGCTGGTGTCGGGGGTGCTGCTGATCATCCTGAAGCATTTAGGCGAATGGCTTTTTATGAAGCTCATGCCTCGGTTACTGGGGGAGGGACGCTTCGCAGAGCTCCTACGCAGCACTGACCGAGACCGTGGGTCATGATCTGGCGTCCGAATAATATGCCTGCCGCGGCCCGCGCCGCACGAGTGAATAGCTCGTGCTGCGCCCGCCTTCGGCCTCTCTCGCCAAAACTCCTCGGTCCACCAAGTCGTTGATGTCCCGTAGGGCCGTGTCCGACGAAGTCTTCGCCAGCGCCGCCCACTTGGCGTTGGTGAGCTTGCCTTCGAAGCCGTCGAGCAGCCGGTTCAGCACCTTCCTCTGGCGTTCGTTCAACGGCTGATCGGCTAGGGCTTCCCAGAAGTGCGCCTTGCGCATGACGCTGGCTAGGATGGTCTCGGCGCCGTCGAAGGCGCGGTCGAGGCAGGCGATGAACCACAGCAGCCAAGCGGTGATGTCCAGGTCGCCTTTCTGGGTCGCCTCCAGCATCTCGTAATAGGCCTTCCGCTCGGCGCGGATCTGGGCGGACATGCTGTAGAAGCGCTGGGCCGTGCCCTCGGCTCGGGCCAGGGCGAGGTCGGCGATGGCGCGGGCGATGCGGCCGTTGCCGTCGTCGAAGGGGTGGTTGGTGACGAACCACAGGTGGGCGACGCCGGCCTTCAGCACCGGATCAGGTGCGGCGGTTTCGAACCAATTCAGGAAGGCGCCCATTTCGGAGTCCAGTCGCTCGGCAGCCGGGGCCTCGTAGTGGACGCGTTCGCGGCCGACCGGTCCTGAGACGACCTGCATTGGGTCGCCGTCCGGGGTGCGCCATGCTCCGACGGTGATCTTGGTCATGCCGCTGCGGCCCGTCGGGAAGAGGGCGGCGTGCCAGCCGAACAGGCGGTCAGCCGTAAGCGGCTGAGCGTAGTTCTGGGTGGCGTCGAGCATCATTTCGACGACGCCCTCCACGTTGCGATCAGCAGGGATCAGGCCGACGACATCCATGCCCAGACGGCGGGCGATGGAGGAGCGGACCTGGTCGCGGTCGAGGACTTCGCCCTCGATCTCGCTGGACTTCAATACGTCCTCGGTCAGGGTGCGGAGGACGGCTTCTTCGCGCAGCGGAAAGCCCAGGGCCTCCATCCGTCCGATCAGCCGGCCCTGGCGATGGCGGACGGCGGCGAGCGGTTGGGCAAGGACGCTGTCGTCCCAGGTCAGGTTGGGCCAGTCGGTCAGTTCGTGGATATAGGTCATATTTGCCGCATCAGTTGCGGTGAATGTGGGAGCTATTCGCCGCAAGGGCAAGGCATAATTGATGCAAATTGTGCGGTGAATATCGGGTGTATTCGCCGCATGCCTCTCGATCAGGCCGCGAGCTGCCGGGGTCCGCAGGGCTGCAATGCGATGGACACGCCTTTCGCCGCGAGCGGCCGACCGACGAGGTCTCTCAGTCGGGCGAAGGCTGTCTGGCTGGTGCAGAGGATGCGCCGTTCGTCGGGCTCCCATCTGGCGTGATCGAGGTAGCTCACCGCCGCGCCTTCCCCAGCGATCTGGACGACCGCCTGACGGATGTCGGTCTGGGCGAACGGGATGAGCCGCGCCGGCGTCTCGGCGCCGCCATCCGGTCGTCGGTTTTCGGCGGCGCGAAATCTTTTAATGGGTTCATAAAGGTATTGTCGGTCGCCGGTGACCGGTTTTCGTGTCGCTGATGTCCGGTTTTCCGGCGTTTGAGCGGTCGCCTGTGACCGCTTTTTGCGGATTTGATCGGTCGCCGACGACCGGTTTTGCGGCGCCTCGGCCGCGTCGCCAGGAAAGGTTGCGCGGCAGATGTTGGTGCGGCCGCGTCCCCGGCGGACCTCGACCTCCAGATAGTCGGCGGTCTGAAGCTCTTCGAGCAGGCGTCGCAGTTGGCGGGGGCTGACGCCCAGGCTGGTGGCCATGCTTTCCTGGCCGCGCCAGGCGCCGCCCTCGCAGGGGTTCAGGTCGTGGAGGATGAAGCCGGCGACGGCCTTGGCCTGGAGGCTGATCTTGGGATCGCTGGCGATCCGCTGATGCCAGACCAGTTTTTCGGCGACAAAGTTCTCGGGATTGAGGCGGCGCTTCATTTGTGTGCCCCCGACGTTGCGGTCGGGCAGGGCAGGGGGTAGAATCCCTTCGGCCTTGAGTGTTGTGCCAAGCTCATTCGAACCCCGCCGAGCGCTGCAACGCTGGCGGGGTTTTTCGTGTCCGGGAGGCGTCCCGAGGGGTTAGCCAAACGGGAAAAATCCCTAGGGATATCAATATGCGCTATATACCCCGTTAGACGACATAAGGCGTTGTATTCACTATAAGAAACGACTTCCTCTCTGTCCGCCACGGCTTTCCCTCCGTACCCCCCCCCTGCGAGCGAGTTGCTTCGGCCCGGCGATGGTCTGGACCTGCGCCGCTGAACCGAATAGCGCATGACAATGCGGAGAAGGCTACGGCTGGCCGCGCAGAACGCGTCGGAATTTTATCCCCTAAAAGACGAAACGCCGCGCCCGTCTTTTGTCCGAAATGTGTTGACGACGGTGCTCGCGCCGGTCGATTGAGTGTTTGAATTGCGCCGTGGGGTTGCAAGCTTAAGCGTTCGGCCGTCGGCCGAAGAGGGGGAAAGAGTGGCTTTCAGTTTCAAAATCGGCCTGATGGCTGCGACGGCGGGCGTGTCGGTCCTGGCGGGCGCGGCGGCGGCGCAGACGGCGCCGACCCCGCCGGCCGGCGGCTTCTATATGGCCAATGGGACGCGCACGACCAACTATCAGACGGCCCTGGCCTCGTGGCGGTCGGACGCCCAGTTTTCGGTCGACTATTCCAAGCGTTTCCTGGGGCTGGAACATGCCTACGCCATGGGTTTGACCGGGCGGGGTCAGACGATCGGGGTCAATGACGCCGGCGTCTATATGGACCACCCCCTGTTCGGATCGGCGGGCAAGGTGACGGGGCTGCGAACCCAGGTCGTCGAGGGCTACGGCAATGACGGGCGGATCAATCCGCGTCGTCGATGGGAGGGCCACGGCACCCATGTGGCGGGCACCATCGCCGGCGACCGGGTCGCGGGTCAGCCCATGTTCGGCAACGCCTACGGCGCCAAGCTCTACGCCGCCACCACCAACTTCGCGGCCGGCGACTTCCTGTGGTTCAAGGACGTCTATATCGACGGCGACATCGTCGCGACCTCGAACCAGAACATCGTCGATCTGGCCAATACGGGGCAGGTGCGCATCATCAACAACAGCTGGGGCAGCGGCACGTCCCTGCCGTACAATGCGTCGCTGTCGACCGTTCTGGCGTCGATGAACCGGAACTACGGCGACTACTACAAGCCCGTGCTGGACAAGGACGTGCTGGTGGTCTTCTCGGCCGGCAACGGCTATGGCGTCCACGCCAGCATCGACGCCGTGGCGCCCCTGTCGGATCCGCGCCTGCGCTCCAACTGGCTGTCGGTCGCCAACTATTCCAGCTTTGCCGCCGCCGACCCGTCGACCAGCTTCTGCGGTCAGACGGCGACCTGGTGCGTCGCCGGACCGGGTTCGGCCGTCGTCTCGTCCGTGCCCGCCTATACGATGGACCGGGCCGGCATCCTGGCCCTATATCCCCGGGCGAACTATACGGGACTCTATGCTGCGACCACCGTCTCGGCCCTGCAATCTGCGGCCGTGAACCAGTTTCTGGTCGTGCTGAACAACTATCTCGACGCGCGAGAAGCCGGCGGACCCGGTTATGACGAGGACGCGCAACGGCGCGAAGTGGCTCGGCAAGCGGCGGCCATCACCCTGGTTGCGGGAGCCCGCCTGGGCGATCCCGACAGCTTCACCTCCACCCTGGCGGGCTTGCTGGTCTCGACCAACAACATGGCGATCCTGACCCCGGCCTTCTCCGGCGCCGTGCTCGAATACGCCAACGCCGAACTGCAGCGGGTGCTGAACCAGTACATCCGCTACACCGGCGCCGGCTATGCGGCCTATACCGGCACGTCGATGGCGGCGCCGAACGTGTCGGGCTTCGCCGCCCTCCTGATGGAGAACTTCCCCGAATATTCCACGGCCCTGATTTCGGACATTCTGGTGTCCAGCTCGCGGGATCTGGACACGCCGGGCGTCGATCTGAAGTCCGGCTGGGGCGCGCCCCAGATGAACGTCGCCTTGGGCGGCCCGACCGCTTTGCGGGCGACCCGCGACGTCACCGTGGCGGTCGGCACCGTCGATGTCTGGAGCAACAACATCGGCGACGCCCGCGACCGCTATTCGGCCGAGGTGCGGGCCAACTTCGGCAATGACATCGGCGGTCTGGTCAAGAAGGGCGGGGGGCAGCTGATCCTGACCGGCGCCAATGACTACAGCGGCCCGACCCGCGTCGAGGGCGGTCTTCTGACCGTCAACGGCAGCCTGCTGCGTTCGAACGCCACCGTCGGCGGCGTGGGCATGATCGGCGGCGTCGGTCGTCTGCTGAACCTGACGGCGGAAAGCGGCGGCGTGGTCGCGCCGGGCGACGGGGCCAATCCGTTCGGAACCCTGACCGTCGCCGGCGACGTCAACTTCAAGCCGGGCTCCTTCCTGTGGATCCGCTCCAGCGTCAACGGCGGCGCCTATTCGCGGCTGAACGTCGGCGGGGCGACGCGCCTCGAGGGCGGTCAGGTCGTGCTGAAGGCCGACAGCGGCGAGTGGAACCTGCGCTCGCGGATGAACATCATTCAATCGACGGGCGCAGTCACCGGCGCCTTCACCGGGGCGCAGAGCGATCTGGCCTTCCTGACGCCGGTCCTGACCTATTCGACCAACGGGGTCACGCTGACGGTGCGCCGCAACGACGTGACGGTGGCGTCTCTAGGCGCCAACTCGAACCAGAAGTCGGCGGGCGCAGCCCTGGACGTGATGATCAACGGATCGGCGACCGGCGGAAGCCGCGACCTGTCGCTGGAGAACGCCCTGCTGGACGCCAGCGTGCCCGCGGTTCAGGCCGCCCTGCCCAGCCTGACCGGCGAGGTTCACGCCTCTCTGGCCGGCCTGGCGGTGTCCGACACGCGCGCGATCCGCGAGGCCATGTCGGATCGCGGCCGGGGTCAGGCCGGCGGTCAGACCTATGCGGGCAACGGGGTTTCGGTCTGGGGCAGCGGCGTCTTCGGCGACGGCCGCGGCTCGCGTCATGACGGCCTGGCGGCCTTCCGCAGCGAATCGTCCGGCTATCTGGTCGGGGCCGAAAAGGCGCTGTCGGACGATGTTCACATCGGCTTGGCCTTGGGCGAAAGCCGTTCGGAACTGCGGTCGGCGCGGCTGAACTCGACGGGTCGTGTCAACAGCGAACAGATCGGCGTCTACGGCGGCGGCGCCCTGGGCGACTTCCAGGTCCGTGTCGGCGGATCCTGGGCCAAGGCCGACGTCCGCACCGACCGCACCGCTCAGTTGAACCAGTTCAGCAACGCCTTGGCCGGCGACTATGACGGCGACGTCTGGCAGGTCTATGGCGAACTCGCCTGGAGCCGGGCGGTCGGGGCGACGATGTTCGAACCCTACGGCGCCTTCAGCCATGTCCAATACGACGCCGACGTGGTCGAGGTCGGCGGAGACGCCGCCCTGTCGGGCCAGGTCGAACAGACGGCGGATCTGGTCACGGCCGGCTTCCGCACCCGCACCGTCCTGGCCGGCGGTCAGGGCCGTCCGCGTCTGTCGGCGGTGACCCACCTGGCCTATACCCACGATCTGAACGGCGACGGGCCAGTCTTCGACGCCGCCTTCGCCGATGGACCCGGCTTCGTGATCAGCGGCGCCAATCCGGGGGACGACGTCATCTCCGGCGGCCTGGCCTTCACCGTCCAGGCGACCGAACGGACCGCGCTGGAGATGGGCTACACCGGCCTCTACAAGGACGAATACCGCGACAACCGCATCTTCGGCCGGTTCAGCGTCAAGTTCTGATTCCCGCCTGAACGCTGACTTTCGCGCCCCTGACGGCTCCGTCAGGGGCGCGATCGTTTCAGGCTCAGTCGAAAGACTTCAGTGGGGACCGGCGGACAGGGCGTCGTCGTCCAGGAAGAAGGGCCGGTCGCGATTGGCCGGGCGATGTTCAATCCAGGCGCCGGGCTGACCGATCCTTTGCTCGACCGCCTGAACCGCGCCCCGCATGAAGGCTTCTGGCGAGACGGCTTCGGACTGCGGCGCGATCGGCGTCTCTGGATCGCCGTGCAGGACGGCGGCGGCGTAGATGTCGAGCTGAAGTCCCTGGCGCGCGCCGTCGCGATAGGGAAAGAGACAGAGGGTGTAGCGGGTCCCGACCGGCCCGACCTGACGCGGGCTGACTTCGGCGCGCCAGGCGGCGCCGTTGCAGACGACCGTGCGGACCGGCCGCAGCCAGCCCGCCGCGGCGCGCGTCGTCGGACCCTCCAGCCCAAAACCCGTCGGCGCGGCCGGGTCCGCCAGGGTAAAACGACCGGGCGTGCGGGGCGGGGCGCCGGAGGCTTGGCGGCGGGTGACGACCCGGAAGCCCTGACGGCGCAGATGGCGCTCCAAGGCTTGGGCGACGCTGCGGCCGTCGTGGCGGGTCTGGAAGTCGATGACGGCGTAGGCCTGATCGACGGTCCAACGCCCCGTCGTCTGCGCAGCCGCAGTCCCAGCCTGTCCCAGGGCCGCCAGCGCCAGGATGGTCGACAGTATCGAGCGCATCGCCATGAACCATCTTGGCTCCGGCTGGGCGGCCGTTGTCAATGCGGCTCCAACAGGGCCGCCGCCGCCGCCGTCTTGACCGTCAGACCGGGCGCTTCGGTGAAGACGAGGTCGCCGGCGCCGAAATACTCGGCCTGATTGGTCGCGCACCAGTCGGTGGTGACGATGCGCACGGGGCCGTCGGCCGGGGCGGCGCCGGCGGCGTAGAGGAAGTCGCCGTTGCGCGCGCTGAGCGGCATCGGCCGGTCCTGGTTGGCGCGGGCGAGGAAGGCGTCGAACCGATCACGCGGGACGACGGCGGTCATCAACCGGCCGTCGAAACGCACGACGGCGTCGAAAACGTAGCGGCTGACCGGCCCCGCAGGCAGGCCGGCGCCCAGGGTGGTGTGGCCGATGAAGCCCGCATCGACGCCTGCGGCCTGGGCAAGGCCTGCCGCGACCCGCCGTCCAGTGTCGCCCAGGGACAGGGCGCGGGGGCTGACGCCCAGTTTGGCCCGCTCCTCCGCCGTCATCTGGGCGGCCAGGGTCGCCGCGATCCGTTCGGCCAGGGGCTGATCGGCTGCGGCGTCCAGTGCGACCGGGTGAGAGGCGGCCGTGACCGAGCCGTCGGCGCGGAATTCGCCAACCGTATAGGCGCTTGTCCACGAGCCGGTGTGGGCATAGGCGCTGCGGCCCTGTTGATGCTGGAACAGCAGATGGTTGTGGCCGCCGATCATCAGGCCGCCGTCGGGCAGCAGGGGCAGGATGTCGCGATCGGCCGCGACACCCGCATGGCTCAGGATCAGAACCCGATCGGCGCCCGACAATGCGGCTCCAAGTTGGGCCCTTGCCCAGACCGCAGGAGATGGAATGTCCAACTGGTCGCGAGAGACCTTGGGATAGGTGTTCAGGGCGTCGGTCCCTATGCCCACGACGCGCAAGGATCGGGCGCCGAAGGGCAGGGTGGTCGAAGAGGGGGCGTAGCCTTCGCCCGTGCGTCGGTCGCCGATGGTGGTGACGACCTGGACGCCCAGGGTCCGCAGCCGCGCCACGACCTCAGCCAGGTCCGGGGTCAGGTCGTTGTCGTGATTGCCCAGGTTGAACACCGTGGGCGCCAGGCGCGGCAGGGCCTCGACGAACGCCCAGTCGATCACACCGCCGGACCGCACGGCCACGGCGTTGCCGTGTTCGAACAGGTCGCCGTTGACGGCGATCACATGGGGAATCGAATGGGTCCGCACCTCCCTTTCAAAGGCGGCCAGCAGTTGGGCGGTGCGTTCATAGGCCGAATGCATGTCCGAAACCGCCAGCACCCGGCCGATCGTTTCGGTCTGATCCTTCGCTCTCAGGCCGATCAGGCCCGGCGCCAGCGTCGTCGCCCCGGCCAGTTGAAGAAGACGGCGGCGGGAAGGCCTGACGAGAGACATTCGCAATCCAGGATATGGGGAAGGGGCGCGCAGCGGAGGGACGCACCCTTACATCGTCGCACTTCAACCTTGTTCGAACAAGACTGGGGGGCCGCGCGGCGCCTTGTCTGAAGTCGATTGTCACACCGCTGTGTCCGCGTCTTCAAAGCTTCAACAAAGCGGCCCGTCTGACGCTGGCGATTCCCTTTTCGAAGCTTTACGGCGTCGCGCGATCGTTTCCTCCCTTACGACGCCAAGGATAGTTCAGCCATGCTTCGTCCCGCCCTTCTGGCCGCCACCGTCAGCAGCATCGCCCTGCTGAGCGCCGGCTCGGCCCTGGCCCAGGTTCAAACCCAGGCCCAGACTGAGGCCCAGACGCAAACCGCCGCCGAACCGGCCGGCGTCGATGACATCGTCGTCACCGCCCAGCGTCGCAGCGAGAACATCCGCGACGTTCCCTTCGCCGTTTCCGCCTTGACGCCCCAGACCTTGCAGGACATCTCGGCCGGCGGCGCCGACGTTCTGGCTCTGTCGGGCCGGGTGCCCAGCCTTCAGGTCGAAAGCTCGAACGGCCGCTATGCGCCGCGCTTCTACATCCGCGGCCTGGGCAATGTGGACTTCGACTTCACCGCCTCCCAGCCGGTTTCGGTGGTGCTGGACGACGTGGTTCTGGAAAGCGTCTATCTGAAGGGCTTCCCCCTGTTCGACGTGCAGCAGCTGGAAGTGCTGCGTGGACCGCAGGGCACCCTGTTCGGCCGCAACACCCCGGCGGGCGTGATCAAGATCGACAGCGTCAAGCCGTCGGACGAGTTCACCGGTTTCGGCTCCCTGACCTACGGCAACCTGGGTTCGACCCGGGCCGAGGCCGCCGTCACCTTGCCGGCGTCCGATACGCTCCAGGTGCGCGGCGCCGTCCTGTGGAACCATCGCGACGACTGGGTCGATAACGCCTACAATCCGTCCTTCGCCAATCCGGACAAGGACGACCTGGGCAATTTCGACGACATCGCCGGCCGCGTCCATGTCGCCTGGACCCCGACCGCGCGTCTGTCGACCCTGTTGACCCTTCAGGCTCGCGACTATGAAGGCACGGGCACGATGAACCGCGCCAACGCCCTGACCAAGGGCTCCAACAAGCTGAACGACAACTTCGACCGGGACACCGTCTATTACGACGGCGGCCGCAACAACTTCCAGAAGCAGAAGACCACGTCCCAGTCGCTGCGCGTGGCCTATGACTTCGGCCCCGCCACCCTGACCGGCATCGTCGGCTCCTACCAGGGCTGGTCGCAGGGCGACGGCGACATCGACGGCGGCGTGGCCACCGCCCCGGCGACCGCCTCCTACAAGACGCCGTTCAACTCCGAGACCGGCACCCTGTCCAGCGACCTGCTGCAGAACACCTACGAGCTGCGCCTGGCCTCGAACGGCGATGCGCGCCTGGGCTGGCAGATCGGCGCCTTCTATTGGGACGAGCGGATCAATCTGGTCTCGGGCACTTTCAACGGCGTGGGCAATCCCCAGCCGACGCGCGTGACCGACATCGTGCAGAAGTCGGACTCCTGGTCCGTGTTCGGTCAGGGCAGCTACAAGCTGACGGAGGCCCTGAAGGTCACGGCGGGTCTGCGCTATACCGACGACAACCGCGACTATTTCGGCCAGATCGTCCTGGGAGCCGGCGCCGGCGGGACGGGCGCTGTCTCGGTCGGCGACGAGCAGGTCAGCTGGGACGTCAGCGCCCTGTATGAGGTCAACGACAGCCTCAACCTGTTCGCCCGCGTGGCCAAGGGCTATCGCGGTCCGTCGATCCAGGGCCGCAACCTGCCGGTCCTGACCACGGCCGATTCGGAAACCGTCATGTCCTATGAGACCGGCTTCAAGGCCCGTCTGTTCGACGGCCGCGGCCGTTTGAACGGCACGGCCTATGCCTATGAGGTCAGCGACATGCAGTTCACCGCCATCGGCGGGGCGGACAACACCAACCGCCTGATCAACGCCGACAAGGGCGAGGGTTACGGCCTGGAGCTGGACGGCGACCTGTATCTGGGTGCGGGCTTCAGCCTGGCGGCCGGCGCCGCCTGGAACCACACGGAGATCAAGGACGGCGACCTGCTGGTCGCCATCTGCGGCTCCAACTGCACCGTCACCGACCCGATCGTGACCGTGGGCGCGACCCGTCGCGCCAAGGTCGACGGCAACCCCTTCCCGCAGGCGCCGGAATACACCGCCAATCTGACGCTGAACTACGTCCTGCCGCTGAGCGCCGACACCGAGTTCTTCGCCTCGACCGACTGGGCGATGCAGAAGGATTTCAACCTGTTCCTCTATGAATCGGTCGAGTTCATGCAGGATACGCACTTCGAGGGCGGTCTGCGGGCCGGCTGGCGCGACCTGGGCCGCGGCCTGGAAGCGGCGGCCTATGTCCGCAACCTGACCGACGAAGAGAACGTCATCGGCGCGATCGACTTCAACAACCTGACCGCCTTCGTCAACGAGCCGCGCACCTACGGCGTGCAGCTGACCAAGCGGTTCTGAGGCTCCAGATTAAAGCCAGAGCATGATTCACGCTTCTGTCGGAACCGCGAAGCGGTTCCGCCCGAAACGATCATGCTCTAGGCCGGCGAGGCCTTCGCTTCGCCGGCCCTGTCAGTTCGGCCGGGCAAGGCGCGCGCGCCAGGCGGGATAGTCCCGCTCCAGCAGCGTCTTCGCCCAGTCGCCATAGTAGTTGTAGCCGGCGCGGCGCTCCCGCTCGATGTCCGCCAGGGCCGGGCGCGGAACGCCGTCGCGGCCGGTGAACAGCGGGCGATTGTCCTCGAGCCCGTAGAATCGGGCCCAGAGCGGGCCTTCGCCCGGCGCCGGCACGACCCGTCGGTCCGCCCGTCCCTCAGCGTCGGTGAAGGACTCGATGCGGATGTCATAGAGGGCCGTGGCGCGGAACCAGGCCACGGCGCCTTCGACTGCGGCGATCACGTCAGGGCCGGGCGGGTCGATCCCCATCAGGAAGCGCACCAGGCCCACGCTTTCCTGCCCCGACAGAGACGCCGGCTCGAACCGGCGGGCGCCGACGGGCGCCAGGGTGACGGGATCGTGCTGGGCGGACCAGACGGTCAGTCGGCCGTCCTGTCGCACCTGGGATTTCAATAGGGCGTCCACGCCGCGCCGCACGGCCTGGGCCGCCCGCTCGCGCCGCGCGCCGTCGACGAAGCCGTAAGGCGGTTTGGCCTGGGCGACCTCGTCCAGCAGGCGCAGCACCCGCACCATGGCGTCGTCATTATAGGTGACCGCATCGTGATAGCCGCCCCGCAGCGGAGCGTACTGGGGCCATCCGCCGTTCGGATATTGGGCGGCCAGCAGATAGTCGAGACCCCTGTCGAAGGCGGCGCGCGGCGTCGAATCGCCGGCCTCGATCACCCGCGCGAGAAAGGCGAGGGGCAGGGTGGTGGCGTTGTTGTCGATCGTGTTGGTCAGGGCCGGATCCGCATCCGGCGCGGGCGGTGCGAACAGATCCGTGTTCTTGGGCCAGCCGCCTTGGGGCGACTGATGCGCGATGACCTGAAGCGCCAGGCGACGCGCCTCATCCGAGCCGTACCAGCCCGCCGGACGGCTGACGGCGGACGTCCCCCAGACCATGGATGAGGCCGCTGCAACCCGTTGGGACCCGGGCGGCGGGGTCTGGGCGCAGGCGGCGCCCGCGATCGCCGTCAGGCTTAGGATCAGGGTGGCTCTCAGCATGGCGCTTTCCTGGATCGAAGGGCAAAAAAAGCGGGACGTCGCCGGGGCGACGTCCCTTCAGGGGGCAGGGAGCGTCGGTCCGCCTCAGAAGATGAAGCGGGCGCCGACGAAATATTGGCGACCTGTGCTGCCATAGCTGTTGACCAGCGGATCGGCCTGATAGGCCCAGCGCTCGTCCGGCTGATCCGTCAGATTCAGGGCCTCGGCGGTGATCGTGACGTTGTCGGTCAGTTTGTAGGTGAAGGCGGCGTCCACATTCAGCGTCTCATTGGAGCCGATGAAGTCGTTGATCAGCGGCGAGTCGCACTGGCCCGGATCGCAGCCGCCCGACGCCAGCGGATAGGTGGTTTGGTAGGCGGCCCGATAGGCGGCCGAAACGCGGGCGCTCCAGCGCGGCACCTCATAGAAGACGGTCGCGTTGAAGGATTCCGGCGAGGCGCCCAGGAAGGGGGCCGTTCCGGTCAGGTTCCGCGCGGGATCGAGGATGTATTCCAGCTCGGATTCGATGTTGGTGTAGTTGGCCTGAACCCCGAAACCGTCGAACGGCGCCGGCAGGAAGGTGAAGTTCTGCTGATAGGCGACCTCGAAGCCGGACAGGGTCCCGCCCGGCGCGTCATTGTACTGACGCAGGACGAACGGCAGGTCGGCGTCGATATAGGCGCGGCGGCTGTCGGAGGCCAGGTCGGTCAGGTCGTCATAGGCGGCCCGAAGATTGGCGATCTGCTCGCTGCTGAAAACCTCGCTCAGCCTGCCCTCACGCAGCACCACCTGCGGGAAGCTTTCGATTTCCTTGTGGAAATAGGCCACGGACAACAAGGCGTCCTTGGCGAAATACCATTCGACATTGAAGTCGAGGTTGGTAGCTCGGAACGGTTTCAGCTTGGTGTTGCCCAGGCTGATCTGGGCGTTTGAACCGTCGAACTCGGCCGCCGCGCCAGCGACGCCCACAGGCACCGTGAAGGAGGTGACGCCGGGCTGCAAGGCCATCATCTGCGGGCGCGCCATGACCTTGGCCGCCGCGAAGCGCAGGATCAGGCTGTCGCTGACCTCCCACGCCAGGTTCAGCGAGGGGAGGGTGTCGTTATAGTGGTTGTCGTTGCTGATGGGGCGGCCGCTGGGCGAACGCCCCCGTGAGTCGACGCTGGTCTCGGCCCTCCGCAGACCGGCGTTGCCGCGCAGGGTTCCGGCGAACAGAGGCAGGTTGAAATCCATCTGGCCGTAGTAGGACAGGCTCTCTTCATCGACCCAGAAGGTGTTGACCCCGCCGTTGCGAAGGTCCGACAGACGCCAGTCGCCCCATTCGTTGATGCAGTCGCAGTCGAAGCCGAAGCGGTTCTGGAAGGCTTGAAGATTGGGGGCGAAGAAGGACGTCGGCATGCCGTCAGGCACGTTCAGACCGTCTCCCCAGCTGACCGTCTGGCCCATGTCAGCCACTGTCGTGGCCTGAGCCAGGCCGCTGCGGACCCCCTCCAGCAGGCTGGGGTTCATGGTGTCGCTGACCAGCCGCTCGAACCGCGTATAGTAGAAGTCGAACTTCCGCTTGCCGATGCCGAAACGCAGGGTGACGTAGTCGTTGTAATCCCAGCGGAAGTCGGCCTTGGCCGTCTGATAGCCGTTTTCGGTGACGGTGCGGAAGGCGCGCAGGGCGGAATAGCCCTTTACGAAGTCCCAGTTGTTGGGATCGGCGACATCGAAGCCGAAGTCGATGAAGGGCATGTCGCCGCCCGCGCGGTCGTCATAGACGAAGTAGTCGTTTCCTGCGACGCCCTGGCCGGAGTCCAGCCGGATGAAGTCAGCGAGCAGACCCATGTTTTCATTGGTCGATTCGGAATCGCCGACCAACAGGGACATGCTGAAGCGGTCGCTGAAGTCATGCTCGATATTGATCGAGTTCTGGCGGAACTTGGTCGTATAGGAGCCCTGATCGACCGCCGAGCGCATGTCGACGTTGCCGAGCACCAGATAGTTGGCGTTGGCCCCGGTCTCGCTGAGGCCGGCGTCGATCAGGCGCACCGAGGGGCGGCCGATGAAGGCGCCGCGCATGGCCAGATACTGCGGATGCGCGACATAGCCGACCGAGCCGGGCTGGTTATAGTAGTCGTAGACGTCGAGGTTGTTCGGATTGAAGCTGCCGACGCCGGCTGCCAGAGTCTGGTTCGTGGCGCCCGGCGCCGTGGTGAAGATCGGCGTATTGCCATAGAGGGACTGCCCGCAGTCGATGGCGTCGCGAAACTCGGTCGCGGTCTGGGCGGTGCAGTTGGCGTATACGCTGCGGCGGTTATTGTAGCTGTTGTTGGAGTTGCTGGCGGTCGTCGCGGTCTGATAGCTGAAGGCCGTAGCTGTGCGGTTGCCGTTCGTGTTGTTGCGGTTCAGGCCGACCGGACCGATCTGATAGTTGGTCGAGGTCTGGGTCATCTCCGAATAGAGATTGTCGAAGTTGATCGTGGTCCGCTCCGTCGGCCGCCATTGGCCGGACAGGGTGACCCCTAGGCGATCCTGATCCACCTCCCGGTGATTCAGGGTGGCCAGGGCCGGGATGCGAACCAGAGAGCCGCGGTTCCCCGTTCCGTTGATCAGGGCATAGGCGGCCGGGTTCGAGCCGATCAGATAGTTGCGCGCCTCGGGATTGGTGACGCGCGGCAGGGCCGAGTTGGGCGTGCCGATCGGCAGGGCGAAGCCTTGAGGGTCCCCTGCGGCGTTGGCGCCGGCGTTATTGAACGTCGCGCCGCGATAGGCGTAGTCCATCGAGCCCACCTGACGGGCGTAGCTGTCGATGACCTGTTTACGCTCATTGTAGGCGACCGAGCCCAAGAGGCCGAACTCGCCGATCTTGCTGGTCCAGCGGTCAGACGCCAACAGGGCCACGCGCGGGCTGTGGTTGCCGCCGTTCTCGTAATAGGCGTCCTGAAGCGTCAGGGCGAGACGGCGCTCTGTGAAGTCGAACGGCCGGCCCGAGATCAGATCGACGGTCGCGCCCAGGGAGCCTTCGTCCGTCTGGGCGTCTGCGGACTTCTGGACCTTCAGGGAGTTGAACAGCTCGGAGGCGAAGGTGTTGAACTGGAAGCCGCGGTCGCGCCGCAGGGCCCCGTCGGCGCTGCTGGCGCCGGAGGTGGACAGGGTTTCCAGCCCGTTCAGCCGAACCCGGGTGAAGTCGCCGCCAAGGCCGCGGACAGAGATCGAATTGCCCTCGCCGTTTTCGCGGTCGATCGAGACGCCGGGAATCCGCTGGAGCGACTCCGCCAGGTTGGCGTCGGGGAAGTCGGCGATGTCTTCGGCGTTGATGACGTCGACGATGGTGTTCGACCGACGCTTTTCGCTCAGGGCGCTGGCGAGAGAGGCGCGGATCCCGGTGACGACGATCTCATCGACGGTCGTAGCCTCCTGATCGTCGGCCTGTTGAGCCTGGGCCCAAGTGGGCGCCGCCAGCAGCAGGGCGCCGATCAGAAGCGCCGCCGGGGACGCCGCCGCGCGCAGTTGTCCTGTGGTTTGGTTGTGCATCCGTTCCCTCCGTTGCTGTCGCGCTCCGACCTCTGGCGGGCCGGATGCCGACATCCTCTGTCCCCCTCTTGATGAGGGGATCGTCTTGAATTCGTCCCCCCGCCGTTGCGAGGCAGGACAATGTCACCGGTGTCATATGGCGAAAATGTGGCGAACGCCAGGGCAAAAATCAGCGTCTGACTGGAAGGGGTCGAAAAGGACGAGGCGATCCTCGCCCATCGACGCTCCCCGAGCGGCTTAGGCGCCGAGCGCGCGGAAGCGGAAATTCCTGAACCGCGCCTCACCTTCTCCGGCGGCGTAGAGGCCCGGACGCAACATCATGAAGCCGCCCCTAACATTCTGATTATAGCCGGAAACTTCCATGCCTCGATCGAACCGCCGCCAGGTTACGCCGTCGCCGGAGGTGTCGAAATAGAGGTTCTGATAGGCGTTGGTCAGGCGGATGAACATGCGCCGTCCCTGGGGATTGGCCGGGCGGCCGCGCTCGATTCCGTATTGGTGGGTGACATAGCGCTGAGCGTCGAACCCCAGACCGGCGTAAAGGGCGCGATCGTAGAACAAAATCAGCCCCGCCACCGCGCCGGGGTCGATCTCGATTTCGCATTCAATTTCATAAGCTTGCTCGCCTTGAACGAAGGTCAGGGGCGAGCAGTCCGCCGGCGCCCTGCCTTTAGCGCGCATATGAAGCACGCCGCTGTCTCGCCGCAGACGGTCCTTTTCGTTCGGCTGCGGATCATAGAAGCTCCACTGAAGGCCGAACTTGTCGGTTGAAAAATCGTCCGACAGGGCCATGCCGTGCGGCACGGCCTGCCCGCCGCGCGGCATGGCGATCGGCTGCGACAGATCGCCGCCCCCGGCGCGGAACCAGCCGTCGTCGGTCCATTCGATCGGATCCAGCAGGGTCTGGCGGCCCAGGCTCCAATAGGCGTTCTCATAGCCGTGGTAGACCATCCACCAGTCGCCGGCCGGACCTTCGACCAGGGTGGCGTGACCGCGCGACCACCATTTTTCAGCGCCGGAGCGGGTGCGGACGATCGGATTGTGCGGGCAGTCTTCCCACGGGCCATGGATGGACCGGGAACGGGCGGCGATGACCATATGCCCCGTCGGCGGGCCCGCCGTGCCGCCGATGGCGGTGATCATGTAGAAATAGTCGCCGCGCTTCAGAAGTTTGGGGCCTTCCTGGGCGAAGCCTTCGACGATCCAGTCCTCGGGATAGCGCCAGGCGTCATAGACGCCCTCCTCGACCGGACCATCGACCGCCAGGCCGTCGTCGGTCAGCCGGACTCGGTCGCCGCCGTTCAGGAACAGATAGCGTTTGCCGTCTTCGCCGACGATGTGGCCGGGGTCGATATGGGCCGGCAGCTTCAGGTCGATCGGCGCGCTCCAGGGCCCTTCGATCCGATCGGCCCAGATCACGTAGTTCGACCGGTACTCCGGGAAACGGGCGGGGATGTAGCAGTAGAATCGCCCCTCGTGTTTGATCAGCTCGGGCGCCCAGACCGAGCCGATATTGGTGGTGAGGGCCGCAGTGACGGGGCGCCAGTTCACCAGGTCGCGCGAATGCCAGATATGGATGCCCGGCACGGATTCGAACGACGAAAAGGTCATGTAATAGTCGTCGCCGTCCTTCAGGATCGACGGGTCGGGGTGGTCGCCGGACAGGATCGGGTTCAGGAACGTCCCGTCGCCCAAATCCGCCATCCGCTGGTTTTCGATCCCGCGACGCCATTTCATGTTCGCCCATTCGCGGCCGAGCGGCGCGGCCTCTTCCAGCGTCTGGGCCAGAACGTTCCGGACCGGCAGGGCGGAGGCGGCGACCCCGCCCAGAAGACCGGTCAGTGCGGTGCGACGGTCGATGAACCTCATAGGCGTTTCCCTTGTCCCTGTTTTGTGGCCAGCTTGTCAGGTTTGCTACCGGTGTCAATTTGCGACCGGAGCCCGACGCCCTGACACGATGCAGGAACCGGGCAGGCAGGGGTCGGTTACCTCCTGGTCCCATTGGATGGAGGTTCGACATGAACAAGGAACAAGAGGCCGAAGCGGCCCTGCCGCCGGGCGTGGCGCGCGGGCGGTCGCTGAACACCCCGTCCGAGGCGCTGCAGGAACGGGCCGGCGGCGTCGGTCCGGGCGGCCAGATCGGCCCTGATCCCAATACGCTGGCGGTTCAAAAGACGCCGCACGACCAGCGCCCCGAAGGCGACCTGCCCCAGGGACCGATCAGCGGCGACCCGCGCACGCCCGTCCCGACCACCGCCAAGGACGAGGCTGTGGACGATCTGAACGAGGGCTGAGCAGGCCCGCCTACATCGGCGGCTGGGTTCGCAGGAAGGCGGTGGCGCCGACGCCGAAGTAGAGCAGGCCGAAGATCAGGGCCAAGACGAGGAGCAGGATGGCGACGCCGCGCTTGCTCTTCAGGATCGGGGGTTTGGGGGCGCGTCTGGGCATGGGCTGAAAACCGCCTTCAGCGCCGTCCGTTCCGGCCTCAGCCCTCGATCTTCAGCCGTTTTCATACCCGCGCCACCAGGCGGCGAACTTCTCAAGCCCCTCTTTCAGAGGCACCTTTGGCCGATAGCCGATCAGGGCGTTCAGCTTGGAGACGTCCGCATAGGTGGCGGTGACGTCGCCTGGCTGCATGGGGCGCATGATCTTTTCGGCCTCGGCGCCGAGCGCCGCTTCGAGGGTGGAGATCATCTCCATCAGGCCGACCGGCTGGCTGTCGCCGATATTGTAGACCTCATGACCGCCCAGTGCAGGCGGATGATCCAAGACCCCGACGATCCCGTCCACGATGTCGTCGATATAGGTGAAGTCGCGCGCCATGCGGCCCTCGCCATAGACTTCGATCGGTTCGCCGCGCGCGATCTTCCGCGTGAAGCTGAAATAGGCCATGTCGGGCCGACCCCAGGGGCCATAGACGGTGAAGAAGCGCAGACCCGACTGGGGAAAGCCGTACAGTTTGGCGTAGCTCTGGCTCAGCAGTTCGCAGGATCGTTTGGTGGCGGCGTACAAGGAGACCGGCGTCACGGTCGGATCGTCCTCGCGAAAGCCGGAGCCCTCCAGCGGCCGATCGCCATAGACCGAGCTGGACGAGGCGTAGACCAGGTGCTGGACCGCGTTGTGACGCGCCGCCTCTAAGATCGACAGATGCCCCGCCAGATTCGACCGCTCATAGGCGAAGGGGTTCTCCAGCGAATAACGAACCCCGGCCTGGGCGGCCAGATGGACGATCCGCTTGATCCCCTGATCCCGCACCAGGGCCAGCACCTGCTCATGTTCGGCGATGTCGGCCCGAACCAGGCGAAAGCCCTCGCGGGCCTGCAGCCGCGCCGCGCGGGCCTCTTTCAGCGCCGGGTCGTAATAGGTGTTGAAGTTGTCGATCCCCACAACCGTCTCGCCGCGCGCCAGCAATCGCTCGGCCGTGTGCATGCCGATGAAGCCGGCGGCGCCGGTGACGAGGATCGGCCCTTCGCTCATCCGCGGCCGATCCCGGAATATTTGAACCCACGCCGCGCCATGTCGTCGGGACGATAGATGTTTCTCAGATCAATCAGCACCGGCTGTTTCATCAGCAGCTTGATCCGGTCCAGGTCCAGAGCGCGGAACCGGTCCCATTCGGTCACGATCACGGCGACGTCGCAGCCCTCGACCGCGTCATAGGCGTTGGCCTTCATCTTCACGTCCGGCAGCAGCTTGGCCGCCTCGTGCATGCCTTCGGGATCGAAGGCCTGGACCTGGGCCCCGGCGGCGATCAGGGCCTGGGCGATGTCCAGACTGGGGGCGTCGCGCATGTCGTCAGTGTTGGGCTTGAAGGTCAGACCCAGCAGGGCCACCGTCTTGCCCGCCACGGCGGCGCCCAGGGTGGTTTCGACCCGTCCGGCCATGGCCTTCTTGCGCGCGTCATTGACCTCGACCGTGGTCTCGATCAGCCGAACCGGTGATTCATATTGCTGGGCCGTGCGGACCAGGGCCAGGGTGTCCTTGGGGAAGCAGGAGCCGCCGTAGCCGGGGCCGGCGTGCAGGAATTTCGACCCGATCCGCTTGTCCAGACCGATGCCGCGCGCGACCTGCTGCACGTCGGCGCCCACCGCCTCGCACAGGTCCGCCATCTCGTTGATGAAGGTGATCTTCATCGCCAGGAAGGCGTTGGCGGCGTATTTGATCAGTTCGGACGTGCGCCGGCCGACGAAAAGCAGCGGACTCTCGTTCAGGTTCAGCGGACGGTACAGTTCGCTCATCACCGCCTTGGCGCGGGCGCCGGCCTCGCCCTCGATGTCGTTGACGCCGATCACCACCCGGTCGGGGCGTTTGAAGTCGCCGATGGCGGCGCCCTCGCGCAGGAACTCGGGATTGGAGACCACGACGAAGTCCGCGCTCGGATTGGCCTTGCGGATCACCGCCTCGACCTCGTCGCCGGTGCCGACCGGGACGGTGGACTTGGTGACGATCACGGTGAAGCCGTCGATCAGGCCGGCGATTTCCTCAGCCGCCGCATAGACGTAGGACAGGTCCGCATGGCCGTCGCCGCGGCGGGTCGGGGTGCCCACGGCGATAAAGACCGCATCGGCCCGGCGGATCGCCTCGGCCCCGTCCAGGGTGAAGAACAGCCGACCTTCCTTGACGTTGGCGGCCACCAGATCATCCAGCCCCGGCTCGAAGATCGGAATCTCACCGCGTTCCAGACGCTCGATCTTGGAGGGATCCTTGTCGATACAGGTCACGACGTGGCCGAAATCGGCGAAACAGGCCCCAGACACCAGGCCCACATAGCCGGTGCCGATCATCGCGACGCGCATCCTAACATCCTCAAACGAACAGGAGAGACGGCCCTATATCATGCGATCCGGGCGCTGCTGGACTTATTAAGGCCTCGGCGAAAAGACTGTCGCCTAGCGTGAGCCGCCAGACCGGGGCGGGGCGGTCGAGCCGCGAGGCGCAAAGCCGAAGGCCACCCTGCTTTGGGACGGCAGGTCCGTTTCCCCCGCCTTGAACCGGATCAGCAGGTCGGCGGCGACCGCGCTCATCTCGGCGACCGGCTGGATAACCGCCGTCATGTCGGCGAACCGCGCCAGGGGCGTGTTGTCGAAACTGACGACCGACAGATCCGACGGCGTGGAAAGACCGCGCCGCTGGGCGGTGCGGATCGCCGCCAGGGCCATGCGGTCATTGCTGCAGACGACGGCCGTCGGCGGCGACGGCAGATCGAGCAGGGCGTCCACAGCGGCGACACCCGACTCATAGGAGAAGTCGCCGCGTCCGATCAGGGTCTCGTCCAGCCCATGGGGCGAGGCGCTCATGGCGGCGCGATAGCCGGACAGGCGGGCGTCGCTGACCGCATATTGCGGGCTGCCGGTGACGAAGCCGACGCGCCTATGGCCGAGGGAGAGAAGATGATCCGTCGCGTGGGCGGCGGCCTCGGCGTCGTCCATCGATACGGCGAAACCGTCGCCCTCGGCGATCGACGCGATCCGCGCAAAGGGCAGGCCCAACTGGCTGAGCAGGCCGGTGATGGCCGGGTTTTCGCTGTGCGGCGGGGTCAGGATGACGCCGTCGGGGTGAAGAGCGGCGAGGGCGGCGCGCACGGCGCGATCCACATGGTCGGAATGGGTGTCGACCAGTTCGAAGATCATCCGATAGCCGTGCGACTCGCACTTCAGCATGCCGCCCATCAGCATCTGGTCGACCCAGTCGGTGCCCTCGCCGGACTTCCAGCCCTCGATGGTCCGGTCTCGGTCGTTCAGCGCCATCAGCAGATAGGAGCGCGAGCCCCCCATGCGCCGCGCCGCCAGACTGGGTACATAGCCCAGCTTGGCCACGGCCGCCCGCACCCGCTCCTGCACCACGGGCCGCACGTTCGGTTCGTTGTTGATGACCCGCGACACCGTCTGCAGGGAAACGCCCGCCTCGGCGGCGACGTGCTTGATGGTGACGGCGCGGCGCAAACTCTGGTTCCTTATCCCCGCCTCATACTGTCAGGCTCGGCGGCGACAAGGCAAGCGCGCCGGCATCAAGCGGGTACGGCGGCCGGGGCGACCGGCGCCAGGTCGACCGGCGGGGCGGGACAGTTGTCCTGCAGAAACTGCTGATGCGACGGCAGGTCCTTGACGAAGGCGTTCAGAATGTCGGCCGCCCGGTCCATCTCGGCGGTCAGGCCGGCGAAGTCGATCCGGTCCACCAGCGGCGGATAGGAGCGGGGCGTCACCCCCATGCCGTCCATCACCGCGTACCAGCTGACATTGCGGAACAGGGGGTCCAGCGCCTCGACCAGGCTGCCGTTGGCGCGGAAGACGTCCAGCTTGTGCTGCAACCCCTCGGGCAGGACCATGTCCCGGCATTCCCGCCAGAAGGGCGTGTCGTCCCGCCGCGTCAGGGCATAGTGCAGGATGATGAAGTCGCGGATCTCCTCATAGTCCACGGTCATCCGCCGATTGTATTCGGCCGCCAGTTTCGGATCGCAGTCCAGATCCGGCATCAGCCGGAAGAAGAAGTCCATCCCGCGATAGATCAGATGGATGGCCGTCGATTCCAGCGGCTCGATGAAGCCGCTGGCCAGACCCAGGGACAGGACGTTCCTGTCCCAGATCTTCTCCCGCACCCCGGTCTTGAACGGCACCACCATCGGATTGACCACGGGCCGGCCCTCGACCTGGGCCAGCAGGCGCGCCGTCGCCTCGTCGTCCGACATGTAGTGGCTGCAGAAGACATGGCCGTTGCCGGTCCGGTGCTGCAGCGGGATGCGCCAGCGCCAGCCGCAGTCCTGGGCCTGGGCCAATGTATAGGGTTTGGGCGCCCCGACATTCTCGGTCTGGATCGCGATGGCCCGGTCGCACATCAGCCATTCGGACCAGTCCGTATAGCCGACGCCCAGGGTCTTGCCGATCAGCAGGGCGCGGAAGCCGGTGCAGTCGATGAAGAAGTCCGCCTCGACCGTCTGGCCCGATTTCAGCTTCAGCCCGCTGACGAAGCCGTCGGGCCGCGTCATCACATCCTCGACGATGCCTTCGGTGCGCTTCACCCCCCGCGCCTCGGCGAAGTCGCGCAGATAGCGGGCCACCCGTTTCGCATCCACATGGACGGCGTAGGAGGCCCCGCCGATGGGGCTGCGCTGGGCCTTGAAGGGCAGCATGAACCTTTCGTGGGCCGCCATCTGCGCCGCAGAGGCGAAGTCCATCAGCGGGCGCCGATAGCCGTTCATCCGCGCCTTCAGCCAGACGGGATAGAAGTCGCTGACGTCCACCGGCACGCCGATGGCGCCGAACGGGTGGAAATAGCTTTCGCCCTTCTCGGTCCAGTCGTCGAACTGGATGCCCAGTTTGAAGCTGGCCTGGGTCTGCTGGATGAAGTCCTGCTCGTTGATCCCCAGCTTCTTCAGCATTTCCAGGAAGGGGGGCACGGTGGATTCGCCGACCCCGATCGTGCCGATGTCGTCGGACTCGACCAACTCGACCTCGGCCATCCGGCCCTTGAAATGCTCGGCCATCAGGGCGGCGGCGATCCAGCCGGCGGTCCCGCCGCCGACGATGCAGATCTTCTTCAGGGGCCGGCGGGGTTGGTCCATCTCGGGTCTCATGCGGCTGAGGCGGCGGGATCGAGACCCGCCAGGAATTGGGCGTGATCGGGGGTCCGAGCGACGAAGTCGGCAATATTGGTCCGCATCTCGGCCAGGCTGCGCGCCAGATAGGCCGGGTCCATGGCGTCGACGGCGGGGTCGTAATGGTCGGGATACAGGCCGAAGCCGTCATAGATGGCCAGCCAGCTGGCCGGGTGGAACATCTCCCACCGATAGCGGACGAACTGGCCCCGCGCGGTCCACAGGGCGAGCTTGCGCTCCAGCGTCTCGGGGACGGCCATATCGCGGCAGTCGCGCCAGAAGTCCGTGTCGGTCCGCCGGTTCAGCTTGTAGTGCAGGATGATGAAGTCCCGCACCCGCTCCATCTCCCGCGCAGTCTGATCATTGAACTCGTCCAGGATCGGCTGGGCGAAGCGGCGGTCGGGGAACAGGGCCTTCAGTCGCTCGATGCCCGTCTCGATCAGGGCGATACTGGTGCTCTCCAGCGGCTCCAGGAAGCCGGACGACAGGCCGATGGCGACGCAGTTCCTGGCCCAGGCCTGGGTGCGACGGCCGGGGCGGAAGGGGATGCGGCGCGGCTCCGTCAGCGGATCGCCCAGCAGATGGGGCATGAGCTCGGCCAGGGCCTGATCGTCGCTCAGATGGGCGCTGGAAAACACCAGGCCGTTGCCGGCCCTGTGGCGCAGCGGAATCCCCCATTGCCATCCGGCCGACCGGGCAGTGACGCGGGTGAAGGGGGCGGGGGCGTCGCCGGGGCGGTTGGCGCTCTGCACCGCATAGGCGGCGTCGCACGGCAGCCAGCGGCCCCAGTCCTCGAACCCGACGCCCAGGGCCTCGCCGATCACCAGCCCCTTGAAGCCCGAGCAATCGACGAACAGATCGCCCTCGACCTCGCGTCCGTCGTCCAGGGTCAGGGCCCGCACGAAACCGTCCTCGGGACGCAGTTCGACCGAGCGGATGCGGGCGTCGATCCGGGCGCAGCCCCCAGCCTCTGCATAGGCGCGCAGATGTTGGGCGAACAGGCCGGCGTCCAGATGAAGCGCCCAGTCGAACACCGACAGCTGCGACGGCGGATTGGGCGAGGGCTGGATGAACTTGCCCCCGGCGGCCAGGGACGCGCCCAAGGAATAGGCCGCCAGCGGCGCGGGGTCGCCTGCGCGCTTCTGCTTCAGCCAGTAATGATGAAAACCGATCCCCTTCACGTCCTGCCCGTACAGGCCGAAGGGATGGATGAAGTCCGAGCCCGGCCCGGACCAGTCGATGAAGCGGATCCCCAGTTTGCAGGTCGCCTGGGTGGCCCGCATCACGTCGTCGTCGCGCAGACCCAGCTGCCCATAGAACCGACGGATGGTGGGAATGGTCGCCTCGCCCACGCCGATCGTGCCGATGTCGGAGGACTCGACCACGGTGATCTTCAGCGGTGTGCTGCGGAAATGCTGGACCAGGGCCGCAGCCGTCATCCAGCCGGCTGTGCCGCCGCCGACGATGACGACGGAACGGATGCGAGGATCGTCGATCTCATCCATGGCCTGATCCCAATACGCGAAAAAAGAGGCCGGCGACACGAATGCCGCCGGCCAGTCTGCTCAGGAAGAGATCAGAAGCGAGCGCGCACGCCGATGGTGTAGCGCGGCTCGAACTCGTTGCGGCTCTGGAACTGTTCCGCACCCGGCTTGAACTCGAGGTAGTACTCCTCGATTTCGCCCAGGACGTTCGATCCGTTGGCGTAAACCGTGACCATGTCGTTGACGTCATAGGTCACGTTCACATCCACGTATTGCGACGTATCCTGATAGATCGGGATGCTGCCGAACGTGCTGTTGAGGCGCGGCGTGCGATAGTTCCAGGCGACCCGCGCCTGAAGCTTGTCGCCCTGGTACCAGACGGCGGCGTTCAGCGAGTGTTTCGAGTTGTCCTGGAACGGCAGTTCGTCCCCGTTCAGGGCCGTCGAGTTGGAGGAGCTGTCCGAGAAGGTGTAGCTGCCGTCGAAGCCGAAATCGGACCAGATGGGCGTGTCGATGAAATCCGACAGACCGATCTTGGCGCCTATTTCGATGCCTTGAAGCTGGCCGCCGTCGCCTTGTACCGGACGGTTGACGTCCACCAGCCTGCGGATGACGCCATCGCCGTCCGCATATGACCCGCTCTGGGGGACGGTGGCGCGGGTGACGAAGCTATCGATGTTCAGGCGGAAGGCCGCGATGTTGAACATCGTCGCCGGGCCGTAATAGTACTCCAGCGCCAGATCGAAGTTATCCGAACGCCAAGGGTCAAGGTCCGGGCTTCCGGACAGGGTGGCCCCGGTCACCCGACGAACGCCGACGGGCGGAGCGGTCGGATCGGCGGGCGTCGGACCTTGGGAGTCCGCCGTGGATATGGTGACGCCGCCGCCGTAGTTGCCCAGATCCAGCGGGATCATGGTTTTGGCGTAGGCGGCCCGCAGACGCAGCTTGTCGCTGAAGTCGTAGGCCAGGTTCACCGACGGCAGCCAGTCCGTGTAGCTGCGGCTCGAAATCGTGTCGCCGACATCGTTGTTCGTGTCGCCATAGGCGCGCACGTCGCCGGTCTGATTTTGACGGACCCGAAGCTCGGTCCGGACCATCCGCACGCCCACGTCGCCGTGCAGGGCGCCGAACTCGACGGCGCCGTTCAGATAGGCGCTGTCCTCATACAGATCGACGTCATAGGAGTTGCCGGGAATGATGACGTCATAGGCGTTGCCGAAGACCCGCTGCTGGAAGGCGCGGGGGTCGTCGAAATCGCGCGGATCAGCCACCCACACCCCCGGAATGCCCGAGGCGACCGAGCCGAAGTCGGTCAGGAAGTAGGTATTGTTGTTTTCGCGCAGCAGCGTGGGGCGGTTGACGGTATAGCCCTGGAAGCAGGTGGGGGCGTTGGCCACCGTGCCGGCCGTACAGCTGCTGGGCGTGGTCGCAACCGCCAAGGCCGGATTGAACCCGGGGTTAGTCACGAACTCGCCAGACTGGCACTGCGGATTGTCCATCACGACGTCGATGGCCTTCCACTGGGCCGAGCAGCCCGCTTGGTTGCCGGCGCCGGCATTGGCGTAGAAGTCCGAGAACAGATGGAAGTTGGTGATCTCCACCTCGCGACCGCTGTGGCGAACCCCGGCGTCGACGCGGGTTAGGAAGCCGAAAGCAGGGCGCTCTTGGAACTCATACGAGCCGTCGAAACGGACAACGGTCAGATCCGAGTTGTTGCGCTGGTTGCCTTCGGATGAATAGGCCCCGACCGTATAGGAATCGAGGTTCGACATATATTGGCTCAGCGGCACATTGCCCAAGCCGCCGACGATGTTGTTTTCGAACCCGCTCCAGGCCAGTTTCGAACCGCCGGTATCGATATGCAGTTGCGGGTCCGCCCCATAACCGAAGGGGTTGGGCGTGATGTAGCGACCGCCTTGGCTGCCGACGACGTTGTTGGAATAGCGTGAGGCCGGATACAGGGCGGCGATCGAGGCGGGGTAGAAGGTGCCGCGGGTGCGGTCCGCCGCTTGGCGGAACAGGGTGAAGGCGCGGTCCGATCCGTACTCCCAGTTGGACAGGTCGCCCTGGACCTGACCGTTCATGCTCAGCAGCGAGGCCTCGGCCTTGATCGCCCGCGCATTGAAGGTGAAGGGACCGCCCTTGTCGTAGTCCAGCTCCAGGTTGAAGTTCTTGGACTCATTGTTGGTGACGCGGTTGACGGTGAAGGAGTTCACCCACCAGGCGTCCAGATCATATTCCTCGACGTCGAGCCAACCCAGGCCCGTGTCGGTCGACTCGGTCGGGGTGGTCCACCCCAGCCCGCTCCAGCGGTTGGAGACGTTCAGGCCGGCGGCGCGATTGTACTCGTCCTGTTTGGTGTAGAAGGCCTCGGCCGTCAGACGAATGCCGTCTTCGATGTCAAACTGGAAGGCGGCGTTCAGACCGACCCGTTCGCGCTCGACCACGCGGTTGAACATTTCGTAGCCGTGGGGCGCCAGCCAAGCGTTGCCCGAACCGCCCCAGTCGTTGCTGCCGAACAGGCTGCCGGCGGTGCCCGCGTAGTTATTGCCCAGGTTCGAATTGCTGAGCACGCCCGAGACCATGACGCCCATGCGGTCGCCGCGCCAGTTCAGCAGGCCGTTGATCAGGTAGTCGTCCTGACGAGTGCGTTCGCCCGTCTGGTATTCGGCGGCGCCGGTGACGGTCGTTCCGTAGCTGAAGTCCATCGGACGACGGGTGCGCAGATCGATGGTGCCGGAGATGCCGGACAGGGCGTTCGTCACGTCCTGCGACTTGAATACGACGATCGAGCTCATCAGCTGCGACGGCACGTCGTTCAGGTTCGGCTGGGCGCTGCCCAGGTTGCCGGGGCTCAGATATTGTTCGCCGTTCAGCAGGGTCACAACCTGCGGCAGGCCGCGGATGTTGACGGTGGAGCCCTCACCTGCGGTGCGGCGGATCTGGATGCCGGCGATGCGTTGCAGGGCATCGGCCACGGTGACGTCAGGCAGTTTGCCGATGTCTTCCGCCGAAATCGCATCGACCAAAGCGGTCTCATTGCGCTTGACGTTGATCGACTGGGTCTGCGACGCGCGGATGCCGGTCACGACGATTTCGCCGACCTCGGTCGGTTCCTGCGTCGCCGCCGGTTCAGCGGTCTGGGCCCCCGTTTGGGCGTAGGCCGGCGCGACCAGCGCCGAACTCGCCAGCAAGGCCGCAACCATGGGCCTCTTGTGGATTCTCATCTCTTTCTCCCTCCTCGGTGGCGCCGCGTTTTGTTGTGCGGCATTGGTTCAAGGTTTGATGGTCGACCCTGAAAGCGTGGCGGTCGCGCTCAACCCCGGCTCAGCGGCGTCACGGGCGACGGTGATGCGGTAATCGCCCGGCGTGATGCGCCAGCCGGGCAGGGCGGTGTCGTATTCGGCCAGGATGCGCGGCTCGGCCGTCAGGGTGACGCGACGGGTCTCGCCCGGCGCCAGGTTCACCCGCGCAAAGGCGGCCAGACGGCGGGGCCGATCGCCCGAAGCGACATAGAGTTGCGCAACCTCGGCGCCGGCCCGCGCGCCGGTATTGGTCACATCGACGCTGACGCTGAGCTGGTCTGCGCTGGACGCCGCCAGGTTGGAATAGGCGAAGCTTGTGTAGCTGAGGCCGTATCCGAACGGGAACAGGGGCGTCTTGCCTTCGCGTTCGTACCAGCGGTAACCGACGTCCGAGCCTTCGGCATAGTCCACCGCGAAACCCTGGATTTCGCCGGCCTGGGGTGCGCCGGGATTGGCGGCGGCTGCGGCCTCGGCGCTCTTCAGCGCCTCCAGGCCCGGCGGCGTCGGGCGCGGCGCCTGGTCCGCCGAGGCGGGGAAGGTGATCGGCAGACGGCCCGACGGATTGACCTCGCCGAACAGGATGCGGGCGATGGCCTCGCCGCCGCGCTGGCCGGGATACCAGGCCTGGATCACAGCCGGGGTCTTCTCCAGCCAGGGCATCAGCACCGGCCCGCCGGTCTCCAGCACCACCACGGTCTTGTTGTTGGCGGCCGCGACCGCCGCGATCAGTCCGTCCTGATCGTCGGGCAGGGACAGGCTCTCGACGTCCTGGGCCTCGGTGGTCCACTGGGTCGCAAAGACGACGGCGACGTCCGCCGCTCGCGCCGCAGCAGCCGCAGCCGCCGGATCCTTGCCGTCGACATAGGTCACGGTCGCCTCCGGCGCGATCGCCCGAATGGCGTTCAGCGGTGAGGACGCATGCCAAGTGATCCGCGCGAACGAGGCTGCGGCCCCCGAGGTCAGGGGAATCTCGACCGGCGCCCCGCCGACCGACCGCACCTGGGACGATCCGCCGCCCGACAGGACGCCGACGTCGGCATGGCCGCCGATCAGCACGATCCGCTTCGCCGTCCCGGCCAGGGGCAGGACCCCGCCGTCGTTCTTCAGCAGCACGATTCCGGCCTCGGCCGCGCGCTGGGCGACCTCGGCGTTGCGGGCGTAGTCGATCGGCTGTTCGGTCGTCACCACGGGCGCGTCCAGCACCCCGGTCCGGATCAGGCCGACCAGCAGGCGGCGCACCATGTCGTCCAGCCGCGCCTGTGGGATCCGTCCGGCTTCCAGAGCCTCCCGGAAGGGCGCGTCGAAATAAAGCGCCCGGTCCAGCTCCTGACCCGAGGCTTGGTCCAGCCCCGCCAGGGCCGCCTTCTCGGTCGAATGGACCGCGCCCCAGTCCGACATGACCCAGCCGTCATAGGCCCAGTCGCGCTTCAGCACCTGGTTCAGCAGGACGTCGTTCTCGCAGGCCCAGTCGCCGTTGACCTTGTTGTAGGCGCACATGACCGAGCCGGGGTTCCCCCGCTCTATGGCGATCTGGAAGGCCAAGAGGTCGCTTTCGCGCAGGGACGCCTCGTCCAGCCGCGCATCCATGATCATCCGCCCCGTCTCTTGCGCGTTGAAGGCGAAATGTTTGATGGTCGAAACGATCCTGTTCGACTGGACGCCGCGGATATGCTCCCCGGCCATGACCCCGGCCAGCAGAGGATCCTCGCCCAGATATTCGAAATTCCGTCCGGCCCACGGATCGCGCGTCAGGTTCACCCCGCCGGCCAGCAGGATGTTGAACCGCTTGGCCCGCGCCTCCGAGCCGATCATGGCCCCGCCGGCGTAGGCGATCTCGGGATCGAAGGTGGCGGCGGTCGCCAGGCTGGAGGGCAGGGCGGTGGCGACGTCGCCCTTGCGCTGCTCGACCTGGTTGGCGACGCCCAGGCTGGCGTCGCTTTCGCGCAGATTGGGTATGCCCAGGCGGGGAATTCCCGGGATGTGGCCGGCCGAGGGAATCATGTCGGCGACTGGGGCGCCCGGCGTCCGCGCCGCCATGGGCGGGAAATAGCCGTGGATCAGCTGAAGCTTTTCGTCCTGCGTCATTCGCGCCAGCAGGGCGTCCGCCCGCGATTGGGCGGCGGCCGTCTCCGTCTGGGGGGCGGACTGCGCCGGCTGCGCGAGTGCGCCGGCGGGCGTCACGCCCACGGCGAAGGCCAGGGCGAGACGGCTGATCATCAAGGACTTGGAAAACTTCAAGAGACGCCCCGAACCGATTGCGCGACGGCGACCGCCGTCAGGACAAGAGTTGGGATGCGCCGCACAGGATCGATGATGGCGGCGGGCAGCCGACAGCATCGCCTGCTGTCGCAGGCTTTTCGATCCTGTTTGCGGATAGCGTCTTCGACGCCGAGGTTCGACGACCTGGAGAGGCCGTCAACTTTCCGCTCCCTGTGCGGAGACTCTTCGGCCTCTCGCATGAACAGGTAAGCATGGATTGAGAGCGTTCACAACACGAAACGGCCATGATCGAACGTGGTTATGACACCCCCAGTTCACATGTCGTTTCAGGGCCCTTTTGCGGATGGGGCGACGGGCGCGCAAAAGACGGGCGCGCAAAAAGAGAGGGCCGGCGCGCTGGGACGCCGGCCCTCCCTCTACTCAGACCCGCAGGGCGTTCAGAGCACCCCGATCATCGAGGCCACCAGCGGGTGGCGGACGATGTCGCGTTCGGCCAGACGCACCACGGCGATGTTGTCGACCGCCTCAAGCCGGGCGGAAATATCCGCCAGGCCGGACACGCCGGGCAGCAGGTCCGACTGGTGGGGGTCGCCCGTGACCACCATGGTCGAATGCCAGCCGAGGCGCGTCAGCAGCATCTTCAGCTGCACATAGGTGCAGTTCTGGGCCTCATCGACGACGATGAAGGCGTTGTTCAGGGTGCGGCCGCGCATATAGCCGATGGGGGCGATTTCGATCAGGCCCTCGGCCATCAGGGCCTTGACCCGTTTCATCGACAGCCGGTCCGACAGGGCGTCGTAGAGCGGGCGCAGATAGGGGGCCAGCTTGTCCTCCATGTCGCCCGGCAGGAAGCCGATCGATTCGCCAGCCTCGACGGCGGGGCGGCTCAGGACGATGCGGCCGACCTTGCCGGCCTCAAGCGCCTCGACCGCCTTGGCGACGGCGAGATAGGTCTTGCCGGTCCCTGCCGGCCCCAGGGCCATGACCAGATTGTGCGCGTCGATGGCCGCCATCAGTTCGTGCTGACCGTCCGACTTGGGCTTCAGCGTCTTCAGATAGCCCTGCTCGCGGTCGTCGTTGTTGGGATAGGGCGACCAGCCTGACCGTTCGTTGTGGGGGGCGTGCAGGCGCCGCACCTTTGATTCCTCCATGAACTCTCGCGAATCCAGGAGTCCGTTTTCACGGGACTGACGCTTCATTGCCGCACGCTTGGTCATGGACGCCTCCAGGGCATGAAAAAAGGCGGACCCACACGGGTTCCGCCTTGGCTGGTCTTGGGGAGGAAGGGGTCACGGCCTGCGCCGCAGCGACCACCGGGATCAACGGCCGGGCCGTCCAAAACGGGCTGAACCCGTTCCCGAACAACCGAACCAGGATCCCAACGCGCCAAGCGAAAGCCCCGACAACTGACCGGACCGGGCTTGATCCGGCTTCGGATCCGGGGCCGAAATGGCGACCCTCGAATCGCATCAACAGTTAGATGCTATCGTGGTTAGAAATCTGTTAAAGCCCTCAATTTTCGAAGATTAGGCGGCATTCTGATGACCATTTACGCATTGGGCGACAGCAAACCTCAGTTTCCGCCGCAGGGCGAATACTGGGTGGCGCCGAACGCATCCGTGATTGGAAACGTGATTCTGCACGTCAACGCCAGCGTCTGGTTCGGGGCGGTGCTGCGCGGCGACAATGAGCCGATCACCGTGGGCCCCGACACCAATATTCAGGACGGCAGCGTCCTGCACACCGACATGGGCTCGCCCCTGACCCTGGGCCGGGGCGTCACCGTCGGGCATAAGGCCATGCTGCACGGCTGCGAAGTCGGGGACTACAGTCTGGTCGGGATTGGGGCGGTGGTGCTGAACGGGGTGAAGATCGGCCGCAACTGCATCATCGGCGCCAACGCCCTGCTGACCGAGGGCAAGATCATCCCCGACAACAGTCTGGTGATGGGCCAGCCGGGCAAGGTGGTGCGCGAACGCGATCCCGACCAGATCGCCGTGTTGCAGATGTCGGCCGAACACTATGTCCAGAACTGGAAGCGATTTGCGGCGGAGTTGCGCCCGCTCTAATCTCGCTCATCCCGGCTTTCGCCGTGATGAGTGGACATCAGGAAGCCAGAACCGCCCGCGCCGCCGCCGCATCGGCGTCGATCTGAGCCTTCAATGCTTCCAACCCCTCGAAGCTTTCTTCGCCGCGCAGCCAGGCGATCAGGTCGGTCTCGAGGGTCTGGCCGTAAAGGTCGCCGTCGAAGTCGAACAGCCAGACCTCCAAGAGCGGGGTCTCCAGCGCATACATGGGCCGCACGCCCAGGCTGGCGACGCCGTCAACCAGCCGGCCGTCAGGCAGGCGGCTGCGGGTCGCATAGACGCCGTAGGCCGGACGCATATAGTCGCCCAGGGCGATATTGGCGGTCGGCACGCCGATGGTGCGGCCGCGCTTGTCGCCGTGGATCACCTCGCCCTGGATGGCGAAGGGGCGGCCCAGTATGGCGGCGGCCCGGTCCATGTCCCCGGCCTTCAGGGCCTCGCGCACGGCGCTGGACGACAGTTTCAGCCCGTCGGCGTCGTCCAGGCGTTCGGCCACCGAGACCGTGAAGCCCAGCCGCTCGCCATAGGCCCGCAGCGCCTCGGGCGAGCCGGACCGCCCCTTGCCGAAGGTGAAGTCGAAGCCGACGGCGGCGTGTCGCACGCCCAGACCCTGGGCCAACACCTGTTCGGCGAAGTCGGCGTCGCTCATGCCCGCCATCTCGCCGTCGAACGGCAGCAGATAAAGGATGTCGACCCCCAGGGGCGCCAGAGCCCGCGCCATTTGGTCGGCGGTCATCAGGCGAAAGGGCGCGGCCTCGGGCTGGAACCAGCGGCGCGGATGGGGATCGAAACTGACCACGCCCAGCGGGGCGCCCAGCCGTTCGGCGGCGGCCCTGGCCCCTGCAATGACCGCCTGGTGCCCGCGATGCACGCCGTCGAAGGCGCCGACCGCGACCGCCGCGCCCCTCAGGGCGTCCGGCAGGTCGCGCCAGTCGCGCCAAATACGCGTACTCCGCATCAGCGCTGGGACGGTTTGCGCCGGCGCGGAACGCGAACCACGGCGATCCCGTCCATGATCATCGTCTCGCCGACGAAGCCTTCGCAGCTCAGCTTGACCCGTGCGCTCTCGGACTCGATCTCGATCACGGTGATCCGGATACGGACCACATCGTCGATCCGCACCGGCTGATGGAAGGCCAGGGTCTGGGAGATGTAGATCGACCCCGCCCCCGGCAGGATGGTGCCGACCACGGCCGAGCCGAAGGAGGCGCTGAGCAGGCCGTGGGCGATGCGACCGCGGTAGGCGGTCTTGGAGGCGAAGGCCTCGTCCAGATGCACGGGGTTGAAATCGTCGGACGCCTCGGCGAACAGCCGAATCCGGTCCTCCGTCGCCACGACGATTTTTTCGGCCGCCATGCCGATGTGAAGCTCGTCCAGGATGTAGCCGCCGGACGGATGTTGCTGAACCAATTCGACCATGGATCAGGCTTTAGCGGCGGTGCGACAAAATGGCGAGCCTTACCAGGCCAGTTCGAGCGCGGCGTAGCGCGCATATGTTGTTTCAGCCTTCAGAAGTTCGCCGGCGCGGGCGGGATCGAGGCTTCCGTTCTCGCCCCTGGCCTGGTCGCCGTGGATCCCTTGCGCGATGAACAGGCAGTCCAGGCCTTGCGCATTGGCCCCCATGACGTCGGTCACGACCCCGTCGCCGATGCACAGGACGCGCGACCGGTCCACGGGCCGTCCCAGCAGACGTTCCGCCTCTCTCAAGGCCAGGTCGTAGATGGGGCCGAAAGGCTTTCCGGCCATGACGACCCGGCCGCCCAAAGCCTCATAGAGGTCGGCCAAGGCCCCGCCGCAATAGATCAGCTGATCGCCGCGCTGGACCACCCGATCCGGATTGGCGCAGATCAGCTCCAGATCCCGCGCCGCGCCGACAGCCAGTCGTTCACGATAGTCCTCCGGCGTCTCGACCGTGTCGTCGACCGGCCCGGTGACGGAGATGAAGGCGGCGTCCTCGGCGCTGTCGGTCCGCGCCAGGTTCAGGCCGGCGTACAGGGGAGCGTCGCGTTCGGGCCCGACGATCCAGGCCGGACCGGGGGCGCGCTTGGCCAGTTCGGCGCGGGTCGCGTCGCCCGAGGTGACGAAGGCCTTCCACGCCTCACGCGGCACGCCCAGCCCGTCCAACTGGGCGACGACATCCGAGGCCGGGCGCGGCGAGTTGGAGATCAGCACCACATGGCCGCCCTGGGCGTTGAACCGGGTGAGGGCCTCGCACGGACCCGCCCAGCTCTCTCGTCCATTGTGGATCACCCCCCAGACGTCGCACAGCAGGATGTCGTAGTCGCCAGCGACGGCTTGGAGATGGGGCAGGGCGTGGGGGAGGGTCATGGGCAGGCAAGTAGGGGGTTTAACGCCGTGACGAAAGTCTCCTCCCCATGAAATGGGGAGGGGAACCGCGAAGCGGTGGAGGGCTCTTGACGCCGCTTAAGCGCCTGGGCTGCGAAAAGCACCCCTCCGTCACGGCGCGGAAGGCGCGCCGCGCCACCTCCCCATGTCATGGGGAGGAGACAGATATGGAGCGATCAGCTGAACCGACGCCGCTGCTCAGCGCTGCGCAGGGTGGAGCGCAGGAATTCGGCCGGAGGGTCGGTTTCGGCCAGCACCTGTTCCTTGATGGCGCGGGGCTCGCCGAACAGATGGCCCTGGCCCATGGCGACGTCCAGTTCGAGGATATCGACGACCTGACGTTCCGCCTCGACCTTTTCAGCGATCACCTCGACGCCGTAGCGGCGGGTCAAGGCGGCGAAATCCGCCGCCTGAATGTCGGGCATGGAGCGCAAGGGCGCGCCGCCGTCCAGGTCCAGCAGCTGCTCGATCAGCAGATCGGCCGCCACCTTGATGAACTTCACGTCCGAACGCTGCAGATCGGCGAAGTCCAGGTCCAGGGTCTGGACCTTGTCCAGCGAAAAGCGGAAGCCCAGGTCCGCCAGCTTGGCCATGTTGCGAGCCTCGACCGCGCCGCGCGCGTCGAAGGTCGCCTGGCCCAGTTCGAAGATCAGGGCCTGGTTCAGGTCGCGGTTCTCGTTCAGGAAGTCCAGGAAGCGCGGGAAGAAGGTCTCATCGCCCAAGGAGGTCAGGGCGACGTTGCAGAAGACCCCAACCTTACGGTCCTGGCGCGACAGCCGGCGCACGATCTGGGCGCAGCGGAACAGCAGCAGATTGTCGATCGCCGGCACCAGGCCTTCGCCCTCCGCCAGGGACAGATACTCCGCCGGCATCATCACCCGGTCGCTGGCGTCGCGCAGGCGGGTGAAGCTCTCATAGAAGAGGGTGCGGCGTTGCGGCAGGGAGACGACGGGCTGAAGATACAGATCGACCCGCCCCTGGCTCAGCGCCTCGTGGATGGTCCGCAGCAGAACGTTGGACTGGGCCTGGCGGCGGCCTTCGAAGGTCTCGACGCCCAGACTGGGCGCGCTGGCCAGACGCTGGTCGATGCTGTCGCTCATCTGCTGGACCAGGGTCTCCAGCATCCGAACCTCGCCGGTCAGGGCGTCGGTGTCCGACAGGGCGCCGCTTTCAATGGCCTGGGCCAGTTCGGTCAGGGCGCCCTGCGTCGATTCCATCGCATCGGCCAGCAGCCGATGCGCCTCGCGCACCTGGTCGATTTCCTTCTTCAGAGCGCGGCGCGCCGCCATGCCGGTGACGATGCCGTGGAAGGCGCCCAACAGGCCCAGCGCCCCGATCGCCCCCGCCACGCCTGCGCCGGCGCCCAAACCCGCACGCCACAGGAAGGCCCCCACGGTCATGCCGAGGAACAGATAGGCGAAGTAGAGAAAGCCCGTGGTCAGGTTGCGCATCGGCTGGCGGTGGCCACTCCCGGATGGAATCGCCTGAGTATCAGGCTATCAATGGCGTTCGGCTAGAGCCGGGCTGCAAATAACCCGGCGAAACTCAAGGGAAACGCAATGGAACTGTTCGATCTCACCGGCAAGGTCGCCATCATCACCGGCTCATCGCGCGGCATCGGCAAGGCCATAGCCGAGCGTCTGGCCGAACACGGCGCCCGGGTCGTCATATCCTCGCGCAAGGCCGGACCCTGCGATGAGGCCGCCGCCGAGATCAACGCAAAGTACGGAGCCGGCCGCGCCATCGCGGTTCCGGCCAACATCGCCTCCAAGGAAGACCTGCAACGGCTGGTCGATGAAACCAACGCCGCCTTCGGCCGAATCGACATCCTGGTCTGCAACGCCGCGACCAATCCCTACGCCGGGCCGATGGCCGGGATCGCCGACGAGCAGTTCGAAAAGATCCTTCAGAACAACGTCATCTCCAACCATTGGCTGATCCAGATGGTCGCCCCACAGATGGTGGAGCGCGAGGACGGCGCCATTCTGGTGATCTCCTCGATCGGGGGCTTGCGCGGCAACGCCCTGATCGGCGCCTACAACATCTCCAAGGCGGCCGACATGCAGCTGGTGCGCAATCTCGCCGTGGAGTGGGGGCCGTCCAATGTGCGCGTCAACTGCATCGCGCCGGGCCTGGTCCAGACCGACTTCGCCAAATATCTGTGGGAGAATCCGGAGCTGCTGAAAACCGTCACCGAACCGGCGCCGCTGAAAAGGATCGGCCAGCCCGATGAAATCGCGGGCACAGCGGTCTATCTGTGCAGCCCTGCTTCGGCCTATGTGACCGGACAGACCCTGGTGGTGGACGGCGGATTGACGATTGCCTGGTGAAGACACGCGCGCAGACGGCCCAAGGGGCGGTCGCGCCACAGATTGGAAGCAGGACGTCATCTGGCGCCTGGAGGCCGTTGGCTTTCAAGCCCTGTTCGCCTTCCTGCGCCTTTTGGGGGTCGAGCGGGCCTCGGCCCTGGGGGGCTGGTTGCTGAGGACCCTGGGGCCGCTGACCGGCACGCAGAAGACGGTAATGCGAAATCTGCGCATCGCCTTTCCCGAGATGCCGCCGGATCGTCGCGAGGCCCTGGCGCGCGAACAGTGGGACCGCACGGGCCGCACCTTCGCCGAACTGGCGGTGATGGATCAGCTGACCCCGGCCGGTGGGCGGGTCGAGGTGGTGGGGATGGAGCGGCTGCACGCCCTGCGCGACAGCGGGCGCCCCGCAGTCCTGATCTCGGGCCATCTGGCCAATTTCGAAGTCATGGCGGCGGTCATCATGGCCTCGGGCGTGCCGTGCCAAGTCACCTATCGCGCCGCCAACAATCCCTATGTCGACGCCCAGATCCGCAAGAGCCGAGAGCGTTACGGCATCCGGCTGTTCGCGCCCAAGGGGGACGGGACGCGCGATCTGATGGCCGGGATGAAGCGGGGCGATTCCATCGCCCTGCTGGTCGACCAGAAATACAATCAGGGGCCGGAGGTCGAGTTTTTCGGTCAGCCCGTCAACGCCTCGCCGGGCGCGGCGCGGCTGGCCCTGAAGTTCGGAACCGTGATGCAGCCGCTGTCGGTGGTGCGGCTGCCTGGGGCGCGCTTTCGCGTGACCGCCCATGAGCCGATCACAGTGCGTGAAACCGAAGACAAGGCCGCCGCCGTCCTGGCCGGAATCCAGGCCGCCAACCGCTTCGTCGAAGACCGGGTGCGCGAAGTTCCCGAAGACTGGTTCTGGGTCCACAAACGGTGGCCCGACCGGGTTTACGCCGCGTTGGAAGCGGCCGCCCCGTCGGCGGAGCGGCGGAACGGGCCGCAGTAGTCGTCGGCCTCGCGGCGACGGCGGCAGGGTCCGAAATAGGTGGCGGTCTTCACGAACGGACGGGGTCGGAAGATGACGGCGTTGATCCGGTCCAGAATGGCCTTGGCCGTGATCGGCTTGACCAGAAACTCGGTCACCCCGGCGTCGCGGGCGGCGTAGACGCGGTGCTTCTCGGCATGGCCGCTCATCATGATGATGGGCAGATAGATGTTGGCGCTGTCGGGGCGGTTCCGGACCCGCCGGGTGAACTCGACCCCGTCCATCGGGAACATGTTGTAATCGACCAGAGCCAGGTCGATGGGCTGACGGCGCAAAACCTCGAAGGCTTCCGCCCCGTCGCCGGCCTCATACACCCGGTGGATGTCGGCGGAATGCAGGACGGCCGCTGCGATGGTGCGCATGTGCTGATTGTCATCGACCAGCAGCACATTCAGCGATTGAAGATGCGGCATTCGGCCCCCCGCCTAGCACGAGGGCGCAATATAAGGGATTTCCCTTAGGCAGGCAAGCGGCCGCGAATCAGGCCAGGCGCTCGGGCGGCCGGGCGCCGATCAGAAGCGAGGGGTCCAGGTTGCGGTCGCGCCATTTCAAGCGCCAGCACAGGTGCGGGCCGGTCGCGCGGCCGCTCATGCCGACCCGCCCCATCGGATCGCCGCGACGAACGGTCTGACCGGCCGCGACGTCGATCTGCGACTGGTGCAGATAGGCGCTGATCAGCCCCTGACCATGATCGATCAGGGTCAGACCGCCCTCGAAATGCATGTCGGGCTGGGTGAAGATCACGCGGCCGTCGGCCGGCGCCCGGATGACGGTTCCGATCGGCGCGGCCAGATCGACGCCGTAATGGGGCCGCGCGGGCGTGCCGTTCAAAACGCGCTGGGCGCCCCAGGCGCTGGAGACGCGATAGGTCTCCAGCGGCCAGACGAAGCCGTCGCGGAAGTCGTCCGTATCAGCCCGGCTGGCGAAGGCCTCGGTCTTGACCAGGACCTCCTGGCGAATGCGCTCCAGCAGGGCCGGATCGCTGGGCTCGACCGTGGCCGGCGGCAGGCCGTCGATCCGCGTCGAGGGGAAGTCATAGGGGGCCACGGCGATGCGGCGTCGGGTGGATTGCGCGCCGTCGCGGGCTTCGATGTCCACCTCTGCGGCGGCGTCTCGGTCAAAGCCCACGATGAACAGGCCGTCGGCGGAGGCGGTGCTCAAGGCATCTCCGTCCACGAAGATCAGGGCGCGCGGCGCCGTGCGACCCAGGGCGTAGCCGCCTTGTCGCCAGGCGCCGTTCATCGCCAGGGGCAGGGCGGACGGCGTCTCGCCGCGCGCGGCGGCGCCCAGGCCGCGGGGCGTCGCAACCGCAGCGGCCAGGCCCAGCAGCAGCGGCCGGCGGCCGATCATTCAGGCTGCATCCGGGCGATGAACTCGGCTGGGCCGAAATAGGCTTCCTGCCGGCTGGGGCTCCAGTACCGCAGCACCTCCAGGGGAATGGGCTTCTCCGTCACGGCGCAGCGCACGAAACGGCCGGGCTTCAGCACTGCGAACTCCCCGTCGCCGTAGTGAAGCACCGCCTGGGCTGAAAGGGTCTCGTCCATGGCCGCAGTTAACGACGATCCCGAGCGCCCGCCAAGAGGCGTCGGCTCAGGCGGTGGCCGGATTCGATGCGGCCTTTTCCGCCGCGTGGTCGATCGCCGCCTGTTTGGCCTCGGGCGAGCCGGCGACGGGCGGGCGGGGCCGCCCTCCCATCCGATCCGTCAGCAGGAAGACGAAGGGGTTCAGCGAGATCGACAGCAGGGCCGCCGCCAGGATCAGATCGTGGGTCTCTCGGCTCATGGCCCCCAGATAGACGCCCAGGGCCGCCAGGATGAAGGAGAATTCGCCGATCTGGGCCAGGGAGGCCGCGACGGTCAGGCCGGTCGAGCGATCCAGCTTGAAGCCGTGGGTGATGACCAGGGCCGCCAGCGACTTGCCGACGATGACGATGGCCAGGACGCCCAGAACCGCCAGCGGATCGCGCACCAGGATCATCGGGTCAAACAGCATGCCCACCGAGACGAAGAACAGGACGGCGAAGGCGTCCCGCAGGGGCAGGGACCGTTCGGCCGCATTATGCCCAAGGGGAGAGGCGTTCATGACCAGCCCGGCCAGGAAGGCGCCGAGGGCGAACGAATGGAACAGATAATAGGCCAGCCAGGCGATGCCCAGCGCAATCGCCAGGACGCCCAGGGTGAAGAGTTCGCGCGACCGGGTATGGGCGATCCGCACCAGGAGCCAGGGGATCAGACGCCCGCCGACCACCAGCATGCCGGCGACGAACAGGCCCACCTTCAACAGGGTCCAGCCGATGTTCATGCCCAGGGCGCCCAGGTCGGCCTGGGTTCCGGCCGGGACGAGGATCATCGGCAGCATGACCAGGGCGATGACGATCACCATGTCCTCGACGATCAGCCAGCCGACGGCGATCCGCCCGATTTCGCCCTTGACCTGTTTGCGCTCTTCCAGCGCCCGCAGCAGAACGACGGTGGAGGCGACCGAAAGGGAGAAGCCCATCAGCAGGGCCTCGACGTCGCCGAGGCCCAATAAGGTCCGGCCCAGGGCCCAGCCCAGGGCGGTGGCGGCGGCGATCTGGACCAGGGCGCCGGGCACGGCGACCTTGCGCACCTGCATCAAATCCTTGGGCGAAAAATGCAGACCGACGCCGAACATCAGCAGGATCACGCCGATCTCGGCCAACTGGGGCGCCAGTTCCAGATCGGCGACGAACCCCGCCGTATAGGGACCGACGACGATCCCCGCGACCAGATAGCCGACCAGAGGCGACAGTTTCAGACGATTGGCCAACATGCCGAACACGAAGGCGAGGACGAAGCCTCCGACCAGGGTGAGAATCAGGCTGTCGGCATGCGTCATCGGGGCTCCTGCGAAGGGGAAGGGCGCGCTGTTCGGAGACGTCGCAGTTGGTGGCCGCAGGCCGCTTTTTCAAGATGACGCAGTGTCGCGTTCAGACCTTCCCCGCTTGCGGGGGAAGCAGCAGGTCGAGGCGCGCAGCAATACGCTCGACGACGGGGGAGGTCTTCCTTCAGGCGACACCTCCCCCTCCGAGCCTGGTCCGCTGCGCGGACGCCGGCCCACCTCCCCCGCAGGCGGGGGAGGGTCTTGAAGTCAGCGTCGCGTCTGGTCCCAGTACCGGACCGCATCGGCGTCGCGCGCCGACAGGTCGGGGTAGTCGGGGTCGGAGCCGACGTCGGGGACGCGCCGCCAGGAGCGGGCGCATTTGGGATAGTCGGCCAGGTTCACGGTCACGGCCAGGGCCTCGCCTTCGACCAGTTCCGCGCCAGAGGTGCGGAAAATCTCGGCCGCGTCCAGGCCGTCGAACGGGGCGAAGGTCCCGGCCGGGGCCGTTACGGTGGGCCAGGCGTCCAGCGCTCCGCCGATCCGCTTGTCGCGACGGGCGGCCTCCAGGGATTCGTTGACGACTTCCAGGACGGTGTTGATCTTCGCCCACCGAGCCGCCTCGGCCGCATTCTCCCACTCCGCCGGGGTCTCAGGCATCACCCGCAGGCAGTTGCTCCCCGCCTCCGGGAAGCGCGTGGTCCAGGCCTCTTCCATCGTGAAGGGCGTCAGCGGCGACAGCCAGGCGGTCAGGCGGGCGAACACCTCGTCCATCACTGTGCGACAGGCGCGGCGGCGCAGGGCGTCGGGGCGGTCGCAGTACAGGCTGTCCTTCCTGATGTCGAAATACAGGGCCGACAGGTCGTTGGAGCAGAACTCCAGCACCGGCCGCACCACGTCCTGGAACCGGTATTCGGCATAGGCCTGGCGCACATGGGCGTCCAGCTCCCGCAGGCGGTGCAGGATGAACTTCTCCAGCGGCGGAAACTGGTCGTGGTCGGTCATTCGCTCGGCCGCGTCGAAGTCGGCCAGGGCGCCCAGCAGATAGCGGACCGTGTTCCTCAGCTTGCGATAGGCGTCGACCGTGGTCTGGAGGATCTGTTTGCCGATCCGCTGGTCCTCGGAATAGTCGACCAGGGCCACCCACAGACGCAGGATGTCGGCGCCGCTCTCCTTGATGATGGTCAGGGGATCGGTCGTATTGCCCTTGGACTTGGACATCTTCTCCCCCTTCTCGTCGAGGGTGAAGCCGTGGGTCAGGACCGCCTTGAACGGGGCGCGACCACGGGTGCCGCAACCTTCCAACAGGGACGACTGGAACCAGCCGCGGTGCTGGTCCGACCCTTCCAGATAGAGGTCGGCCGGCCAGTGCGCCGGGCGGTCGCCCGTATAGCCGTGCTCGGGCAGACGCGGGTCCAGGGTGAAGGCGTGGGTCGAGCCGGAATCGAACCAGACGTCCAGAATATCCTCGACCTTTTCGTATCGGGCCGGGTCATGGGCGCCCAGGAAGTCGCTGTCGGGGGCGGTGAACCAGATGTCGGCGCCGTGTTCGGCCACGGCCTTGACGATCCGGGCGTCGACCTCGGGATCATGCAGGGGCTGGCCGGTCTGTTTGTCGACGAACATGGCCAGCGGCGTGCCCCAGGCGCGCTGGCGGCTGACCAGCCAGTCGGGGCGGCCCTCGACCATCGAGCGGATGCGGTTCTTGCCCGCCGCCGGATGGAAGGCGGTGTCGTCGATGGCGTTCAGCGCCGTCTCGCGCAGGGTGTCGCCCGAGGCGAGCGGTTGATCCATGCGGATGAACCACTGGGGCGTATTGCGGAAGATGATCGGCGCCTTGGACCGCCAGGAGTGCGGATAGGAATGCTCCAGCCGCCCGCGCGCGAGGAGATTGCCGGCCTCGATCAGCTTCTCCATCACCGCCCCGTTGGCGGGACCGAACTTGCCGGTCTTCTTGCCCTCGGTCTCCAGAACCTTCAGCCCGGCGAACAGAGGGACGTGGGGGTAATAGGCGCCGTCCGGATCGACCGTGTCCGGCACCTCGTGATGACCGTGGGCCCTCCACACCTCGAAGTCGTCGGCGCCGTGGCCGGGCGCCGTGTGGACGAAGCCCGTACCGGCGTCGTCGGTGACGTGGTCGCCGGCCAGCAGGGGCACGGAGAAGCCGTAACCGCTGTCGAGCGCCGCGAGGGGGTGGGCGCATTCCAGGCCCGACGGATTGATGTCGTAGACACGGGTCCAGGCGGCGATCTTGGCCGCCTTGAACACATGCTCGGCCAGCTTGTCGGCGACGATCAGACGATCGCCCGGCTTGGCCCAGGGCGCGAACTCCAGACCCTCTTCGATGGCCGTGACCTCATACAGACCATAGGCGATCTCAGGGCCGTAGCTGATCGCGCGGTTGGCGGGGATGGTCCAGGGGGTGGTGGTCCAGATCACGACCGAGGGCGTGCCGCTGCGGAAGGACAAGAGGTCGTCGGGATGGTCGTCGGATGCGCCCGTGACCGGGAACTTGACCCAGATCGTCGGCGACACATGGTCGTGGTACTCGATCTCGGCGTCGGCCAGGGCGGTGCGCTCGACCGGCGACCACATGACGGGCTTGGAGCCGCGATACAGCTGGCCCGAGTTCTTGAACTTGTGGAATTCGGCGACGATGGCCGCTTCCGACTTGAAGTCCATGGTGGCGTAGCGGTTGGCGAAGTCGCCGACCGCGCCCAGGCGCAGGAACTGGTCGCGCTGCAGGTCGATGTATTTGCCGGCGTAGTCGCGGCAGGCGGCGCGGAACTCGTCCTTGGACACCTCGTCCTTGCGGCGGCCCTTGGCGCGGAACTGTTCCTCGATCTTCCACTCGATCGGCAGGCCGTGGCAGTCCCAGCCGGGGACGTAGTCGACGTCATAGCCCAGCAGGAAACGGCTGCGGACCACAAAGTCCTTCAACGTCTTGTTCAGCGCATGGCCGATGTGGATGTCGCCGTTGGCGTAGGGCGGGCCGTCGTGCAGGACGAACAGGGGCGCGTTCTGCTTCTGCCGCTCGGCGCGCAGGGCGCCGTACAGGTCGCCCCACTGCTCCAGGATCGCCGGCTCCTTCTGCGGCAGGCCGCCCCGCATGGGGAAGGGCGTTTCGGGCAGGAAGACGGTGTCGCGATAGTCGCGGCCGGAGGGGGTGTCGGTGGTGTCGGTGGCGTCGGCCATGGGTCGTCTCGGCGTCGTGGGGTGAGCGTTCGCTGTCTTCGTTCGCCCTATCGCGCTGCTGAGGGCGGTCGTTCCCGGCGTGCACGGGGCCAAGGGCCCAGAGGCGCTACGCCGGGCGGCTAATCGAAATCAGGCGAATGAGGACGCGGACGGTCATTGTGGAGGCGGTCTAGCAGACGGATGCGGCATTGCGCCATCCCGAACACCGCCGCGTCTCAACGGAAACGAAAGGCTTTTGCCGTCTTGGTTAAGTTTGGATCGTCCGGAAGTCTGTTCGGGCGAGATGAGAATTCGTTCGGGAGTCCCGCCGATGCGGCAGCGGATCAGGAATTGGATGCTGGGTCTGGCGGCCGGCGCGGCCATGCTCGGCGTCGCCGGCGCGGCTGCCGCCCAGAGCTGCGGCCAACCGGCCTGCGAGCCGCCGCCGCCGCCCTGCTGCGAGCCGCCGCCGCCCCCGCCCCCGCCCTCTTGCGGAGACGGCGGTTCCTGCGGCGGGGGCGGGGGCCACTGGTCGTCCAACACCAATGTCAATGTGAACGTCAATGTGAACGCCGGTGCGTCCGCCAACGCCGGCGCCAACGCAAACGCTGGCGCGCGGGCCTATATCAACGCGCGAGCCGGCGGGTTCGCGGGCGGCTATGGCTACGGCGGGGGCGGCGGTGCGGCTTATGTGACCGTGGACCAACCCTATCCGACCACCATTCAGGGCCTGGCCGTCGAGGGGCTGGCCCAGACGGTGCGGACGCCCTTCACCGCCTATCGGAGAATGATGAAGCGCGTGGTGATCCAGGCCGTCTGTATCGACGATCGCCAGGTGCCGCATCCCGCCTCTCAGGTGAAGCCTGACCGCGAGATCGCCGACGGCTATGAGGGCGAAATCTACCGTTGCCTGGCGGGCACCTGGCTCCAGGCGACGATCGCCGACTATGAGGGTGAGATCAAATTCGACCACGGCACGACCCTGACCTGCAACAAGCACGAGGCCCTGTGGTTCGGCGGCGAAGGTCGGCTGGAATGCCGCCCCGAAAAGCCCGAGCGCGACTGCAACGAGCGTTCCCTCCTGCGTCGCTACGGCGCCGGGGTGAAGATCCTGACGATGTATCGCGAGGAAGAATACACCGAATACCGCGAAGAGGTGCAGAGCGCGACGGTCGTCACCGGCGCCATCACCCTGGACGGCGGCGTCGGCGGCCGGGTCTTCTGAACCGGAGCTGACACGCCCCGTTCAGCCTCGGCTCAGGCGCCGCGTGCGAGATATGGGGGCGTCGACGTCTCCGTCGATGATCCTGAAAACTGCCCTGAAAAGGGTTCGGCCCCGGCTCTTTCGAACCGGGGCCGTTTTTCTTACTGGGCCAGCTTGTCCGAGACGACCTCGGCGCGCCAGGCCGTGTCCGGCTTCAGATAATGCTGCGCCAGCCGTTGCAGGTCGGCCGCTGTGACGGCTTCCAGTACCGCGATATTGTTGCGGGTCTGGTCCAGCGAGGCGGGGTCCGACTGGGCCTCGGACAACTGGGTCAGCCAATAGCCGTTGTCGGCCATGCTGCGGCGCAGACGCTCCAGCGCCGGGCGGCGGGCGCGGTTCAGTTCGTCCTCGCCGATCGGATTGTCGCGCAGATCGGCGGCGATGGCGTCCACTGCGGTGAACAGTTTCGGCAGGGACTCCGGCGCCGTCTCGGCCGCCACGACCATATAGCCGTAGCCGGGGAAGACGTCGGAGGTGCTGGAGCCGGCGTTGGGCGAATAGGCCAGACCCTGCTTCTCGCGGATGTCTTCGTTGAGCCGCAGCTGCAGCACGGCCGACAGCAGGGACAGCTGACGCGAGGTGGTGCGGTCGCCGATCTGGTCAGTCGTCGGCCAGGCCACCACGCCCAGAGCCTGTTCAGCCTGGCCGGTGTGGGTCAGCCGGACCGGGGTCGCCGTGGGCGCAGGGAAGCGCCGTTCGGCCGAACCGGCCGGCGGCGTCGGCGCCGCGCCGCGGGCGGGCAGGGCGCCGAAGGTCGAGCCCACGGCCGCGATCACAGCATCCACGTCCACATCGCCGACGACGGTGATCTCGACCGGGCCGGAGGCCAGGGCGGTCTTGATCTGCTCGCGCAGCGGCTCGATCCGCACCGACTGGAACTCTTCGACCGTCGGCGTGGCGGCGCGCTTGTCGCCCCCGGCCAGGATCGCGCCGCCCTTCACCGCAAAGGCGCCGCCGGGCGTGGCCGTCAGTTGCTCCAGAGTTTGGGGATAGGCCGTCTGGGCGCGTTGCAGCGGGGCGGGACGCAGGCCCGGATCGGTCAGGAAGGCGGTCAGCACCTGAAGCTCCAGCGCCAGATCTTCAGGCCGGGTCGAGCCGCTGAAGACATAGCCGTCTTCGCCCTGGCTGACCGAGGTGTTGATCACATGACCCGCCAGGACCCGATCCGCCTCATCCACCGTCAGCTTGCCCAGGCCGCCGGCGTTCAGCACCGTATCGGCCAGGGACAAGGGCGAGAAGCGGTCTGTCGGCAGCCCCAGGGAGCCGATGCCGGTCTTGGCCCTGATCAGAATCTGATCGTCGCGGAAGTCGGTCTTCTTGATGTTCAGCAGCGTGCCGTTGGGGAAGCGCACCAGCACGGCCCCCAGGTCCGACACCTCGGTGCGCGACGACGGGGTCGCCGCCGCGCCGAAGTCGGCGTAGGGCCATTCCAGGGCCGCCTGATCGGCCGGAGCCGCCACAGGAACCTGACGCGACGCCTCCAGGGCGGCCGTGACGGCCGCCTCGCCGCCCTCGACCGGGACCGGGCTGGTGAAGAGCACCAGCGGCCCCTGGCCTTCGAATACCGGGCGGACGGCGGCGTCTACCTGTTCAGGCGTCAGGTCGGCGACAATCCGTTCGAACTGATCCAGGCTCTGCTGGGGCGCGGTGAAGACCGTGTCGCTGTTGACGGCGTTCAGCAGGGCGCCGGCCAGGGCGGGGGTGGAGCGGGTCGCTGCGGTGGCGACGGCGTTCTGAAGCGAGGTGCGGTATTCGGTGATCTCGCGCTGAAGTTCAGGCGCGGTCACCCCGTATTGGGTCAGGCGGCGCGCCTCCTGTTCGACGGTCTCCAGGGCGCGCTTCCACTGGCCCGGGGTGAAGCTGACCGACAGGACGCCGGCGTCCAGGCTGTCGAACAGCGACTGATAGCCGGCGCCGGCGCCCAGGAAGGGCGGATTGTCGGCCCGCGCCATCTCGCCCAGCCGCCGGTTCAGCACGGCTAGGCCCAGGCTGCGGCGAATGTCCTCGGCCCGTTCGTTGAAGGTGTCGGGATCCAGATCCGGCGCCTTGATCCAGTTGATCTGGATCGACGACTGTACGCCCGGCTCCACAATGATGCTGGTCTGGGGCTGGCGCGGCTGCACCTGACCAAGGTCGGGCTCCGCGCCGTCGGCGGCCTTGGGCGTCCAGTCGGCGAAGGCGCCGCGCACCTTGGTCTCCATGGCGTCCAGGTCGAAGTCGCCCACGGCGATGAAGGTCGCCCGCGACGGGCGATAGTAGGCGTCATAGAAGTCCACGAAGCGCTCGCGCGGCGCGGTGCGGATCACCTCCAGGTCGCCGATCGGCAGGCGTTGCGACAGGCGCTGACCCGGCGCCAGGAGGGCCAGCTGGGTCTTCAGCACCCGCATCTGCGGGCTGTTGCGGCTGCGTTCCTCGCCCTCGATCACGCCGCGCTCGGCGTCGATGGACTCCGGCGCCATCAGGGCGTCGCCCATCATCTGCCGCATCACCCGCAGCGACGTATCGACCGTCTCGTCCTGGGTGTTGGGCAGCTCCAGCATATAGGCGGTCTGGTCGAAGCTGGTGAAGGCGTTGGTGTCGGCGCCGAAGGCCAGGCCCAGTCGCTCCAGGATCCGCAGCATCTCATTCTCGGGGATGTCCTTAGTCCCGTTGAAGGCCATATGCTCCATGAAGTGGGCCAGCCCCTGCTGGTCGTCGCGCTCCATCAGGGAGCCCGCGTCGATCCGCAGCCGGAACGAGGCCTGACCGGGCGGGGTGGCGTTGCGCATCAGGGCGTAGCGCATGCCGTTGGGCAAAAGGCCGTACCGCACCGCCGGATCGGCCGGAACATCGCTGGCGGACTGGGCCCAAGGATCGGACGGCGCGACCTGTCCTTCCACCTGAACGGCGGCGGGGGAAGCCGCCAGAGCCAGGGCGGGAACACTGAAGGCCCCCGCAGACAGAGCCAACCCGGAGGCTGCCAGCAGCAGCAGACGACGCGCAGAACGCATGAACTCACTCCCAACGCCGCAACCCCCGACGGAGCGGCTTTTGTCCGCAGTAGGGGAGCGTGGGGGCGAGGGCAAGGCGACCTTTTGCACCGCCCGACGCCCCCTCCGGGGTCGAAGGCGCTTTGCAAGCGGTGAATTTGAAGAGGGAATCCGTTCGCGGACTAGCGCCAGCCTTCGTCGCGGGCGCGCGCCTCAGTGACGGCGTCGGCGGAGGGACCGGCGATCAGGGCATCGACCGCGCTAAGGACGGCGGCGGGGGTGTCGGACGAGGCCGTGCGGACTTCGCCCGTTGGACTCGACAGGGGCGCCAGGGCCTGGACGGTCCAGCCGTCCGACCGGCGACAGGCCAGGCCCGCCAGCCCGTCGTCTCGAGCCTGGAACGTGCGGCACCAGCGGCCCTCGCCGTCCTGGAAGGTCAGACCGACGGCCCGACCGGCGTTGTCCGCCCCCTCTGACGCGAGGCGGCGATCCAAGACCTTGACCAGATCCCTGTCGGCAAGGACGCCGTCCTCGGCGACACGGATGCCGGAGCCGCTGTTCAGGCCCGGCCCGATCAGCACCCCGGCGACGAAGGCCGCCGCAGCCAGCCCGCCCCAGATCGGCGCCTGGCGCGGCGCGAGGGCTTGGGACAACCAGGCTTTCAAACCCGCCAACGGCGCTGCGCGGACGTGGCCGCCATTGGCGATCAGGCGCGACAGATCACGGTCGCGGGGATCGACCTGGACCAGAAAGGCCGCCTGCGTCGCCGCGCGCAACCGTCGCGCCGTCGCCATCCGTTCGGCCAGGGCGGAGTCGGTCCGGGCCGCCGCTTCCAGCCGTGCGACCGCATCGGGCGCCAGTTCGCCGTCGATCCATCGCATCAGGGTTTCGTCGTCGATGGTCATCCCGTCACTCCCTGTTCGGCCAACGTCTGCATCAAGGTCTGACGGCCACGCACCAAGCGGCTGGTCAGGGTGCCGGCGGGCACGCCCAGAACCTGGGCTGCCTCGGCGTAGGACAGGCCCTCGACCAGGACGAGGGCGACCGCATGTTTCTGATCCTCGGGCAGGGCGTGGATGGCGTCGCGCACCAGCCGGGCGTCGGCGCGCAGACCTTCGTCCGCCTGGGCGGCGTCGGGCACACGGGCCGTGGCCTCGTCCTCGGGCGTCAGGACCCGGCCCCAGCGCTGGCGTGCGCGACCGTCGTCTATGGCGATCCGTCTCATGATGGTGAAGGTCCAACTGTCCAGCCGCGTGCCGGTCTTGAAACCGCGCCGCGACGCCAGGGCGCGTTCCACCGTCTGTTGCACCAAATCCTGCGCGTCTGCGTCGTGGGGGCGGAGGATGCGGGCGAATCGGCGCAGGCGCGGCAGAAGCTCCACCAGCCCCGTCTGAAAATCGTCCACGTGTCGTCCTTTTCCATGCGGGATGAAACGAACGAGCCCAGGCGTTTCATCCATGGCATATCGAGAACGGAACGCCGCCCGACGCAAGGACGAAGTGGCGCGGGGCCGGAAGGAGTGGATGATGCGGTGGAAACGGACCTTGGCGTTGATCGGCCTGGCGGCGCTGGGGCTGACGCCGCTGACCACCGCTGCACCGGCCCAGGCCCAGATCGGATCTTTGCCGGTTCCCACAATTCCGGGCGTGGGGCAAAGTCTGCCGGATCGTCTGCCTGACCGTCTGACGGAGCGGCTGCCGGGTCTGGACGAGGTTGATCGCCTGGGACGCCAGGGGATCGATCAAGCCCTGAGGGCGCCGGCGCGTCTGACGCAACTCGTGCGGCGTTCCAACGGGGCGCTGGAGGCCGACCCCCAGGGCTGGCCCGTGGTGCGTGGCGAGATCGTGGCCCTGGACCTGTCGCCCGCCGCCCGCGCTCTGGCGACGAGCGCAGGTTTCACCGTTCTGCGGGAGGAGCGGCTTGAGGCTCTTGAACTGACCAGCCTGGTCCTTTCCCCGCCGCGCGGCCTGTCCCTTGCGCGGGCTGTCGCGCGTTTGAAGAGATTGGACCCACAGGCTGACGTGACCTTCAACCATATCCACGACACGGCCGGCGCCGTGTCATCGGAGGAGGGCGGGCTCGCGAAGCAATCCTCAAGCGCTGGCGGAGACGCCGGCCCTAAGCTGGGTCTGATCGACACCGGCGTCGAGGCGACCCATCCGGCTCTCGTCGGATCGCAGGTCGTGCAGCGGGGTTTCGCCGGGCCGCCGCGCATGGGCGCGCATGGCTTGGCCGTCGCCTCCTTGATGGTCGGGCGCAGCGGCCCGTTCGCTGGCGGCGCGCCGGGCGCCGATCTGCGCGTCGCCGACATCTATGGCGGCCAAGCGGAGGGCGGCTCATCGACCGCCCTGGCCCAGGCCCTGGCCTGGATGATCGAACAGAGGGTCGGGGTGGTGAACGTCAGCCTGGTCGGCCCGCGCAACGCCTTGGTCGAACGCGCGATCCAGCGGGCCCAGGCGCGGGGTCTGACGGTGGTGGCGGCGGTGGGCAATGACGGCCCGGCCGCCCCGCCGCTTTATCCCGCCGCCTATGACGGGGTGATCGGCGTCACGGCCGTGAACGCCCGCGACCAGGTTCTGCCGGAGGCGGCGCGCGGCCCCCAGGTCGCCTTCGCCGCTCCGGGCGCCGACATGGCCGCCGCGGCGCCCGCCGGCCGCTGGACCAGCGTGCGGGGAACCTCCTTCGCCGCCCCCATCGTGGCTGGACTTGTAGCGCGCCAGGGTCAGGCCGCCTTGGCGCGCAGCGCCGCCGACTTGGGGGCGCGCGGCCGCGACGCCGTCTACGGCCAGGGCTTGGTTGGCGTCGGATCTCGCGCGGCGCCGCAGACGATGGGTGCGCGCGGACGGCTGGCTCGATAAAATATCGAAGGGTCGGGATGAAATCTCGACGGCCGGTCGTTGGACACTGCGAGGGCGAGATGCCCGAGACATGCAGGAGATTGACGATGAAGAAGACCCTGATGACCGCGACCGTCGCTTTCGGCCTGGCTCTGGCCGGCGCATCGCAAGCTCAGGTCCTGGGCGGTTCCGGCGGCCTGACCGGTGGTTTGGCCGGCGGCCTGGGCGGCCAGGTCGGAAGCATGACCGGCGGCCAGATCGGTGGCGCCGGCTCTCTGACCGGAGGCGTGTCGGGCGCGATCGACGGTTCGCGCATTCGTGACGGCGTCGCCTCGACCACCAATCAGACCCTGACCCGCGCCGAGCGCCGCGCTCAGCAGGCTCAGGCCCGCGCCGCCGCAACCGCCGAACGCAACCGCGCCAGGGCTGAGAATGCTGCGGTGAACACCCGTGACCGCGTCGCTTCGACCGCCGCCTCCACCCAGGGGCGGGCCCAAGGCGCGCTGAACGGAACCGTCAACGGCGTCGCCAACGCTGCGAGCCCCGCCCAAGGCGAAGGCCAAGCTCAGGGTTCGGCCCTGTTGAACAGCGCCCTGTCCAGCAGCGGCGGCTCCGCCTCGGGCTCGGGGCAAGGCCAGGCCCAGACCCAAACACCCACGCGCCGCGCCTCAGCTGACGCTGACGCCAATGGGTCGGCGTCTGCGAACCGCAACGGCGCCTCGGCCTCGGTCGGCGTTTCGGCTGGCGGCAGCGTTCGTCCGAACTGAGTTGACGACCGATAGATGTTAAGAAGGGCCCCGTCGGTTCAGCCGGCGGGGCCCTTTTGGCGAGAAGCCTGATCTCGGACCTTATGCGCTCAACCGCCCGGTCGGCTGACGTAGAAGGTCGCGCTGTTACCCACGGCGGTGGCGCCGACGACGGCGGCGCGGCCGGCGCCGATCGTCGCACTGGTCGTGGCGGTGACATTGGCGTCATTGGTCTGGCTGTTCGTCACGTGAACCTCGCCGCCGCACTGGGAACAGGCGTACCCCGTCACGCTGTTGCCGACGGCTTCGGCGCCGACATAGGCGTCATAGCCGCTGACGCCCGTATAGGTCGCGGTCGCCTCGACCCCGCCGGTGTTCAGCTGGGTGTTGTCCAGCTCCAGATAGATGTCCTGGTTGCCGGCGACGGTCTCGTTGGCCACTGCGCGGGCGGCGACGGTGGTCTGACCTTGTAGATTGGTCTGGGCCTGGGCGACGGCGCGGATCCGGCCTTGGTTGGTCTGGTCGGTCGTTGCGACCAAGGAGCCGCCGGCGTTCGACAGGACGATCCGGTTGCCCCCGGCGCCGGCCCGGGCGGCCAGGTTCCAGGCGTTGTCGACATAGACGTCGGTACGGGCCTCGATGGTCGAGGGGGCGTTGGCCTGGCGCACCGTCAAATCCTGGTGCGAGGCGCCGTCGGTCGAGGCCTGGACCAGGTTGGCTGCCGCATGGGCGGAAAATTCGGCGGGGGCGGGGATGTATTGAACATCGGCGACGGTCTCGGCCAGGACGGGGGTTTGAGCTGACTGGTCTAGGGCGCCGGTGATCGAGGCGGACGATCCGCTGAGCGCGATATGATTGGCCGCCGCCGTGGTGGCGACGGCGGCGCCGTCTTCGATATGGGCGGTCGGCGCCCGCACGGCGGTGCGGGCCGTGACGGACGGACCCGTCATGGTCTGGCGCGCGGTCAGGTCGGCGGCCGCCTGATCGACGCCTCCGACCAGAAGATTGCCCGCAACGTCATTGGTCACCTGAAGCTGGCCCACGGCGACGTCCAGGTTCACCGCGCCGGTGACCTCGCCGGTCATCGTCTGGGTGCTGGTGCAGGTGGAGCCGGTCTGGGCGTCGCAGACCGGCGCTTGCTGGGCCCTCGTCTCAGTAGCGAGAGCGGCGAACGTCGCCGTCGCGGCGATCATGCCAGCGAGACGGATCGGCGCGAGTCTGGCCATTGTTCGTCTCCGTAGTGGGATAGGCCGGGTAATAGCCGCCGGTGGGACCGACGGTGGAATCGCCGAGCGGGTCGTTGGCGGCGTTGAGGCAGATTTCGGGGCCGGGGGCGCCGTAAAGATTGGCCATGAACTCGACCGTGGCCCGTTCGACCAGGGCGCGGACGGCCAGTTGCACCGGCTCCATCCCGCCGGACCCGGCCGAGATGTCGAAGACATTGCCGTTCAGGAAGTCGAACACGCCCGCCGAGATCTCGCGGCCGATGATTTGCTTTTGATAGGAGACCACGTCCACGACCTCCAGGGTCGTGGTCTGAACCAGCCGCAGATCCATGGCGATGTTCATCACATAGGTGCGGTGGGTGGCGATGCCGGAACCGGGCCGGTCGCTGTCCACCTCGCCCACGGCGGCGTCGAATCCGCCCGAGCGGATGTTGTAGTTTACCTCGGTGATGCCGCCGACGATGTAGAAGTCCGAACCCGGCACCTGGCCGGCCAGGATGCGGCGGTACTGGGTGTCTTCCGGCCCCTGGGCTTCGGGCGTGGCGTCGCCGATCAGCTTGTTGTTGGCGTAGCGCAGCTCAAGCTCCGACACCGAGGTGTCGTAACGTTCGACGATCCGCGCGCCGGCCTTGGCGAGGGCCGAGTTGGCCATCAGCGAGGCGCCGCCGGTGATCTGGCGCCCGCCGTCGGAGGAGACGGTGCCCGTATAGTCGCTGATCCGCCCCACGGCCATGCGCGGCGAGGGCAGATTATAGCGGCGGGCGTAGTCGGCCAGGCAGTAGAGGGCGGTCGAATAGGGGGTTGGGTTGGCGGTGACCGGCGCATTGCCGATCGGCGTCGCATACTGGCCCGACGGCCCTGCGACCGGACTGACGCAGCCGGCCAGCAGCAGGGCGGCCGCAATCGACGCAGCGCCGGTGCGAATGAAGACAGGTCGGCTCATGGCAGGGTGAGGCTTCCGTTCAGAGCCGTGCCGGCGGTGACGTCGCCGTTGTTGGTCTGTTTCGAATTGACGATGACGGTGTTGTGGCTGCCCTGAACCACCACGTTCAGTTGATTGCCGACGGCGGTCGAGCCGCCGATGGCCGCGCCCCCGCTGCTCGATGCGCCGGCGCCGGCATAGGCCGAGGCTACGCCGCCGGATTGGCTGGAATAGGAGGAGGCGCCGGACTGGATCAGACCGTTGACGATGATGCGGTTGCCGTTGGCGTCGCGTGTCGAGCCGGTCGCTGCAGCCTGGGTGGCGCTTCGCGCCGCCCCATAGCCTTGTTGAAAGCGCGCCACGCCGGCTGAGCCCGTGGTCTGGGCGGCCGCCAGCGTCGGGACCGCCAGGACGACCGCAAGCGCCATCGTCAGGGGGGCGATCGGCCTCTGGACCGGCATGGGGACTCCTTGCGCGTCGACGAACCAAGGGATCGAACCGCGATCCACCCGCTAAACTGGGTTAAGGTTATTAAGAAGCGCTTGAGATCGGCGAAATCGTCACCCATTGAAAACCATGTCCGAACCTGACGATCGATTCGACGGCCCCCCGCATTCAGATCCGCCCAAATCAGAGGCTGTATTCAACGCGCCTCTGTCGGTGGTCGTGGTCGCCCTGTCCATGCCGGTGCTGTTCTTCTTTCAGCGCCAATTGCCCGACATGGGCGCCAGCATGGCCTTTGCGCCGATCGACCTGCAGAACGGCCGTTGGGGCGGGCTGTTCACCGCCATGCTGCTGCACGGTGGATGGGCCCACGCCCTGATGAATGCGGTCGGCGCCCTGGCCTTCGGCGCGCCGGTCGCGCGGCTTTTCGGCGAACGCTTCGGATCGAGCGTCTTTCTGCTCTTCTATATAGGGTGCGGCGTCATCGCGGCCCTGGGCTACGGGCTGGTGCATTGGGGATCTTCCGATCCGATGGTGGGAGCGTCGGGCGCCGTCTTTGGGCTGATCGGCGGGGCGACCCGACTGATGGGAGCGCCACAGGGCTGGAGGGGCGGCAGAGTCCTCAGCCTGTTGGACCGACGTGTGATCGCGGCTTCCATCGCCTGGATGGCGGTCAACGCCGTGACCGGCCTGATCGGCTATGCCCCCGGCGCCGACGGCGCGCGAATCGCCTGGGAGGCCCATGCCTTCGGCTTCTTCGCCGGCCTTTTGGCGATCGGACCCCTGGGACGCGCTTTCGGAACGACGTCGCACGCGGGACGCTCAGGCGGCGCCGATTCGGCCATTTGATTCCCCGGCGTCCCTGAGCGATCATCGGTCCGAGCGGCCCTGTCGCCATCCCGGCCCTGCGGTCGTCTCCTAACAGAGAGAAGGAGCCGCGATGTTCGTCGCCGAGATCCTCAAGACCAAGGGAAACGCCGTCTATTCCATTACCGCAGATGTGACGGTGGCCCGGGCGTGTCAGGCGCTGGACGCCAAACGCGTAGGCGCTCTGGTGGTCCAGAACGGAGACGCCGTCGTGGGCGTCTTTTCGGAACGGGATGTGGTCAAGGCCGTGGCGGCCGACGGCCCAAACGCCCTCGCCCGACCCGTTCAGGACTATATGACCGCCAAGGTCATCTTCACCCAGCCGCGCGAAAGTTTGTCGGTCGTCATGAGCCGGATGACGGACCGACGGATTCGCCATCTGCCGGTCTTGGACGGAGAGACCCTGGTCGGCGTCGTCTCGATCGGCGACCTCGTCAAACGCCAGATCGAAGAACACGCCCGCGAGGCCGAAAGCCTCAAGACCTATATAGCGGCGGGCTGAGCGGCGGGGCTGCGGCTCGACCGACCGAGAGTCGGTGAGAATCTTTCCTCCGCCTTCAGAATCTGGTTGCGGGTTAGGAGGGTGGCCCGTATAGGGCTGCCTCGCTCGGAGACGGGCCGGCCTTTGAGG
>NZ_JBXANG010000011.1:15263-89533 GCF_058801445.1 Brevundimonas sp. GW822-FHT03E11 | reverse complement strand
GTGTTCAGGGTCGGTTCGACCGGCGCCATCCCCAGGCGGATCCGCAGATCCGCCGTGGGAACGCCCTGGCCGCGCACGTCGGTCAGACCCATCAGATAGGCGGGACTGTTGGGGATGCGCGACGGGGGCTGATAGGTCAGGATCTCCCGCACCAGCCCGACCGGGGCGGCGAAGACCTCCTCGCCCAGGCCGAAGCTGACGTACTGGCCGGCGAAGGCGCCGCTCACGGGGCTGTCGGCCGAGGTCTTTCTTTCCGCTTGGCCGGACATCAGGCGCTCTCCCGGAAGTCCATGTCCTCGGCGTCAGCGCCGCCGACCGTCATGTCCAGGGCGAAACCCTGGGCTCGGGCCTGCTGGGCGTGGACCGGGGATTTTGCCGAAGCCGGGGCCGACGTCGATCGGGCCGCGGAGCTGAGCACGGTGACCCTGGCGCCCGTCGCACGGTGGCGCGGCGAGGCTGAGGCGCGCGGCGCCGAACGCCCTTCGCCCGAGGCGTCGGTGCGGAAGAAGGCGATGGAGGTCTGAAGCTCTTCGGCCTGGGCCGCCAGTTCTTCCGAGGTCGCCGACATCTCTTCCGAGGCCCCGGCGTTCTGCTGGGTCACCTTGTCCAGCTGCTGGACCGCCTCATTGATCTGGTTGGCCCCGATGTCCTGTTCACGGCAGGCGGCGCTGATTTCCGAGACCAGTTCGGCGGTCTTGCGGATGTCCGGCACCAGACGCTGCAGCATGTCGCCGGCTTCCTGAGCGGCCTTGACCGTGTCGCATGAGACGGTGCCGATTTCAGCGGCGGCCGTCTGGCTGCGTTCGGCCAGTTTGCGGACCTCGGAGGCGACGACCGCGAAGCCCTTGCCGTGCTCCCCGGCGCGGGCGGCCTCGACCGCGGCGTTCAGGGCCAGCAGGTCGGTCTGACGCGCGATCTCCTGCACGATGCCGATCTTGTCGGCGATGGTGCGCATGGCGTCCACGGCGCGGTTGACCGCCTCGCCGCTGGCCTCAGCGTCCTTGGCCGACTGGCGCGAGATCTTCTCGGTCTGGGCGGCGTTGTCGGCGTTCTGTTTGATGTTGGCGGCCATCTGCTCCATCGAAGAGGAGACCTGTTCCGCCGCCGCCGCCTGTTCTGTGGCGCCCTGGCTCATCTGTTCGGACGTCGAAGACAGTTCCTGGCTGCCGGACGACACATTGTCGGCGGCCGACAGGGCGTCGGACACCACGCCGCGCAGCCGTTCGATCATGGTGTTCAGATTGCCCAGCATGTCGCCGATCTCATCGCGGGTGGTGACGGCGACCGTCCTGGTCAGATCCCCCTCGGCCACGGCGCGGACCGCCTCATTGGCGCGATGCAGACCCCGCTTGATGACGAAGGACACCAGGGTGCAGCCGCCCAGGGCCACCAGAACCGCCGCAACGGCGGTGATGATCAGGCCGGTTCGGGCGTTTTCGAAGACGGTTGTGGTGGCCGCCTCGGCCTCCTTCATCTTCTCCCTGTCGATTTCAACGATGCGGTGGGTGGACTTCTCCAGTTCGGCCGCCAAGGTCCGGGCCTCGTTCAGCATCAGGGCGCCGGCGCCGGCCTTGTCGTTCGCCAGGGCCAGACGATGAACCTCGTTGCTGATCAGCTTGTACTGGGCCCAGGTGTCGGCCAGCTTGGTCCAGTCGCCCTTGGCCTCGGGCGAGGCGGCGGCGAGGGCCTGGTTCAGCTGATCTTCAAGGCGTCCTGCAGCCTGTTTCGCCTCTTCCGAAAAGGTCCGGACCTGTGCGGGGTCGGTCGCCAGCACCATGCCGCGTTCGCGCCGCACCACGCCGCCGAACTCGGCGTCCACACTCTGGGCGCGGCTCAGCTGCGCCGCCGGCCCCTCGATCAGTTCGGTGATGGATTGGTTTAACGTCCCCAGTCGGCTGATCGACAGGGCGACGATGCCGACGAGGGCCAGGATCAACAGGCCGAAGGTTACGGCCAGCTTGGCCTTTATGGTGAAACGCATGATCTCTCTCCGCAATGGCCGGTTAGGGGTGGGCGAGGGACGCGACCGGCCATGGGGCGTCCTGAAAATTGAAGAAGGGGCGAAGTGCGGTCAGGTCAGACCTCGCCGGGGGCGCGCAACGCCCCCTCTTGGTCGAAATAGTAACAGTCATCTCAGTCCCCTTCCGCAGCCTTAGCCACACAACCAGAAGCATCATTAGCTTGCATGGTTAAACCGGCTTCAACCCTGGGTTAGGGGGTTGTACTTAGCGCAGCAACTATACTGAAAACCGCGCAAAGAGGCTGGGCCGCGCCCTGATCGTGCAAGGCTAACCATGCAGCCCTGAGTGTTCGCCATAGACCCAGGTAGCGGACGGACGGCCTTCGGCGGCGCCGACCGCCTCGCTCCTAGAGCCTGATCCGTTGAGGAGGAACCGCTTCGCGGTTCCGCTGAAACGGTGAATCAGGCTCCAGATTAAAGCGAGAGCATGATTCACGCTTCTGTCGGAACCGCGAAGCGGTTCCGTCCGAAACGATCATGCTCTTGCCGAGCGAAAGATACCGCGGGACCAAAAGGCCGCAAACGTCAATAAGTCTGCGTCTGATTCTCATCAGTAATCCGATCATCGACCAAGGTCGTAATCCATTGCACAGAGACGCAAGGCATCTATTCTCAATGGTGACCAGGACTCGACCATCGAGAAGCGGGCCGGCGTCGAAGGAGGAGGAAAGCTGTTGGAAGATTCGCTGGCGAGCAGCGTCTTTGTCGGCGCGCCGATGGCGATCGTGGCCGTCGATCGGACCGGCCGTGTCCGCAACCATAATCCGGCGGCTCAACAGCTGTTCGGCGCCGTTTTGGACGATCCGTCCCTGAGCATCGACGCCCTGTTTGAAGGCTTTAATCTGGACGACGTCGCCACCCCCGAGGCGGCCCAGGCCTTCAATGGCCGCCGCGATCCGTCGGGCCAGGCCCCCATCTGGCAAGCGCGTCGCGCCGACGGCGAAGACGCCTTCGTCGAGATCCAGGCCACCCGCTTCACCCACAAGACCTGCGACTGCGCCACCCTGTTCATTCAGGACGTGTCCGCCCGGGTCGCCGCCGAGACCGCCGTCCAGGATCTGCGGCTTCAGATCATGTACAATTGGCGGCTGAACTCGCTGGGCGAAGTGGCCTCGATGGCGGCCCATGATCTGAGCCAACCCCTGTCCGCCGCCGCGAACTTTCTGGAGGCGGCCCGGCGGATGGCTGAGGCCCGGCCGGAGGCTGCGGACGACCTCCCTCAGGCGCTGATCGCCGCCAAGGGCCAGATCGACCGGGCGACAGCCATCATTCGCCGCCTGCGCCAGATGATGCGTCACGAATCCGGTCCTCGGGTTCGGGAAAATGTGTCGGAGGTGGTCAAGGAAATCCTGCCGATCCTCAGGATGCACGCAGGGGGACGAGGGCGGACATACAGGTGCGGCTGGACCCGGCGGATACGGCCTGGTGCGACCGCGTGCAGATTCAGCAGGTCCTGATCAATCTGATCCGCAATGCGCTCGACGCCCCGGAGAACGGCAAGCGCCGCCGCATTGAGATTGCGGGCGGCCCGGTCGACGGCGGCTACCAGCTGTCGGTCGCCGACAACGGCCCCGGCGTCGCCCCTGACATGGCCGGCAAATTGTTCGAGCCCCTGGCCAGCAGCAAGCCCGGCGGCATGGGCCTGGGTTTGTCGATCTGCCGCACCCTGGTGGAGGCCCACGGCGGAACCCTGGCCCTGACGCCCAGCCCCTTGGGTGGGGCGGCCTTCGCCTTCAACCTGGCCGACGAGACCTTGACCGAAGCGCCCCGCCCCGCCGAATCGAACCGGAGCGACGACTTGCTCCTGCTGAGGCGCGCCTCCAGCGGCGGGGCCGCGGTGGTCAGCCGGGCGCCGATCGGCCCGGGCGCCGTGTTTTCCCGCCTGAGTTAGGACCGCCCCCAACCGGAAAGCGGCGCGCGTCGGTTGAGAACCTCAGCCGACGAAATGGGCGTGGAAGCCAGCCGGTCCCAACACCCACAGGTCGTAGCGTCCGCCGTCGGCCGACAGGTCCCAGGCGCCCGTCAACCGTCCGCCCGCCCCCACCGTGTAGCGCCGGGGCAGCCGATCCAGGTGCAACCGGTCATAGACATGGAAGACCGCGGCCAGATCCCCCTGCGACACGAAGGTGAGTTCCGCGCGCGCCGCCGCCGCATCGACGTCGCAATGGGCCTGAAGCCGATAGCGATGCGGGCGCATGGGCCTCTGGCCCGGCTCCTGCACCGGGCGCGCCGGCCGGACCGGAGCGGTCGGCGACGGCTGTTCGGGAATGGCGGCCGCCCGCGCCCGGACCTCTGCGGTCTCGGGCAGGTGATCGACGAAAGGCGTCTGGTTCGGCGTGGCGAAGTCGAAGGCGGTCGTCAGGTCGCTGCACACCGCCCGTCGCCAGGGCGAGATGTTGGGCTCCATCACCCCGAAGCGACGCTCCAGGAACCGGATCACCGAGGTGTGGTCGGCCACCTCCGAATGGACGAAACCGCCGCGCGACCAGGGCGACAGCACATACATGGGCACCCGCGGCCCCAGGCCGTAGGGCCGCCCCCGGAACTGGGCCTCGTCCCCGTCGGCGCCGGGCGCCGGCAGGCGGTGGTATTCCCCCTCGGTCGAGACGGTGGAGGCGCCGGCGAAACCGCCGGGCGCATCGGCGTCGGGCGACGGCGGGGCGGGCGGCGGGACGTGGTCGAAGAAGCCGTCGTTCTCATCGAAGTTGATGAACAGCACCGTCCGCGCCCAGACGGCGGGATCGGCGGTCAGGGCGTCGATGACGCGAGACATATAGTCCGCCCCCTGGGCCGGGCTGGACGGGCCGGGGTGTTCGGACCCCTCGGCCGTGCCGATGATCCACGACACCTGCGGCAGGCGGCCGGCCAGGACGTCGGCCTTCAGCTGATCCAGGTCGCGGGTGGACAGGGCCCGTTCCTTCAGCGCCGGGTCCGAACCCGGCTCGCCACGCCAGGCGCGGCGATAGGCCATGAAGTTCTGGACCGGGTTGTCGCCGAAATTGTCGGCCAGATTCTGATAGTGGCGCCAGTCGATCCCCGCCGCCTGAAGCCGCTCGGCATAGGTGGTCCAGTCATAGCGGGGCTGGTCGGCGTCGGGCTTGTTCAGATCGTCGTCGACATTGTCGATGACCGGGCCGCCGGCGCGGCCGTGCGGGTCGTTCGTCCCGCTGAACAGGAACAGGCGGTTGGTGTTGGTCCCCGTCTGGACCGAGCAGTGATAGGCGTCGCACAGGGTGAAGGCCTCAGCCATGGCGTATTGGAACGGGATGTCCTCGCGCCGATAATAGCCCAGTGCGCGCTGGGTCTTGGCCTCGGGCCAATGGGCCATACGCCCCTGGTCCCAGGCCGCCTGGGCGTCGGGCCAGTGGTGGGGCGTCCCCTCCATCCGCATCAGGTCGAAGTCGGCGGTCGTCGCCAGGTGGAAGGGACCGACCTCGGCGGCGGGCTGGACCGTGCGGTCCACCTGGGTCCAGACGTCGCGCGGGGCGCCGTCGGGGCCGGACGCGACGGGAATGGGATGGGGATCGCCGAAGCCCCGCACCCCGGCCAGGGCGCCGAAATAGTGGTCGAAGCTGCGGTTCTCCTGCATCAGGATCACCACATGGGCCACGTCCTCGATCGTGCCCTTGCGGACGTCGGCCGGAATGGACAGGGCCCGCGCCAATGAGGCCGGAAGCCCCGCCGCCAAGGCCGCGCCCAGGCCGCCGGCGAGGCCGCCCGCCAGAAGAGATCGCCGATCGACAGACATCAGATGTTTCCGAACAAGGCCCGCGCCGATCTTATGACCGGCGCGGGCGACAGGTTTGCGACGGTGAGGACCAAGCCCCTCAGTGACGCCAGGTCAGACCCAGACCCAGCATGCGCGGCGCGGTCTGATAGCCGATGGTGTAGCGTTCCGACTTGCCGCGCGTGGCCCAGTAGCCGGCCTCGCCCGTCAGGTTCTCGCCATAGGCGCTGAGCACCAGCTGGTCGGTCAGTTGCAGACGCGCGCCGAAGTCCAGCGTTGCCTGGGGCTGGATGTATTCATCCAGCGCATTGGCGCGCAGGGTGGCGATGTAGCGGCCGCGATAGCTGTAGCCCAGGTCGGCGTCGAACCGGTCGCGCTTGTAGCTCAGGCCGACGTTGCCCAGGACCTTGGGCGCATTCGGCAGGCCCACCTCGACGCCTTCGCGCCAGGCGATGCCGGGATCGGCCTTGCTGGGCTGGTAGGTGTAGTTGGCCCAGGCTGAGAAGCCGGCGATCAGGTCGCGGCGCCCTGCAAGCTCGACGCCCCAGATGGTGGCGTCCTTGCCGTTGGCCGAGGTGGTGATCGGCACGCCGTCGGCGCCGACCATCACCTGCGAGCCCGCCGACTGATAGATGAAGTTGTCGATCTCCTTGCGGAACAGGCCGACCGACAGGAAGCCTTGTTCGCCGGCGTACTGGACGCCCAGATCGAAGTTCAGGGCCTCGGCCGGCTTCAGATCGGGGTTGCCCTTGGAGATGGAGACGATCCGCGGGCCGTTGGACTCGATGTTGATCCCCTTGGAGATGTCCGTGAAGTTGGGACGGGCGAAGGAGGTCCAGACGGCGGCGCGCACGGTCCAGTCCGCGTTCGGACGCCAGTCGACGTGCAGGCTGGGCAGGACCTGGGTGTAGCTGGCCTCGGTCGTGCCGGTGGCGCCGCCGAACTCGCGCGTGACCACGCCGGTGACGGCGTCCTCGGTCGTGACCAGGGCCTCGTTGTGGATGTCGGTCCGCTCCACCCGCGCCCCGGCCGTGGCCGACCAGGCGCCCCGTTCCAGCACCGCCATGGCGTAGCCGCTGTAGCTGGTCTCGCGGCCCGAGGAGTCGTTCAGGTTCCAGGGGTATTCGTCGTCCGTCACGCGCGGCGCGGCCTGCAGCACGGCCAGGACGCGGTTCATCTCCAGGATCGTGCCGAAGCGCGTCAGGCCGCGATAGTGGTCGTCGTCGAAATGATCGATCGAGCCCGCGATCAGGTCGCTGTGGTCCGACAGGGGCGAGCCGCCAGCCAGACCCGGAATGTCGCGCGTGCCGCTGTCGACGTCCTGCTGCTGATCATAATCCCGTTGCGACCGGCGGAAGCGGAAGCCGCCCTTGACGGTCTTCAGCACGCCCTTGTCTTCCGGAGACCAGGCCAGATTGACGGCGGCGTAGGCCTGAGAGTCTTCGGAGATCCGGCGATACAGTTCGGCGTAGTCGAACTTCAGATTGGCCGGGTTCAGCATGGCCGAGGACTGGGCCTCGCTCATCACCCAGGTCGGGTGTTTGCTGTCCGAAGCGTCGAAGCCGATCGGGGTGCTGTAGATCGGCAGGCTGCCGTCGGTGACATATTCCATATACCACTGGTTCGGCGTCTCGGTCCGGCCGTAGGTATAGGCGATGTCGTAGTCCAGCTCGAAGGCGCTGCGGACGTGGCGCCCGCCCAGGTTCAGCACGCCCAGGCGGTTGTCCTCCTGCTTCACCTCGGCGCCCATCAGGGACGAGAAGCTGTTGATGGCGCCCTTGTCGTCCTGACCGGTCTTGACGTCGATATAGTCGTGCAGCTGATCGTTCTTCCACTGGGAGTACAGGCCGCGCAGGTGAAGTTCGTCATCCGACGTCGGGCGGTATTCCAGGGTGAAGTTGCCGCCGGTGCGGTCGATGTCATTCACGAACCGGTCCAGGCCGTGCGAGACCAGCCGCAGGGGGGTGTCTTCCGACAGGACGGTGTCGCTATCCGGCAAGACGCCGTTCGGACGCCAGCTGGTGTTGTAGCTGATGTTCTCGTTGCGCTCGCCCGTAATGGTCCGTTCGGTATGGAAGACCACGCCGTAGAGGCCCAGGGTCCGGGCCGAATCGAGGAAGGTCGAGAAGGCGCCGGTCAGGTCGGTCGCCGTCTTGTCCGCGATGTTTTCCCGGCTGGCGCGGACCGAAAGGCTGGCCATGCCGTCGCCGAAGTCGAAGGGGCTGGGCAGGCGGAAGTCGATGGTGCCGCCGACCGCGTCGCCGTCCAGATCCGGGGTGACGCTCTTGACCACCCGCACCGTGTCCAGGCCGTCGGGCGGCAGCAGGTCCAGGGCGACGGCGCGGTTGTCGCGGCCCGAGGTCGCCAGGCGCACGCCGTTCATCGTGTAAACGTTGAGGGCGCTGTCCAGGCCGCGAATGCTGACGTAGCGCGCGTCGCCCGTGCCGCGGTCGTTGACGGTGCTGACGCCCGGCAGACGCTTCAGCGCCGCCGCCACGCTGGTGGACGGGATGGTCAGCAGTTCATCGGCGGAAATGACCTCCGAAACGATGTCGGCCTGGCGCTGCTCGGCCTCGGCGCGGCGGGTGGCGCTGCGCGAACCGGTGACGATGATGTCGGCGAGGTTGGCGGCGTCCGCCGTCCCGCCTTGCGCCGGCGCGGTCTGGGCCAAGGCGGCGGCGGGCAGGATCGCTGCGAGCGCCGCGCCGCACAGCAGGGCGCGCGCGCAAAAGCGCGTGTTTGAAAGAACCATGATGACATCCCCTGACGTTTGGACGGCGCTGAGCCGTCTTCGAATGATCTACGCCGGGCCTGTGACATCGATGTGAACTATTGTGGCATTTTGTGTTTTTGTGTGGATTTTGACGAATGCGGGCGCCACATGTCACACGAGTTGCATGACCCAAGGCACAGCGTTGAATCAGTCCGCACGGCTCGAAGCCCTATTGTCCGCCCTGGCCGATCAGGGCGCCTGTTCGATCGCCGATCTGGCGACGGCCTTTGACGTGTCGGAGGAGACGATCCGCCGCGACATCCGACGGCTGGAGCAGGACGGGGCGGTGCGAAAGGTGCACGGCGGCGTCCGCCTGCCTGATCGCCGCGCCGAGGCGCCGTGGCGGCAGAGGCTGAACATCAACGCCGAGGCCAAGAAGCGGATCGCGGCCCACGCGGCCGAGTTGGTCGAAGCAGGCATGACCCTGCTGCTGGATTCCAGCACCACCGTCTTCTGGCTGGCGCGCCGGATCGCCTCTGTGCGCGATTTGACGGTGGTGACCAACAGTCTGGAGACGGCGGGCGAGCTGGCGGCCCTGTCGGACGCCCGGATCTTCCTGGCGGGCGGGGCGGTCAACCCCGCCTATCGGGCCAGTTTCGATGCGGACGCCGCCGCCTACGCCAACCGGTTCGTGCCGGACCTGGCCTTCTTCTCCATCGTCGCCGTGGACGCCGCGCACGGCTTTCTCGATCACGAGCCCGAAGAGGCGGCCTATGCCCGGGCGGTGCTGCCCAATGCGCGCAAGGCGGTCTGTCTGACGGACGCCTCCAAATTCGGGGCGGCGGGCCGCGCCCAGGCGGCGGACTGGTCCCAGGTGGCCATGATCGTCACGGACCAGCCGCCCCCCGCCGCCGTCGCGGCTGCGGCGCGCGACGGCGGGGTCGAGGTGCGGATCGCCTGATCTGCGCCGCCGGTCAGATCGACATGACGATCCGGCCCTCGATCTGGCCCCTGTGCATCCGGGCGAAGATGTCGTTGATGTTGTCCAGGGGCTCCACGGCGATGGTGGATTTGACCTTGCCCTGGGCGGCGAAGTCCAGCGCCTCCTGAAGGTCCAGCCGGGTGCCGACGATCGAGCCGCGCACCGTCGTGCCGTTCAGCACCATGTCGAAGATCGACAGGGGGAAGTCTCCGGGCGGCAGGCCGTTCAGGGCGACCGTGGCTCCGCGCGCCGTCATGCCCAGGGCCTGTTCGAAGGCCTTGGGCGAGACGGCGGTGACCAGCACCCCCTGGGCGCCGCCGTCAGTCTGACGCTTGATCTCGGCGGCGGGGTCGTTGGAGGTCTTGGCGTTGACCGTCACCGAGGCGCCCAGACGCCGCGCCAGGTCCAGCTTGGCGTCGTCGATGTCGACGGCCGCGACGTTCATCCCCATGGCCTTGGCGTATTGCACCGCCAGATGGCCCAGGCCGCCGACGCCCGAGATCACCACCCAGTCGCCGGGCTTGGTCTCCGTGACCTTCAGCCCCTTATAGACGGTGACGCCGGCGCAAAGGATCGGCGCGATCTCTTCAAAGCCGATGTTGTTCGGCAGATGGCCGACGTAGTTCGGGTCCGCCACCACATATTCGGCGAATCCGCCATTCACCGAATAGCCGGTGTTCTGCTGCTCGTGGCACAGGGTCTCCCAGCCGCCGAGGCAGTGTTTGCAATGGCCGCAGGCCGAATAGAGCCAGGGCACCCCGACGCGGTCGCCCTCCTTGACGTGTTTGACGCCGGCGCCGACGCCCGAGACGTAGCCGACGCCTTCGTGGCCCGGAATGAAGGGCGGATTGGGCTTGACCGGCCAGTCGCCCTCGGCGGCGTGCAGGTCGGTGTGGCAGACGCCGCTGGCGACGACCTTCACCTGGATCATGCCGGGCCCGGGGGTGGGGATCGGCGCGTCCTCGATCACCAGGGGCTTGCCGAATTCGCGCACGACGGCGGCCTTCATGGTTTTGGCCATGGTTCATCCTCGATCAGAAGGGGGAACGGGCGGACCGGAAGCAGGACACCGGCCCGCCCGCCTGGGAGCCGCTCTCCGGACAGACGGATCAGAGAGCGATCGGAGGATGGCCGATCCGGAGCCGGCCATCCTTGATGCAGATCAGAAGAAGCCCAGCTTGTTCGGGCTGTAGCTGACCAGAAGGTTCTTGGTCTGCTGATAGTGGTCCAGCATCATCCGGTGGTTTTCACGGCCGATGCCCGACTTCTTGTAGCCGCCGAAGGCGGCGTGGGCCGGATACTGGTGATAGCAGTTGGTCCAGACCCGCCCGGCCTGGATGGCGCGGCCGGCGCGATAGGCGGTGTTCATGTCGCGCGACCACACCCCGGCGCCCAGGCCGTATTCGGTGTCGTTGGCGATCTCCATCGCCTCTTCGAAGGTCTTGAAGGTGGTCACGGCCAGGACGGGACCGAAGATTTCCTCCTGGAAGATCCGCATGTCGTTCGTGCCTTTGAACACCGTCGGCTTGACGTAGTAGCCGCCGGCCAGATCGTCCTGAAGCTGGGCCTGGTCGCCCCCGGTCAGGACCTGGGCGCCCTCTTCGCGGCCGATCTTCAGATAGCTCAGGATCTTCTTCAGCTGCTGGTCCGAGGCCTGGGCGCCGATCATGGTGGCGGGGTCCAGCGGGTCGCCCTGGACGATGGCCTCGACCCGGGCGATGGCCTTCTCGATGAAGGCCTCATAGACGTCTTCGTGGATCAGGGCGCGGCTGGGGCAGGTGCAGACCTCGCCCTGGTTCAGGGCGAACATCGCAAAGCCTTCCAGCGCCTTGTCCAGGAAGGCGTCGTCGGCGTCCATCACGTCCTTGAAGAAGATGTTCGGCGACTTGCCGCCCAGCTCCAGCGTCACCGGAATGATGTTCCGGGTCGCATATTCCATGATCTTCTGGCCGACGGCGGTCGAGCCGGTGAAGGCGATCTTGGCGATGCGGGGGTTGGTGGCCAGCGGTTCGCCCACCTCGGCGCCCGTGCCGGAGACGATGTTCAGCACGCCGGCGGGCAAGAGATCCTGGATCAGTTCGATGACGACCAGGATGGAGGCCGGGGTCTGTTCCGCCGGCTTCATGACGATGCAGTTGCCCGCCGCCAGGGCCGGGGCGATCTTCCAGGCGGCCATCAGGATCGGGAAGTTCCACGGGATGATCTGACCGACCACGCCCAGCGGTTCATGGAAGTGATAGGCGACCGTATCGTGGTCCAGTTCCGAGATCCCGCCTTCCTGGGCGCGGATGCAGCCGGCGAAATAGCGGAAGTGGTCGATCGCCAGCGGAATGTCGGCGGCCAGAGTCTCGCGCACCGGCTTGCCGTTGTCCCAGGTTTCGGCCTCGGCCACGGCCTGGAGGTTGGCTTCGATCCGGTCGGCGATCTTGTTCAGGATCACGGCGCGTTCGGCGACGCTGGTCTTGCCCCAGGCGTCCTTCGCCGCGTGGGCGGCGTCCAGGGCCAGCTCGACGTCGGCCGCGTCCGAGCGTGCGACCTCGCACAGGACGCGGCCGTTCACCGGGGAGGTGTTCTCGAAATACCGGCCGTTGACGGGGGCGACCCAGCGGCCGCCGATGAAGTTGTCATAGCGCGTCTTGAACTTGGGCGTCGCGGCGCGGGCGAATTCGGGCTTGGTCACGAGTGCGTCTCCTTGCGGTTTCCTCGGGCGCCGATTGTCCGGCGTCGTTTGAGGCAAACTCGGTCCGCAAGGCCCGCCGCGCCAGAAGCCCGGTTCATGATGCGGCGCAAACCTGTCGCAGATTTGCGACAGATTACAGGAGGCTGTTACTGGGCGTCGTTCAGACCCAGCCGGTGCAGCTTGCGGTGCAGGGTGGCGCGGCTGATGCCCAACAGGCGGGCGGCGGCCGAGACATTGCCTCCGCTGCGCGCCAGGGCCCGGCGCACCGCGCCCCGTTCCGCCTCCAACAGGTCCGCCTCGGCCGCGCCGGGCGTCAGAAGGTCCGAGGCCGGCAGCTGGGCGGCGATCCGTTCGTCGGTGATCGACAGGGACAGGCGCGCCGCCCGCGTCGCCCCGATCACCAGATCGTCGCGGTCCACGGCCAGCAGGGCCGCCGCATTCCGTTCGCCCGCGCTTCCGGCCAGGACGATGCGGGCGTCGCAGAAGGTCTGACGGAAGGCCTGGGCCTCGATCGACCGGGCGGCGTCGGCCACGGCGGCCGAGATCAGACCCAGTATGGCCTCGGTCGCATCCGCCCGGCAGGACGAGACGTCCAGCGCCCCCGCCAGCCGGCCGAAGGGGTCGTGGATCGGATGGGTGACGCAGCTCAGGCCGGTGTTGCGGGCGTGGAAATGCTGGTCGCGGTGGATGGTGACGGGGCGGTGTTCGGCCAGGGCCGTGCCGATGCCGTTGGTGCCCTCATGCGCCTCGGACCAGACCGCGCCCGGCCACAGGCCCCAGCGATGAAAGGTCTCGTCGTCCGCCGCCGCTCCGCGCCGCTCCACCGGCACCCCCTCGGCATTGGTCAGCAGGACGCAGCAGCCGACCCCGCCGACCGCCAGAAACAGCCGGTCCAGCACCCCCTCGGCCGCGCGGGTCATCGGCTCCATCGCCTGACGGGCGTCCTGCAGCGCCTGTTCGGAGATCGTCTCCACCGCGCCGGCCCGCACCGGATCGAGGCCGTAGAGGGTCATGGACCGACGCCAGGACGCCGCCAGGGCGGAGCGCGCGCCGGCGCCCTCGTCCAGCGCCTGCTGGATCAGGCTGGCGTGATCGGTCTGGGACCGCAGGCTCATGGGCGACCTCCGAAAGATCGACAGTTCGCAGATCAGACGCCTGCAAAGCCTCCGCGTCAATCCGACCTTGGTCCCCCTCCCCGCCTCGCGGCCCGGTCAGCTTCAGGTTGGAAAGACGACATTGGGAACCGGCTGCTGATCCCCGGCCTTGTCTCCGCATCGCAGGAGACCCGAATGTCCATCATCGACAAGGCCTTGGCCGCCGTAACCCCCCAACCCGGCCAAGAGGCCCGCGCCGAAGCCACAGCCCAGGCGCGCGCGGCCGCCGCGCCCGGCGACTGGCTGTCGCTGGTTCTGGACCATCACGACGAAATCCGCGCCGCCTTCGCCCGCGGACGCCAGGTGAAGTCGGCGGCCGACCGCCAGGCGGCCCTCAAGGCCCTGGCCCTGGTGCTGAACGGCCATTCGATCGCCGAGGAGCTGGTCCTCTACCCCGCCTTGGGACAGGCCGGCGAGAAGATGCACGCCGCCCACGCCTATCTGGAACAGACCACCGCCAAGGCGCAGATGGCCGAGCTGGAGAACATCGCCCCTTCCAACACCGCCTGGCTGGACAAGTGGGAGCATATCGAAGGCGCCGTCCTGACCCATATGTACGAGGAGGAGAAGGGCTGGTTCATCACCCTGAAGCAGAAGGGCGAGGATCAGGCGCGGCTGACCGACCGCTATAGCGAGGAATATGAACGCTACACCGGCGCCCCGGCGCGTCAGGCCGCCTGATCCGATGAGCGACCGCGACCACAGCCGCGATTCGGCCGCCTCGGGTCTGGCTCAGGGCGGGCTGGGCGGGCCTGAGGATCAGCTGCTGGAGGCGGGACAGGAGGAGGTCTTCGCCCGCGAAGAGGTCGAGACGGGGCGGATCGAACACCACTCCAACACCCAGACCCCGCCCGACGCCGAGGAGATCGAACCCTCCTCTCCGAACGCCGCAAGCGGCGCGGCAGGCGCGGCCTGACCATGGCCGAGGGTCTGCGCGACGCCGTGCCGGAGAATGCGGTGCACCTGTGCATCGACATGCAGCGGATGTTTGTCGAGGAGACGGCGTGGCGACTGGACTGGGCCGAGCGGGTCATGCCCCAGATCGTGCGCCTGTGCGAACGCCGGCCCGAACGGACCGCCTTCACCCGCTTCATCCCCGCCGCCCGCCCGGGAGAAGGGCGGGGGGCCTGGCGCCGCTACTGGACGCGCTGGGCCTCCATGACCCTGGAGCGAATGGATCCCGGCCTGGTCGATCTGGCCCTGCCGCTTCAGCGGTTCGTCCCGCCCGGCCGGCTGATCGACAAACACGTCTATTCGCCCTGGGTGGGCTCGGACCTGGACGCGGTCCTGAGCCGCAGCGGGGTGGATACGCTGATCGTCACCGGGGGCGAGACCGACGTCTGCGTTCTGGCGACCGTCCTGGGGGCGGTCGATCTGGGCTATCGGGTGGTGATCGCCCAGGACGCCCTCTGCAGCTCGGCCGACGGGCCCCATGACGATCTCCTGCGCCTCTATCACGACCGCTTCTCGCAGCAGATCGAGACGGCGACGGTCGACGAAATCCTGGACGGCTGGCGCTGACAGGCGGACCGGTCAGGGGCCGGTCCGCCGTCTGCCTCAGGCGATGCCCGCCCCGCCCGTGACCCCATAAACCTCGCCGGTGACGTAGCTGGCCTCCTGGGACGCCAGAAGCACATAGACCGGCGCGATCTCGACCGGCTGGCCGGGCCGGCCGTAGGCGCTCTGTTCGCCGAAATGGACCACCTTCTCCATCGGCTGGCCGCCCGAGGGCTGAAGCACGGTCCAGAAGGGGCCGGGCGCCACGGCGTTGACGCGGATTCCCTTCTCCAAAAGCTGTTTGGACAGGGCCTTGGTGTAGGCGACGATCCCCGCCTTGGTCGTCGCATAGTCCAGCAGAATGGCCGAGGGCTCATACGCCTGGATCGAGGCGGTGGTGATCACCGCCGCCCCGGCCGGCAGGTGGGGGACCGCCGCCTGGACGATCCAGTGCAGGGCGTAGAGATTGGTCTTCATCGTCCGGTCGAAATCCTCGGTCGAGACCTCGCCGACGCTCTCGCGGTACTGCTGGCGACCGGCGTTGACCACCAGGATGTCCAGCCCGCCCAGGCCCTCGACAGCCTGGGACACCAGGTCGCGGCACCAGGCCTCATCGGTCACGTCGCCGGGCAGGCGGATGGCCTTGCGCCCTTCGGCCTCGATCAGCTGCGCCACCTCGGCCGCGTCCTTCTCTTCGGACGGTAAATAGGACAGGGCGACGTCCGCCCCTTCCCGGGCGTAGGCGATGGCGGCGGCCCGGCCGATGCCGGAATCGCCGCCGGTGATCAGGGCCTTGCGCCCAGCCAAGCGGCCCGAGCCCTTATAGCTGGTCTCCCCATGGTCCGGCTTGGGATCCATCTCCACCGCCAGGCCCGGCGCCGGCTGGGGCTGCTCGGGGAAGGGCGGGCGGGGGTATTGGTCGCGGGGGTCCTGCATCGTCAAACGATCGGCCATGACGTCTCCTCTCGGCTGGGTCGCGTGAACAACACGAGGCTCCCGCGCCCGTTCCGATCAAAAGCCGTCACAGAGCCCAGCGCGGACAACTGACGAAGCCCGCGTAACGCCGATCTGTGGTTGCGAAACGCAAGAAGCGGATTTTTAAGGTTTTTTCGAAATAACTGCTCAGGTCGGCCTGACAGTCGTCGCAAATGAAAGTTGAGCGGACGACGCCATGACGATTCTGATCCGCAACAACGTCGCCGTCACGGGTCACACGGGTCCGGTTCTTCTGTTCTCGCACGGCTTCGGCTGCGACCAGGGCATGTGGAGATCGGTCGCCGATCGGTTCGACGGCGTGGCCCGCATCGTCCTGTTCGACCATGTCGGCGCCGGCGCCTCGGACAGCGCCTGTTTCGATCCCGAACGTCACGCCGATCTGGGCGGCTACGCCGACGACCTGATCGAGGTGATCGAGGCGGTCGGCCTGGGTCCGGTCGTCTTCATCGGCCATTCGGTGGGCGCCAGCATCGGCGTCATCGCCGCCGTCCGGCGACCCGACCTGTTCCAGTCCCTGGCCCTGGTGTGCGGTTCGCCCCGCTATACGGACGCCGAAGGCTACCGCGGCGGTTTCACCCCAGCCGACATCGCCGATCTGCTGGCCCTGATGGACAAGAACATCGCCGAATGGACGACGGTCGTGGCGCCGACGATCCTCGGCCCTTCGGCCGCAGACGGCCAGGCCGACTGGAGCGCCAGCGTGTGCCGGGTCGATCCCGCCATCGCCCGCCATTTCGCCCGCACCACCTTCCACGCCGACGACCGCGACGCCTTTGCGGCCCTGGCTCTCCCCACCCTGTTGCTGGACAGTCGCGACGACGCCCTGGCGCCGACCTTCGTCGGGGACTGGATGGAGCGCCACATCCCCCAGGCGCGCCGGGTCGTCCTGCCGACCGAGGGCCACTGTCCCCATATGACCGAACCCGATCTGGTCGAGGCGGCCCTGCGTCGCCATCTGGACCTGCCGCCGCTGGACCTGGCGGCCTAGATGCAAAGTCCGTCCGTCCTGCTGGATCTGTTGAGCCAGGCGCCGGGCGGCCTGGGCCTGGTCGATCCCCATGGTCGGTTGCTGTGGCTGAACGACTATCTGGCCGACCTGCTGGACCTGCACGCCGGAGACCAGGCCGAGGATCGCCGTCTGGTCGATCATCTGACGCCCGCCAGCCGGATCATGGTTCAGACGCGGCTTCGTCAGGAGCTGGCGATGGGCGGGCGGCTGGAGGAGCTGGCCCTGGATGTGCTCGCCTCCAACGGCGATCGGATTCCGGTCATGGTCAGCGCCGCCCAGACCCAGGGGACCGAAGGGCCGCTGATTCAACTGTGCGTCTCGCGCGCGCCCGTTCGTCGCGCCTATGAGGCTGCGGCGCCCCTGGCCGAAAAGCGCGCCGAGGCGGAACGCCGGTCCGCCCGCGACGTGATCTCCGCCTTTGTGCGCCATTGCCCTGTGCCCTTGATCATGACGGATGCCGACCTGGTGGCGACCGGCGTCAGCCAGGCCTGGGAAAAGACCTACGGCCGACCGGCGCAGGACATGGTCGGACAGAGGGTGGACTCGCCGGCCAGGGCGCGCCCGGCCCAGATCGATTGGCCCAAGGTCTACGCCCGCGCCCTCGCCGGAGAGGCGATGAGCAGCGAGGGGCCCGTCCGCTCGGCCCTGGTCGACATGTGGTTCGAATGGGCGGTCATACCCTGGCGCGACGCCGAAGGGGCGATCGGCGGCCTGCTGCTGATGAATTTCGACGTCTCAGCCCTGGTCCGCGCGCGCGACGCCGCCGCCGCCGCCGACGCGGCCAAGTCGCGCTTCCTGGCCAATCTGAGCCATGAACTGCGCACGCCGCTGAACAGCGTCCTGGCGCCGCTGGAACTGCTGCGCGGACACGCCCTGCCCGAGGCGGCCCACAAGGCGCTGGAGACCGTGGCCCAGGCCGGGGCCGAGGTGACGCGCCGCATCACCACCCTGCTGGACTTCTCGCAGCTGGAAGGCGGAGGCTTCACGCCCCAGTCGTCGCCCCTGTCGGTGCGGACCCTGTGCGACGAGGTGCTGACGGAATGCGCCGACCTGATCGGCGACCGGCCGATCGTCCTGAGCGGCCCGGACACGGGCGCCGACGTCCAGGTTTCGGCCGACGGCGACGCCCTGAAGCGCATCCTGATCCAGCTGGTCGCCAATGGGGTGAAGTTCACCGAGACCGGCGCAGTTTCTCTGGATGTCCAATACGAAGACGACGCCCTGGTCTTCACCGTCGCCGACACCGGCTGCGGTTTCGACATCGACAGTTTCGACGCCCTCGTCCGCCCCTTCCATCAGCGCGACGTCACCGCGACACGGAAACACGGCGGCATGGGTCTGGGCCTGGCTCTGGCCGACGGCCTGGCCCGCGCCGTTGGCGGCGAACTGACCGCCCAGAGCACGATCGGCGTCGGCAGCCGCGTGACCTTGCGCGCGCCGGCGGTTCTGCTGTCGACGCCCGGGGTCAGGTCCGCCGCGACCGATGCGGAGCCCGCCGCCCTCCGCATCTTGGCCGTGGACGACAATCCCGCCAATCTGGCGGTGCTGAACGCGGTTCTGGCCGCTACGGGCGCGGAAGTCACCTGCGCCGAGAACGGGCTGGAAGCGGTCGAACTGAGCCGGTCGATGGATTTCGACCTGGTGCTGATGGACGTTCAGATGCCGGTGATGGACGGTTTGACGGCGATGCGGACGATCCGGGCCGAACACCCCTGTCCGCCCCCGATGATCGTCGTCAGCGCCAACGTCTCTCGCCCCGAGGTCGCCGAGGCGCGGGCGGCCGGCGCGGTCGAGGTGCTGGGCAAACCCGTCGGCGCCGCCGTGCTGTTGCAGACCGTCGGCGCCGTCCTTCAGGCGGCGGCGGAACAGGCGTGGAGAGCCGCCTGAACGGCTACTCCCCCCGCTCGGCCTTCAGCAGGAAATAGGGCAGCAGGCCGGCGACCACCTGGCGGCTGGCGTCCTCGTCCTGATCCAGCATGTCGCGCAGAGGCGGGCCGATCAGGGCCTCGCCGAAGGCGCTGAGGGCGATGAACAGAACCGCCGAGGACAGCTGTTTGGGCGAGGCGGTCATGGGATCGCCCAGCTTGTCGCGGATGGCCTCGACCAGACCGTTCACAGCCGCCCGGACCGGCTCCAGATGGGTCAGGTCGCCCTTCAGCACGATCCAGGCGGCCAGCTTGCCCGCCCCGCCTTCCGCAAAGGCGTCGAAGACGGCGTTGATCAGCTCCAGCGGCGCCCCCTCGTCGGTGCGCAGCCGGGCGATGGCGGCGTCCAGGGCGTTCGACAGATCCGCCACCATCGACCCCATCAGGGCCGACTGCAGCCCCTCGGCCGAACCGAAATGGTGGATCAGATTGGCGTGGGTCATGCCCAGGTCGTCGGCGACGGCCTTCAGGGTGACCGAGTCCGGCCCGCCCGCCAAAAGGCGCGCGCGCGCGCAGGCCAGAACCTCCAGGCGGGCTTCTTCAGGGGTGCGACGACGGCGACGAACGCGCTCTATTGACATTGTTGTTAGTTACATCCATGTAGATAGCACTGGTTAAGCTCAGCGCCCGGAGAGAGCAAGTGACGGCTGAACTGATGATGGACGACGCCCTGGTCGACGCGCGCCCCCGCAGCGACAGTCTGGGGCGGCCCCGGCGGATCGAAATCGGCCGGGCCTTTCGCGCCCTGCGCCGCCTGATCGCGAACAAGGAAGACACCACCCAGGTGTTCGAGATCATGAACGCCCTGGCCGGAAACTCGGTGCGGCGCGGCTATATGCGCATGTTGGAGACGCCCGAGGGCGCGCGCCAGGCCTTCAAGATGGTCGAGCTGGCGGACCGGCTGCACGACCGCCCCTGGCTGGAATCCATGCCCGCCGGCTCGGTGGGCCGCGCCTATCTGGACTTCATCGACGAACGCAATCTGTCGGCCTACGGCCTGGCGAACGAGAGCCGCAAGGTGGCCGACAGCGACATAGAGGCGGCCCACCCCTACGCCTGGTACGCCCGGCGTCTGCGCGACATCCATGATCTGTGGCACGTTCTGGCGGGCTATCGCACGGATGCGCTGGGCGAGGCCTGCGTGGTCGCCCTGTCCCTGCCCCAGACGGGCAGCAAGGGCTTCGGTCTGATCGCCATCGGCGCCGCCGTCGAAATGACCAAGGCCCGCACCGGCTATCCCTGCGCCCGCGCCGTCTTCGAGGCCTGGCGCCGGGGGCGCAAGGCGGCCTGGCTGCCGGCCCTGGATTATGAGGCCCTGATGTCCGAGCCGCTGGATCAGGCGCGGGCGCGGCTGGGCTTGGGAGGGCCGACCCTCTACGACCGCATCCCGGTCGAGGTCCGCAACCGCCTGCTGGTCCGGGGCTGATGCGTCGCCCGACCTGGCCCGCCGCCTTGACCCTGGCCGGCGCGACCCTGATCGGCGGCGTCGCGGCCGCCGCCCCGGCCTCGGCCCAAGACAGTCCGCTGCTGGGGCGGTGGCGCACCGCCGCCCAGGGCGGGGTGGTCGAAATCCACCGCTGCGGCGCCGCCCTGTGCGGCCGAGTGGTGGACGCCGCCCCCCTGCGCCGCAATCCCGATCAGACCGATGTGCGCAACCGCGACCCGGACTTGCGGAGCCGGCCGCTCAGGGGCCTGCGCGTTCTGGACGGATTCACCGGCGGCCCCACGACCTGGTCCGGCGGCCCCCTCTATGATCCGGACAGCGGCCAGCGCGCGTCGCGCGGAACCCTGACCCTGGTCGAGAACGATCGTCTGTCCGTGCGGGGCTGTATCGCCCCCCTTCTGTGCCGCACCCAGACCTGGACCCGGCTGCGTTAGATCAGCCTGCCCGCTCCGCCATCGCCCGTCCCGCCGCCCGTCCGGTGAACAGACAGCCGCCCAGGAAGGTGCCCTCCAGGGCGTTGTAGCCATGGGCGCCGCCCCCGCCGAACCCCGCCGCCTCGCCCGCAGCATAGAGACCCTCCAACACCGATCCGTCGCCCCGCAACACCCGGCTGTCCAAATCCGTCTGCACCCCGCCCAGGCTCTTGCGCGTCAGGACGCTCAGCTTGACGCCGATCAGGGGGCCGGCGGCCGGGTCCAGCAGACGGTGCGGCCGGGCCACCCGCGCTAGCCGGTCGCCCAGATAGCGACGGGCGTTGTGGACGCCCTGGATCTGCAGATCCTTGGCGAAGGGATTGGCGATCTGGGCGTCGCGCGCCTCCACCACCCGCCGCACCGCCTCCGTCTTCAAAAGGGGCGTCGGGGTCAGGGCGTTCATGCCCGCGACCAGGGTCTCCAGCTCCTGGGCCACCACGAAGTCCGCCCCCTTGGCCTTGAAGGCCTCGACCTCGGGCGAGGCGCCCTTGCCCAGCCGCGTCTTCAGCACCCGCAGCCAGTCGCCCGAGGTGATGTCGCCGTTCTGCTCCGAGCCTGAGAGGGCGAACTCCTTTTCGATGATCGACTGGGTCAGGATGAACCAGGAATGGTCGTGCTCAGCCAAGTCCGGCGTGGTGCGCAGATAGCGCAGGGTGGACAGGGTGTCATAGCCCGGCAGGGCGGGGAAAGGCAGCCGCCGCCCCAGGGCGTCCAGCCACAGGGACGAGGGGCCGGGCAGGATGCGGATGCCGTGTCCGGGCCAGATCGGGTTCCAGTTCCGCAGACCCTCGACATAGTGCCACATCCGGTCGCGGTTCACGAGCCGGGCGCCCGCCGCCTCGGCGATGTCCAACCCCCGTCCGTCGACATAGGCGGGCACGCCCGTGACCATCGTCCGCGGCGGCCGTCCCAGCCGTTTGGGCCAGAAGCGGCGCACCTTGTCGTGGTTCCCGCCGATGCCGCCGGTGGCGATCAGGACCGACGGCGCCCGCAGGGTGAAATCGCCCACGACCTCGCGGCTGGAGGCCGCGCCCCGCGGAGCCTCGCTGGGCGCCAGGCGGACGCCCGACACGCCGGTCACACGGCCCGCCTCGACGATCAGCTGATCCACCCGACTGCGGAAATGGAAGGTCAGCCGACCCTGGGCCTGGGCCTCCAGGGCGCGGGCGGCGAATGGGCCGCTGACGCCCGTGCCCGTGCCCCAGGCCACATGGAAGCGCGGGACGGAGTTGCCGTGCCCCTCGGCCCGGCCGTCGCCCCGCTCGGCCCAGCCCACCATGGGCGTCAGCCGGATTCCGTGTCGCCGCAGCCAGTCGCGCTTTTCGCCGGCGGCGAACTCGACATAGGCCCGGCCCCAGCGGGCGGCCCATTCGTCCTCGGCCAGGGCGCCGTCCAGCCGGTCCCAGCCGGCGCTGCCGCGCCAGTCGGACCAGGCCAGGTCGAAACTGTCGCGCACCCCCAGACGCCGCTGTTCGGGACTGTCGACCAGAAACAGGCCGCCGAAGGACCAATAGGCCTGGCCGCCCAGATTGGCGGCGTTCTCCTGATCCACCACCGCCACCTTGCGCCCGGCCTGGACCAGTTCGTTCGCAGCGACCAGTCCAGCCAGCCCCGCCCCGACGATTATGGCGTCGCAGTCCATCGCGCCCTCTCCCGATCCGCGCCCTCAGCCCTCGCCGAAAGTCCGAAATCACACCGTCTGCGGATGGCCGTCAACCGACACAATTGTCAATAGGTATTGACATGAGAGTGAGTAGTGCGAAGCTGGCGACAACCGCCGGTGGCCCCGCCCCGCCGAGCGGAAACATCAGGCGGGAGGAAACGCACATCAGGACGCCGTCTCCGGTCGGCGTGCTCAGGGAGGATCACATGGTTTCAGCCGTCCGCACTCGCGCGCGCCTTGCGCTCTCGGTCTCCGTCACAGCCCTGCTGATGGCTGGAGCCCCCGCCTTGGCCCAGACGACGCCGCCCGCAGCCCCAGCGCCGCAGGCAGGTCAGACCTCGCCCGCCGTGGTGGACGACATCATCGTGACCGCCCAGAAGCGCGAACAGTCGGTTCAGGACGTGCCTATCGCCGTCTCGGCCCTGTCGGCCGAGGCCCTGGCGTCGCGGCAGATTGAAGGGGGCTCGGAACTGCTGCGCGCCGTGCCGAACGTGGCCTTCTCCAAATCCAACTTCAGCATGTACAACTTCTCGATCCGCGGGATCGGGACCAAGGCGGTGTCCGCCTCCAGCGACCCGGCCGTGGCCGTCAGCTTCAACAACACTCCCCTGATCCGCAACCGGCTGTTCGAGCAGGAATATCTGGACGTCGCTCGGGTCGAGGTGCTGCGCGGGCCGCAGGGTACGCTTTACGGCCGCAACGCCACCGGCGGGGTCGTCAACATGTTCCCCGAACTGCCCAAGTTCCGGTCGGAGGGCTTCGCGGCCGGGGAACTGGGCAACTATGACAGCCGGCGCGGCCAGGCCATGCTCAACGTCCCCTTCGGCGACACCTTCGCCGTGCGCGGCGCCTTCGGCTTCACCCAGCGCGACGGCTTCGACTACAACAGCTTCAACGACACCCATGTGAACGACCGCGACCTGTTCACCACCCGTCTGTCGGCCCGGTGGGAGCCGACGGCGCGGTTCCGCGCCAATGCGATCTGGGAGCATTTCGAGGAAGACGACCACCGCTCCCGCACCGGCAAACAGCTGTGCACCACCGATCCGGGCCCGACCCAGGTCGGTTCGGCGACGATCACCACCCCTTACAATCAAGATCAGTTGAGCCAGGGCTGTCTGCCGGGTTCACTGTATTCCGACGCCGCCTATGGGGCGCCCAACGGTGGTTCCTTCGGGCCGATCCGGCTGCTGTCCGGTTTCTTCAGCCTGGGCGGCTTCGACGCAAACGGCGCCAGCGTCTATCCGATCCCACAGGGCTTCGACCCCTATGAGGGCGTCGTGCAGTCGCGAGACCTGCGTGAGATCGCCACCAACTACGATCCCGTCTTCCGGGCCGAGAACGACGTCGTCCAGGTCAATCTCGAATTCGACCTGACCGACACCCTGACCCTGTTCTCACAGACCGCCTACGCCAAGGACGACTATTATGCGTCGCAGGACTATGCGCGCTACGTCTCCAACCCCGCCTTCTCGGACAGCAGCCAGGTGTTCGATTTCTTCGGCGACCTGATTCCGTCGCCGGCCGCGCCCGGCGGCGTCTACACCGATCCGCAACTGGGGCCGTCAAACCGGATCCTGTCGGCCGACATCAGCCAGTCCGACAATCGACAATGGTATCAGGAGTTCCGCCTTCAGTCCGACATGGCGGGCGATTTCAACTTCAGCCTCGGCGCCAACTATTTGGACTTCAAGTCGCAGGACGATTACTACGTTTTCAACAACACCTTCTCCTACCTCGCCGAATATTTCTACAACTTCGAGCTGGGTCCGGACGGAAGTTCGCAAACCGTACCCTGCGATGACGATCGCGTGTTCGAATGCGTCTATGTCGACCCCAATCCGCTGAGCGAAATCAACGGCGAAGGTCACAACTATTTCCGCAGCAAGAACGTCGTCCACACCCGCTCCTGGGCCGTCTTCGGCGAGGGCTATTGGGACCTGACGCCGGAACTGCGGCTGACGACCGGCCTGCGCTATACCGAGGACCGCAAGGACACGACACCCTATCCCAGCCAGCTGCTGCTGGGCGCGCCGCTCGGCGGCGGGTCCGGTCCGGGGTCGGGCGGATTCGTGCGTCGGGGCTATTACGCCCTGCCGGACATCGAACAGAAGTGGGAGGCGGTCACCGGCCGGATCGTGCTGGATTGGACACCCGATCTGTCCTTCACCGACGACACCCTGGTCTACGCCTCCTTCTCCCGCGGCTATAAGGGCGGCGGCACCAACCCGCCTCGCCTGGAGCTGGACCCCAAGGTCGTCCAGTATCAGCCCCTGGCCAGCACCTTTGAGCCCGAATACGTCAACGCCTTCGAAATCGGCGCCAAGAATACGCTGATGGACGGGGCGCTGCGGCTGAACGCGACCGGCTTCTACTATGACTACAAAGACTATCAGGTCTCCCAGATCGTCGATCGCATCTCATTGAATGAGAATTTCGACGCTGAAATCTGGGGTCTGGAGCTTGAAGCGGTCTACCGGCCGACGCCCAGTTTCCAGATCGACGGCAATCTCGGCTATCTGAAGTCCCGCATCGCCGACGGCGAGCGGTCCATCAACGTCATGGACCGCACCCAAGGCGACCCCGACTGGATCACCATCCGTCCCTGGATCCAGGTGCCGTCGAACTGCATCGCCCCGCGCGCCTACGCTGAGACCATCCTCAACAGCGCTTTCGGACCCGATGCGGCCAATCTGGCGCTGAGCGCCCTGTGCGCCGGCTCGTCGCGGTTCGGCACCTTCAACCCCAACTTCGAGTCCATCCTTCCCTTCTGGGCCCTCTACGGCTTCACCTATGATCCCCTGACCGAGGCGCCGAACGGCGGGCGGGGTTTCGAGGCCGACCTGGGCGGCAATGAACTTCCTAACTCGCCCAACTGGACCGCCAACATCGGGGCCCAGTACAGCTGGTTCCTGGGCGATTGGGACCTGACCCTGCGCGGCGACTATTATCGCCAGGGCGAGAGCTTCTTCCGCGTCTACAACACTGAATACGACCGGCTGGAGGGCTGGGACAATCTGAACCTCTCGGTGTCCCTGACCAATGAGGCGCGAGGCCTGAAGCTCCAGGCCTATGTCAAGAACGTCTTCGACGATGCGCCCATCGTCGACGCCTTCACCAACTCGGACGACACTGGGCTGACGACCAACGTCTTCACCCTGGACCCGCGGCTGTTCGCCGTGCGGCTGACCAAGTCGTTCTGAGGTTGACGACAGGCCGGTCTTCCCGGCCGCCCTGTGAGGCCGTCCCCGGCGTCGAGAGACGCCGATCGGACGGCCTTATGTCGTTTTATATCATTGAAAAATATACGTATTTCTCCTTGACTCCAACCTACCTTCCGCGTTGTAAGTACATCGCCCCTAGCGGGTGAACACACGCTCAACGGGTCCAACCAAGGACCCATTCAAAGGGAGGACTACCATGATCAAGACGCTTTCCATCGCCGCTGCGGCGCTCGCTTCCGTCGCCGTCGCTTCCCCCAGCTTCGCCCAATCCTTCTCGCCCAGTTCGGGCAGCGTATCCGGATCGGGTTCTGTGACCCTGTCGCAAACGATCAGCGTCACCTGCAACGTCTCCATCACCGCAAGCCCGCTGAGCGCGACCAGCGCGCCCATTCCGACGCGCAGCATCTCGCCCGGCGGCATCGCCTGCTTGGCCGTTGCGCCGTCCGGCGCCTGGAGCGCGGCCGTGGTGCCGGGATCGACCACCTCGATCGCACTGACCATCGGCGCCAACACCGTGGCCAACGATCCCTGCTACGGCACCGTGGTGGTCGCCTGGAACAATGCGACCAGCACGGCGACCTTCAACAACAACGTCCTGCCCCCCGTGAACCCCGGCGGTCGCAACTGCACCATCGTCAGCGGCTCGATCCGTATTCCGGGTCTGCAAATCCTCTAGGTACGGCTGGTGCCCGGATCCTAAACCTGAAAAAGCCTGGCCGGACGTCCGCGACGCCCGGCCTTTTTTCTTTCCGCGCGGCCCGGCTCGCCCCTAGTTTGTCCCTGTGATCTCCCTCTGTCTCACGCTCGCCGGGTTCGGCGCCGCCGTCCAGGCGACGCCGGCAGCGCCGCAGGCCGCCCCGCCTGCGGTGACCGTCCTGCCCGACGTGGAGGTGGCGGCCCGGCGCGGCGCGACGCGCGCCCCGCCCCAGTATGAATATGACGCCGCGCGGATCGACGCCCTGGCCGGCGGCAGCGTCAGCGAGGTGCTGGGCCAGGCCGTACGTCAGTTCAGCCCCGGCCAGCCGCCCGTGGTCATCATCAACGGCGTCCGCATGCCGGACCCCTCCGTCTTTCTGGACCTGCCGCCCGACGCCCTGGAAAGGCTGGAGGTCCTGCCGGCCGGTTCGGCGGCGGAGTACGGCGGCTCGCCGTCAGGCCGGGTCTTCAACCTGGTCCTTCAGCGCAGTTTCGCCAGTCGCGACGGCGCCATGACGGCTGCGACCCCGACCGCCGGGGGCTTTCGCGAGCTTTCCGCCACGGCGCGCCAGTCCCGGCTTCAGGACCGCAACGTCACCAACCTGACCCTGGCCCTGCGCGACGCCTCGGCCCTGCGGGCGGACGATCGCCCGGCCTATCTGCGTGACCACCCCGACAGCGGAGGCGTCAGCCTGACGCCCGAGAGCCGGTTCCTTTCGGCCAACGCCGCCTTCAACCGCAGCCTGGGCGACTGGGCCGCCAGCCTGAACGCCTCAGCGAGCCAGACCTCCAGCCGATCGACCACGCGGGACGCCGACGGCCTGACGGTTCTCTCCACCGACACCCGCCGTTGGGAGGTGCGCAGCGGCCTCAGCGGTTCAGTTCTCGACTGGACCGCCCAGGTCAATCTCCTCGCTACGGCCGATGTCGTCGAGGCCGAAGGCCCGACGCCTTCCCAGACCGACCTGATGAGCTGGAGCGGCGCGGTCGCCCTGAACCGCAGCCTGCCGGGCCTGGGCGCCGGCCCGATCGCCGTCAATCTGTCCGCCGATGCGAACCGGAACCGAACCCGGACGGAGGCTGTGGGAGAGGCGGACCGGCGCGCCACGACGGGCTCCGCCTGGCAGGGGCAGATCACCGTCCCTCTGTCCCAGCCTGCGCCGCCGCCCGGTCTCGAGGGCGAGGCGAAGACCCTGAAAATCGGGGGCCTGAGCCTGGGCGGACTGTCCGTCAGCCTGGGCGCCGGCGGCCGCGACACCGACGCCGGGGGCGGAAGCAGTCTGGACCTCGGCGCCGCCTGGCAGCCGCGCGACCAGATCAGCCTCAGCGCCAGTTGGAACCGCACCCTGACCGCGCCCAGCGACCTGGACCGCTTCGCCCCGCAGCGCCAGGGCCCGAACGCCGTCGTCTATGACTTCCGCACCGGTGAGGCGGTCGAGGTCCAGACCCTGGTCGGCGGAAATCCCGACCTGACCGTCGCCCGGTCCGAAGGCGCGGCTCTCAACCTGTCGCTGGGCCCCTTCACCCCTTGGAGCGTCGGCTTCAACCAGGGTCTGTCCCTGGCCCGCGCGCGCGACGGGATTTCGTCGACTCTTCAGCCGACGCCACAGACCGAGGCCGCCTATCCCGACCGGTTCCTGCGCGATGCGTCGGGCCGTCTCGTTCGGATCGACCTGCGCCCCTTCAACGCCACGGCTTCAGAGACCCGGTCTCTGACCACCAGTCTGAGCCTGAACCCGCCGGTCGATCCCAGCCAGGCCTCCGCCGCGACCTGGACGGTCAGCCTGTTTCACACCTGGCGGCTGACCGACCGGACCGAGCTGGGCCGGGGCCTGCCGGTCCTGGATCGTCTGGCCGGTGACGGCGGCGGCGTGTCCGGCCAGGACCTGGGATGGACGCTCAGCCGGATGAAGGGGCCGCTGAAGATCGACGTCACCGGCCGGTGGACGGCGGGCTATCGCAGCCGGGCGACCATCGGTGAAGACGGCCCGGCCGACCTGCGGATCAGCGACTTCGCCCGCCTGGACCTGAAGGCGACCTATCGCCTCTTCCGGGACGTGTCCGGGCGACGGGCGGAAGGGGCGCGGCTGGAGCTGTCGATCCAGAACCTGACCGACGAACGCCCCTCCGCCCGCCTCGCCGACGGCGCCCCCGCCCCCGGCTACGGGCGCGACAGCCGCGACCCCGTCGGCCGCCGCATCGAGATCACCTTGGGCAAGCGGTTCTAGATGTGCAGGCCCAACAGCGAGAGCCTGCATGTCGATGTCTATGAACACCCGCCCGGATAGCACGCCCGCCAGCAGCCCTTGACCGAAAGCTCGGGCATAGGGCCGAATCCAGCGCATTCAGCGCCTGGGGCCAGGGTGTCGGCCATCATTGGGCCTCCAGCGCGTCCAGCCGTCCGCGCAGCATCTGCAGCATGGCCGAGAAGTCGCGGCCGCCGTGGCCCAGGCCGTCGAACAGGGCGTAGAGGGCCTCGGCCTGGGCGCCCAGGGGGGTGGAGGCGCCGGACTTGGCCGCCGCGTCCTGGGCCAGTTTCAGATCCTTCAGCATCATGGCGGTGGCGAATCCGCCCTGATAGCCGCGGTTCGACGGGGCGGCGGGTACGGGGCCGGGCCAGGGATAATAGCTGGTCACGCTCCAGCACTGGCCCGAGGATTTGGAGGCGATCTCGAAGAAGCGCTCCGGGTCCAGACCCAGTTTTTCGGCCAGGGCGATCGCCTCGCACGCGCCCAGCATGGATATGCCCAGGAGCATGTTGTTGCAGATCTTGGCCGCCTGGCCCGCGCCGTGATCGCCGGCGCGGATGGTGATCCGGCTCATCGCCTCCAGCGCCGCCTCGACCCGGGCGAAATCGCCCTCGTCGCAGCCGACCATGAAGGCCAGGGTTCCCGCATCGGCCGCCGCCGTCCCGCCCGACACCGGCGCGTCGGCGAAGGCGTAGCCGGCCGCCTTGGCCAGGCCCGCCACCTTGCGCGCCGTCTCCACGTCGATGGTGGAGCAGTCCAGCAGCAGGGCGCTGGACGGCGCCGCCCCGATGATCTGTTCGGCATAGACCTTATGCACATGGGGGCCAGCGGGCAGCATGGTGATCACCACCTCGGCGTCGCGCACGGCCTCGGCGACCGAAGCCGCAGGCGTGCAGCCGGCGGCGGCGGCCCTGTCCAGGGCCGCCTGCGACAGGTCGAAGGCGGCGACGGCGTGGCCGGCCTTGGCCTGATTGGCGGCCATGCCGCCCCCCATATTGCCCAGGCCGATGAAGGCGATCTTGGTCATGGTCTCTCTCCCTATTGTCGCCCGCTCATCCCCGCGAAAGCGGGGGACGCGGTCAGGCCAGCGGCGTCCATTTTTCGTTGTCCGGCAAGGGCGCGAACAGGGCGTCCAGCGTCGCCTCGGTAACGCCCGACAGGTCCGCAGGGGACCAGCGGGGCGCATTGTCCTTGTCGACGATCACCGCGCGGACACCCTCCTGGAAGTCGTGGGTCCGCACCATCCGGGCGCCCAGGGCGTATTCCATCGCCATATTGTCGGCGAAGGCGGTCAGCCTCGCACCGGTGCGGATCTGGCGCAGCGAGACCTTCAACGACTGGGGCGACTTGGTCTTCAGGACCGCCAGCTGAGCCAGGGCCCAGTCCGAACCGTCCGCCTCCAGGGCTGCGAAGATCTCTTCGACCGTGTCGAAGGCGAACAGCCGGTCGATGGCTTCGCGCTCGAACGCGAAGCCCGGCGGAATCGGCATGTCGTGCTTGCCCACGGCCTCGATCGGCTCGCCGCCGTTCACTATGTCCGCCTTCAGCGCCTCAATCTGATCGGACGGAACATAGTGGGTGTGGATGCCCAGTTCGATCGTCTGTTGCGCCTTCAGCCGCGCCCCCGTCAGCGCCAGCCAGACGCCCGTCTGGCCCGGCAGGCGCGGCAGGAACCAGCCGCCGCCGACGTCCGGGAACAGGCCGATGCCCGTCTCGGGCATGGCGTAGGTGGTCCGCTCGGTGGCGATACGGATGGCGGCGGGTTCCGATATGCCGACGCCGCCGCCCATGACGATCCCGTCCACGATCGCCGTGATCGGCTTGGGATAGTCGAACATCAGATGGTTCAGCCGGTATTCCGCCAGGAAGAAGGCCCTGGCCTCCGACGCATCGCCCGCCCCGCTCTCGGCGAGCGTGCGGATGTCGCCCCCGGCGCAGAAGCCGCGCTCGCCGGCATGGTCGATCAGCACCGACGTGACCGCCGCATCGTCGCGCCAGGCCAGCAGGGCCTGGGTCATGACCTCGCACATCGGCCGGTTCAGCGCGTGGATCGCCTTGGGCCGGTTCAGGGTGATGCGGCCCACGCCGTTCTCGATGCGGGCGATGATTTCGGCTTCGGTGGTCATTCTCGGCTCAATCCCGCAAATCAAAAACATCGACGCCGACGGCGCGGCAGGCGTCCAACAAGGCAGCGTCTCGGGAGGCCAGCGCCCCCCCATTGCCCAAGGCATGAAGCAGATAGGCGGTGTCGAACAGGCTGAGTCCGTGCGTCACGGACGGACCGATCAGGGCCAACGTCGCCTCGCTGTCCCTGGGAGGCGTCACGCGAATGTCCAGCTGACCCAGCTTCTCGCGCAACGGGTCAAGATCGGCGCGGCCTCGCCCCACCCGCAATGAGATGAAGTTGCCGATCTCCCACGCGAACACATCCGGCGCCGTCCGATAAATCGCCTCGTCCAGCAGCAATCGATCCGCCGCCCGTGTGCGCTGTTCGGCGAACAGCCAGCTGATCGCGCAGGAGGCGTCAATCGTGACGGTCTTCATCGCGGATCACTTTTTTAAGCTCGTCCCAGCTCATCTCCGCCAGGGTCGAGTCTATGGGTTGGGCGTCGCGCCAGGCGATGATCTCCTCGGCTATGGCGCGGCGTTCTTCCGGCGACCGGGTCCGGCGCTGCGGCGACGCCGGCACGATCTTGACCGCCGCCCGCCCCCGTCGCGTGACCAGCACCTCTTCGCCCGTCCGCTCCACCTCGGCGATCAAGCTGGTGAACGAGGTCTTGGCTTCCAGCACTCCGATCTCACGCATGGCTCCGCCTCCTGACCATTATGGTCAGAACATAAACCGTCCAAGGGGCTGGAGCCATAGGCGGCGTCATGACCGCCCCATCTCCCGCGCGATGATCACCCGCATGATCTCATTGGTCCCTTCCAGGATGCGGTGGACCCGCAGATCCCGCACGATCCGTTCCAGCGGATAGTCCTTCAGATAGCCGTAGCCGCCGTGCAGTTGCAGGGCCTCGTCGGCGATGTGGAAACAGGCGTCGGTGGCCATTCGCTTGGCCATGGCGCACCATTTGGTCTTTTCCGGATGGTCGGCGTCGATGGCCCAGGCGCCGCGCAGCACCATCAGCCGCGCCGCCTCCAGGTCGGTCGCCATGTCGGCCAGGCGGAACTGCAACGCCTGGAACTCGCCGATCGGCCGACCGAACTGTTTGCGGGTGGCGACATAGTCCTGCGCCGTCTCCAGCGCCAGCCGCGCCCCGCCCAGGGAACAGGCGGCGATGTTCAGCCGCCCGCCGTCCAGACCGGCCATGGCGTAGCGGAAGCCCGCCCCCTCCTCGCCCAGCAGATTGGCGACGGGCACGCGGCAGTCGTCGAACTGGACGATGGCGGTCGGCTGGGCGTTCCAGCCCATTTTCCGCTCCTGGGCCCCGAACGACAGGCCGGGCGTCCCGGCCTCGACGACCAGGGCGCTGATCCCCTTGGGGCCTTCGCCGCCGGTGCGGACCATGACGACATAGAGGTCGCTGGTCCCCGCGCCCGAGATGAAGGCCTTTGAGCCGTTCAGCACATAGTGGTCGCCGTCGCGCACCGCCGTGGTCCGCAGCGCCGCCGCGTCGGAGCCGGAGCCCGGCTCGGTCAGGCAGTACGAAGCGATCTTCTCCATCCCGACCAGCGACGGCACGAACCGCGCGCGCAGAGCGTCCGACCCGAACCGGTCGATCATCCAGGTCGCCATATTGTGGATCGAGATGAAGGCCGCCGTCGCCACATCGCCGCGCGACAGCTCCTCGAAGATCAGCGCCGCCTCGACCCGGCCGAGCGCCATGCCGCCGTGCTCCTCGGCCGTATAGATGCCGCAGAAGCCCATCTCGGCCGCCTGTTTCATCACTTCGACGGGGAACTGCTTCTCCTCGTCCCAGCGGGCCGAATGGGGCGCCAGCTCGGCCTCGGCGAAGGCGCGCGCCGCGTCCTGGATGGCGCGTTGGTCGTCGGTAAGGGCGAAGTCCATCTATCGTCACTCCCCGCCCCGACCCCGTCACCCTCGGGCTTGACCCGAGGATCGGAGGCGGGCGCGTCTGTTCATCCGCGTCGGCGCACAAGCGCGGACAATCCGGCCCTCGGGTCAAGCCCGAGGGTGACGGCGGCGAAGGGTCAGCGCATCGTCGGAATGACGAACGAACTGTCCGAATGCTCCAGGGCGCTGTCGGGCCAGCGGGCGGTCACGGTCTTGGTCTTGGTCCAGAAGCGGACCCCTTCCATGCCGTGCTGGTTGATGTCGCCGAAGGCCGAACGCTTCCAGCCGCCGAAGGTGTGATAGGCGACCGGCACCGGGATAGGCACGTTTATCCCGACCATGCCGACATTGACCCGGGCGGCGAAGTCGCGGGCTGCGCGGCCGTTCTGGGTGAAGATGGCGACGCCGTTGCCGTACTGGTGGTTCGACGGCAGGGCCAGGGCCTCCTCGAAGGTTTCGGCGCGGACGATCTGGAGCACCGGGCCGAAGATCTCCTCCTGATAGGACGACATCTCGGGCTTCACATGGTCGAACAGGGACGGGCCGATGAAATAGCCCTTCTCATGCCCCTGCAGGCTGAAGTCGCGACCGTCGACGACCAGTTCGGCGCCTTCCTGGACGCCCTTCTCGATCCAGCCGGCGACGCGCTCGCGGTGCTGGGCCGTGACGACGGGACCGTAGTGGGCGCCGGCGTCGGTCGAGACGCCGACCCGCAGCGAGGGGATTTCGGCGACCATCCGTTCACGGAGTTCGTCCGCCGTCTTCTTGCCGACCGGCACGACCACCGGCAGGGCCATGCAGCGCTCGCCGGCCGAGCCATAGGCCGCGCCCGCCAGATCCTTGATCACCTGATCCATGTCGGCGTCAGGCAGGACGATCCCGTGGTTCTTGGCCCCGCCCATGGCCTGGACCCGCTTATGGTTGGCCGCGCCTGTCTGATAGACATAGTGGGCGATGTCGGACGAGCCGACGAAGCTGACGGCGTGGACCAGGGGATGGGTCAGGATGGCGTCGACCGCGGTCTTGTCGCCATGCACCACGTTCAGCACGCCGTTGGGCGCCCCGGCCTCCAGCATCAGTTCGGCCAGCCGCACCGGCACCGACGGATCGCGTTCGGACGGCTTCAGCACGAAGGTGTTGCCAACCGCGATCGCCACGCCGAACATCCACATCGGGATCATGGCCGGGAAGTTGAACGGGGTGATGCCCGCCACCACGCCCAGCGGCTGGCGCATCGAATAGACGTCGATGCCGGGCCCGGCCCCTTGGGTGTATTCGCCCTTCAGCGCATGGGGGATGCCGCAGGCGAACTCGATCACCTCAAGCCCGCGCTGGATGTCGCCCTTGGAGTCGGCGATGACCTTGCCGTGCTCGCTGGACAGCAGTTCGGCCAGTTCGTTCATGTTCGCCTCGACCAGGCGTTTGAAGTCGAACATGACCCGGGCGCGACGCTGGGGATTGGTGCTGGACCAGCCCTCGAAAGCGTTCTGGGCCGCCTGGACGGCGCGATCGACCTCGCCGGCCGTGGCCAGCTGGACCCGCGCCTGAACCGCCCCCGTATTGGGATCGAACACCTCGCCGAACCGGCCCGAGGCGCCCGCGAAAACGGCGCCGTCGATGAAATGGTTGATGTCGCGCATGAGCGTTCCTGCCTTTTTTATCTTGCCCAGCCCTAGACTGTTCATCTACAGACTTGAACTGCGTTTTTGCGTGTTTGAAATTGCATTTCCGCATGTTCGATTGGGACGATCTCCGAGTGTTCCTCGCCGCAGCCCGCAGCGGCTCCCTTTCGACAGCGTCCATCCGGCTCGGGATCGACGCGGCGACCGTGGGCCGCCGGATCGCGAGGCTGGAGTCGGCCCTGAAGGCCACCTTGCTCGTGAGGTCCAAAAGCGGCCTTCGGCTGACCGCCGCCGGCGCCTACCTCCTCGAAACGGGCGCCCAGGCCGAGGTGGCGATGGAAGCTGCGGCGAGCGTCGGCCATCCCGATCGCATCGCGGGCACCGTGCGGATCAGCGCCGCCGAGGGATTCGGCGCCACCATCCTGGCGCCTGCCCTTTCCGGGCTTCGCCGACAACATCCCCATCTCCGGATAGAACTGGCGGCCAGTTCGGGCTTTCTCTCTCCCAGCCGTCGCGAGGTGGATATGGCCGTCACCCTGAGCGCGCCCGACAGCGCTCGCCTGGTCGTGGAGCCGCTGACGCCCTATCAGCTCGGGCTCTACGCCTCGCCGGAGTATCTCGAGCGACACCCGACGCCCGACGACGCCAATGACCTGACCGGGCACGACATCGTCGGCTATGTCGAGGATCTGATCTATGCGCCGGAGCTCAGGTATCTCGATGAGGTTTCACCGGGTTTGAAGCCCGTCCTTTCCTCTTCATCCATCCGCGCCCAGAGGGAAATCATCGCCGGGAACGGGGGAATCGGCGTCCTGCCCTGCTTCATGGCGACCGGCCTCCAACGCGTGCTGCCAGACCTCTGGATAGAGCGTCGTTTCTGGCTGAGCACCCACAGGGAGGTCCACGGCAGTGCACGGATCAAGGCTGTTCACGCCTGGATAAAGGACATCTGCGACATGCACCGCACACGACTGTCTCCCCACGAGCGTCGCGGGTCCGATCAGGACCGTCCGGCTCGACAGGGATCGAAGCGGCGCTGACGGCCGCTGCCCCGCGGCCTCTTCAGTCGATGAACCGCCAACGCCCGAGGAGAGGGGGCGCGCGCCGTCCAGGCACTGGGATCGCCGAGCCGATTCCGCATAATGAACGGCTGCGCCGCCACGGAACCTCGCTAAGCGCGGCCAATGCGGCCCTCGGCCTCAGTCGCCCACCGCCGCGCATCATCGCGTTTGAGGACGGTCTCGCCTATATAGCGACCCTTCCTCCTGACCTGGACCCGCGATGTTCCGGACGGGAGCTTCGAATACCTCGCCATTTTCGTGTGCGCCCTGCGTGCGCTGAGATGTCGAAAAGCCGGAAACAACGTCGCAAACCGGCGCAAGATCGAGCGCACAGTCTGTCAACCAAAGTTTTGATATTACTGAACAATGTCTATAACCCAAGCGCGTAGGCTGTCCGTGGCCCCGATGATGGACTGGACCGACCGGCATTGCCGGGCGTTTCACCGCGCCCTCAGCGCGCGGGCCCTGCTCTATACGGAGATGGTGACGGCGCCGGCGGTGCTGCATGGGGATCGGGATCATCTGCTGGGGTTCGATGCGGTCGAACATCCGGTCGCCCTGCAACTGGGCGGGTCCGATCCTGAAGAACTGGCCCAGGCGGCCAGGATCGGCGAAGCCTACGGCTATGACGAAATCAATCTGAACGTCGGCTGTCCCTCGGACCGGGTTCAGTCGGGCCGGTTCGGCGCCTGTCTGATGCGCGAGCCGGCGCTGGTCGCCGACTGTATGGCGGCGATCCGGGAGGCCGTGTCCGTGCCCGCCACGGTCAAATGCCGGATCGGCGTCGACGACCAGGACCCCCAGGTCAGCCTGTTCGCCACCGTGGACGCCTGCGCCGCCGTCGGGATCGAGGTCTTCATCGTCCATGCGCGCAAGGCCTGGCTTCAGGGCCTGTCGCCCAAGGAGAACCGGGACGTGCCGCCCCTGGATTATGGACTGGTGCGCCGGCTGAAGCGCGAGCGGCCCCAGCTGAACATTTCGATCAACGGCGGGATCGCCGATCTGGATCAGGCCGAGGCCCTGCTGGACGACACCGACGGGGTGCGGCTGGACGGGGTGATGCTGGGCCGGGCCGCCTATCATGAGCCGGCCCTCCTGGGTCAGGCGGATCGGCGCCTGTTCGGGGCCGAGACGGTCGACGTCGACGCCTTTGCGGCCCTGGACCGTTATCGCCCCTATATGGCGGCCCGGCTGGCGGAGGGGGTGCGGCTGGCGGCCATGACGCGCCACATGCTGGGGCTGATGCACGGACGGCCGGGCGCGCGGGCCTTCCGCCGCATCCTGACGGTCGAGGCCATCCGGCCGGGCGCTGGGCTGGAGGTTCTGGACCGCGCCGCCGAGGCGGTGCGCGAGGCCGAGGCGCGGCGCGACGCGGCGGCCTGACGCCCAGCCGGGACGGGAACCGTCCGGGTCGCCGCGCCTTTCAGCGTCGAACCCTTTTCGCGACCGGAGTCCGCCATGAAGCTCATCGCCCTCGCCGCCGCCGCGGCCGCCCTCCTGCCCGCCGCCCAGGCCGCAGCCCAGACGCCCGTTTCCAGTGCGGAGCGGGGCCGGTTCGCCCTGGGCGCCCAGGTCGGCACGCCGGGCGCCGGGCTTCAGGCCCAGTTCGCCGTGAACGACTATCTGGTGCTGCGCGGCGGCTATGACGCGCTTCAGTGGGACCGCGACGACACCTATGACGGCATCGACTATGAGGCCGACATCGACTTCAAGTCGCCGGGCGCCTTCGTGGATCTGCACCCGTTCAAGAACCCCTTCTTCGTCTCGGCCGGCGCCTATTTCGGCACGCGCAAGGTCGATCTGAACGCCACCCCGACCGAGCCGGTCAATATCGGCGGCCTGGTCTTCACGCCTGAGCAGGTCGGAACCCTGACCGGCCGCATCGACCTGGAAAGCACCGCCCCCTTCGTCGGCCTGGGGTTCGACAACACCTTCACCCATGACGGGCGCTGGGGCCTGCGGCTGCTGGCCGGCGCGGCCTTCGGCGATGCGCCCCAGGTCGATCTGAACGCCTCGGGCGGGACCCTGTCCGACCAGCCGGCCTTCCAGGATCGTCTGGCGGAAGAGGAGCGTGAGATTCAGGCCGACGCCGACGACTACAAGGTCCTGCCCGTCGTGCAGATCGGGCTCAACTACCGGTTCTGATGGTGAAGGCGCCCCGCGCCTGCTAAGGGCGCGGCATGTTCGGCCTGCCCCTGTCTGAAATCGCCCTGCTGGTTCTGGCCCTGATCGGGGCGGGGCTGTTCGGCGGGATCATCGCCGGCCTGTTCGGGGTGGGCGGCGGCACGGTTCTGGTGCCGGTGCTGTTCTACGCCTTCACTGTCCTGGGCGTGGGCGGCGAGGGCGATCTGCACACCGCCATCGGCACCTCGCTGGCGACCATCGTGGTCACGGCCCTGCGGTCCCTGGCCGCCCACCGCAAGCACGGGGCCGTGGACGAACAGGTGCTGCGGACCTGGACGCCCTGGGTGGCCCTGGGCGCCGTGGCGGGGGCGGCCATCGCCGGCGTGACCTCCATGGAGGGGCTGGCCCTGGTCTACGGCGTCCTGCTGATCCTGGTGGCGGCCCAGATGGGCCTGCTGCCCGAACGCTACGTGCTGAGGAATGACATGCCCACGGGATGGACCCGAGGCGTCCTGGGAAGCCTGATCGGCCTGTTCTCGGCCATGATGGGCGTGGGGGGCGGCAGTCTGGGCGGCATGACGATGACCCTGTTCGGCCGGCCGATCCACCAGGCGGTGGCGACGGCCTCGGGCTTCGGGGTCGCGATCGGAGCGGCGGCGGCGGCCGGCTTCGTCGTCTTCGGCTGGGACGCGCCGGGCCGCCCGCCCCTGTCGCTCGGCTATGTCAATCTGCCCGCCGCCGTGATCATGGGGACGATGACGTCCCTGTCGGCGCCGCTGGGCGCGCGGCTGGCGCACCGGCTGGATCGGCGCGTCCTGAAAAAAGCCTTTGCAGTCTATCTGTTGGCGACAGCCCTATCGGTCGTCATCAAGGCGTTTTGAGCCGCGCCCCTTTCTGGCCACAAGTCCCGGCGACAAAACGCGCGCCGGCGGCGTTGGGAGCCGGCGCCTCTATGAGCAAATCGGATGATCGGCGCCTCCGCTGCCTTCGCCTTGTTGTGGACCGCTCTGTCCTCGGTTTCGAGCGAGCCAGTCCCTTACAATGTCGCTGTCGCGGCGGATGCAGCCAGGGTTGAAACCCCGGCGGACGACATCGGTTCCCCCGATCTGGAGGCTGCGGCCCTGACCGAGGAACAGGCCGAGCTGATGGCCGGCGATCCCGACTGGCGCGCCTCAGCCCGGCTCTATCATGCGGGCGGCGGCGGGGCGACGGGCAATGATTCCCTGGGTTGCCGTCCCATCGCCATGCGCACCGTGGCGGTCGATCCGCGCGTCATTCCGCGTCGCACCAAGCTCTTCATCCGCGAAACCGTGGGCATGCGTCTGGCCGACGGTTCGATCCATGACGGCTATTGGTACGCCTCGGACACCGGCGGGGCGATCAAGGGTGAGAAGATCGACCTCTATACCGGAAGCGGCCGCGGCTCGATGGCCCAGGCGCGCCGTCTGAACATGCGGACCCTGACCATCGCCGACGCCGGTCGTTTCGACGGCTGCCCCCCGGCCTGGGAAAGCGCCGGCCGCTAAATCACCGTCCAGACGTGAAAAACGCCGGCTCCGTCAGGGGCCGGCGTTTTCATGTGCGGGATCTGCGAAGGCTCAGTCCAGTTCGCTGACCTTCAGCGTCGACTGGACCATGTCGTCCCCATAGGTGCCGACCCAGATGTCATAGCGGCCGCTCTGCGGATTGGTGATCTGGACCTTGGGGTTCAGACTGCCGCCGCTGTCGTCGTCGCAGTACCAGCGGCCGTTCGGCGTATTGATCAACAGGGTGGTGTCTTCCGACGCCTCGACCAGGAAGGTCAGGTCCAGATTTCCCGCCTCGAAGAAGACCTGATAGTCGGGCGCCGCGCTGACCGAACCTTCACAGCCCGCCTTGGCGTTGGCGGCCGGGACCGAGCCGCCGGCCAGGATCGACTTTTCGTGGGGATCGGGGGTGAAGCCGGTGCGCAGGCGCACCGAGCCGTAGTTCGGCTCCTTATCCGTATCGGGGCTTTCGCCGCCGCCGCTGCTGGAGCCGCCCAGTTCGCTGACCTCCAGCGTCGCCTGGACCATCTTGTCATTATAGGTGCCCAGCCAGATGTCGTAGCGGCCGCTCTGCGGATCGGAGATCAGCACCTGAGGGTTCAGATCGCCGCCGCTGTCATCGTCGCACAGCCACTGACCGTCGGGCGTATTGATCAGAAGCGTGGTGTCTTCCGAGGCCGTGGCCCGGACGGTCAGGTCCAGTTCGCCGGCCTCATAGGTCAGTTGCAGATCCGGCGCGGCGCTGACCGAACCTTCGCAGCCCGAACGCGCGGCCGAGGCGGCCACGGAACCGCCGGCCAGGATGGACTTGGTCCAGGGATCGGGGGTGAAGCCGCTTTCCAGCTCCACCTCCCCATAGTTGGGCGACAGGGTGAAGTCCGGCCGGCCGCCCGACTTCTGGGCCAGGGCGACGCCCGGCGTGAGCATGAGGGCGGCGACGGCCGCGGCGGCGATGCGTTTCATGAAGCGTTTCCCCTTCCCTGCGGCCTCCCGCCGCACCTTCTGCATAACCCATTTTCCAGAAAGGCGCAGCTTCCGAAACCCAGGGCGCGCGGTCAGAATTTGCGTTTGCCGGACACCGTCTCGAAGAACAGGCGGAAGTCGCCCATCAGGCTCCACAGCGGATATTTGAAGGTGGCAGGCTTGTTCTTCTCGAAGAAGAAATGTCCGACCCAGGCGAAGCCGTAGCCGACCAGGGGCATGGCCAGAAGCCACCAGGGATTCAGGGTCACGACGAAGGCGAGAAGGGCCAGGATCACCAGTCCGGTGCCCACGACGTGGATGCGCCGACAGGTCCGGTTGGAATGCTCATGGATGTAATAGGGGTAGAAGGCCTCGAACGAGGCGTATCGGCCCTGGGGTTCGGACGGCGTGCTCATGGGCGAAGGGTGCGCCTCCGTCCAGAATCAATCAAGTCTCAGCCCTTGGGCTTGCCCTTGAAGCCGTCCTTCTTGAACCCGTCCTTCTTGAAGCCCGGCTTGGCCTTGAACGGCTTCTTGGCGAAGGGCTTGTCGCCCGCCGCATTCGACCGCGGATTGGCGGCGCCGTCGGTCTTGGGCGCCCAGGGCTTCTTCTTGAACGGCGGACGGGCGTCGCCCTCTCCGCCTTCGGCACGCTTGTAGGGCGTCTTCTTGAAGGGGCGGTCGCCGTCCTCGCGCGGCTTGCCGGCGAAGCGCGACGCCTTCATCGACCCCGGCGTGGGCGCCTCCGACGGCGTGATCTTCACCTCTTCCTTCGAAGCGGCGACCGCTTCGCGGAAGGCCTTTTCATGGGTCTTGGCGATCTCGAACCGGGTCTCTTCGGGGAAGGTGCGGATCGAGCCGATCTGGGGCTTGGAAATGCCGCCGATGCGGCAGATCAGGGGGATCAACCATTTGGGGTCGGCGTTCTTGTTACGGCCCACGTCCAGGCGGAACCAGACCACCTCATCGGCGCCCAGGCGTTCGCCCGGCCAGGGCTGGGCGGCGGTCCCGTCGTCGGTGCGGGCGGCGCGGTCGCGTTTGGCCGGCCCGCGATCAGCGCCTGGATCGGACAGTTCTTCCGGCGCCGGCTGTTCCTTGCGCAACAGGCGCACCAGGGCGGCGGCGATCTCGTCGGGCGTGCGCTCGGCGATCATCCGTTTGGCGACGATCATGTCCTCGTCCGACACCTCGGCCTCGAAATGCGACGGCGACAGCAGACGGTCCTCATCGGCCTTGCGGATCTCGTCGAAGGTCGGGGCGCCGGACCAGACGGCCTCGATCCCCGCCTCGTCCATCAGACGCTCGGCCTTGCGGCGACGCGAGTGGGGCACCAGCATGACCGAGACGCCCTTCTTGCCCGCCCGGCCCGTCCGGCCCGAACGGTGCAGCAGGCCGGCGCGGTTCATCGGCAGTTCGGCGTGGATGACCAGGCCCAGGTCGGGCAGGTCCAGACCCCGCGCGGCGACGTCGGTGGCGACGCAGACGCGGGCGCGGCCGTCCCGCAGCGACTGAAGCGCGTCGGTCCGCTCGCGCTGGCCCATTTCGCCCGACAGGCTGACCGAGGAGAAGCCGCGTTCCAGCAGCGACGATTGCAGATGCCGCACGCTGTCGCGCGTGGAGCAGAAGACCATGGCCCGCGGCGCCTCGAACCAGCGCAGGGTGTTGACCACCGCATGTTCGATCTCATTGGGCGCGATGCGATAGGCCCTGTATTCGATGTCGGCGTGCTGGCGCGACTTGTCGGTCGCGTCGATCCGCACCGCATCCTTCTGGTAGCGCTTGGCCAGGGTCACGATCTCGCGCGCCAGGGTGGCCGAGAACAGCAGGGTGCGGCGGCCTTCCGGCGCCTGGTCCAGAATGTGCTCCAGGTCCTCGCGGAAGCCCATGTCCAGCATCTCGTCGGCCTCGTCGAGCACCGCGACCTTCAGCTCGGACAGGTCCAGATTGCCCCGGTCGATATGGTCCTTCAGACGGCCGGGCGTGCCGACGACGATGTGGACGCCGAAGCTTAAGGCACGCGCTTCACGGCGCGCGTCCATGCCGCCGACGCAGGTGGCGATCTTGGCGCCGGAGTCGGCGTACAGCCATTGCAGCTCGGCGGCGACCTGCATGGCCAGCTCCCGCGTGGGCGCGATGGCCAGGCACAGGGGCGCGCCGCCGGGGCCGAACTGGGGACTGTCGCCCAGCAGGGTCGGCGCCGCCGCCAGGCCGAAGGCCACCGTCTTGCCCGATCCGGTCTGGGCCGAGACCAGCAGGTCGCGGTCCGCATGGCCCTCTTCCAGCACGGCGGCCTGAACCGGGGTCGGTTCGGCATAGCCCTTGTTGATCAGAGCGCGGTCGAGCGCGGGGTGAACGGCGGGAAAGGGCATCGGCTACCTGGAATGACGGACGAGGCGGTCGTCGAAACGACCGCGCCCGGCCGAGGACAGACCTCAGGCCGGGCGAATGATGGGCGCTCTATACACGGATAAAGGCTGAAGCGGGGCGGAAAACGCCGTTCACCCTGTTCCTTCAGGCGACGTTGACCTGAGGGCGACAGTCTGGCGATCAAACCCGCCTCGTTCGGAGCCTGTCATGCAAGCGCTTTCCATCGCCGCCGCCGGAATGACCAGCGCCCAGATGCGGTTCGAAAACAGCGCGCGCCGCACTGCGACCGCGCCGCTCGACAACCTCGCCGAGGAAACCGTCGAACGCCTCCAGGCCAAGACCGCCTTCAGCGCCAACGCCGCCGTGGTCCGCACCGCCGACGAAATGACGGCGACCCTGCTGGACATCCTGGCCTGAGCCGCGTCGCCGCTTAGAACTCTTCCCAGCCGTCGGCTTCGGGCGCAGCCTTGGGCGCCAGGGCCGCGCCGCCGCGCCCCAGGGTCTTCAAGGCCGCCGCCATATGGGGCGTAGACGCCCGCGCCGAAGCCGGAGCCGACGCCGCCGGACGTTGCGCCGCGGATTTGGCGGGCGAAGCCTGACCCACGGTCCCGACCTTGAACCGGGCCGCAGAGGCTTGCAGGGACTGGGCCTCCTGATCCAAGGCGTGGCTGGCGGCGGTCGACTGTTCGACCATGGCCGCATTCTGCTGGGTGACCTGGTCCATCTGGTTCACGGCCGTATTCACCTGGGCCAGGCCGATGGCCTGTTCCTGGGCCGAGGCGGCGATTTCCGACACCAGACCGTCGATCTCGGCCACCCGGTCGACGATCCGTTGCAGGGCCTCGCCGGTCTGTCCGACCAAGGTCACGCCGGTGCCCACCTGGCTGGTGGAGGTCGAGATCAGGGTCTTGATCTCTTTCGCCGCCTCCGCCGACCGCTGGGCCAGGGCCCGGACCTCGGAGGCCACGACGGCGAAGCCGCGACCGGCCTCGCCCGCCCGGGCCGCCTCGACCCCGGCGTTCAGAGCCAGAAGATTGGTCTGGAAGGCGATCTCGTCGATGACGCCGATGATCTGGCTGATCTGGCTGGACGAGGACTCGATCGCCTGCATGGCTTCGACCGCGTCGCGGACGATGACGCCCGACGTCTCGGCGTCGCCCTTGGCGGCGTCGACGACGTCAGCGGCCTGGCGCGCGCCCGCGGCGGTCTTGTTCACCGTGGCGGTGATCTCGTCCAGGGCGGCCGCCGTCTCTTCCAGAGAGGCGGCCTGCTGTTCGGTGCGGCGCGACAGGTCGTCGGCGGCCTGGGAAATCTCGGCCGCGCCCGAACGGATGCCCGCCACATTGCCCAGGACGACGCTCATGGCCTGTTGCAGCTGGGCGATGGCGGCGTTGAAGTCGGACTTGAGCTGGGCGGCCTTGGGCGCGAACTCGGTTTCGATCCGATAGGTCAGGTCGCCGTTGGACATGGCCGAAAGCCCCTCGGCCAGGGCCGTAAGCGCGATCCGATCCTCCTCGGCGATCCGGGCCTTTTCGGCTTCATTGGCGCGATGTTCGGCCTCGCTGACCGCCCGCTGCGACTGGGCCTCGGCTTCCAGCCGGGCCTTTTCGACGGCGTTGTCGCGGAAGGTGCCGACGGCCGCGGCCATCCGGCCGATCTCGTCGCCACGCTCCTGGGCCGGGATGGAGACCTTCAGATCGCCGCCGGCCAGCTGGGCCATGGCGCGGGTCATGGCGACGATCGGCTGGCTGAGCGCCCGGACCAGCCAGACCGTCATGGCGGCGGCGACCAGCAGGGCCAGGATCCCGCCGACGACCAGGGCCGCATAGCCCCGTCCGAAAGCCGCCTTCTTGGCGGCGCTTCTCTGACTCAGCACCGCATCGGCGGCCTGATCGACAGCGGTGACGGCGGCGCGAATGTCCTTCAGGTCCGCCGTCTGCAACAGCCGCGCTTCGGCCTGGAGCCGGGTCGCCGGATCGGCGGCCTGGGCCATCAGCCCCTGCGACTGCTGGTGAAAGGCGTCGCTGGCGGCCTTCAGCGCCTGATGCTGGGCGGCGTAGACATGATCGGCGTCGCTGGCGTCCAGGGCCTGGGCCGCCTGGTCGAAGGCGGCCTTGCGCGCCAGATAGTCCCGTCGCGCCGTCTCCTGGCCCGTCGCCACATAGGCGCGCAGGGCGTTTTGCTGTTCGACGGCGGCGGCCAGGGTCAGAGTGGCCGCCTCGCTGATCTGATAGGCGGACCGTTCGGCCGTGTCCGACCGTTGCAGCGTCACCAGGCTGAACAGGACGACCAGGGTCGCCACGCCGCACGCGCTCATCATCGCCCCGAGCGCGATCATCAGCTTGATGGATATGGACAAGGACTTGAACACGACCGGCTCCGAAAGCGGTTAACCCGTCGCAACTACCGGACAAGCCTTACCAAACCTTCTAAGGCGACGCTTCCAATCCGACCTTTTCTGGTAGGTGGAAATACCCAGTGAACTGTTCGAAGACCGCCCGGTCGCCGACGATCCTCAGCCCGCCTTCGGCCTCAAGCGCCGCCGTCGGAACCTTGCCGTAAACGGCCGCCGCGACCCGTTCGGGGCGGGTGGTCAGGACCACGGCGGCGTCGTCGATCGGCCCCCGCCGCGCGTCCAGACCGCCGTCCCGGATCTCAACCCGGAAGGTCTCGTCTTCAAAGACGAAGCCCAGGACCAGGGCGGCGTCGCCGGCCAGGGCGGGATCGAACATGGTCTTGAACGACAGCATGATCGAGACGGCGCTGATCGGCAGGGTCGGATCATGCTGGGGCGAGCGCGCCGCCCAGCGCCCCAGGACGATGAAGACCGGCTCGATCTCCAGCCCCCAGTCGGTCAGCTCATAGACCTGGACCGAGGCGGGCGGCGGCAGTTTGCGACGCCGCAGAACTCCCGACGCCTCCAGCCCCTCCAGCCTCTGGGTCAGGACATTGGCCGATATGCCGTGCAGATCCTTCTTCAGATCGCCGAACCGGCGCGGGCCCAGCATCAGCTCGCGCACGACCAGCAGGGCCCAGCGTTCGCCGATCAGGTCCAGCCCATGGGCGGCCCCACAGGCGTCATGATAACGGCGCCCCGGCTTTGCAGTTACTTTTTCTAACTTCATTATTGACTATTCTAACTATCAAAGGCACGGTTCGCAAAGAGGGAGAGGACCGCCGCATGACCCAACTGATCTTCATCAACCTGCCCGTCGCCGACCTTGACCGTTCGGTCGCCTTTTATGAAGCCGTCGGGGCGACGAAAAACCCGATGTTCAGCGATGAGACGGCCGCCTGCATGGTCCTGTCGGACGTGATCAACGTCATGCTGCTGACCCACGACAAGTGGCGCAGCTTCACCGACCGGGCCATTCCCGACGCCCAGGTCTCGGCCCAGATGCTGCTGTGCCTGTCGCGCGAGGACAAGGCGGCGGTGGATGCGACGGTCGCCCAGGCCGCCGGCGCCGGGGGTCTGCCCGACCCGAACAGCCCCCAGGATTACGGCTTCATGTACGGCCGCAGCTACGCCGATCCCGACGGCCATATCTGGGAGGTCATGTGGATGGACCCCACAGCCGTCGCCGCCGGGCCCGAGGCCTTCGCCGCCCATGACCTGACGCCGGCCTGAGGCGGAGATCGTCATGTCCGAGATTTTCGAACTCCGCATCAGCCGCCTGATCAGGGCCGCGCCGGAAACGGTCTGGAACGTCTATACGCAACGCACCGCCGAATGGTTCTGCCCCCGCCCCTGGACCACGCCGGTGGTGGACTGGGACCTGCGCGTCGGCGGCCGGGCCAATGTCGAAATGGCCTCGCCCGAGGGGGAGCGTCATCCCTATTCCGGCGTCTTCCTGGAGGTGGTTCCGGGCCGCAGACTGGTCTCGACCGGCGCCTTCACCGAGGGCTGGGTTCCCCAGGCCGGCGAGATGAACTTCGTCCGCATCGACACCTTCGAGGCCGAGGACGATGCGACCCTCTACACCGCCGTCGCCCGCCATTGGGACGAAAAGGCCATGTCGGCGCACCGAGCCATGGGCTTCGAACAGGGCTGGGCCGCCGTCGCCGATCAACTGGCCGAACTGGCCGAACTGGCCGAAGGAGCGGCGTGATGGCCGACAAGATCGTTCCCTGCCTGTGGTTCGACGGCGAGGCGGAAGCCGCCACCGCCTTCTATGTGTCGCTTCTGCCCGACAGCCGTATCACCGCCGTCAACCGCTCGCCGGTCGACACGCCGTCCGGCCCGGCCGGTTCGGTCCTGACGGTGCAGTTCGTCCTGGCGGGCCGTGAGTATCTGGCCCTGAACGGAGGGCCGAACTTCCGTTTCACCGAGGCCGTCTCCTTCATGGTGATGACCGAGGATCAGGCCGAAACCGACCGGCTGTGGGACGCCCTGACCGCTGACGGCGGCCGCGAGAACGCCTGCGGCTGGTTGAAGGACCGTTGGGGCCTGTCGTGGCAGATAACGCCTCGGCGCTTGGTGGAACTGACGACCGACCCCGATCCCGCCCGCGCCAAGGCCGCCATGCAGGCCATGATGGAGATGATCAAGATCGACGTCGCGGCCCTGGAACGCGCCGTCGCCGACCTCTGAACCCTCAGCAAAGGACGACCCCATGACCTATGTGACCGGCTTCCTGACCCCCGTGAAATCCGAGGACAAGGCGCGCTACGTCAAGTCCGCCCAGGCCTCCTGGCCCCTGTTTCAGAAATACGGCGCCCTGTCCCAGGTCGAGACCTGGGGCGAGGACGTGCCCGACGGCAAGCTGACCAGCTTTCCCATGGCCGTAAAGCTGGAGCCGGGCGAGGTGGTGGTCTTCTCCTGGGTCACCTGGCCCGACCGCGCCACCGCCGACGCCTGCTGGGCGCAGATGGAGACCGACCCCGGCTTCGCCGAGATGGACATGCCCTTCGACGGCAAGCGGATGATGTGGGGCGGTTTCGAAACCATCTTCCAGTCATAGGGGCTCAGCGGCGCGCCGCCTTCAGGGCCGCCGTCAGGACCTTGCGGCGTTTTGCATGGGTCCGCTCCCGCTCGGCCTGTTCGTCCTCCAAGGCCTTCAGCCGATCCGCCAGATCCGCCATCGCCTGCTGATGTTCGGCGTCCAGGGTCTCAAGCTCGGCTTCCAGCCGCTGGATCTTGGCGCGCCGGGCCTTGGAAGGACCGGCGGCCTTCTTCGGTCCGGCCGCCTTCTTGATCTTGCCGACGTCGATGGCCAGGCCGCGTTCGATCACCTCGCCTGGAGCGGCTACGGCCGCCTCATAGTCGGGGCCGCCGCTCAGTTCGCTGGCCAGGCCCGTGGCGAACAGATCCTGTTTGGAGCCCCAGGCCTCCAGCGCCTTGGGCCGCGAGCTGACCGCGACCGTGAAGGCGTGAAACCCGTCCGACCAGGTGAAGACCTTCAACCGTTTCGCCATGCGCCTCTCCCGGCCGACGGCCCCACTCGGCGCCGCCTCAGCGGCAGAAACGTGTGTCGGTCGCTTCCAGATGCAGATGGTCGAAATGGACGGCGTTGTAGTCTGGGCTCAGCACTGTTCCGAAGATGCGGCAGGCGTCGTCGCGGATACGGCGCAGGAATCGGGCCTCGGGCGCGTCGCCGCTCCAATCCTTCGTCACCGTGATCCGCCGCCCGTCCCTCAGCCGCACCCCGGCGAAGTCCAGGGCGGCCGCCTGGGCGTGGGCGCTGATCCGGCTGGAGCCCACGCCGTTGTTCACATTGCGACAGGCGTAGGCGCCCATATGGTCGATCTGGACCACGTCCGACCCCAGGATCTCGCGCGCCGCCGGTTCCAGCGACTGACGCCGCCAGACGCTCAGCGCCAGGGCGGTCTGGCAGGTCATCTCGACGTCGCCGGGCGCCATCCGCGCCACCGTCCCCAGGTCCGGCCCCAGCACCCCGCCCTGTCTCAGGCCGCAGACGGCCGAGTTCTGCCGATCCGGCACGGGGCTGAACCGCACCCGCGCCGCGGTCAGCTGGGCCATGCACCGCTCCAGCTCAGAGCCTTCGCGCACCACCGCCGCCTGGGTGCCCCCGTCGATCGGCCGGTCGATCAGCCCCCCGACGAGAGGCGCCGCCGTCTGGCCCGGATAGGGCGACGGCCGCAAGGGCTCCGGCGCGCGCCGGACGCAGCCGGCCAAGACCAGCAGGACCGAAAGGCCGGCGCAAAGGCGCATCAGACGAGGCGACGAGGACATGGCTCCGGTCCTAGCCGATTCCCGCCGGGTCCGCCGGTCACGAGGCGGAGAGCCGCCTATCGCCGCTCTTCCGACACGCCCTTGGCCCGACAACGGTCGGAACAGAACCGCACCCGATCCCAGTCCCGCGCCCATTTCTTGCGCCAGACGAACGGCAGGCCGCAGGCGGCGCAGACCTTCTGCGGCAGATCGGCCTTGGCCGGCGCCGTGCCCAGATTGACGTGTTTGCGGCCCATCCGGTCCTCTATTCAAAAACGGCGGGCGAGGGACCGCGCCGCCATTGTTGCGAAACACTCTCAAACTTGCTACAGGACGCTCGTCGCCTCGGCGGCCGTAAGCGTCTCACGTCAGGCAACGCATCCATCCCGGTCTTCGGCCGGGGCCGGTTCGTCCGGCGGATGCCCGCGCCGAAGACCTGATTTAAAGAGAGACGCAACCATGCACCCTCATCCCGCCGTCGTCCGGTTCCGACGCCTGCCCGCGCGTTACGCCGGTCTCGTCATGCCGCTGATCCTGTCGCTGATCATGACCTTCGTGGTCTCGGCCATCGCCACCGCTCGAACCCTGGGCGTCGTCCCGGCCTTTCCCGCCGCCTGGATGCAGGCCTGGGGCCTATCCTGGCTGATCGCCTTCCCGGTCCTGCTGCTGATCCTGCCCCTGGTCCGGCGCATCGTCGCCGCCCTGGTCGAGCCCGCCCGCTGAACGAAGAAGGGGCGGCCCTTTCGGCGCCGCCCCTGATCGTCTTCAGCTGTCCAGGAAGGACCGCAGCTTGCGCGACCGGCTGGGGTGTTTCAGCTTGCGCAGGGCCTTGGCCTCGATCTGACGGATCCGTTCGCGCGTCACCGAGAACTGCTGGCCGACTTCTTCCAGCGTATGGTCGGTGTTCATGCCGATGCCGAAGCGCATGCGCAGCACCCGTTCCTCGCGCGGCGTCAGCGACGCCAGGACGCGGGTGGTGGTCTCGCGCAGGTTCGACTGGATGGCGGCGTCGATCGGCAGGACGGCGTTCTTGTCCTCGATGAAGTCGCCCAGGTGCGAATCCTCTTCGTCCCCGATGGGGGTCTCCAGGCTGATCGGCTCCTTGGCGATCTTCAGGACCTTGCGCACCTTCTCCAGCGGCATGGCCAGCTTCTCGGCCAGCTCCTCCGGGGTCGGCTCGCGGCCGATCTCGTGCAGCATCTGGCGGCTGGTGCGGACGATCTTGTTGATCGTCTCGATCATGTGCACCGGGATGCGGATGGTGCGCGCCTGGTCGGCGATCGAGCGGGTGATCGCCTGACGGATCCACCAGGTGGCGTAGGTCGAGAACTTGTAGCCGCGGCGGTATTCGAACTTGTCGACCGCCTTCATCAGGCCGATGTTGCCCTCTTGGATCAGGTCCAGGAACTGCAGGCCGCGGTTGGTGTATTTCTTGGCGATGGAGATGACGAGGCGCAGGTTGGCCTCGACCATTTCCTTCTTGGCTTGCCGCGCTTCGCGTTCGCCCTTCTGCACCGTCTGGACGATGCGGCGATAGTCGTCGATCGGCAGGCCGGCCTCCAGGGCCACGGCGGCGACGTCGGCGCGGATGGTCGCGATCTGGCCGGCTTCGTTCTCGCTGAACTTGGTCCAGCGCACGCCCTGGTCCTTGATCCGGTCGGTCCAGGTCGGGTCCAGTTCGGAGCCGAAATAGGCCTTCAGGAACTCAGGCCGCGAAATGCCGTAGCTGTCGGCCAGACGCAGCAGACGGCCTTCCAGACCAATCAGGCGCTTGTTGATCGCATACAGCTGCTCGACCAGGGCCTCGATGCGGTTGTTGTTCAACTTCATCGTCTTCAGACGATCCGAAATGGTCGTCGTCAGGGTCTGGTAGGTCTTTTCGTCCTTGGCGCTCAGGGTCTCGCCCTTCAGCCGGGCCTGGACCAGCTTGTCCTGCAACGCACGGAAGGCGCCGAAGTCGGCGGCGATGGCGTTCAGAACCTCCATCACCCCGTCGCGCAGCTCGGCCTCCAGAGCCGAGATCGACATGCCGCCGCCGTCGTCAAAGTCGTCGTCGTCCTCGTCGTCGGACTCCGGCTTATCCTCAGCAGCTTGTTTTTCTTCGACGTCTTCCTCCTCTTCGCCTTCAGCCGGGGCGGCGCCCGGCAGGGATGAAGGGTTTAGCACGCCGTAGGTGGCGTCCAGGTCGATGACCTCGCGCAGCAGGATGCGGTTGTTCTCCAGCTCGTCGCGCCAGACCATGATGGCCTCGAAGGTCAGGGCGCTTTCGCACAGACCCGAGATCATGGCGTCGCGGCCGGCCTCGATCCGCTTGGCGATGGCGATCTCGCCCTCGCGGCTCAAGAGTTCGACCGAACCCATCTCGCGCAGATACATCCGCACTGGGTCGTCGGTGCGGTCATAGGCGGCCTTGGCGGGGGTCTCGGACACGCCGGTGGAGGCGGCGGCGGCGACGTCGGTGGACTGCTGCTCCTGCGCGTCCTCCTCGGCCTCGACGACGTTGACGCCCATTTCCGACAGCATGGCCAGGGTGTCTTCGATGGCGTCCGGGGTGACTTCCTCGGACGGCAGGACCTTGTTCAGCTCCTCCATCGTCACATAGCCGCGCGCCTTGGCCTGTTTGATGAATTTCTTGACGCCGGCGTCGGTCAGATCGAGCAGGGGCCCGTCGGTCGTAACCTCGGCGTCCTGCGTCTCGGTCTGTGCATTCATAGTCAGTCTGTCTCCGGCCGGAGGGGTGATCAGTCCACCCCGGCGAAAATACAATGCCTGGCGAGGCGTAAGGTTACGCGCCCGCGCTGTCTTCCCAAATCGTCCCGGCTTTGGTCGCACGGCGAAGCGCATCCCGCGCAGCTGCCGCCGACGGAACCCCCTCATCCCGCCCCGACGCCTCTCGCGCCGGGACCGAGGCGTCGTCAAACGCCTGCGACCATCGGACCCTTGCCTCGGCGAGGGGCGCATTTGCGGCCAGGAATGGCGCGCCGGACTTCGCCGCCGCCTTCTCGACCTCGCGCACTAAGGCGTCATGATCCGATTGCGCCAGATGGCGTCGCAAGCGGGCGGAGTCAAGGCCGCCCTAGGGCTCGCGCAACCAGTTTTCGACGCGCAGACCCGGAACGCGGGAAAACTCCCGCTCATTGTCGGTGACGAGGATGCAGTCCAGCGCCAAGGCGTGGGCGGCGATCAGCAGGTCGTTGGCGCCGATCAAGCGGCCCGAACGCTGAAGTTCCGCGCGAACCTCCCCATAGAGGCGATCCGCCGGGGCGTCCCAGGCCTTCACCGCCAATCCTGACAGCACGCGTTCCAACTGCATCGCAATCCTGGGAGAACCGGATTTGCAAGCCCCGAAGCGGAGTTCCGCCACGGCGATCAGACTGACGCAGACGCCCACGGGGCCCAGAAGGGCCAGTCGCTGACCGACGGGGCCGATCGGATCATACATCAGGTCCGACACCGCGTTGGTGTCCAGCATATAGCCGCTCAAAGATCCACCGGTTCAGGCGGTTGATCATCGAAGGGGTCGAGACGCTCATCAATCGGCTGCAGAGTCGCGAGCACCGCCAGAAGACGGGCGGAAGACCCCATCGACGGCCCGGCCTTCTCGATGATCAGCCGCTCCCCGTCCTGACGCACCACCGCGTCCGCCGGAACGGCGACGCCGCTCGGCAGGTGGACGACCTGATGGTCGCCTTCGCGGGTGATCCTGACGGGTTGGGAGCCATCCATGGGGCGAGACTACTCCAGATCGTCAAACCCGCCAATCGGCGCGGCTCAAACCAGGGTCGCCCAGAAGTCGGGGGCCGCGAACGAGCGGGTGATGGCGTCCCGCTCGGCCTTCAGCCGGATCAGAGCCTCGATGCCCGTCCCCTGGCCCAGGTCCTGTTTCGCCGTCTCTATGGCGCGCGACAGGGCGGCGAGATGGGTCATCAGGCCGAACACCTTCAGCCATTGGGCGCGCGCCTCGGCCACGGGGAGATCGGACGACAGGAAGGAGGCGCCGGACTTGGACGCCGCCTTCTCGATCTCTTTCAACAGCGGATCAAAGCCGGAGTCACGCAGCCGATGCCGCACCACGGCTGCGTCCGACGCCTGACCCGACAGCCGCAGCCGCACCAGCTCCTGGGCCAACCCCTCCAGGGCTGCGTCGCCAAATCCCTGGACGCTGACTTCTTCCAGATGATCGTCCAGCCGCTCGATGTCGTCGATGGCGGCATAGGCCAGGGCCGCCGCCACCGGACTGACGGCGCGGAACAGCGACTGCATGGCCTGGGCCCCCTCGACCGTCTGGCCCAGCTTCGGCGGCGGGCCGAAACGGCCCCGCCCCTGCCCCGGCGTCCAGGGCGCCCGCGGAGGGTTGCGGGGAAACAGGGCGTCGAACCGATCGAACAGATCGCGGCGATACTGTTCGGCCAGATCCCTGTCCTGAATGGCGCCGGCCGCCGCCCGCAGCCGCGCCTTGAAGCCGGCCTTGCGCTCGGGCGTGTCCAGCGGCTCCACATCCTGTTCGCGGCGGAACAGGACCTCGGCGAAACCATGGGTCTCGGCCAGGGCCTGGCGCAGGGCCGGCGCCCCCTTGTCGCGCAGGATGTCGTCGGGGTCCTGGCCTCCGCCGAGGAGGGCGAAACGGAACGACCGCCCCGGCTTCAGCAGCGGCAACGACCGCTCGATGGCGCGATAGGCGGCCCGCAGGCCCGCCGCATCCCCGTCGAAACAGAGCACCGGCTCATGGCTGACACGCCACAGCCGCTCCATCTGTTCTTCGGTCAGGGCCGTGCCCATGGGCGCCACGGCCGGCAGGCCCGCGCGCTGGCAGGCGATGACGTCCATATAGCCCTCGACCACGATGATCGGCTGGTCGTTCCGGCTCTCGGCCCCCAGAATGCGCCGCGCCTCAGGCAGGCCGTAGAGGGTGGAGCCCTTGTGAAACAGCGGGCTTTCCGGCCCGTTCAGATATTTGGCCCGGTCGTCGGGGTTCATGGCCCGGCCGCCGAAGCTGACGATCCGCCCGCGCGCGTCCAGAATGGGGAAGATCAACCGGTCGCGGAACCGGTCATAGGGCTGGCCGCCGCTGTCCGGCGCGATCAGCAGCCCGGCCTCGACCAGTTCGGCCGGCCGCGCCCCGCGCTGGACCAGGGCCTGTTTCAGCCCCTCGCGGTCATTGGGCGCATAGCCCAGGCCGAACCGCTCCCACTGATCCTCGGGCAGGCCGCGCTTCTCAAGATATTCGCGCGCCGCCTTGCCCGGCGTGCGGCGCAGATTGGCGGCGAACCATTTCTGGGCCAGGTCCATCCACTCGGACAGGCCTAAGCGCTTCTGCTCGCGCTCGGCCTCCTTGGGGTCTTCGGCCGGCAGTTGCATGCCCGCCTCGCCCGCCAGCCGCTGCACCGCTTCGACGAAGCTCAGCCGCTCGGTCTCCTGCAGGAAGGAGATGATGTCGCCGTGTTTGCCGGACGAGAAGTCGTGGAAGAAGCCCTTGTCGTCATTGACGAAGAAGGACGGCGACTTCTCCTTCGAAAAGGGCGACAGGCCGACATACTCGCGGCCCTGCCGCTTGAGCTTCACCGTCCGCCCGATCACGTCGGACGGCCGAAGGCGGGCCTTCAGTTCATCGATGAATCTTTCGTCGAAACGCACACGACGATCCATAAGCCTTGCGACAGGTTCCGTCGATGTTCGGGACGATCAGGCGGTTCGTCCGGGCATCCCCCGATAGCCGAACGAACCGCCGCATCGCAGAAGGCGTAAGCCGCAGCGTCCCCCAACGCCTTGGCTAACGAAGTCCTAACGCCTCGCGGACCTTCATCTGACGTTCGACGGCGTCGGCTGTCGAGAGGCCGGCGACCGGCGTGATGCGGATCATGGCCGGACTGTGTCTTTCGCGTCGCAACGGCTTTTCAGCGGCGAGGTCCAAAGGGCACCACCTTATTGGCCGTATCGTGCCCGATATCAGCGGAGCCCAGGTAGTCTATGCCCGATCTCAGGCACCAGTATCGAACGATCTCCTCCGGAGTCTGGCCGAAATCAGGATCGTTTGGCGTGACATCGGAAACACGCCCCAGGCGAATTCCAGCCACGCTTCTGATAGAAGCCTGACCCGTCAAGTGAAACATCATCCGGTCGATCCGATAGGCGGCCTCCGACACCTCCTCCAGCATCAGGACATGGCCGGTCAGATCCGGCTCCAGCGCCGTGCCGACGAGCTGGTCGATGATGGTCAGGTTGAAGGCGACGGCGGGACGCGGGTCGGCGGCCAGGGACGGCTCGATCCAGTCCGTCCGGCCCGTGGTCAGCCAGGCCAGGGCGCCTTTAGCCGTCACATCGTCCCGCACCGAATCCGAAGCCATCGGCCCATGGGCCAGATGTTCGAATCCGGCCCGGTACATGCCAGCCAACAGACTGCCCGCGTCGGAATAGCCCAGATAGCGCTTCTTGCGCGCCACCGCGTTCAGCCGGGGGATCACCGCCTCGGCGATGCGGCAAGAGCCATAGCCGCCGCGGGCGAACCAGACGGCGTCGATGCGCGGATCATTGGCGAACTCGATAAGGGCCTCGGCCCGCGCCCGGTCGTCCCCCGCGAAGTGACCGTGCTTCAAGAAGCAGGCGGGGTGGAAGACCACAGCCACGTCGCGATCCGGGTGATGTTCGGCCATCCACTGTTCGACGGCCTCGGCCCGCTCCTTTGAAAAGCGGGAACTGGCGCAGACCACGCCGATCTTGAAGGTGTTTGCGTTCACGCCCGTCTTCTTCGTCGAAATTGCGATCCGCCTCTGGCGGATCGGCCCGATCCCCTGTTCTAAGGGGGCATGAACCAAGACGCCTCCTATTTCTTCTGCGGCATCGGCGGGTCGGGCATGCTGCCCCTGGCCCTGATCGTCCAGGCCCAGGGCGGCCGGATCGAGGGCTCGGACCGGGCGCTGGACCAGGGCCGCACGCCCGAGAAGTTCGACTGGCTGCGCGCCCACGGCGTGACCCTGCACCCTCAGGACGGATCGGGCGTCACCCGGCCCGATCAGATCGTGGTCGCCACCGGCGCGGTCGAGGACACGGTGCCCGACATCGGCGCGGCCCGCCGCGTCGGGGCGGCGATCAAGACCCGGCCCGAACTGCTCAGCGAGCTGTTCAACGCCGCCCCGACCTCGATCGGGGTGGCGGGCACCAGCGGCAAGTCCACCATCACCGGCATGATCGCCTGGATCCTGCACCAGACCGGCCGCGATCCGACCGTCATGAACGGGGCGGTGATGAAGAATTTCGCCGACGCCGACCATCCGTTCGCCAGCGCCCTGATCGGCGGGTCGGATCTGTTCGTGTCCGAGGTCGATGAATCGGACGGCTCGATCGCCCGTTACGTCCCGACCGTGGCGGTCGTCTCCAACATCTCGCTTGACCACAAGTTGATGGAGGAGCTGCGCGACCTGTTCGGCGGCTTCGTCCAGCGGGCGGCCACGGCGGTGCTGAACCTGGACAATCCCGAGACGGCGGCCCTGGCGCAGGAACTCGCGCCCGGAAAGGCGATCACCTTCGCCCTGGGCGAAGAGGCGGCCGACCTGTCCGCCCACGACCTTCAGCCCCAGCCGACCGGCATGCGGTTCCGCCTGATCGAGGGCTGGAGCGAGTTCGACGTCACGCTGAACGTGCCCGGCGCCCACAATGTCGCCAATGCGCTTGCGGCGCTCGGCGCGGTCAAGGCCCTGGGCGTCTCGACGGCCGAGGCGGTCAAGGCCCTGGAAAGCTTCGCCGGCATTCGGCGGCGAATGGAGGTGGTCGGGACCGTCAACGCCGTCACCGTCATCGACGACTTCGCCCACAACCCCGACAAGATCGCCGCCACCCTGAAGACGCTGCACGCCTTCGACGGGCGTCTGCTGATCCTGTTCCAGCCCCACGGCTTCGGCCCCTTAAAGCTGATGCGGCGGGAGTTCATCGACGGTTTCGTCGGCCTGATGCGCGAAGACGACGTCCTGTTGATGCCCGAGCCGGTCTATTACGGCGGAACCACCGACCGCAGCGTCGGCAGCGAGGCCATCGCTGAAGGGGTGCGCGAGGCCGGCCGCCAGGCCGAGGCCCTGCCCGACCGTGCGGCCTGCGGAGACCGCATCGTCGAAATGGCCCGGCCCGGCGACCGCGTCCTGGTCATGGGAGCGCGCGACGACACCCTGTCCAGCTTCGCCGCCGATCTGCTGGAGCGGCTGGGCGCGCGCTGAAGCCTGACGTTCGGAGCCAAGGCGCCGCTTCGGACGTTGGCGGAAGATGAGCGTCGCCGCCCTGATCGATCTGAGCCGAGAACGCGCCTATCTGCGCGACCTGGGCCGCGCGTTCGGGGGCGCCCTGGTGTTCAGCATCCCGCTGCTGATGACGATGGAGATGTGGGAGCAGGGCGTGGCCATGGACCGGGGCCGGCTGCTGGCCTTCATCGTCGCCGGCCTGCCCCTGCTTTACGGCCTTGCCTATTATGCGGGCTTCTCCGACCGGCGGGGGCTGGTGAACGATCTGATGGACACGGCCGTCGCCCTGGCGGTCGGCTTCCTGACCGCCGGCGTGCTGTTGAGCCTGTTCGGCGTGGTCCGATGGGGCGATCCCCCGCGTGAAGCCCTGGGCAGGATTGCGCTTCAGGCCGTTCCGGGCGCCATGGGCGCCCTGCTGGCCCGGCGCCAGTTAAGCGGCGACGCGGACGGCGGCGAGACCCAGGAGGATCAGGCCTCCTATGTCGGGGAGCTGTTTCTGATGGCGGCCGGCGCCCTGTTCTTCGCCCTGAACGTCGCCCCCACCGAGGAAATGATCCTGATCGCCTACAAGGCCGGCGCCCTCAACGTCCTGGGGCTGATGGGCGTGTCGATCCTGCTGCTGCACCTCATCGTCTTTCGCGCGGGCTTCGCCGGTCAGGAAGAGGCGGATCGACCGGCCCACGCCTTCTTCCACTTCACCCTGCCCGGCTACGCCATCGCCCTGGGGGTCAGCCTGTTCGCCCTGTTCGTCTTTGGGCGGATCGAAGGGCATTCTCTGGCCGGGGTGGTCCAGGCGACGGCGGTCCTGGGCTTTCCCGCCGCGATCGGCGCGGCCGCCGCCCGTCTGCTGGTCTGATCCGATGAACCGAGCCACGCGCCGAAAAACCGCCCCGCCCCGCCCGCTTTTGCAGACCGCCATGGCCGCTCTGGGCGGGGTGGTGACCCTGGCCGCCGTCGGGGTGATCGTGTGGGAGGCCGTGCAACCCGCCGCCCCGGCGACCCTGAGCGCGCGGATCGAGAGGGTCGAGACCACCGCCCACGGCCATGTGGCCGAGATCAAGGTGGTCAATGACGGCGACGAAACCGCCGCCGGGGTCGATGTCGAGGCCGTGGCAGGCGACCAGACCGCGACCGCCACCCTGGACTATGTGCCCGGCCGCGGCCATGCGACCGCCTATATGCGGTTCGACGCCGATCCGCGCGCGGCGGTGGTGACGGTCAAGGGCTGGTCGGCGCCCTGAAGGGCTCAGATCAGCAGCAGGGGCAGGGTCTGAAACACCACCCCGACGCCGCCGATGAAACAGCCGCCGACGCCGATGGCCGGCTCGAATCCCCGACGGGTCTTCAGGATCAACAGGGCGAGCCCCGCCTCGCCCGCCAGACAGGCCAGGCTGAATCCCCCGCCGATCAGGCGCCACAGGGGCGCCTCGGCCGTCGCCACCACGTCCGCCGTGGACGAGATCAGATAGACGCCCAGGAAATGGGCTGCCCAGATCAGCAGCCCGCCCGTCAGGATCAGCCAGCGTCCGATGTCAGCCTCCCGGGAACAGATGGGTCAACAGGGCGGCGGCCGCCCCTTGCGCGGCGGAAAAACCGATGAACAGGGCGATCAGCTGATAGGTCGCCGGCCTCCGGGCCGACAGCAGGCCGAACACCCAGCGCATCAGGGCGAAGACCGCCATGATGGCGCAGATGGCCGCGAACAGCCCCTGCCAGGCGATCAGGGCGAAGACGGTCGCCCCCTGGCCGCTGGCCTGGGGACGCAGGCCCGCCCCCCACCAGGCGGACGCCTCGACCGCCCAGCCCGCCCCGATCGCCAAGCCCGCCAGCAGCATCAGGACGGCGGCGATCACCCCGCTGCGCGGCCGGTCCAGCGCCAGGACCCTCAGCGCGGCCCAGGCCAGCAGCGCCGCCGCCGCGCAAAGGCCGACGACCTGGATCAGAGACCCCGTCTCCGGCGGCGCCTGCCACAGATCGGGACGACGGCTCCACAGGAAGACGTAGGAGAAGCCGGCCATCACCGCGACCATGCCGGCGACGATCAGGGTGATGACCATGGCCCACCAGCCGTGGCTGGTCGGGCCCGAGACATAGGTCGGCAGGCGCACGCCCGCCCCAACGTCCACCACAGCCGCCCCGCCCTCGCGCCGGTCCGGCCGGTCCGGCCGGTCCAGCTTCCAGCACCATTTGAGGATGCAATAGACGGCCAGAATTCCACTGATCACCGAAGCCAGATAGGCCTGGATGGTCAGGATCAGGAAAAAGCCCGCCGTAAACACCGCCCCCCAGACGTGCCAGCTGGAGGGCCGGGGGATTTGCAGCAGATACTGGGGTTCGGCGTTCAGCGGGCTGGTGACGATGGTCTCGCGCTCGCCGCGCGGGGCGCCGGGCAGGAAATAGCGGCCGGCCTTGACGTCCTCGGCCAGACCCTTCTGTTCCCAGCCGGGATAGAGGCTCTTGATCACCGGGATCGACCGTAGCGAATAGAGGCCGGCCGGCAGCCACTCCAGCCCCGGCCCGTTGAAGACATTGCCCGCCTCGCGCCGACCGAAGGGGCGGAAGTTGCGGATCATGTCCACCACCCAGATCAGCACCGCCAGGCCGAACAGGAAGGCGCCGACGGTCGAGATCATATTGGGCAGGTCCCAGCCCCGATCCGGCAGATAGGTGTAGACCCGCCGCGGCATCCCCATCAGTCCGGTCAGATGCATGGGCAGGAAGGTCACGTTGTGACCGACGAACATCAGCCAGAACACCCACCTGCCCCACCGCTCGCTCAGCGGCCGGGCGCTGGACATGGGCGTCCAATAGTAGATGGCGGCGAACAGCGGGAACACCATGCCGCCGATCAGGACGTAGTGCAGATGGGCGACGATGAAATAGCTGTCGTGGGCCTGCCAGTCGAAGGGGACCATGGCGACCATCACCCCCGTCAGGCCGCCCATGACGAAGATGACCAGCCCCCCGACGGCGAACAGGCCGGGCGTGTTGAACCGCATCTTCCCCGCCGCCAGGGTGGCGATCCAGGCGAAGACCTGAACCCCCGCCGGCACGCTGACGGCCATGGAGGCGGCGCTGAAATAGTTGATCGAGATCTGAGGCATGCCGGTGGCGAACATGTGGTGCGCCCAGACGCCGAAGCTGATGAAGCCCGTCGCCAGCATGGCCAGGACCACCAGCCTGTGTCCCACCAGCCGGGTCTGGGCCACGGCCGGGATGATGGTGGACATGGCGCCCGCCGCCGGCAGGAAGATGATGTAGACCTCCGGGTGGCCGAAGAACCAGAACAGGTGCTGCCACAGCATCGGATCGCCGCCCCGCGCGGCGTCGAAGAAGGGCCAGCCCAGCGCCCGCTCCAACTCCAGCAGCAGGGTCGACAGGATGATCGACGGGAAGGCGATGATGATCATACAGGCGAAGATCAGCATGGCCCAGGCGAAGATCGGCAGCTTGTCCAGGGTCATGCCGGGCGCCCGCGTCTTCAGAACCCCGACGATGATCTCGATGGCGCCGGCGATGGCCGAAATCTCGATGAAGCCGATGCCCAGGAGCCAGAAGTCGGCGTTGATCCCCGGCGAATAGGCCATGGAGGTCAGGGGCGGATACATGAACCAGCCCCCGTTCGGCGCCAGGCCGAAGAAGAGGGAGCAGAAGAAACACAATCCACCGATCAGATAGGCCCAGAAGGCGTAGGCGCTGAGACGCGGGAACGGCAGGTCGCGCGCCCCCAGCATCTGGGGCAGCAGCAGCACCCCCAGGGCCTCGACCGCCGGCACGGCGAACAGGAACATCATCACCGTGCCGTGCATGGTGAAGATCTGATTGTAGGTCTCCTGGGCCAAGAAGCCCGTCATCGGCAGGGCCAGCTGGGTCCGCATCAACAGGGCCAGAACCCCGGCCAGCACGAAGAACAGCATGGCCGCGCCGACGTAATAGACGCCGATATAGTTGTTGTTGATCGCCGTGACCCATTCCCACGGCTTTCGCGGCGCGCACCAGACCTGTTCCAGCTGCTCCAGCTCGCCCTCGGGGCGGGGGTCGCGGCTCGGCAAGCGTTTATAGAGTTCGGGATCGAACCCGGTTTCCGAACTCATTTCAGACTGTCCAGATAGGCCGAGACGGCGCGCAGGTCCTGGCCCGTAAGGACCGGATAGGAGGGCATGCGGTTGCCGGGCTTGATCCCTTGGCTGTCCGAAATCCAGCCCGCCAGAGTGCCCTGATTGTTCGGCAATATGCCCGCCCCGATCGTCTGGCGGGAGCCGACATGGGTCAGGTCGGGACCGGCCAAACCATTGGCCTCGGTTCCCCGAATGGTGTGGCAGGCGCCGCAGCCGGAGGCGACGAAGACGTCGCGGCCGCGCGCGATCATTGCGGCGGTCGGCGCGGCCGCATCCAGGGCTACGGCCGGCCCGGCCTGACGCGCGCGCCAGGCGGCGAATTCCTGGGGCGTATGGGCCACCACGACCAGCCCCATCAGCGCATGGGGCCCGCCGCAGTATTCGGCGCACTGGCCGCCGTAGGTTCCCGGCTGATCGGCCTGCAGCCGCATGAAGTTGCGCCGGCCGGGGATCATGTCGGTCTTGCCGCCCAGGCGCGGAACCCAGAAGCTGTGGATCACGTCGGCGCTTTCCAGCTCGAACACCACGGGCTGACCGGCGGGGATATGGACCTCATTGGCGTCCTGAAGGATTTCGCGCCCCTGGTCGTCCAGATAGGCGACCCGCCACCACCACATCTCGCCGGTGACGCGGACCCGCATCTCGCCAGGTCGCGGCGCCTCGGCGACCCGCGCGGTCGTGGTCAGGCCGTAGATCAGAAGGCCGGTCAGAACCACGATCGGAAAGGCCAGGCCGCCAATCCAGACCAGACGCTCGCCGCTGACCCGCCGCTTCCACCGCCGGGGGCCGAACAGGGCGATCCCCAGGGCGATCAGCACCACGGTCATCACCACCGCCGCCATGACGAACAGCACCCAGGCCACCACCTCGATCGGCCCGGCGAAGGGGCCGGCCGGGTCCAGCACAGGCGGGGGCCAGCCCGCGGTTCCCGGCGTCGGTTCAGTCGTCATCGAGCGTATACAGATAGGCCGCGACGTCGCGGGCTTGGGCGTGGTTCAGGGGCATGGGGGGCATGGCGGTTCCGGGATCCAGGGACGGCGCGTCGATCAGCCAGCGGGTCAGGACGCCGGGCTGGTTCGGCAGGCGCCCGGCGATGAAGGGGCGCGCCCCGAAGCCCGCCAGGTCGCCGCCGCTGCGGCCTTCGGGCCAGGCGACGCCGGGAATCGTGTGGCAGGCGGCGCAACCGACGGCCTCGATGACCGCCAGGCCGCGCGCCGGATCGCCCTGGGCCACCGGCCGGGGCTGATCCGCCTTGTCGACGCAGGCGCTGAGGCCCGCCGAGGCGAGCGCGAGCAGAGCCGCGGCGGCGGTCCGCCCTGCCTCGCCCTGTCCGCCCCATCTCATCGCCGCCCGGTCCCCCGCCCTGAATCGCCTCGGGCCAGGCCTCGAAAGCTTCACCAGACCAATCCCCCCAGGACGAGGAAGTTCCCCGGCTGCGACATGGCGTCTCCGTCGGGCGGCGCCTTCGGAACCGGGGCCGTAGGCGGGGGTTGGATGCAGGTGCGCGCGCCCCTTGCCCCTCTGATGCTCCTGATGCTGCTGGCCGGATGCGAGGCGGCGGCGACCGACACCGACCGCGTTCTTTCGGCCAATGGCGAAGTCATCGCCCTCAGCGGCGGCGCCGGCGGTGCGGCCAACGCCTGTTTCACCTGTCACGGCCTGGACGGCGGCGGCGACGGGGCCGCCGCGCCGCGCCTGGCGGGCCTGGACATCGGCTATCTGCAGAAACAGATGGAGGACTACGCCTCGGGCCTCAGGGCCGACGACCAGATGACGCGCATCGCCAAGGCCTTGGATCAGAGAAGCCGACGCGAGGTGGCGGCCTATTACGCCGCCCTGCCGATCCCGCCGACGGAACGGAACGCCGCCGCCCCTGCGCCGTCGGTCTATCTGAGAGGCGATCCTGCGCGCGGCGTGGTGGCCTGCGCCGCCTGTCACGGCTTGAACGGCGAAGGAACCGGCCTGGGCGGCAATCCTCAGATCGCGGGCCAGCCCTACCCCTATCTGGTCGAACAGATGGAGCGGTGGAAGTCGGGCGAACGCCGCAACGATCCGCGCGGCGTCATGGCCGCCGCCGTCAAACCGCTTTCGGACCCAGAAGTCCGCGCCATAGGGCTTTGGCTGTCCGCGCAACCTGCTTCTCCAGCGCCCGCCAGCGCCTCTGCCACCGGGTCCGCTTCCGTCGACGCAGCGGCACGACCGGCAGCATCGCGTGAAACACGTCGTCCCGATCGATCAGATGGTGCTTGAGGGCGGCCCCGGCGTGGATGGGGATCATCAGCAGCAGGGTGACCACCAGCCCCCAATGCATCCATTCCGCCGCCGCCTCGATCGCCCATAGCTGGCTGTTAGACAGGTCCTGGAACGGCAGCAGGGGCCAGGGGATGAAGCCCAGCGTCTCCAGTTCGCGCGTCCGGTCCGTCGCCGAGATCATGGCCCAGCCCGACAGGGGCAGGCCGAACAGGCAGATGTAGAAGACATAGTGGGTGACGTGGGCGGCCCAGCTCTCCCACCCCGGCTTGTCGGCGTCATTGATCAGGTCGGGCGCCAGCAGCCGCCAGGACAGGCGGCCGATCACAAGGATCAGCATCAGGACGCCCACGGCGAAATGCAGATCATAGGCGGCCAGCATCTGACCGCCGACCGGCTGACGCCCCATCCACCAGCCCCAGCCCAGCTGAAAGATCACCAGGGCGGCCATGACCCAGTGAAACAGGATGCCGACCGGCGAATATCGGCCTTCGTCATGGTGGCCCGCCGCCCATTCCAGCAGTTGGGTGAAGAGTTTCTCGATCACGCCGGACGCACCCCGGCCTCGGCGGGAAGGTCCGGCCCCAGCATCCGGCCCAGCCGCCACAGGGCCGCCAGCAGATAGAGGCCCGCCGCCGGCGCCCACATGATCAGCCCCGCCGCCTGCTGGTCCTCCAGCGGGGTCAGGCCCCAGGCCAGGGTCGTATAGGCGTGGGGCGCATAGACGGCCTGGCCGGCGAAGGTCAGGACCGCGCCCAAGAGCCCCATCGCCAGCATGGCCGCCAACAGGCCGACCACCGCCGCAGGCGCGCTGGCCGCCCGCGCCGCCGCCCAGAACCAGACGGCGGAGGCCAGAAGGCTGAGCTGCATGATCCAATAGACCAGGTCGCTCGACAGGGCGGCGCCATAGGCGGCGGGCGCATGCCACACCCACAGCACTGCCGCCTGGACGAAGGTCGCCAGGGCCAGAGACCCGTGTCGCCGTCTCGGCAGCATCTCGGCCAGCAGGGGGGCGGCGACCGTGACCAGCAGGACGTGATGCACGGTCCGGGCCGAAAACAGGGCGGAGCTGAGGGCGCACAGGGGCGAGACGAAGCTGACGCCCAGCACGGCCATGGCGGCCAGGCCCAGGCTCCGCGACCGACCGTGCGTCCGCATCAGGATCAGGGCCGTGGCCCCGGCCATAATCAGAAGCAGGACGGGGTCCAGGTTCCAGCGCCAGTCGCCGGCGGCGGGCGCGGGGCCGCAATAGGGCGCCCAGCCCGAAACGGGGGTCGGGGTCGGGTTCATCGGTATGGTCTGGTCGGCCGCATGCGCCCCGCCCTTGCTGCAAGCTTCACATCGGAAAGGTGCGACAGGCCGCCCGGTTCCGCGCGGAAACGGTCGCAGGCCTGCGGCGTTAGGTCACCGAACCCGAGGCGAGGAGACGATCATGGCCGCACGACCCACCTGGCAGGGGCATTTGAAACTGTCCTTGGTGACCTGTCCGGTCGCCCTCTACACCGCCACCGCCTCCAACGCCCACGTCAGCTTCCACCTGATCAATCCCGAGACCAACAACCGCATCCGCATGGTGCCGACCGACCCCGACACCGGCCCGATCGAACGGTCGGATCTGGTCAAGGGCTATGAGGTGGCCAAGGACGAATATGTCCTGTTCGACGACGCCGACTTCGACAAGGTCAAGCTGGAGACCACCCGAACCATCTGTATCGACAGCTTCGTGGACGAGGACGAGATCGACCGTCTGTACTGGGACGACCCCTTCTATGTCGTGCCGGAAAAGGGCGTGGGGGCCGAGGCCTTCGCCGTCATCCGCGACGCGATGAAGTCGGCGGGCAAGATCGCGATTGGGACCCTGGTCCTGCGCGGGCGGGAACGGCAGCTGGCCCTGGAGGTGCGCGGCAAGGGGCTGGTGGCCTATTCCCTGCGGGCGCATGACGAGGTGCGGCCCGCCGAGGACTATTTCGACGACATTCCCTCGGTCAAGGCGGACAAGGACATGGTCGAGATCGCCAGCCGGATCATCGCCCAGAAGGAGACGGACTTCGACCCGACCGACTTCAAGGACCGCTATGACGAGGCCCTGCGCGAGATGGTCAAGGCCAAGCAGAAGGGCGGCAAGTCGGTGGTCGAGGCGCCCGAGCCCGACGACACCAATGTGATCGACCTGATGGAGGCTCTGCGCAACAGCCTCAAGGGCTCTGCGACCGACGCCAAGCCCAAGAAGAAGGCTGCCGCCAAGAAGAAGCCGACGACGCGCAAGACGGCGGCTTGAGGCGGCGAGCGGGGATGGGTGCTAGTGAATAGTGCTAGTGAGCAAGAGGCGGTCTGGGCGCGGACTAGCGGACAATTCCACTGCTCATGCCTTGCTCACCAGCACTAGCACTATTCACCAGCACTATTCACCACCACCGTTCTTAAAGCCCCATCGCCTTCAGCACGGGCCGCAAGCTGACCTCGCCGGCCCTGAAGTCCTTCCACGGATCGGGCTTCTTCAGCAGGGCCGGGGCGTCGTGCAGGGTGAAGGCCTTGGGGTCCAGGCCCGCCTTGACCTGCCCCCAGGACAGGGGGAAGGCGATGCCCGCGCCCGGCCGCGCCCGCACCGACCAGGGGGCGACCGCCGTCGCCATCCGGCCGTTCCTCAGATAGTCGATGAAGATCTTTCCGCCGCGCGCCTTCTTGGCCAGGGTGGTGGTGAACCGGTCGGGATCGGCGCGTCGCAGCTCTTCGGCCACGGCCTTGGCGAAGGCCTTGCATCGGTCCCATTCGATCCGGCTGCGGCCGTCGGAACGGATCGGAACCACGACATGCAGCCCCTTGCCGCCGGTCGTCTTGACGAAGGGGTTCAGCCCCTTGGCCTCCAGCGTCTTTCGCACCGTCTTGGCCGCCGCGATGACCGCTTCGAAATCCAACCCCTCGTCGGGATCGAAGTCGAAGGTGACCTGTTCGGGCGTCTCCGGATCGCCGGGCCGACAGCCCCAGGGGTGCAGCTCCAGCCCGCCTGACTGGGCGACGGCGACCAGCCCCCCGACGTCGATCACGGCGACATAGGGTTTGCGCTCATGCACGTCGATCAGCTTCAGCCGCGGGTTCGACCCCGGCATGGCGTGGCGCTGGAAAAAGGTCTCGCCCTCGATCCCGTCGGGGGCGCGGATGATCGACACCGGTCGGTCGGCGACATGGGGCAGGATCCGTTCGGCCGCCTGTTCATAGTAGCGGGCCAGGTCCGTCTTGGTGATCGCCGGGCGGCCGCCGGCGGCGGGCCACAGAACCTTGTCGGGGCTGGACAGGGTGACGCCGGCGACGACCACCTTGTCCTTGCCGGTTCGGCGCGGCGCGAGCGCGGCCTTCTCCGCCTGTTTCGGCGACGGCGATTGCGGATCATCGACCACCTCCTGAGCCTGCTTGTCCTCGCGCAGCCCCTTGAAGGCCGCATGACGCAGCGAGCCGCCTTCGGTCAGACCGCCGTGTTCCAGCTCGGCCACCAGCACCGGCCGCACCCAGTGAATGTCCTTGCCGCCGCGCGGCGCCCCCTTGCCGACGAAGGGCGAGGCCTCGGCCGCCGCCCCCTTCAAGGCCGGCAGCAGGGTCTTCAGCAGCGGGGCGGAATAGCCGGTCCCGACGCGGCCGAGGTAGCGCAGCCCCCCCTCCTCCTCCGCCACGCCGACCAGCAGGGAGCGAAAGCGCGTTCCGCCCTCCGACGACCAGCCGCCGATGACGACCTCGTCCCGCCCCCGGCATTTGGACTTGACCCAGGTCGAGGACCGGCCCGGCTGATAGGGGGCGTTCAGCGTCTTGGAGATCACCCCCTCCAGATCCATCCGGCAGGCGCTGTCCAGCACCGCCTGGCCGGTGGAGGCGAAGTGATCGACATAGCGCACCCTCCCCCGCGCCTTGGCCGGAATCCGGTCGATCAGGGCCTGGAGCCGCGCCTTGCGGTGCGACAGGGGCAGGGCCGTCAGATCGTCCCGCCCCTCCTTCAGCAGGTCGAAGGCGAAATAGACCAGGTCCTGGGTCTTTCCGTCGGCGATGGCGGCCTGAAGGGCGGAAAAGTCCGGCGTGTGGTCCTCGGTCAGGGCGCACAGTTCGCCGTCCACCACCCCGTCGGGCCACTGGGCCGCATCGGCCGCCAGTTCGGGAAAGCGGTCGGTCCAGTCATGGCCTCGACGGGTGTAGAGGCGCGCCTGCCCGCCGCCGACGGCGATCTGGATGCGATAGCCGTCGAACTTGATCTCATGCACCCAGCCGGCGCCCCCGGGCGGATGGTCCGCCACCTTGCACAGCTGGATCGGCTGGAAGGCGGGCGGCTGGGCCAGGTCGGCTTCGCGCGGCTTGGCCTTGGGCGGCTTGGGCCCCTTGCGCGCCACGGGGCGAGAGGCGGTCCATTGGGTCTTGCCCTCGGCGATCTCGGCCAGGCTGCGGCCGCTGGCGACGGAGGCGTCGATCTCCATATTGGCGTCGCCCTCGCCGGGCACGGCCGCCTCGTCCTTCTCCTTGATCAGCAGCCAGTTGTTGCGTTTGGACGGCTTGCCGCGATCGGACTTCAGCCGCACCAGGGCCCAGCCGCCGCTCAGCCGCTCGCCGTGCAGGATCATCTTCAGCGAGCCGCGCTTCAGCGCCGCCTCTATGTCGGGCTCCTGCGGCTCCCATTCGCCCCGGTCCCACAGCTGGACGGTCCCGGCGCCGTAGTTGCCGGACGGAATGGTCCCCTCGAACGTCCCATAGGCCAGGGGGTGGTCCTCCACCTCCACCGCCAGTCGTTTGACGGACGGATCGCGCGACGGCGCCTTGGTGACGGCCCAGGACTTCAGGACCCCGTCATGTTCGATGCGGAAGTCGTAGTGCAGCCGGGTGGCCGCATGGCGCTGGATCAGATAGGTCAGCCGGCCCTTGCGTCCGGCCTTGGTCTTTCCCGCCGGTTCGGGGGTGCGGGTGAAGTCGCGCTTGGCCCGATAGGCTTCCAATCCGTTCGCCATGTCGCCGCCTCGCCCGTCTTCGTCCCTGGTCGGACGACAACGTGCATGGGGCGAATTCGATCACCCGGCTCTCCGGCGACCGTCAGACGGTTTCGTTGGCCGAAGCGGCGGCTTGCAAGGCGCCCCATCCCGACAGAAGAAGGACGCAGACGTCGTCGGCCCAGGGCGCGCCCTCTTCAGACACCGACAGGGCCATCTGAAGCAGGGCCGAGACCATGCCGGCCCTGTCGCAGCCGTCCGGCATGACAGGGCTCAGATCGCGCTCTTCGACCTCATCGGCCAGCCAGGCCGCCACGCCATACGGCGGCCAGGAGGCGTCTGCGGCCGGGATCTCAAGCTGCGGCGATCGCATCGAAAGCCTCGTCGGCGGGACGGCTGCGGTCCGGCGGCAGCAGATTGTCCAGGTCCAGCAGGCTGAGCATGGCGCCGTCCACCGCGAAGATTCCGGCGACGACCCCACCCTGGCCATGGCCCATGTCCGGCGTCGCCTGGCGGTCGGCGTCGTCCAGTTGGACGATGTCGGACACTCCCTCGACCAGCAGGCCCACGGTCCGCCCGCCGCAGTTGGCGACCATGATGGCGTGACGCGCTGAGGGTTCAGTCGTCGGCAGGCCCAGGCGCGCGGCCAGGTCGATGATCGGCAGGACGCTGCCGCGCAGATTGACCACCCCCTTCATATAATGGGGCGACTGGGGCACGGGCGTCGCGGGGGTCCAGCCCCGGATCTCCAGCACCGAGGTGATGTCGATGCAGAAGGCTTGGTCCCCGACCCGGAAACCGACCATCTCACGACGGCCGGAGCCGGCGCGGTTGACGGAAAAGGCGTCGGTTTGAGTATGCGCCATGGACATCAGAAGGCCTCCCATTCGGAGTGAACGGCGGCCTGTCGGCCTCCGCCTGCGGCGAGTTTCAGTCGGGGCGCAGGGCGGTCGGCCGCGAAGGCGGCGATCCGGCCATGGGCCTCTTGCAGCGGCGCAGGTCGGCTGGAGCCGCCGTCCTGGCTGGTGGTGAACCGGCCGACCAGCTGGGCCAGTTCGGCGGCCTCGCGGCTCAGGGCCACGCTGGCGGCCGTCGACTCCTCGACCATGGCCGCATTCTGCTGGGTCACCTGGTCCATTTCATTGACGGCGGTGTTGACCTCGGCCAGGCCGACCGCCTGTTCCTGGGTCGATCCGCGAATCTCGCTCATCAGCTGAGTGACTTCGACGATCCGACCGGCGATGCCGGTCAGGGCCTCGCCGGTTTCACGCACCAGGACGACGCCGGATTTGACCTGGGTGCCGCTGGCGGAGATCAGGGTCTTGATCTCCTTGGCCGAGTCCGCCGACCGCTGAGCCAGGGCCCGCACCTCTGAGGCCACGACCGCAAAGCCCCGCCCGGCCTCGCCGGCGCGCGCCGCCTCGACTCCGGCGTTAAGCGCCAGAAGGTTGGTCTGGAAGGCGATCTCGTCGATGACGCCGATAATCTGACTGATCTGGTCGGACGAGCGTTCGATCTCGCCCATGGCGTCCACCGCCCGTTGGACCACGGCGCCGCCCGTTTCGGCCTGGGCGCGGGTCTGGCTGACCACCTTGTCGGCCTCCTGGGCGTTCTCGGCCGTCCGGCGGACGGTGGCCGTAATCTGATCCAGGGCGGCCGCCGTCTCTTCCAGGCTGGCCGCCTGACGTTCAGTGCGACGGGACAGATCTTCGGCCGCTGAACTGATTTCCTTGGCGCCGGACTGCATGGTCTCGGCGTTGCCGCCGATGACGGCGATCGCCTGGTCCAGCGCCGCCATGGCGCGGTTGAAGTTCTCGCGCAGAGCGGCGTACTCGCCCGGAAAATCCTCTTCGATCCGATAGGACAGATCGCCCGAGGCCATGGCCGACAGGCCCTGGCCCGTATTTCGCACCACCATGGCCTGAACGGCCGCCGCCTGACGATCAGCCTCGGCGCGGCGTTCGCGCTCCTCTTCGACGGCGGTGACGTCAATGGCGAACTTGACCACCTTATAGGGCTTGCCGTTCACGTCGAAGATCGGATTGTACGACGCCTCGATCACCGCCCGCTTGCCGTTCTTGCCGTAACGGACGAACTTGTCGGCGACGAATTCCCCGGCGTTCAGCCGTTTCCAGAACTCGGCATAGGCCGGCGAGCGGGCCTCGGCCGGATCGACGAACATCCGGTGATGCCGGCCTTTGATCTCGGACAGTTCATAGCCGAGCACCGCAAGGAAGTTGGCGTTGGCGTCGAGCACCACGCCGTCGAGATCGAACTCAATCACCGCCTGGGACAAATGAACGGCCGCGACGATGGCGCGAAGCTCCAAGAGCTCCTCGCTTTCCGCCTGCGGTCGATTGAACAGCTTACGCATTCGGGTGGCTTTCTCTTCTTTGCCGCCTTTTCCCAGACCCACATTACCGCTTCGCTATACGATGCTTCGCGCCCGAAGCTTTTACAACCTTGGTCGATGCCGCTATGCCACTACCAGTTTAACTTCGTTTGTAAGTAAAAGTACTAGTATCCCCGAAAAGCACAGCGATGTTGGGTTCAGATAAACATTCCGTACACTTTCCAGTAATGAGTGAGCACTAACGCTGCAGCCAAAGGGCGACGAACGCCCGCAGCATCGAGAGCGGATATGTGGGCCAAGGGGAAAAAGCCGGCGAGCGGCATGCTGGAAACGGCTGTAGAGGCTCTTCGCACCAACATCATGTTGGCCGACAAGGACCTGAACATCACCTATCTGAACCCGGCGGTTCGCAATCTTCTGCAAGAGGCGGAAGCCGAGCTACGGTCAGACCTGCCCAACTTCAGCGTTGATCGGCTGGTCGGCTCCAACATCGACGTCTTCCACAAGAACCCGGCCCACCAGCGGCGGATGCTGGCGACTTTGAGCGAACCCCATTCGGCCACCATCCGGGTCGGGGGTCGCGCCTTCGACCTGTTGGTCACGCCGCTGAAACAGGGCGGCAAGGCCGCCGGTTTCGTCGTGGAATGGGCGGACGCCCGCTATCGGCTCGCCAGCGAGGACTATGCGGCCCAGATCGAGGCCATCGGCCGATCTCAGGCCATGATCGAATTCACCCTGGACGGGACCATCGTCAACGCCAACCGCCTGTTCCTGGACGCCATGGGCTATCAGTTAGAAGAGATCGTCGGGCGCAAGCACGCCATCTTCGCCGAGCCGGCCTATCGCGACAGTCCTGAGTACAGCCAGTTCTGGGCCGCCCTGTCGTCCGGCCAGTTCCAGTCCGGCGAGTTCCGGCGCGTCCGCAAGGACGGCGGGGCCGTCATCATCCAGGGCTCCTACAACCCCATCGTCAATCCGGACGGCAAGGTGGCCAAGGTGGTCAAGGTCGCCGTGGACGTGACCCGTCGAGTCGAGGCGGTGGAACAGATCGGCGACGCCCTGACCGCCCTGGCCCAGGGCGACCTGGAGCGCCGCATCACCACGGCCTTCATCCCGGAACTGGACAAGCTGAGAACCGACTTCAACGCGGCCGTCGACGCCTTGCAGGCGACGATGAAAAGCGTCGGCGAGACGGCGGGCGCCATCCGTTCCGGCGCCGACGAGATCGGCGTGGCCTCCGACGACCTGTCGCGCCGCACCGAACAGCAGGCCGCCAGTCTGGAGGAGACCGCCGCGGCTCTGGATCAGCTGACCGCCACCGTCCAACGCAGCGCCGCCAACGCCCAGCAGGCCGCGACCGTCGCCGCCGGGGCGCGCGGCGACGCCGAACGGTCCGGCGCCGTCATGGAAGAAGCGATCGGCGCCATGGCCGAGATCGAGCGCTCCTCTGGCGAAATCAACCAGATCATCGGCGTCATCGACGAAATCGCCTTCCAGACCAATCTTCTGGCCCTGAACGCCGGGGTCGAGGCGGCGCGCGCGGGCGAGGCCGGCCGCGGCTTTGCGGTCGTGGCGTCTGAGGTCCGAGCCCTGGCCCAGCGGTCGGCTGAGGCGGCGAAAGAGATCAAGGGCCTGATCGCCGGCAGCACCAGTCAGGTGGGCAAGGGGGTGAAACTGGTCGGCGAAACCAGCCAGGCCCTGGCCGTCATCGTGGACCGGGTCGCCGAGATCGACGGCCTGATCACCGAAATCGCCACCTCGGCGCGCGAACAGTCGACCGGCCTGGCCGAGGTCAACACCGCCGTGAACCAGATGGACCAGGTCACCCAGCAGAATGCGGCGATGGTGGAGGAGTCGACAGCCGCCTCCCATTCGCTTCGCCAGGAGACCGAGAACCTCGCCTCGATGATCGGGCGGTTCCGCCTGGGCGCCGGATCAAACTTGCTCGCCGCCGCCCCGCTCGCCGCCGCTCGCCCCGCCTCGCCGCCCCGTCCCGCGCCGGTGAAGCTGGCCGCCGTCGCCGGCCGTCAGACCGCCGCCGCCCAGAGCGTCGAGGCGGACTGGGAAGAGTTCTAGAACCCGATCGTTCGGCCGGCGCCGCGCAGCGGTTCCGGCCAAAGCGTCAGTCAAGCGCTCGCTTGGATTTTCAGCCGATCAGGCCCTGGGACCGGACGCAGCGGGCGGGCGTCGACGCGGGGCGGGCTTGAGCTTGCGCCCCTCCTGCTCAGACAGCCGTTCGACCGCCGCGCCGATCTTTTCGAGCGTTCTCTGGGTCACGGCCAAGTCTTCGGCGCCGACAGACTCGAGAATCTGCTCCTGAACGCAGGACAGGCACTTAGACCAGACGTCATGGGCCGACCGTCCCTCGGCGGTGATCTGCAATAGATGCGCCCGTCGGTCGCCGATCAGGGTCTGACGGCTCACCAATCCCGCCGACAGCAGGGCGGCCGTGCGGGTGGACATGACCGCCTCTGACACAGCCAAAAGGTCGGCGGCCTCGCGCTGGGTCAGGCCGGCAGGCCGGTTCTGCAACAGCGTCAGCACGGCCAACTGGCCGACGCCGAAGCCGGCTTCGGCCAAAACCTCGTCCAGGTGGGCGGCCCACCGCCGCGCCAGGATCGCAACCGTCAGCCCCAGGGTGTTGCCGGCGTCGCCCTTGCCGCCGTGGCCGCAGTTCGCGTCCGGGCGGTGACCTGCGCAGGTCGCAGGATCGCCACAGCCGAGGGGTCGATTTTCTGGCGCGGCGAGTCGGGCGCCGTCGTGCATGTCAGGTTTCCTCCTAGCCTGACAGTTTCACCCAAAGACCCTGCACGCAATAAGGATTTTCCCGAGTGGGCGGGGTATGTAATCGTCAACAGACTGTCGGACCAAGTTAAGGCTGTCGTGGGAAAAGCCCGGCCACGCCTGAATGATGGGCGATCGGCAAGACCCTGTCCCAGGTTAAAGCCGCCACCGCAAGGCCGCGCAACATGACGGTGTCACCACAGGCGCCGCTCATGAGGCGCTATAAAAATAACAGACTAGGCATCCCGCAGAACCTGGATAACCTTCAGCGGTCAGGGTCAGCGTGTTGGGTCAATCGCGCAGTCGCTTGTCCCCCGGTCGCCATTGCAGTCGCCGCGCTCGTCTACGACACTCAATGCACCCTCGCGGCTGCCTGGCGTCTCATACGAGGCGAGATAGGCGACGAGACCCTGGATTTCCTGAACGGTCGCTGTTGGCGTGGTCGGAGCGACCGGGACCGCCGTGATCGTCAAGCTGTTGCCGATGAAGGTGAGTTGGTAGTTCGCCGAGGCCGCAAGGCTTCCCTGGGTGATGGCGTAGGCGCCTGGCGCCTCGCCTGGGGACCGTGTAAGCGCGCCGGTCAGCGCATCGCCGGTTACAAGACTGCCGGTAGTGACGGCGTAGGTTAGCGCGGGATCCGGCGCGCCCTGGGTTTTGGAAACCGCGTCGGCGGACACGGTGATCGACCGTCGAAGGATGGTCGCAAGAGTCGATGCGGGCACGGTGAGAGTATAGTTGCCAGCATCGGCGCCGGTCAGGCCGACGCCGCTGACCGTCACGGTCTTTCCGGTTCCGGCGTTGGCGTCGGTGAAGGCGAAGGATCCGGCGGTGGCGCCGACGCTGTCACCGCCGAGCACGCCGTTCAATGTCACCGTTCCCGCGGCCGCCGTCGTGCCGTCATAGGTCTTGTTAGACGCAGACACATTGGCGGTGATCGCACGCTGAAGGATGTCGGCCAGGGCCGTAGCGGGGATGGTCACGGTGTAGTTGCCCGCATCCGCCCCCGTCAGACCGACGCCGCTGACCGTCACCGTCTTGCCGGTTGCGGCGTTGCGGTCGGCGAAGGTCCAGGTTCCCGCCGTCGTGCCGACCGTATCGCCGCTGACGACGCCCGACAGGGCGACCGAGCCGGAACCGGCGGTCGTGCCGTCATAGGTCTTGTTCGAGGCGGTCAGGGTGACGGTCAGACTGCGCTGAAGAATGTCGGCCAGGGCCGTGGCGGGAATGGTTACGGTGTAGTTGCCCGCATCCGCCCCCGTCAGACCGACGCCGCTCACC
>NZ_JBXANG010000011.1:0-15164 GCF_058801445.1 Brevundimonas sp. GW822-FHT03E11 | reverse complement strand
CCCCCGTCAGACCGACGCCGCTCACCGTCACCGTCTTGCCGGTTCCGGCGTTGCGGTCGGCGAAGGTCCAGGTTCCCGCCGTCGCGCCGACCGTATCGCCGCTGACAACGCCAGACAGGGCGACCGAGCCGGAACCGGCGGTCGTGCCGTCATAGGTCTTGTTCGAGGCGGTCAGGGCGCTCGTCAGGGCCTTGGGCGTGACGGTGATCTGGCCGGTGTTGCTGAAGGCGAAGGCGTAGCCGCTGTTGCTGGTGAGCGTGCCCTGCGCGGCGGTGACGGCATAGGGGCCGCCGGCGACGGAGGCGCGCTCCGCTGATCCGGTAGAGCTGATCGCAGCTGCCCCGCTGAAGGCCGTCGCCGCCGTATCGGCCAGGAAGGCCCCCGCCACGCCCGGATGATAGCCGCTGACGGTGTAAAGGGCGCCCACCGAACCCGTCAGATCGGTCCCATAAACCTTGCTCGTGGAAAGGGTAGTGACCGTCAAAGTGGGTTGGGCGGCGAAGACGTAGCGGTTGCCGCTCAGACCCGCCGGCGCTCGTGTCGCCAAGGTTCCGTTCCAGAGGGCCGTGGAGCCGCTGTCCAAACCGCCGAAAGTGCTGGAGTTCGGAGACGCCGCATAAATCGTCCACTTGCCCGAGGCGGCAAGCGCAGAAGAGCCCGACTGGTTGATGAAGTCGCCGTCGGTGGAAAGGACGATGTCGCGACCGCTTGCGATCCCCGAGGGGCTGAACGACAAGGCTCCTCCGGTGGTGCGGACCAGGATGTCGCCGGCGCCGGCGTTGACGCCGCCCGTCACCGTCAGCCCACCCTCATCAACGAGCGAAAAGCCGTTGGCCGTAAAGACGTCGAGATCGCGAACACGGTTGACGGCCGCCGTCAGATCGGTGGCCCCGCCTGATCCACCCGTCAGATAACCCGAAGTGATCCGCCCCAGGGCGCTCTGGCCGATCGTGCCGCCCGCGTTGAGAAGAACCGTGGAGGTTCCCGCATCGAGCGCCGCATTGAGCACGATGTCCGAACTCGCCCCGCTCGCCGACAGGGTGATTCCGCTGGCGGTGATCGGCGCCTGCGCCGTCAAGTCGCCCGTGGTGGTCAGAGAGACCCCGGTGGCTCCGCCGTTGAGCGCGCCGCTGACCGTCAGGCCGCCTGTATCGACCAGGCTCAAACCGTTCGCGTCGGACGCGCCCAGGGCGCCGATCGCATTGGCCGCACCATTCAAGGTCACGCCGTTGATCGCCGAGATCGTCAGGACTCCCGCCGTCAGGGCTCCGGCGGTCTGAGAAATTCCGTCGCTGGACGTCAGGCTGAGAACCCCGTCCGCTCCGGTCTCGGTCAGATCGCCGCCGAGCTGGAGCGACTGTCCCGACAGATAGAGGCCGTTGCCCGCGGTGAGCGTCCCCACCACGTTGACGGTGCCGCCGTTCTCGGCGGTGATGCGAAGTTCATCCGGCGCGCTGAGCCCGCCCAGGGTTACGCCGAAGGCCATGTCCTGAATGATGAACTTGCCGATCCCCGAAGCCGCGTTGAGGAAGACCGGCGAAAAAGCGGCGCCTCCGGTCCAGTCCGGCGCCTTTAGGGTATAGTTCTGACCCACCTCGACCGAGACGGAAACAGTGGTCAAATTGCCTGACTCCAGCCGCACGCTTCCGGTGGGGACTGAGATAAGGTCGTTGATGATCACTTCATCGGACGCAATCACGTTCAGATCGCCCCCGGAAACCGTGGCGGCGCCGATTGTCACATCCCCTGCGGGAGCCCCCGTCGGTGTTTGCAACGCCCCTCCGGCGATGAAGTGGCGACTGAAGGACTCCTCTCCCGCTGCGTAAAGCACGACGTCGCCATCGACGAACTCCACTGCGTCAGCCGCCGAACCGCCCAACAGAATGGAGCCGAGACCGCCGTTGTAGCCGGCGGCGATCAGATAGGTGCGTCCTCCGGCGGCAGCCGACGCGGTGTCGAAGCGCGCTTGGGATCCGACGCTGATTGCGGTGTTCTTGTCGGTACCCGTTGCGACGGTGAGCGCAAGATAGGCGTCGAGATCGCCGTCGAAGACGAGCGTCGCGTCACGCGCGGCGATCAGGGCGATGCTGCCGCTGGCGGTCGCGCTGCCTGAGAAGTTGATTTCGGGGCCCACCACGGTCACCGCGCCGGCGGCGGCGTTCAGCGCCGCGCCCCCGTTCACCGCAACGGAGCCGCCCACGCCGGTGAAGTTGAAACTGCTGTCGTTGTCAAAGATATCGGCGTCGGTCAGCCCTAGAGACGACAACAACAGTCCGCCGACGTTGAGAACCGCGGTCCCTCCCACCGCTACGCCGGAGGAATCGAGAAACCAGACCTGGCCGTTGCTGTTGACGGCGCCGTTGATGATCGTGCCGCCTCCGCCCAGAACCCGATTGACGGCAATGCTCGTCGAGCCGCTCTGGTTGAAGTTCAGCGTGTCGCCGGGCGCCAGATTGAAACCGTTCCAGTTCAAAAGCGTCCGCGAGCCGCTCAAAGTGATGGTCGAGGTGTCGGCGCCGCCGGTGTTGGACGCCGCGCCCGAGAAGACGGTCGCCGATCCCGATCCGTTATAGGTGTTGGAGACGGTTCCGGCGGCCGTGCTTCCACCGCCGGCTGCGATCTGGGCCGAGGCCGGCGCCGCCAACGCCAGCAAAAGTGCGACGGGGGCCGCGGCGCTCAGAAGAAGCGAGACGCGACGACGAGCGGCGTGAGCGTTGTTCATGGCGAGCCTCAACGGAACGAGAAGGTGGTGGAGAGCGACAGCAGCAGCCGATCCTTCGGCCGGACCGCGCCGGGGAACGGCGCGTTCTGCGGCGCCGCATAGACCAGGCTGACCTGCCCCCTGCGTGTGCGGGCGCGCACCCCGGCGCCGACGGACCAAGGCCGGCTGTCGTAGCCGAAGGCGTCCTGGTTCCACAGCTTGGCCGCATCGACGAAGCCGAAGACGGTCCAGACCGCCTGGGCGGACGCCGCCTCCCAGCCCGCCTCGATCTGGGTCGCCAGGGCCCGATCGCCGGACGCCGCTCCCGGATCAAAGCCCCGGCCTACGGTGTAGGATCCCACCTGGAACTCTTCATAGGCCGGCAGCGGATCCGGCGCCCACTGCCCCAGCAAAGCCGCCGCCGCATAGAGGCCGCGTCCCGGCGACAGGACGACGTCCTTGCGGATCGAGGCTTGACCTCGAACCGAGGTGAAGTCCGGCCGCCCTTCGGGCCGCGACAACAAGGGATCGCCGGCTTCGCTGGCGCCGAAAGCCTCCAGACCTTTGCGCAACTCGGCTTGGAACCCGCCTTGAAGCCCCGGCGTCTGCCTCGGCCGCCAGGTGGCGACGACCTCGGCGGAAAGGACCCGCAGGCTTTCCTCGAACAGGGCGGTCGCATCGCCGTTCGGCTGGCGGAAGGCGCCCAGATCGTTCTTCTGATCCACCCACTCCAACCGGGCGCCCACATCCATGCGCAGGGGCCGAGTGAGGACGACCGGATACTGGACGCCGAGTCGGCCGACGGTCGAGCGTCCCTCTAACTCTAGCGGCGCCAGGGCGCCGCCGGGCTCGGATTCGCTGTAGGCCACATCGCCCAGAACGGTCAGGCCGGAGGCTCCAATACGGAATTCCTCCAGCAGTTGGACCACTCGTTGATCGCCTTCCAAACCCGAGAACAGGATCAGGCTGGTGCGCTCGGCGAAGGCGGTGAAGCTGTTGGCGTCAAGGCGGATTGAGGCGCCCTCGCGCCCGACTTCTTCTGAACCGAAGTTCTGGCCGCTCAGGGTGACGTCCAGCTTCCGCCGAGGGGCGAAGGCCGCCACGGCTTCCAGACCATTGGCTTCGCCCGTCTCCGCGCGACGGATGCTGAAAGACGGGTCGGCGCCGGGAATGTCGCGAACCAACAGAAAGGCGCGTTCGACTTCGCGCCAGCGCGTCGCCCGTTCCGTTTTCAGAGCGCTCAGATAGTCGGCGGCAAGGGCGGCCGCAGGGCCCAGTTTGTCGGCGTCAATCACGGAGGCGCTGACCACTCGACCTTCGGTCACGGTGATCACCAGGACGCCGCCCGTCATCCGCTGTTGGGGCAGATCCACCCGCACCAGGGCTTCGCCCTCAGCACCGTACAGGGCGGCGACGCGGTCCCGAGCGACGCAGAGCACCGACAGATCGCTGTCCTTACCGATCAGATCCGCCACCGCGTTTTGAATCTCGGCGTCGGAGATCAGGCTGGCGCCCTGCGCCTCGATCCGCGTCAGGGTCGTGCGACCTTGACCTGTGAAGGGGCATTGTCCGGGCTGGTACAAGGTTGTTGGATCAACGACCGGTGCGGCCAGCGGGCGCGCCTGACGCGCCGGATCGATCTCTTCGCGGGTCTGGCCGGGGACGACCTGGGCTGAGGCGACGCCTGGGGACAGGAACAGCGCGACGGCCAGGGTCGATGCGCCTCCCATAAGTCGCCAAGAGGCGCCGCGCCTTGCAATACCACCCATCACGCCTGCCCTCTCCCCAACCGCCGTAAGGCGGCGATCCAGTCCTTGTTCGCTGAACTAGACTCCCTCACTCTTGTCTGCATCTACAATCTTGTAGAGGTTTCGGTCGATCCAGGAGACTCGCGCCAGAGAAGGACAACGCAGTGATGAATCAGCATTCGCGCACCGGCTCAGAGCCTCTAGCGTGACCGAAGAGGATGTCGCGACGGCGACCGCCGCCTTCCAGGGCGTGGGCTTGGGGGACCGGACCTGGGTGGAGGCGCTGGAAGGCCTGGCCAGGCTGACCGGTTCAAAGGGCGGCGAACTGATCGGCCTGGGTCGAGAGGCGGCGGTGCCGTTCAACTGGATGACGGGCTTGCCGCCGGAAGCCTCCGCCGAGTTCGTGACGGCGGGCGGCGGCGACCCGCGCGTGAACTCGCGCGTTCGAATCGGCATGGCGGCGCCCGAGATGGCGGTGCTCGACGAAACGGCCTTCACCAGCGCGCAGGACGCCGCGCGCTTTCCGGAATACGGCGCCTGGTTGCGTCGGCATGATCTGGCCTTCGCCTGCCTGTCCCCGCTGCTGCGCCAGGACGACCTGCTGGTGGGTCTGGCGCTGATGCGGAGCGAGTCTCAGGGCAATGTGACAGTGGAACAGCGTCGGGCCTTCGCAACCGTCGTTCCTCACGTCCGCGCCGCCGTCCGGACCCAGATCGCCCTGGACGCGCGAGGATTGAACCTCGCCCTGGGCCTTCTAGATACGCTTTCAAACGCCATCCTCATCTGTGACGGGCACGGTCGAGTCCTGGCGCTCTCCCCCGCCGCTGAGGCGATGGCGACTTCGGGCGAGATCCTGCGCGTGACGCGCGGCATGGCGGCCGGCGCTCGCGATGCGGACACCGCCGCCCTTCGCACCGCGATCGCTGCAGCGGCGGCGAGCACCGGCGGCCTCCGGCCGCCGCCCCGACCCGTCGTGCTGCGCGACGCCAGAGGAGACCGGCCGACCCTTGCCGAAGTCTGTGCCGCACCTGGAGACTATGCCCTGAGGTTCGGGGCCGCCGCCCTGGTGGTCATTCGCCCGCCGCGACAGGAGGAGGCGCGCCTTGTCGCCGCAACACGCAGCCTGTTTCACCTGACCAGGGCAGAGGCGGAAGTCGCCGCCAAACTAGCCGCCGGAATGGGGCCCCAAGCAATCGCCGAAGCCAACGGCGTCGCCGTCGGAACGGTACGCACACATGTACGCCGCATATTCGAGAAATGCGGCGTGCGGAGCCAACTGGAACTCGTGGCGCTTCTGGCGCGACTTTAATGACGACGACTATGTCGGCATCCCCATCCTGGCGACCGGCGAAGTCGGAGCGCCGGATCGCGACCGCGCTGGCGATCCGTTGCGACTGGCTGTTCTGAAGCCCCGCGCGTGGCGCCGTGAACGCCTGACGCCCGCCCGCGTTCGTCAGTGAGCTTCAGGATCAAAGGTTCGCTATGACGGACTACACCCTCTATTATTGGTCCCTGCCCTTTCGGGGGCAGTTCGTTCGCGCGGTTCTGGCCTATTCCGGCAAGACTTGGCGGGAGCCCGACGACAGAGAGATTTCCCGCTTGATGGAGGGGCCGGTCCGCGCCATGCCAGTGCCCTTCATGGCGCCGCCGGTTCTTATCGACGAACAGAATAAGGTCGCGCTATCCCAAATGCCGGCCATTCTCCTCTATCTCGGCGAAACTCTCGATTTGCTGCCGGCAACGCCCGGGGCTCGGGCTTTGACGCTCAAGATCATCAATGACGCCAATGATCTGATCGACGAACTCACGCTCGACGGCGGCCGTCAGATGTGGACAAACCCGCGATGGGCCGACTTCGAGCCGCGTCTGAGAAAATGGATGTCCCTCTGGGAGGAGACCGGCCGACGTCACGGCCTAACGGGGACCTCCGGCTTTTTGCTCGGCAGCGCAAACCCACAGATGGCGGATCTTGTGACAGCGACGCTCTGGGCCACCCTGGCCGACCGGTTCCAGCCCCTCGAGGACTTGATCAGGGATGCCGCACCGATGACAGCGGCCCTGTCCAGCAGGGTGGCCGCCCTCTCGCCCTTGGCCGACTTGGCCAATAAGGCGCGGTCAGATTACGGGGACACCTGGAGCGGCGGAAATATCGAGGCTTCGCTCCGCGAGGTCTTGAGCGCCCGTCAATAGCCAGATTGACGGATCACGGTGCCCTTCACATCCGCGAAGTCGCCATGATGCCTAAGAGTAACAGGGTCAGTATCGGCAAAGGGCGTCGAGACGGGCTCTGGGCGTCGAGAGCCCGAGACCTTCTCAAACAGGAAGGACGAAAACCCGTTCATATCCTGTCTGACCATCTGTGGTGGGGAAGACCAGAAACTCCTCGCCGGCAGAGTTGATCAAGTCTCGTGCTATCTCGTTGAAGGCTGAATCCTGCCCCTCCTTGCGGACAAGGATAAGCCTTCCCCGTCTTGCTCGCGGCGGAAGGCGGGGTGCTCGCGGCTGATGCTGTCCAGATGAACTCCCATTGCCCGACTTCATGGCGACCCCGGCAGGACTCCAACCTGCGACCTCGGCTTTAGGAAAGCCTTGCTCTATGCAGCTGAGCTACGGGGCCCGCAGGGGTGAACTAGCGGGTCGGGGCGGAGGGGGGAAGACGGTGGGTGCGGCGAACTGCATTTTCTTGGCCGCGTCGTCGGAGCCGCCTGAACTCAATTGTGGTTAATCTGTCTTAAGATACAATATCTTGGGGTGAACAAAGGCTGAATCGGCGCGAGTCCGTGATTCGGTCCTGATTCGTTTCGTCCCTGTTCCGCCGGCTGCGGATCGCGCTTAACCGGGCGCGGGCGTGCGGTCCACGACGGCGCGCAGACCGGCCAGCAGGGTCGAATTGGCGTCCGAGGCGCCGCCCCCCTCGCCGAGGATCAGCGACAGGGCGTGGACATGGACGTCGATCGAGGGCCAGGACCAGGCCTCGGCCGCCGACATCCGGCTGACGACCTCGCACAGGCTGTAGGCGGCCTCATAGAAGGCGGGCATGTCGAGAAAGCCCGCCGTATCCACCAGGACGGAGGCGATGGCGTAGAGCTCGGCCTCCGGGGCGGCGGGCCGACCGGCGCAGAAGGCCGCCAAGGCCTGGACCTTGTCCTGGATCACCCGCAGGGTTTCCTCCCGGCGCCCCTCCAGTCCCTGTTCGGCGGCGGCGACGGCGGCCTCGATATCTATGCCGCCGGGGCGCGCCATCTGCCGCTGAAGCGAGGTGGTGATGTCGCGAATCCGCACGGCGGGCTTTGAGACATCCTGAGAAACGGCTTTGGAGGCGGCGGTCACAGGTTCACCTTCATCGGCTTCAACAGCATGTCGATATCGTCCTGGTTCATGTTTTCGCCGACCGCCTCGCCGACCTCGCCCGACAGGTCGGTGCTGCGGCGGCCATCCTCGCCGGGCGGCGGGCCGTAGTTGTGGACGCGCCGATCCGGCCCGACATAGTTTTCGGCCTCGATGAACTGGCGGTTCTGGGCGCCCAGCCAGACGATGCGGCGCAGGAGGACCGACGGCGTCAGGGGCTTGGCGACGATGAAGCTGGCGCCGCAGTCGCGGCCGCGCGCGACTCGCGCCTGGGCGGCGTGGCCCAGGATCATGATCACGGGTGTGAAACGGGCCGGCTCGGGCGCCTCGCGCCTCAGCCAGGTGACGAAGTCGTAGCCGTCCATCTCCGGCATGGCGCAATCGACCAGGATCAGGTCCACCGCCCGACGACGCAGCAGTTCGACCGCCTCCTTGGCGGACGGACATTTCAGCTGTTCGCGCACTCCGAACCCCTGGACGATCGAGCTGAGCAGATCCAGCGACGTCGGCTGGTCATCGACCAGCAGCAGGGTGGAATGCGCCAGATTGACCTTATCGGGCGCCTTGGTCACGGCGTTAGAATAGGGTCAGATCGCCCGAATCGGGCGGAGCCGAGACCTTGACGCCGGCGGCGGGCCGCAGCCGCACCGCCATGTCGGCCAGGGAGATGCGGCTGACGGACTCGGCCGGGGTGGCCCCGTCGCCCAGCATACGCAGGACGCCGGACAGGGCCTCCAGACGCTGGGTCAGGGCGTCCAGGGCCTGGGCCTCGGTCAGGGCCTCGGCCCGATCCTCGGCAGGGGCGCGGCGCACCAGACGGCTGACCAGGGCCTCGACATGGTCGATCCCCTCGCGCACCCGTGTCAGCTCGTCGGCGACGGCGACCAGCAGTTCGGCGTGTTCGGGAGGGGCGTGCATCAGAACAGCTCCAGGGCGCCGGTATCGACCGGAGGCGGGGCGACGGGCGCGGGCCGCGGCGCCACAGTGTCGGTCACGGCGCGTTGCAGAGCCTTGCCGGTCACGGGCCAGTAGTGGACCCGGCGCCCGCCGTCTCCGCGCAGGCTGCCGCCGACGACCGGAATGCCTTCGTCACGCAGGAATTTCTCGGCGAAATCGGCGTTGGAGCGACCCACGTCGCGCAGGGAGTCGAACATGCGGCCGCCGCCGAACAGCTTGGCCTCCAGCCGATCGCGCCGGCCGCCCGCCTTCAGCACGTCGTTGATCAGCAGTTCCATGGCGTAGGCGCCGTAGCGGCGGCCCGCGTCGGTGCCGGCGCCGGACCCTTCGGGCAGCAGGAAGTGGTTCATGCCGCCCACCCCGGCGACCGGATCGCGCAGACACATGGCGACGCAGGAGCCCAGAATGGTGCTGAGCACCACATTGGGATCGCGCGTGACATGGTGTTCGCCCTGTCCGACGTGCAGACGCTTTTCTTGCGTGTCCTTCAGGGCGGAAAAGGTCATGTCAGGGCGCCGAAGACGGCTTCCATCTTGCCCTTCAGCTGGGCCACGGTGAAAGGCTTAACCAGGTAATTGTTGACGCCGAACTGGACCGCGCGCTGGACCAGCTCGCGATCTGCCCGACCCGTCAGCATGATGAAGGCGGTCTTGGAGGTCGGGGGGTGGGCGCGCACGGCGCGCAGCAGGCCCAGCCCGTCCAGATTGGGCATGTTGTAGTCGGAAATGATCAGATGGGCCGGCTTGGCGATGATGTCGCGCAGGGCGATTTCGCCGTCGGCGGCTTCGCGGATCTCGCGCACGCCGAGCTGTTGCAGGCTGGTGCGGACCAGAGAGCGCATCGTCATCTGATCGTCGACGACCAGGCAGTGAAGTGAGGCGGCGGCGGGCATGAGTAAGGCTCCCGGTGTCAGGCGACGGACCGTGCGGCCGGATCGGCGCACAGATCAAGGATGGCTGGGGCCAGGCGGTGCAGCGGCAGTTGCCGCTCCACAGCGCCCAGTTCGAAGGCGGCCTTGGGCATGCCATAGACGACCGAGGTGGTTTCGTCCTGACCCAGGGTGCGGCCGCCCGCATCGCGGATGGCCTTCAGCCCCTTGGCGCCGTCCTTGCCCATGCCGGTCAGGATCACGCCGGTCATGGGCCGTTTCAGACGGACGACGGAATCGAACATCACGTCCACAGACGGACGGTGGCCGTTGACGGGTTCGCTGTTCACCAGGCGGCAGCGCGGCGACAGGCCCGGCGTCAGCTCCAGGTGCGCGGCGCCGCCGGGCGCCAGATAGATGTGGCCGGGCTTCAGCGGCGCGCCGTCCACGGCCTCGCTGACCGCCGGGGCGCAGACCCGGTCCAGGCGCGCCGCGAAGCTGGAGGTGAAGGTCGCCGGCATGTGCTGGGTGATGACCGTCGCCGGGCAGTTGGCGGGAAAGCCGCTCAAGACCGTCAGCAGGGCCTCGACCCCGCCGGTGGAGGAGCCGATGGCCAGGACGTGATTGGGCGCGGGGCGATAGGCGCTGGGGGCGGCGGCGGCGGCGGGCACGTCGCCGCGGGCGCGAACCCGCGACCGGGCCGCCGTCTTCACCTTGCCGATCAGTTCGTGGAAGGCCTCGGCGCTGGCCACGGCCGGCTTGGCGACCGCGTCCACCGCGCCGATCTCCAGCGCCGCCAGGGTCACGTCCGTGCCCGCTGCGGTCAGGGTCGAGACCATCACCACCGGCATGGGGCGCAGCCGCATGATCTTATCCAGGAACTCCAGCCCGTTCATATTGGGCATTTCGACGTCCAGCGTGAGGACGTCGGGATTCAGCTCCTTGATGGCCGTGCGGGCCTCCAGCGGATCGGCGGCGGTGCCGACGACTTCGATTTCGGGGTCCGACTTCAGGGCGGCCGAGATCAGGCCGCGCATGGTCAGGCTGTCGTCCACGATCAGGACTTTGACGCGATCGGCCATCAGGCGGCTCCCAGGCGGTAGGTGGTCAGGCCGGCGGTCTGCAGCTGGCGGCTCGCCGGGCCGGACACGCGCTCGGAATGACCGATGTAGAGGGTGGCGCCGGGGTTCATCAGCGGGGTGAACCGGCTCCAGATCCGCTCCTGCGTCGGATCGTCGAAATAGATGACCACGTTGCGGCAGAAGATCACGTCGAACCGGCCCTTCATCGGCCAGTCGCCGATCAGGTTCAGTTCGCGGAAGGTGACCAGCCGCTTCAGCTGCGGCCCCGCCACCCAGTTTCCACGGTCCGCGCGGTTGAAATATTTGCGCCACAGGGTCGCCGGCGCCGGCTCCAGCGCCTCTTCGGAATAGACCCCGTCATAGCCTTGGGCCACCATATTGGGGTCGATGTCCGTCGCCAGGATGCGCACGTCCAGGTCGGCCGCTTCCGGCAGGACCGACAGCACCGTCAGGGCCATCGAATAGGGCTCCTGCCCGTTCGAACAGGCGGCCGACCACAGCCGGACCCGGCCCCCGGCGCGGGCGCGCGCGGCCAAATCGGGCATGACGCGGTCGCGCAGATCGTCGAAATGATGCGGCTCGCGATAGAAGCGGGTGACGTTGGTCGTCAGGGCCGCCGTCATCTTCTGACGCTCGTCCACGCCGTCGGCGCCCTCGACCAGGGCGCAATAGTCCCGGAAGCTGGTCAGGCCCAGGGTCCGCAGCCGTTTGGCCAGGCGCGAATAGACCAACGCGGCCTTGCCCTCGTTCAGGGCGATGCCGGCGTGGGCATGCAGCATCTGGGCGATTTGACGGAAGTCGTCGGCGGTGAAGACGAACTCGCCTTCGACGATCGACCCCCGTCCCGGGGCGGGGTTCATGCGGCTTCGGCCTCGACCTGGGGCAGGATGTGGTCCAGTTCGATCAGGCTGATCATCCGCCCGTCGATCGAGAAGATGCCTTTGACGAAGGTCTTGACCTGGTCGCTGGCGACGTCGGGCGTCGGCTGAACCGCGGCGTCGTTCATCTCCAGAATGTCGGACACGGCGTCGACCAGCAGCCCCACCATGCGGCCGCCGATATGGGCCACCATGATGACGTGGCGAGCGGTCGGCTCGGACGTCTCAAGCCCGAACCGGGCGCCCAGGTCGATGATCGGCAGGACGGTGCCGCGCAGATTGATCACCCCCTTCATATAGCCGGGCGAGCGCGGCAGGGGGGTTGCGGGCGTCCAGCCGCGGATTTCGCGCACCGACATGATGTCGACGCAGAATTCCTGCCGGCCGATGCGGAAGGCGATGAGTTCGCGCTGGGTGTCGTTGGCTTCTGTCATGGGTCAGCTCGCGAGCTTGAAGTCGGATCGGGGAGATTTGCGGCGCATGTCGGTGACGAGGACATCGACGTCGAGGATCAGGGCCACACGGCCGTCGCCCAGGATGGTGGCGGCGGCGACGCCCTCGACCTGGCGGTAGTTGGTCTCCAGGCTCTTGATCACCACCTGGCGCTGGCCCTGGATGGCGTCGAACAGCAGGGCCGCCTGCTGGCCGCCTTCGGTCTCGACCACAACGGCGACGCCTTCGGAAGGGACCATCGGCGTCTCGCGGAAGCCCATGGTCAGGGCCACGTCGATCAGCGGCAGGAAGCGATCGCGGAAGCGGATCACCGGATCGAGCCCGCCGACATAGTGCAGGTCGCTTTCCTGCGGCGTCAGGCTTTCGACGATGGCCGGCAGAGGGGCGATCAGGGTCTGGTCGGCGGCCGTCACCACCATGCCGTCCAGAACCGCCAAGGTCAGCGGCAGGCTGAGGGTGAAGGTCGAGCCCTTGCCGGGGACCGAACTGATCGAGATGCGGCCGCCCAGGGCCTGGATCGACCGCCTGACCACGTCCATCCCCACGCCCCGACCCGAGATGTCGGACACCACGGCGGCGGTGGAGAAGCCGGGCAGGAAGATCAGATTGTCGATCTGTTCGTCGGTCAGGGCGGCGTCGGCGGCGATCAGCCCCTTGTCCACCGCAATCTTCTTGACCCGTTCGCGATTGATGCCGCGGCCGTCGTCGGCGATTTCGATGACGATCCGGCCCGAGCGGTGCAGGGCCGCGAGGCGCACCGTGCCCTCGGCCGGCTTGCCGGCGGCGATCCGCTCCTCCGGCGTCTCCAGCCCGTGGTCGATGGCGTTGCGCAGCATATGGGTGATCGGCTCGGCCAGGCGTTCGACCACGGTCTTGTCGACCTCGGTGTCTTCGCCGGAGGTGACCAGACGGACCTGTTTGGAGACCATGTCGGCGACTTCGCGGACCAGGCGCGGCATGCGCTGGAACACCGACTTCACCGGCTGGGCGCGGATGGCCATGACGCTGTCCTGGATCTCGCGCGTCAAAAGCTCCAGATCTTCCATCCCAAGCGCGATGCCCGAAGAGCGGGCCAGGCCGCTTTCCAGCACGCGCTGGGACAGCATGGCCTGCTGGATGACCAATTCGCCGACGACGTTGATCAGGCGATCGACCCGATCCAGGTCGACGCGGATGGTGACCGGCGCCGGCGCCACGGGGGTGGCGACCTGGGCGGGGGGAATGGGGGCGGCGGCCGGGGCCGGTGCGGGCTCAGGCGCGGAGACCTGGGCGGCGACCGGCGCAGGCGCGGCCGGCTCGGGCGCGACCGACTGGGGCGCGACAGACTGGGGCGCGGGGGCCGGCGCCGGAGCGGCGGCGGGCGTTTCGGGCGCGGCGCCTGCAGCGGCCTTGGCCAGCAGGGCGGCGATGTCCAGTTCGTCGCTGGCGGGCAGGACGGCCGGCGGCTCTTCCTCGAAGACCAGGGCCGGGGCGCCGCCCAGCGGGGTGATGGTCAGGTCGCAGTCGGCCTCGACGAAGTCGAACACTTCCCGCACGGCCTTTTCATCGACATCGGCGACCAGGTCGATCGTCCAGGTCAGATAGCCGTCTTCGGCGACCAGCACGTCCAGGGTCGGCAGGGCGGCCTCGTCCACAGAGACGGTGATGGGGCCCAGCCGGCCCACTTCGCGCAGCAGCAGCCCCGCCTCATTGGCGCTGCCGTACATGCGGCCGTGCGGCTTGAAGACGATGCGCCAGCCGGGCTGGCCTGCGGGCGCCGCATCCGCAGCGGGAGCCTCGACCGCCAGCGCCGGGTCGTCCAGCGGCGCGTCGAAGGCCATGGGGGTGAAGCCGAAGTCGTCTTCCTCCTCCTCTTCGACGGCGGGCGGCGCCTCGCCGCCGTGGGTCAGAAGCTCCAGCTCCTGGACCAGGCCGGCCGAACGCTCTTCGTCCACCGGAGGAGCCAGGCCCTGGGCGGCCTGGATGTGGTCGGCCAGCACGTCAGAGGCCCGCAGCAGGGTCTTGATCGTGACCGCGTCGCAGGGTTTGCGGCCGCCCCGCAGCTCGTCCATCAGGGTCTCGAAGACGTGGGCGAACCGGACCAGAGCCTCCAGGCCGAACGCCCCCGCCCCGCCCTTGACCGAGTGAACGGCGCGGAAGACGGCGTTGATCGTCTCCAGGTCGGTCTGACCCTGCTCCAACAGCATCAGCTTCGATTCCAGTTCGGCGAGCAGTTCGTCGCACTCCTGGAAGAAGGTGGCTTTGATGGCTTCGAAGGCGTCCATGGCTGTTGGCCCGACCGATCTGGAAAAGTGTTAGGCCGCCACGCGGCGAACGGCGTCGACCAGTTTCACCGGGTCGAAGGGTTTGACGATCCAGCCGGTCGCGCCGGCGGCGCGGGCGCGGGCCTTCTTCTCGGCGTCGCTCTCGGTCGTCAGCACCAGCACCGGGGTGGTGCGGTGGTTCGGATCGGCGCGCACGCCTTCGATGACGCCGAAACCGTCCATGCGGGGCATGTTGATGTCGGTGATGATGACGTCGGCGCCCTGGGCGGCGAGCGTCTCCAGGCCGTCCACGCCGTCTACGGCTTGGATGACGACATAGCCGGCGTCTTCCAGGGCCATCAGCAGCATGTCCCGCATGGTGCGGGAATCGTCGATGGTCAGAACGGTCTTGCTCACGCGAGCGCTCCTTCAGTGAGGTCTGGTGCGTTGGTTTCGGACGCGCCGAAGGCGGCCCATTGTTCAGCGAAAGACGTCGATTGGGGCGTGATCATCAGATCGACCCCGTCGGTCGCCCAGGTCTTGCGGGCGGAGAGAAGGACTTGGAGACAAAGACCGCCCAGGCGTTCGACGCCGCTCGCATCCACCGTTACGGCCTGGCCGCGCTTGGCCAACAGTTCGGCCTTCAGCGGCTCGGCTGCGTTCATGTCCAGGACCGATGCGAGACTTATGACCTCAGCCATTGGTGTTTCCTTGTTTCAGCCCCGTCCGCTTCGTCTCACGCGGTTGGTAAATATCGCTTGAAGAACGGAGCATTTTAGAACTCTTCCCAGCCGTCTTCGGCGGGAGCGGCCTGTTGGGCGGGCGCGGCGCCGCCGCGGCCCAGGGTCTTGAGGGCTTGGACCATGCGGTGGGCCGGCTTGGCCAG
>NZ_JBXANG010000010.1:0-120844 GCF_058801445.1 Brevundimonas sp. GW822-FHT03E11 | reverse complement strand
TTCCTCCTCGACGCTGCTGAAGGCTGCAGCATCCGGCATCACGCCGGACGAGGGAAAGGACATACGGACTTAGCGCTTGGCGGCGGCGTCGCCGGCGCGGTCGCGCGCCTCCAGACCTGAAGCGTCGCAAGGGCGTGGCGCGGACACTTTGCGCCCGGCCGATTGTCGCGCCGGGATCTCCGGCGGCCTCAGTTTTGTATCAGTCGAAGCAGCGTTCCGTCGGGATCGATCAGGGCGCCCACCCAGCCGCCCCAGTCCTCGACCCTCGGCGCATGCAGGCGCGGCTGGCCCCAGCAGGTTTCGGCGAGTCCCGTCGACTTGCAGATCTCATAGAAAGTGTCGAGATCGTCCAGTCGCAGGCAGCAGCTGAAGTCGTTGGTCGACGGGTCGAGGTCGGGATGGGGGAAGAACTCCAGCGTCAGTTCGCCACGCGTCAGGATCATCCAGCCGTCGTCGCGCCAACCCTGGACGAAGCCAAGGGCGATGTAGAAGCGCGAGGTCGCTTCGAAGTCGCGGGACGGGAGGTTGGGGGTTGCGTGATCGCTCATCGCGCCAGACTAAGCGCAGCAACCCTTTCCATCCACCTGGATCGGCGGACAGGGCACGTCGGCGTAGGAGCAGAAGACGCAACAGTCACCGGCCTTGGGCTTGAGCGTTCGACCGCAGCCCAGGCAGTCATAGAAATACAGGCAGGCGTTCGTGGGCATGGTCTCGGTCGCAGAGTGGCCGCAGTGCGGGCACACCAGCGTGGACTGCAACTCCACCGCGGCCGTCATCGGGCCACCGCCAGGCGGGGCAGCGCCCACGGCTCGATGATGGGTTGCCAGGCCAGAGACAGCGTGACCAGCACCGTGGCCGCCACGAGCAGCCAGAACGCCACACGCGACGGCCGCCGGCACGACGCATCGCGGCGACATCGCTGGCGCCGCCGCCAGTGAAGCGCCCATCCTGCGAGCAAGGCCGCGATCGCGACGAGCGTCAGCCAGCCGCGCATCCCGGCGATCACCGCCGCTCCCGCGAACGTGACCCCTGCGAGCGAGAGCGCGAGCGGCAGGACGCAACAGGCGGCCCAAGCGAACAGGGACGCGGCGGCGCCGGCGGCGGCTGACACGCTGACCGCCATCTCCGGAACGTTTCCGTTTTTGTTTTCTGGCGCGTCCATGGCTTTCCCTCGCTCGATCGATCGCTAGGATGCAACCCGTAGCGGCTACGGGATCAAGCGGAAATGTCGGCGAGTGTCTTGACGATCGGAAAGTTGGCGGCGGGCGCCGGCGTGAACCTCGAAACGGTGCGCTACTACGAAGGCATCGGCCTGATGCCGAAGCCGGGCCGCACCCGCGGCGGCCACCGCAGCTATGACCCCGAACATCTCGAGAGGCTGCGGTTCATTCGCCGCTCGCGGGAGCTGGGATTCGGCGTCGACGCCATTCGCAAGCTGATCGCGCTTAGCGAACCGGGCCTGCAAGCCTGCGCCCAGATCAGGGACCTTGCGAGCGAGCATGTCGCCGGCATCGACGCCAGGATCGCCGACCTTCAAAGATTGCGGGGTGTGCTCCAGCAAGCGGTCGACGCCTGCGAGGCGGGCCGGCGAATCCACTGCCCGGTCATCGCCGAACTCGGCTCATCGGAGCCGGCGAGGGCCTTGCTCCAGACCCGTCGATCTTGACTCGGCATGGCGTGAGGAGCCTAGTCGGGTTCGCATGTGGGCCCTGATCCGCTCCCTTCTCGTCGCCTTGGCCCTGACCGGCTTCGTCGGTCAGACGACGGCGCATGCGACCCCTTCGCCCCCGATGACGCCGGCGACGGCGACCACGATGGACATGTCGGACTGCTGTCCGGACTGCCCCGAAACGGCCGCGCCGGTTTCTGACCCGTCCTCCAAGTCCAAGGCGCCGTGCCGGGACATGAGCTCCGCCTGCCTCGCCAAGGTCGGCTGCGCCGGCCTGGCCGTTCCCTTCCCCGGCCCGGCGGCGCTGGCCGCCCCGTTTCCCCCACATCGTCTGGCCGTCCTGCGTCCGGCCGACACCGACCGCGACGGAGTCGGTCCGCCGCCGCTGCAAGGTCCTCCAAAGCCCCAGGCCTGAAGCCACGCCCTGAACGACTGCCGACGCCGTCTGGCGTCGCGCCGCCGTCCGTCGCGCTCGCTCGAGCCTCGTCAACTTTCGGACCTTGACCCATGTCGAACCCCATTTGGCCGACCGCGCCAGGCGTCGCGCCGCGCCGCGCCGGCCTCGCGGCGAGCCTGATCGCCCTGCTCCACGCGTCCGGGCCCGCCCTCGCCGACCCCCTTACGTTCGACCAGGCCCTGACCCGGGCCGAGTCGGCGCCGGATCTGAGAGCCAGCGACCTGGAGGTCGCAGCCGCCCGCTCCGGCGCCGACGCGGCCGGACGACTGCCGGACCCGGAGTTGACCTTCGGCGTCGACAATTTTCCGGTGTCGGGTCCGATGGCCGGCCGCTTCGGCGACGACGAGATGACCATGGCCCGCATCGGCCTGATGCAGAGCGTGCCGAGCGGCGAGCGGCGGCGCGCCGAACGCGCGGTCGCCGACGCCGACATCGGCGTGGCCGAGGCCCGGGCGGGCATCGCCCGGCGCGACGTCCGCCTCGCGGCGGGGCTGGCCTGGATCGACCTGCACTACGCCGACCGCAAGCGCCGCGCGGTCGAAGAGGTCCTGGCGACCCTGGAGCCGCTGTGGGAGGCCGCCCCCGCCGGCGTCGCCTCGGGCGCCGACCGGCCGGCGACGGGGCTGGCGCCCGTCCGCCTCAGGGCCGCCCTGGAAGATCGACTCGCGGGCCTGCGGGCCGACGAGGCCCGGGCGCGCGCTGAGGTGACCCGCTGGACTGACGATCCCGCGCCCACGACCGCCGGGACGCCGCCTCACGTCGAGGTCGATCCTGCGACCCTGCGGGCCGCCCTGGACCGCCTGCCGATGCTGCAGGCCTACGCCGCGGCGGGCACGCGCGCCGACGCCGATGTCGCCATGGCCCAGGCCGGGCAAAGGCCCGACTGGGCGTTCGAGGTCGAGTACGGCCGACGCGACCCGATGTTCGGCGACATGGTCTCGGTCGGCGCGCGTGTCAGGTTGCCTCTGTTCGCCGACCAGCGACAGGCTCCGGTGATCGCCGCCCGGTCCGCCGACGCCGCCCGGGTCCGTGTCGAGCGCGAGGCCGCGCTGCGGACGCTGCGGGCTCAGCTCGAGAGCGACCTCGCAGACCATGTCATGCATCACGACCAATGGCTGAGGGCGCGGGACGTGGTCCTGCCTGACGCCCTGCGGCGCGCGGACCTGGAGACCGCCAGCTACGGCGCGGGCCGCGCCGGGATCGGCGAGGTGCTGGAAGCCTTCACCGCCGTCGCCGACGCCCGCCTGGAGGCGTTGGACCGCGAGGCCGCCGTGGCCCGCGACGCCGTGCGGCTCACGCTCATCTATGGGAGCGCCGATCAATGACCCGCCTCATGTCCCCCCGCGCCCGGCTGGCGGCGGCGGCCGTCCTGTTGCTCGCCGTCGGCCTGGGCGGCGGCCTGCTGGCCGGCCGATGGCTGCCGGCCGCCAAGGCGCCGACCGCCGCCTCGGGCGACGGCCGCGCCGTGCTCTACTGGTACGATCCCATGGTCCCGGACCAGCATTTCGACGCACCTGGCAAATCGCCCTTCATGGATATGCAGCTGGTTCCTCGCTACGCCGACGAGGCCGGCGCGGCGCCGGGCGTCCGCATCGACCCGTCCCGAATTCAGGCCTTGGGCGTCCGCTTCGCCACGGCGCGACAAGGTCGGCTGGCGGACGATCTGACCGCCACCGCCGTGGTCGATTTCAACCAGCGCGACATCGCCGTCGTCCAGGTCCGAGCCGCCGGATTCGTGCAGCGGACCTACAATCGCGCGCCCGGCGACATCATCGTCGCCGGGGCGCCGCTGGCCGATCTGCTCGTCCCGGACTGGGGCGGGGCCCAGACCGAGTATCTGGCGGTGCGGCGCAGCGGCGACGATCGCCTGATCGAGGCGGCGCGCCAGCGCCTGGTGCTGCTGGGCATGCCCGAGAGCCTGATCACTTCGGTCGAGCGGAGCGGCCGGCCGCGCACCGTCATCACCGTCACCAGTCCCATCGGCGGCGTGATCCGCACCTTGGGCGTCCGGTCTGGCATGAGCGTCCCGGCGGGCGCGACCCTGGCTGAGATCAACGGCCTGTCGACGGTCTGGCTCAACGCCGCCGTTCCTGAAGCCCTAGCCGGCCGCCTGCGCACCGGTCAGATAGTGGACGTCACGCTCGCCGCCTTCCCGGGCGAGCGGTTCACCGGTCGTCTCACGGCTCTGCTGCCCGAGGTGGCCGGCGAGAGTCGCACGGTCACCGGGCGCGTCGAACTCGCCAACCGTGGCGGCCGGCTGCGGCCGGGGATGTTCGGCCAGATCGCCCTCGGCGGTGGCGGAACTGACGCCCTGGTCGTCCCTTCCGAAGCGGTGATCCGCACCGGAACCCGTACGCTGGTCATGCTGGCCGAGCCGGGCGGGCGGTTCCGCCCGGCCGAGGTCCGTATCGGCCGCGAGGCCGCCGGCCAGAGCGAAGTCCTCGCCGGCCTCGCCGAAGGGGAGCGGGTGGTGGCCTCCGGCCAGTTCCTGATCGATTCCGAAGCCAGCCTCTCAGGGGTCGAGGCGCGGCCGATCGGATCGCCCGGCGCCGCGACGGCGGCGGCCGCTCCGACAGTCCACCAGACGACGGGACGGGTCGAAGCCTTGACGCCCGGGTCAATCACCATTTCGCATCCGCCGATCGCCAGCTTGAACTGGCCGGCCATGACCATGGCCTTCGACCTTCCCGACGCCGCCCGTACGCGCGGCCTGGCCGTCGGCGACCGGGTCCGCCTCGACTTCGAGCTGAAGGCCGGCAAGGCGACGATCCTGCGTCTCACCCCCGTCGAGGCCAGACCGTGATCGCCGCCGTCATCCGCGCCTCGGTCAAGGCCCGCGTCTTCGTCCTGCTTGCGGCGCTGGCCCTACTCGCCGCCGGTCTGTGGGCCGCGCGCAGCACCCCGGTCGACGCCCTGCCGGACCTCAGCGACGTTCAGGTCGTCATCCGCACGAGCTATCCGGGCCAGGCGCCCCAGATCGTCGAGAACCAGGTCACCTATCCGTTGGCCACGACAATGATGTCCGTCCCGGGCGCGCGCACGGTGCGCGGCTATTCCTTCTTCGGCGACAGTTTCGTCTATGTGCTGTTCGACGACGGGACCGACCTCTACTGGGCCCGCTCACGGGTGCTGGAATACCTCAACCAGGCTCAGTCCAGGTTGCCCGAGAGCGCCCGACCGGCGCTTGGGCCGGACGCCACCGGCGTGGGCTGGATCTACGAATACGCCCTGGTCGATCGGACCGGCCGCCACGACCTGTCGCAGCTGCGGTCCCTGCAGGACTGGTTCTTGCGCTATGAGCTCAAGACCGTGCCGGGCGTAGCTGAAGTCGCCAGCGTCGGCGGCATGGTCAAGCAATACCAGGTGGTCCTCGATCCGGCCCGGCTCGCCGGCTACGGCGTCACCCACCAAGCCGTCGTCGAGGCCATCCAGCGCGCCAATCAGGAGACCGGCGGCTCGGTGCTGGAACTGGCCGAGGCCGAATACATGGTCCGGGCCAATGGCTACCTGACCGACCTGGACGATTTCCGGGCCGTTCCGATCCGGACGGCGGCAGGCGGCGTGCCGGTCCGGCTGGGCGACGTGGCGACGATCCAGGTCGGACCGGAGATGCGCCGCGGCATCGCCGAACTGAACGGCCAGGGTGAGGTGGCGGGTGGGATCGTGATCCTGCGCTCCGGCGAAAACGCCCGCGCCGCCATCGCCGCCGTCCGGGACAAGCTGGAAGGCCTGAAGGCGAGCCTGCCGGCCGGGGTCGAGGTGGTGACCACCTACGACCGCTCTCAGTTGATCGACCGGGCCATCGCCAATCTCAGCACCAAGCTCCTGGAAGAGTTCCTGGTCGTGGCCCTGGTCTGCGGCCTGTTTCTCTGGCATGCGCGCTCGGCCCTGGTCGCCATCCTGACCCTGCCGCTGGGGGTGCTGGCCGCCTTTCTCGTCATGCGCGTCCAGGGCGTGGACGCCAACATCATGTCGCTAGGCGGCATCGCCATCGCCGTCGGGGCCATGGTCGATGCCGCGGTCGTGATGATCGAGAACGCTCATAAGCATATCGAGCGCTGGGAGCACGACCATCCAGACGAGCGTCTGCAAGGCGAGGCCCGCTGGCGGGTCGTCACCGACGCAGCCGCCGAGGTCGGGCCGGCGCTGTTCCTGAGCCTTGTCATCATCACCCTGTCGTTCGTGCCGGTGTTCAGCCTGCAAGCCCAGGAAGGCCGGCTGTTCGCGCCGCTGGCCTTCACCAAGTCCTACGCAATGGCGGCGGCGGCCATCCTGTCCGTCACGCTGGTCCCGGTGCTGATGGGCTATCTGATCCGCGGCCGCATCCCGGCCGAGCGGGAAAATCCGCTGAACCGGGCGTTGACCCGAGCCTACCAACCCGCGCTGGACTGGGTGATGGGCCGACCCCGGCTGACGCTGCTGCTCGCGGCCCTGGCCTTCGCCACCACCGCCTGGCCGCTCAGCCAGCTGGGCGGCGAGTTCCTGCCCAGTATGGACGAGGGCGACCTGCTCTACATGCCCTCGGCCCTGCCCGGCCTGTCGGCGGCCAAGGCTTCGGACCTGCTGCAACAGACCGACCGGATGATCTCGACCGTGCCGGAGGTGAAGACGGTGTTCGGCAAGGCCGGGCGGGCCGAGACGGCCACCGACCCCGCGCCGCTGGAGATGTTCGAGACCACCATCCAGTTCAAGCCGCGCGATCAGTGGCGGCCGGGCATGACGCCAGAGAAGCTGGTCGAGGAGCTTGACCGCGCCGTCCAGGTTCCGGGGCTGGCCAATGTCTGGGTGCCTCCGATCCGCAACCGCATTGATATGCTGGCGACCGGCATCAAGAGCCCCATCGGAGTGAAGGTTTCTGGGGCCGATCTGGCCGAGATCGACCGGATCGCCGCCGAGGTGGAACGGGCGGCCAAGGGCGTGCCGGGCGTGAGCTCCGCCTTGGCCGAGCGGCTGACCGGCGGCCGCTATATCGATGTCGACATCGACCGCGCCGCCGCCGCGCGCTACGGCCTCAACATCGCCGACGTGCAGTCCATCGTCGCCGGCGCCATCGGCGGCGAGACCATCGGACAGACCATCGAGGGACTCGCCCGCTACCCCATCAACGTCCGGTATCCGCGCGAACTGCGCGACAGCCTCGAAGGGCTGCGCGCCTTGTCTGTGCTGACGCCGTCAGGACAGCAGATCACGCTCGGCACGGTCGCCGAGGTCCGGATCGCTGACGGTCCGCCGATGCTGAAGACCGAGAACGGCCGGCCATCGACATGGGTCTACGTCGACGTCCGCGGGCGCGACCTGGCGTCGGTCGTTTCCGACCTCAGGACGGCCGTGGCCCGGGACGTGCGGTTCTCTCCCGGGGTCAGCGTCGCCTATGCCGGGCAGTTCGAGTACCTGCAGCGGGCCGCGGCGCGGCTGATGATCGTCGTGCCCGCGACCCTGCTGATCATCTTCGTCCTGCTCTACGTGACCTTCGGCCGACTCGACGAGGCCGCCCTCATCATGGGAACCCTGCCGTTCGCCCTGACCGGCGGAATCTGGATCCTCTATTTGCTGGGCTATCACCAGTCTGTCGCCACCGGTGTGGGGTTCATCGCCCTCGCCGGGGTTTCGGCGGAGTTCGGCGTGGTCATGCTGATCTACCTCAAACATGCTCTGGCCGACCGGGGGCCTTCGCCCTCGCCGGACCAGGTCGCCGAGGCCGTGCGCGAAGGCGCGCTGCTGCGGGTGCGCCCCAAGGCCATGACGGTCGCGGTGATCCTCGCCGGCCTCTTCCCCATCCTGGTCGGCCACGGCGCCGGCTCGGAGGTCATGAGCCGCATCGCGGCGCCCATGATCGGCGGCATGCTGACCGCCCCCCTGCTCTCGATGCTGGTGATCCCCGCGGCCTACCTGCTCCTGAGACGCCGATCGTCCCCCTCCACTGCTTCAATCCAAGGAGACACCCCTTGAAGCGCTTTCTGACCCTCACCGCCTTCGCCTCGACCGCCTTGCTCGCTGCCTGCGGCCAGCCGACCGAACCGGCGCCAGACACCGCCGCGCCCGCCGAGGACGCAGCAATGGTGCCCATGGCGCCGACCCCCGCCGCGCAGACGACCGGCCACGGAACCGGTGTCGTAACCGCCGTCGATCCTGCAGCCGGGACCGTCACGCTCGACCATGGCCCAATTCCGGAGGTGGGCTGGCCGGCCATGACGATGGGCTTCAAGGCGGATCCGGCGCTACTGGCGACGGTCAAGACCGGCGACCGGGTCCGCTTCGACCTGGTGATCAAGGGCGGGACCAGCGAGATCACCGCCATCCGTCCGGAATAGACCGGTCCGGGTCGGTCAAGGTCGGTCGTCGCCGCGACATCACGGACGTCGCGGCGACGACGCGCCCCGCCTAGAGTCATCCTTGTCAGCCTCTCAAGGAAGTCCGATGTCATCCATCTTCCTGTCACGCAGAGTCCTGCTGGCCGCTGCGCCGGCTCTCACTGCCGCTGGAACCGCTTGGGCCGCACCCGAGAATCGGTTGACCGCCTACAAGACGCCCTGGTGCGGCTGCTGCGGCGGCTGGATCAGCCACATGCGTCAAGCCGGTTGGACGGTCGAGGTCATCGAGCATGAGGACCTCGCGCCGATCCGGGCCCGACACGGGATCCCGGATCGATTGGCCTCCTGCCACACGGCCGTCGTCGGCGCCTATGCGGTCGAGGGTCATGTGCCGGCCGGCGACGTCGATCGCTTGCTGCGTGAACGCCCGGCTGCTCGCGCCCTGAGCGCCCCCGGCATGCCCGCCGGCTCGCCGGGCATGGAGGCCGCAGGACGCGAGCCCTACACCACGATGCTGATCCTCAACGACGGTTCCACCCGGGTGTTTGGACGGCACAACGGCGCCTGACCCTCCGTCGGCGAGCGGGCTAGGCCTCGTCCGCTTCCGAGCCCCGCGCGTCCTCCAGGATCTCCAGGCCGCCCTTGGCCGCGACGCCAGCGACCAGAACTCCGACCACCAGATCCGGCCACGACTGTCCAAGCCAAAGCACCAGACCGCCGGCGACGATGATCCCGCCGTTGGAGGCGAAGTCGTTGAAGCTGAACGTCTCGGCGGCGCGCAGATTGACATCGTCGCCGTCCAGCCGCCGCAGCATCTGCAGGCAGATCAGGTTCACGACCGCGGCGATGACCGCAAGGCCGATCATGGTCCAGCCGATTGGCTCCGCCCCGAACCACCAACGCCGCCCCGCATCGATCAGCACCCCGGCGGCGAAAACCAGCAGAAGGACGCCCGAGACCCGGGCGGCCCGCCGCTTCCACGCAATTGCGCGCCCCACGGCCAGGAAACTGATCAGATAGACGACCGAGTCCGAGGCGTTGTCGACCGCGTTAGCCAGCAGGGCGCTGGAATCGGCGATCACTCCGCCGATACCGAGCGCTGCGAAAAGCAGCGCATTCAGGATCAAAACGACGAGCAGAGTGCGTCGCTGCTCGCGGTCTTTCGCGTTCAAGGCTGTCAATCGTCCATTCCTTCCGAGGCTCGGTGTCTGACCGCCCTGGCGGCGAAGGTCGGCAAGACCAGAAGGGTCAACGCCGTTGCGGTCAAAAGGCCGCCGATGACCACGGTGGCCAAGGGCTTTTGCACCTCTGCGCCCGCCCCGTGCGCCAGCGCCATCGGAATGAAACCGACGATCGCCACGAGCGCGGTCGTCAGGACCGCTCGCAGACGACTGGAGGCGCCTTCGACCGCCGCCTCCATCGCCGGCAGGCCGGATGTCAGTCGCTCGCGAATAGCCTGCATCAGCACCAGGCCGTTGAGGGTCGCCACGCCCGAGACCGCGATGAAACCGACGGCGGCCGAGACGGAGAACGGCATCCCGCGCAAAAAGAGAGCGAGGGCTCCGCCAACGAGCGCAAGCGGCACGCATGCGAAGACCAACCCAGCCTCGGCGAAGGAGCCCAACGCCAGGAACAGCAAGACTCCGATCAGGATGAAGACGATCGGAATGACGACGCCGAAGCGCTGCTCAGCGCGCTTGAGATTTTCAAACTGGCCGCCCCAGTCGAGATGCACGGCCGCCGGCAGGTCGATCTCTCCAACCCGCGACTGGGCCTCGGAGACGAAACCGCCCAGATCCCGTCCCCGCACATTGGCCTGGACGACCATCCGCCGGCTGCCGTTCTCGCGGCTGATCTGGTTGGGGCCTTCGGCGGTCTGAATCCGGGCCACCGAAGCGAGCGGTACGACGACGCCTGACGACGAGACGATCGGCAAGGCGGCGAGGGCTGCGGGATCATTGCGAGCGTCATCCGGCAGACGGACCACCACATCGAAGCGACGATCGCCTTCGAAGATGCGACCCGCTTCTGCCCCCCCGACGCCCACGGATACGGCCTCGCTGACATCGGCCGCTGACAACCCGTAATTGGCGGCGGCGAACCGGTCGACGCTGACCGTCAGCGTCGGCAAACCCGACGCCTGCTCCACCCGCACGTCAGCCGAGCCCGGCGTTGCTCGCAGAGCCGCGGCGACCTGGTCCGCGACGCCCTGCATCGTGACGAAGTTGTCGCCGAAAACAGTGACTGCGAGGTCGCTTCTCACGCCTGAGCTCAGTTCGTTGAAACGCATTTCGATTGGCTGACTAAATTCGAACGCGTTTCCGAGCTGCTCCATGGCGGTGGCCTCGAGGCGCTCGACCAGTTCCTCCTTGTGTAGACCGGGCTCGGGCCAGTCGTTTCGATCCTTCAAGATGATGACCGCATCGGAGATATTCGGCCCCATTGGGTCGATCGCGACCTCGGCGGTGCCCGTCTTGGAGAAAACCGATTGAACCTCGGGCGTCGCCAGAAGAGCGCGTTCGAGATTCTGCTGCATTCGAAGCGACTGTTCGAGTGACGTCGCCGGAGGTTTGGCCACGAACATCGACACGTCGCCCTCGTCGAGCGTGGGGATGAACTCCCTGCCCAAGGCCATGAAGGACGCCGCGCCGACCGCTACGGCCGCCACCGCCGAGATCAGAACGACCTGGGGCCGGGCCACCGCCTGCCGGATGGCCGGCTCGATCCACCGGCGGGCGAAGCGGAGGATCCGCGTTTCATGTTCGACGACCTCCCCGTCGGGTCCGACGTGCGAGGATTTGGGATCTCGCACGAGCAGCGCGGTCATCGCGGGCACGAAGGTGAAGGAGAAGATGAAAGCCCCTACGAGCGCCAGCATCACGGTGGCGCCCATCGGCTGGAAGGTCTTGCCTTCCACGCCTTCCAGCAGCAGCAACGGTGCGAAGACGAGGAGGATGATCAACTGGCCGAAAGCGGCTGGCTTAACCATCTGGCGCGCGGATTGGATCGCCACCCCTAACCGCTCGTGGCGGGTAAGCACCCGACCGAGTTGGGCGCGCCGTTGAGCCAGCAGCAGAAGGGTGTTCTCGATCACCACCACTCCGCCGTCAACCATCAGCCCGAAGTCCAGGGCGCCCAGGCTCATCAGGTTGCCGCTGATCCCGAAGTGGTTCATGCCGATGACGGCGAACAGAAAGCTGAGCGGGATCATCAGCGCGGTGATGCTCGCCGCGCTGATGTTGCCCAGCAGCAGGAACAGGATCACCACCACGAGCAGGGCGCCCTCGGTCAGATTGCGCGCCACTGTGGCGATGGTGGAATTGACCAGCTCGCTCCGGTTCAACACCGGCGTTGCGACGATCCCCGGCGGCAGGCTGTCGCCGACCTCGGTTAGACGTTCCGCCGCGGCTTGAGCCACCGTGCGGCTATTGCCGCCGGCGATCATCAGAGCCGTTCCCATGACCACCTCGTGGCCATCCCGGCTGGCGGCTCCGAGCCGAAGCCCCTGCCCGACCTCGACCGTGGCGACGTCAGCGACGCGGATGACGAGACCGCCCCGGTTCACAATCGGCGCCTGCCTCAAATCCTCGACGTTGCCCGCCAAGGCATCCGTGCGAACGACCAGGGCCTCTCCACCCCGTCGAATGAAGCCGGCGCCGGCCTGGGTGTTCGCCCGTTCGAGCGCTTCGGTCAGGTCATTCAGCCCAAGACCATAGCTGGAGAGCCGCGCTACATCCGGTCGAACCGCATACTCCTTGACGTAGCCGCCGATCGTATCGACGCCGGCAAGTCCCTCGGTGCCGCGCATCAGAGGCGCGACGATCCAGTCCTGAACCGTGCGGAGATAGGTGGCGCGCTGCTCTGGCGTCGCGAGCCGTTCGCCTTCGGGAGTCAGATAATCGCCCCCCGCTTGCCAACCCGGCTGGCCGGGTCGGGACAGGTTCTGGCTGTTGAACGGCACATAATCGACCGTCCACATCAGCACTTCGCCCAAGCCGGTGGTGATGGGAGAAAGCGCGGGCTCGACACCCTCGGGCAGACCCTCACGAGCGGCCGCCAGCCGTTCCGCGACCTGCTGGCGCGCGAAATAGATGTCTGTCTCATCGGTGAAGATGGCGGTGATCTGGCTGAACCCGTTGCGCGATAGCGATCGGGTGCTCGTCAGGCCAGGAACGCCCGACAGCGCGGTTTCAAGCGGATAGGTCACCTGGCGCTCGATCTGTTCCGGCGCGAGGGCGGGAGCGACCGTGGTGATTTGCACTTGGCGGTTGGTGATGTCCGGGACCGCGTCGATCGGAAGCTTGGTCAGTTCAAACAGACCCAGTCCGGCGACGAGGGCGACGGCGATGACGACGAACCAGCGGAACCGGACCGACGCCGAAATGACGGCATTGAACATGGATCGATCCCTAGTCTTCGTCTTCGGCCTCGCCCTTGGCGAGTTCCGCTTTCAGGAGGAAGGCGTTGGCCCCCGCGATACGTTCGGAGCCGTCCAATCCGCGCAGGATTTCGGTTCGGTCTCCGGCTTGCCGGCCGATCAGCACCGGAACGGCCCGGAAGCCGTCCGCCGTTTGCACGAAGACCACAGCCGAGCCGTTCACGGTCTGGACGGACTCGGACGGCACGGTGAGACCATCCGACAAGGCGCCGGTCACGACCGTACCGCTGACGGCCGAGCCGGCGGGAGGCAAGCCTGCGTCGACGGGCCGGGCGCGGATGATCGTCGCGCCGCTTTGTTCGCTTGCATCGACGGCGACCCCGGTGACGACCGCAGCGAACTCGCCGTTCGCCCCTTGCACATTCATCCGGACGCCGGGGCTGACTTGAGCGGCCAAGGCGGGAGGCGCATTGAAAACGATCTCGACACGGGCGGGATTGGTGACCTCCGCGATCACGCTCCCTTGGGCCGCGAAGCCACCAGGTCCGACCTGAACGCTGGTCACAACGCCGTTGATCGGGCTGGCGACGCTTACGCGACCCGATGCGCTTGGCGATCCGGCTGCAGCCGTGCGGGCGCGCGCTGCCCGCGCCGCCGCCTCCGCGCTCAGCGCCTGCGCCCGCGACGCTTCGACGTCCTGTCGGGCGACGACGCCCGCCTGCTCCAGATTTTGATCCCGCTCGTAAGCGCGACGCGCGGCCTCCGCTGAAGCGTTGGCGGCTTCCGCGTCCGCGCGGTAGGTGGCGGCGTCGCCACTCACCAGAATGGCCAAGGGCTGTCCGGTTCGCACCGGTTGTCCGGGCGCCACCAGAACCCGCTCGACCCGCCCGCCAATCACCGCCGCGACAGAGGCTCGCGCATCGACCATCGGTTCGACCCGACCGCTCAACCGGGTCTCGCCGCCTCCGCCACCAGCGACCGTCACCATGGCGATACCGGCCGCCTGGATCTGGGCCGGAGTGAGGACCACGACGCCCTCGGCGGCGCCGCTTTCCGCCTCATGGCCTTCCTCCCCACTTTCTTCGGCGGCAGGCGCGGGCTCCGGGCCGAAGACCGAATAAAGCCCGACGCCGCCAAGCAGGATCACGGCGGCGGCTCCACCCAGGAGCCAGGGTTTGCGAAGCGAGGTGTGATTCATTGCGACGTTCCAAAAGGGGCGCGGCCTTGCAGGCGCGCGAGGTCGATTTCGGCGCGGACCCGCGCGAGGCGAGCGTCAACGGCGGCGTTGCGGGCGGAGATCAAGGCAGCGCGGGATGAGCGCAGCTCGAGTTGTGAGATACGGCCGGCTTCGAATCCGATCCTCGATAGCCGGTAGGCCTCCTCGGCCGCGGCGACGCCGGCGTCGGCCGCGGCGACCCGGCTAGCCGAAGCGCTGAGACGCGCCATCGCGGCGTCACGATCCGCCTGCGCCTCTTGACGGGCGCCCAGCAGCCGGGCGTCGGCGGCCCGAAACTCGGCCTGCGCCGCTTCGATGTTGCCTCGGTTGCGATCGAACAAGGGCAGCGGCAAGCTCACGCCCAGCGTGACGGCGGTGGCGTCTTCGGCTTCATAACGGCGAACGCCGACGGACGCGGTCACGTCGGGTCGGGACCTCAAGCGCTCCACGTCGATCCGGCGCTCCGCCGCCTCACGATCCGCTTCCGCCACCCGTACTGTAAGCGTTCCGGCTGCGCCGTCGTCGCTCGCCGCCAGGGGCGCGCGGTCGAGCAGGCCGCTGTCGATGGAGGTCACCGGAGCGGTCAGCATGGCGACCGCCCTCAGCCGGGCGAAAGCCGCATCGCGTTCTGCTTGGGCTTCATCCAGCGCGGCGCGGGCGGCGGCCGCTTCGCTCTCTCCCTGGATACCGCGCAGCAAGGGCTCACGTCCCTCCTCGACCAGAGTCAGGGCCGCCCGCGTATCGGCTACGGTGAGCGATAACGCCTCCTGAGCGAGGTCCGCGCGCCTTTCCGCAGCCTCAGCCTCGGCATAGACCAGCGCGAGACGTCCCGCGGCCTCGATGCCCGCCATGTCACGCCGCAAGGAGGCGGTTCCGGCGTCGGCGCGCGCCGCTTCGACGCGGGCGCCCCGGCGACCCCACAATTCCAGGTCCTGGCTGAGCGAGAGCGTGGTTTCGGCGTTGTTGTAGCCCTCGAATGGGCCGCTTCCGAAGGCGTTTTCAACCTCGAGCGCAGCGGTCGGATTCGGCCTGACCCTCGCCTGACGCACGCGCGCCTCGGCGGCGTCAAGCAAGGCGTCGGCCTCAAGCGTCGCCGGTGATTGGCCGAGACGCTGCAGAAGCGTTTCGTAGCTCGGCGCGGGATCGGCCCAGGCGGGACCGGTCAGACTGGTCGCCAGGGCGACCAGCGCGCAGCCCGCCGCGAGATGCGGCCGACGGCGAATGGGAGAAGGCATGATCTCATGTCCCGAAAGGTTGACGTGAAAGGCGCCGCTCAGGGCGCAGTCCCGTCAGCCTTGGGGCGGTCGATCCGGTCCGGACGGCGTGCGCGAGACGAAGGCGTCGGCCGGGGCGACCCGGCTGGAGACGCTGCGAACCGGCATCAGGGCCGGAGGCGAAGGCGCGTCCGCGGCGGTCATGGCGATGTGGTGACACTGGCAGTAGCTGCAGAACGGCCCGCACTGGCGGGGCTCGTCCGGCCGGGAGTCCGCCGGTTCCGAAACGACCACCGTCGCGGCCGTTGTGGATCCCGCCGGCCATTCACAGGCCATCGCATCGACGGACGTCATGCCGAAAACGGCGATGAACGCCGCCAGAAGCGTCGCCAGTAGACCACGATGGAATCGGGAACGTCCCATAAGCCCCCTTACCATGATTGTCCGACAGATCAATCAGAACGGCATGGCTCGCTGTCGACCGTCCGCTTCGCGCATTTTCCGCTTGATCCTCTAGTTGCTAGAGGATGCAGAAGGGGGGTGTTCTCACCGGAGTCTCCCCATGTCGACGCCTCTGACACCCGACGCAACCCCCGCTGCAGGATGCGGTTGCAGCACGCCGAAGTTCGATGGCGCCACCCCGGCGTACCGCCGGATCCTGGTGACCGTGATCGCCATCAACGCCCTCGCGTTCGTGGCGATCATCGGGGGTGCGATCGCACAAGGGTCCGCCTCGCTCGGCGCCAACGCCCTCGACTTCCTGGCCGACAGCGCCACCTACGCGATCAGCCTTTGGGCCATCGGCCGGAGCGTTCGCGTCCGCGCGGGCGCCGCGCTTCTAAAGGGGGCCAGCCTCGGCTTGCTGGCGCTCTCGATCCTTGGCTTCGCCATCTGGCGTGCGGTCACGGGGGCTCCGCCGGAGGGCTCGGTGATCACCGGCCTCGGATTGTTCGGGTTTGCCGCCAACGTCATCGCCGCCCTCCTTCTGGTGCGCCACCGAGACGGCGACGCCAACGTCCGCTCGGTCTGGCTGTGCACCCGCAACGACCTGATCCAGAGCCTCGTGGTCGCCGGGGCGGGCGCCCTCGTCTGGTTGACCGCGTCGCGGTGGCCGGACCTGATCGCCGGAATTCTGCTGGCCGGGGTGTTTCTGCAGTCCTCCTGGGCGGTCGTGCGTCAGTCGCGCGACGAACTGCGCGAGGCCGCATGACGACGATCGACTACACGCCCGCCCTCGGTCACTCAGGCCTGAGCGGCCTCTACGACCTGGCTATTGCGCTCTGGACGCGCGAGCGCCGCTGGCGATCGGCCTTCCTCGACCAGATCGCCCCCGGGGCTTCTGAAACACTCGTCGATGTCGGTTGCGGCACAGGCGCGCTCACCGCCTTGATCGCGGCAGAGGCGCCGACGGCGAAGGTGATCGGGATCGATCCCGATCCGGATATTCTCGCCCGCGCCCGAAACCGGGCGACGAAGCGCGGCCTGGCCGTCGTCTTTGCCCGCGGATACGCCGACGACGCGGCGACGCTGGTCGGACCCGGCCGGGCGGACAAGGCCGTCTCCAGCCTGGTCTTCCATCAGGTTCCGCTCGCCGGCAAACGGAGCGGCCTCGCCGCGATGTTCGACGCCCTCCGGCCCGGCGGCGAGCTGCATATCGCCGACTACGGTCTGCAACGCACTCCGCTGATGCGATTTCTCTTCCGCCAGGTCCAGGCGCTCGACGGTCGGGAAAATACCCAGCCGAGCGCTGAAGGCGTTCTCCAGGGCCTCATGGCCGAGGTCGGCTTCGAGGGCGTGGAGGAATGCAAGGTCATTCCCACGCCGAGCGGCTCGATCTCCCTCTACAGGGCGCGCAAGCCGCTAGCTCGCCCTATCGCTGCTCGACCCTGACTCATCCCCTCACCAAAGGAGCCTTCAATGCGCACGGTTCTCTCCATGCTCACCCTCTTAGCCGCCTTCGCCGCTGCCCCCGTCGTCGCCCAGTCAACCGCGCCGACACGCGCGGTCCTGGCGGACGCGTCGCGCGTCCCCGCCCGCGCCACCATCATCGATGGTGCGAACTGGCGCTGCGAAGGCCAGACCTGCACCGCCTCAGGCGGTGTTGATCAGCCGGCGCCGCGCGCCTGCCGCCGCGTCGTGGCCCGTTTCGGCGCCGTGACAGAGTTCTCGTGGAAGGGCACGGTCCTCTCGGGCGAGCAACTGGCCGTATGCAACCGGTGACGGCGGTAACGTCAATGTCGATGTCATGCCCGACCCGTCAGGGTTTAGAGACAATGGTCTTCTCGCCAAGCCTGGTGGCCGACACCGCCTCCGACGCCGAACGGCTGGATTTCCTTTTACAGAGCGCGCAAGTCCGTGGGCGGCGCCGATGACTAAAACGCCCTTGCCTTCCAGCCTCGCACGAACGCTCGGCTTTGCTCTGGCGGGGTTCGTCGTGGTCGTGGACCAATCGACCAAGGCCTGGGCTCGCGCTCAACTCGACGAGCCGGTGGACCTCGGTCCTTTCCTGAACCTGATCCTCGGCTTCAACCGGGGCGTCAGCTTCGGCTTGCTGTCGGCCGATGGGGATGCGGGGCGCTGGCTCCTCGTAACGGTCACCGGTTTGATCGCGGCGGCGATGCTGGTCGCGATCGGCCGTTCACGACGTCAAAGCATGATCTTCGCACTGGCGCTGGTGGCCGGCGGGGCGCTGGGCAACATCGTCGACCGCGTCCGATCGGGCGCGGTGACGGACTTCATCGACGTTCATATCGGCAAGGCGCATTGGCCGACGTTCAACCTCGCCGACGCCGCCATTGTTCTCGGCGTGGCGGCCCTGATCTTCTTGTCGGCGCGGAACGCCAGGGACGACGGCGCCGTGGAGATTCGGCGGTGAGCTTGCGGTCGGAAGGTCAGTTGCGCCCGGAGGCCCGCTCGCCCGCCGGGATGAGGGACACGACATGATGAGGCTCGACAAGGAGCAGACGCTCATCCTCATCTGGTCGATGGCCGCCATCGCAATGACCGTCGCCGTGCTGGTCGGGGCCTGGATGGGGCTGCCGCCGCAGTGGGCGGGGATCGACGGAGCGCCGCCGCTCGCCGAGCGGCTGGCGTATGCTTTGCGGGTCGATCTGCCAATCTTCCTCTGGCTGGCTGGCTGCGTCCGCGTAGTGGCCAGCGTGCGTTTTCGCTCCGACGCGGACCGCCCGGGGTCGGCCTACGCGCCGCCGAGCGCCCGGCTGGCGGCGCCCGCGGCCGTCCTGCAGAACTCCCTGGAGCAGACGGTTTTGGCCTTCGGCGGCCATTTGATCCTGGCTACCACCTTGAGGGGGCCCGAGCTCGTCCTCCTGCCCGCTCTCGTCGCGCTCTACCTTTTCGGTCGTGTGACCTTCGCGTTCGCCTACCCCAAAGGCGCGGCGGCCCGGGCCTTCGGCATGGCGCTCACCGGCGCCTCGACCTTGGCCGCTTACGCCATCGCCATCTTCCAGATTTTCTTGGGTCGTTGAGTTCGCCCTCCGCCTCTAGTCGCGGACCATCCCGCCCCCTAGGTTCCCGCCATGCCCGATGCTCCCGCCTTCGCCCTGCAAACCATCGGCAAGCTGGCGGCCGCCACCGGGGTGAAGGTCCCTACCATCCGCTTCTATGAGCAGATCGGTCTGCTCCCCGTCCCACCGCGCACGGCTAGCGATCGGCGACTTTACGACGGGGACGCGTTGCGCCGACTGTCCTTCATCCGTCACGCGCGTCAGCTGGGTTTCGACCTCGACGCCATTCGATCGCTGCTGGATCTGGCCGACCATCCTGAAAGGCCCTGTAGCGAAGCCAACGCTATCGCCCAGCGCCACCTCGCCGATGTCACGATCAAAATCTCTCAGCTGAAGGCGCTCCAGGGAGAGCTATCCCGCATGACCGCCGAATGCGCAGGCGGCCGCGTCTCGGCCTGCAAGGTCATCGAGGTCTTGCATGATCCGGCGCCTGCAGCCGTCCCGACGGCCTAAGCGCGACATTGGCCGCGACACCTCGTCGCACGAATGCTAATGCGACCCGTTCACAGCTAGGCTCGTCATGCGTCATCTGCTCCGATCGCTTCTCTTGGCTCTTGCCTTGGGCTTCTCCATTCCCGCCCACGCCCAAGCCCCCGCCGCCTCCGAGGCCCAGGTCGCCTGGCGCTTGCTGGATTATGTCGCGGTCGACTATGCCGGCGCCGTCGCGAACGGACAGGTCATCAGCGCTGCCGAATACGGAGAAATGATCGAGTTCGCCGGTCAGATCCGCACCCGGATCGCCGCCCTCCCCGCCCATGAGGCGAAAGCGGACCTCTCGCGGAACGCCGCAGCGCTCGAGAGCAGCATCCGCGCCAAAGCCTCGCCGGAAGACGTCGGCGCCCGGGCCAAGTCCCTCGCCGCGGCGCTGCTCGCGGCCTATCCGAGCCCGCTGGCGCCGGCCTTCCCACCCGATCTCGCCCGGGGGCAGGCCCTCTATCAGGAGCAGTGCGCCGTCTGCCACGGCGTCACCGGACGAGCCGACGGCGAGGGCGCCCAGGGGCTGGATCCCGCGCCCATCGCCTTCGCTGACGTCGAGCGCGCCCGCCAGCGCAGCGTGTTCGGCCTCTATCAGGTGATCGACCAGGGCCTGGACGGCACCGCCATGGCCAGTTTCGCGCATCTCCCGGCGGAGGATCGCTGGGCCCTGGCCTTCTACGTCGGGCGGTTCGCCTTCACCGACGCCGAGGCCGCCGAAGGCCAACGTCTGTGGGAGAGCGATCCGGCGATCCGCACCGCCTTCCCCACCTTGGCCTCCGTCACCCAGACCACGCCCGCCGACCTGGCGTCGCGCATCGGCGAGACCAAGGCCCGCGCCGTCACCGCCTACATCCGCCGGCATCCGGACGCCGCCTCTCCGGCCTCGGGCGGCGCGCTCACGCTCGCCCGCACACGCCTGGCGGAAAGCCTGGCGGCCTACCGCGCGGGCGACCGCAAACAGGCCGCCGATCTGGCGCTCTCGGCCTATCTCGACGGCTTCGAGCCGGTGGAGCCGGCGCTCGGCGCCCGCGACGGCGCCCTGCTGCGTCGTGTCGAAACCGCCATGACCGGCCTGCGGGCCGCCATCGGGCGCGGCGCGCCCGCCGAAGAGGTCCAGGCCCAGGTCGCGCGGCTCAACGCCCTGCTCGACACCGCCGAACGGGCCCTGGCCCCGCAGGAGGCGGACAACGTCGCCAGTTTCGCGGGCGCCTTCACCATCCTGCTTCGCGAAGGCCTGGAGGCTCTGCTGATCGTGGTCGCCATGATCGCCTTCCTGCGCAAGGCGGAACGCCCCGAGGCGCTGCGCTATGTACACGGCGGCTGGGTCGCGGCCCTGCTCGCCGGCGGGGCCACCTGGGCGGCGGCGACCTTCCTGATCTCGATCAGCGGGGCGAGCCGGGAGCTGACGGAGGGCTTCGGTTCTCTGCTGGCGGGCGCGGTCCTGGTCTCGGTCGGCATCTGGATGCATGGCAAGTCCCACGCGGACGCCTGGCAGATCTACATCCGCGAGAAACTGTCCAAGGCCCTGTCGGGGCGGTCGGCCTGGCTGCTGTTCCTGCTCGCCTTCGTGGTGGTCTACCGCGAGGTGTTTGAGACCATCCTGTTCTACGCCGCCATCTGGAGCCAAGGCGGCCATGTCGGCATGCTGGCCGGCGCCTTGACCGCCGTGGCCATTCTGGCGGTCATCGCCTGGGCCCTGCTGACCTACAGCAAGCGCCTGCCGATCGGTCAGTTCTTCTCCCTCAGCTCGATCCTGATGGCCGTGCTTTCGGTCGTGCTGGTCGGCAAGGGGGTCGCGGCCCTGCAGGAGGCGGGCTGGATCGATGTCCATCCGATCGCCTGGCTTCCCCGAATCGAGATCCTTGGCCTCTACCCGACGCTCGAGGGCGTCGGGGTCCAGATCCTGACCGTGGCCATTCTTGCGATCGGCTTCGTCCGATCGTCCCGGCCGTCGGGCACAAAGGCCCCGACTGCCGCCTGATCTCTAATGAGCGCGCGTCTAACGCCGTCAGGTCGGCGTGGAAGGACTTTGCGGGACCTGCGGCTTGAAGGCGATGGCCGACAGATCCGTCGCGGCGTCGATCGCAAGCCCGGAGGCTCTACGCTCGGAGTAGCGGTCGACCAGCTGGACAGCGTGGGGCCGGGTCAGGATGGTGAAGCGCACCAGCTCCTCCATTACGTCGACGATCCGCTCGTAGTAGGCGGAGGGCTTCGTCCGCCCGGCGTCGTCGAACTCCTGAAAGGCCTTGGCAACGCTCGACTGGTTGGGGATAGTGATCATCCGCATCCAGCGGCCGAGCAGGCGCAGGGTGTTGACGGCGTTGAAACTCTGGGACCCGCCGGAAACCTGCATGACGGCCAAGGTCCGCCCCTGAGTCGGGCGGACGCCGCCCATGCTGAGGGGCAGATGGTCGATCTGCAGCTTCATCAGGCCCGAGACCTGGCCATGCCGTTCGGGGCTGCACCAGACCATGCCTTCGGACCAGAGGGCATGCTCGCGCAGTTCGCGCACGGCCGGGTGGTCGTCGTCGCCCGGCGCCCCCGGAAGGGGCAGGTCCGACGGATCGAAGATGCGGGTTTCGCATCCCATCCACTGCAGCAGGCGGGCCGCCTCCTCGACGCAGAAGCGCGAGTAGGACCGTTCGCGCAGCGATCCGTACAGAAGCAGGATCCGGAGCGGAGGGTCGTGCGGCCCCAGACCGCGAGCAGGATCGACCGACAAATAGGCCTTGTCCAGGGCCGGCAGATGATCCGGATCAGGCAGCGCCCGCAGGCGGTCGAACGTCATCACAGGTCCTTGGTCAGATAGGCCGCCGATGCCGGGCACAGCCCCGCGAACTCGCGGGTCCGCCGGATCGCCTCCGGCGCCGTCTGGCGGTCCGCCGCCCGGTAGCCGTGCCGAGTGAAGAAGGGCTCGGCCGTGGTGGTGAGCAGATGAAGGCGTGCGCCGCCCAAGTCACCGGCGACGGTTTCGACGGCGGCCAGCATCCGGCTTCCGAGGCCACGCGCCTTCCGGTCGGCGAGCACCACCAGGGAGCGGAGCAGCAGGTCGCGCCCCTCCCCTTCAAGCCCGACGTAGCCGACGACGGCGCCGTCGTGATCGGCGCTGAAGTAGCGGCCGGCCTCAGGCGCGGGCAGGCCTTCGGCCCGCAGCGCGGCGATCAGGCCGACGTCGTGCGCCTCGATCAGATGCAGGACCACCATCACCCGGCGTCCGCCGGCGGAACGGTGTCGGGGAACCAGCGCCGGCCCATCCAGAGGGCGACCGACACCAGCAGGATCAGCACCGGCACCTCGACCAGCGGGCCGATGACGGCGGCGAAGGCGACCGGCGAGGCCAGGCCGAAGGCCGCGATGGCGACCGCGATGGCCAGCTCGAAATTGTTGGAGGCCGCGGTGAAGGCCAGGGCCGTGGTGCGCGGGTAGTCGGCCTCGCTCAGCTTGCCCATCAGGAAGCTGACGACGAACATGACGAGGAAGTAGATCGTCAGCGGAATGGCGATGCGCAGGGCGTCCAGCGGCAGGGCGACGACCTCTCCGCCCTTGAGGCTGAACATGGCCACGATGGTGAACAGCAGCGCGATCAGGGTGATCGGCCCGATGCGCGGAAGAAAGCGGCGCTCGTACCATTCGGCGCCCTTACGGGCGATCAGGCTGCGGCGGGTCAGGAAACCCGCCAGGAACGGCATGCCGAGATAGACCAGCACGGCTCCGGCGATGGTCCAGACGCGGACGTCCACCACGCTGCCCTGCAGGCCGAACAGCGGCGGCAGGACGGTGAGGAAGAGCCAGGCGTAGAGGCTGAAAAACAGGATCTGGAAGACCGAGTTGAAGGCCACGAGGCCGGCCACATACTGGTTGTCGCCGCGCGCCAGCTGGTTCCATACCAGCACCATGGCGATGCAGCGCGCCAGGCCGATCAGGATCACGCCGGTCATGTACTCCGGCTGATCGCGCAGGAAGATCACCGCCAGGACGAACATCAGCACCGGCCCGAGAACCCAGTTCTGGATCAGGGACAGGGCCAGGACCCGCTTGTCGGCGAACACGCGCGGCAAGGCCTCATAGCGGACCTTTGCCAGCGGCGGGTACATCATCAGGATCAGGCCGATGGCGATCGGGATGTTGGTGGTCCCGACCGAGAGGCTGTCGACCCAGGCGGGCAAGCCCGGCACGACGGTTCCGAGCAGGACGCCCAGCGCCATGGCGGCGAAGATCCATAGCGTCAGCCAGCGGTCGAGGAACGACAGGCGGCGCGGCGAAGCGGCGGGTGCGTCGGTCATCGCGTCACCCGCCGGCCGTCGGCGTCGATGACGACCTCCCCGTCTTCCTTGGTGAAGGGCTTCAGGTTCTCGGCCGGCAGCAGGTCCAGCACGGCCTCCGATGGGCGGCAGAGGCCCACGCCCAGGGGACTTACGACGATCGGACGGTTGAGCAGGATCGGATGGGCCTCGATCGCATCGAGCAGTTGCTCGTCCGTCAGGCCGGGGGCGTCGAGACCCAGCTCGGAGAAGGGCGTGCCCTTCTCGCGCAGCAGGTCGCGCAGCGGCTTGCCTGCCCGTTTAGCCAGCCAGGCGACCATAGTCCGCGACGGCGGCGTCTTCAGATACTCGACAATATGCGGCTCGATGCCGACGTGGCGGATGAGTTCGAGCGCATTGCGCGACGTCCCGCAGGCGGGGTTGTGATAGATGACGATGTCCACGGGATCCTCAGGGGCAGCAGGGTGCAAGTTCGGCCAGCAGGGGCTCGCAGAGGTCCGCCCTGCCCCCGCAGCAGTCCTTGAGCAGGAAGAGGACGAGATCGCGAAGCCGGTCCAGGTCAGCCCGGTAGATGATCGACCGGCTGCGGCGCTCCGACTTGATCAGTCCCGCCCGGGTCAGGACGCCGAGATGGGACGACAGCGTGTTCGCCGGAATGGCCAAATGGTTAGAGATGTCACCAGCCGGCAGACCGTCGGGCTCGTGGCGGACCAATAGGCGAAACGCCTCCAGCCGCGTTGACTGCGCCAAGGCGGCCAGGGCGAGAATCGAAGCTTCGGTTTCCATTATTCCATATTAGTCGAATTATGGAAATATTCAAGTCGCGTGTCCCGGGAGTTGCGCAAGCCTACGGTGGAGAGGGTACGGCTAGGCCCGTCGGACTCTTTCGAGTTCGATTCTTCGCAGCAAAGCGGAGATTACGATGGCCCAGACCACCCCGCCCCTGCGGCGCACGATCAAGAAGCCCGAACTGCACCAGATGGTGCCGCTCGCCGACAGCACCATCTGGGAGATGGAGCGCCGCGGCGAATTCCCGAAGCGGTTCCTCCTGACGCCCCGCTGCGTGGTCTGGGACCTGGCCGAGGTCGAGGCCTGGCTGGAGCGGCGCCGTAACCAGCCGATCCGGCGCGCGCCCCCGCCCGACGTCCGCCGGCGCGTCAGCCGACCGGTCAGAACTTCGGATCGAAGCGAGGCCCCTCTCCCTCCGGCACACTGAGCACCGGCGTGAACGTCCGCCCGGCCTCCCACGCCTCGACCGCGTCCGACCACTGCTGCGCCATGTGCCGCCGCTGCATTTCGAACTCCGCCTTGTTGTACACGCCCCGGGACGACCGTTCCTCGTGGGCCAGGCCTTTCTCGATCCAGTCGGAGTTGAAGCCCATTTCGTGCAGCAGTGTCGAGGCCGTCCGCCGCAGGTCGTGCACTGTGAACGGCTCCAGAGGCAGTCCTCGCTTCTTCGCCAACTCGGCGATGGCGGAGGTCACGCGATTGAAGGTCGCCCGCGACATCGGCGCGTCCGCGTCGTAGCGCGACGGCAGGATGTATCTGGAGTTCCCCGCGCAGGTCTTCAGGGCGATCAGGATGTCGAGCATCTGGGTCGACAGATAGACGTTGTGGGGCCGGGAGCGTTTCATCCGCGCCGCGGGGATCGACCAGACGGCGTTCTCGAAATCCACCTCCGGCCAGACGCCGTCCTGCAGCTCGCTCTTTCGCACCATGCTGAGCAGGATAAACTTCAGCCCGAGGCGGATCGTCGGCAGGGTCGCCACCTCACCGAGGAGGCCGAGCATGATGCGGATCTCGCTGGGCGACAGACTGCGGTCGCGCGGCCGGAAGGTCGCGATCGATGCAGGCCCGACGCCGTCCGCCGGATTGTCGATCTTCTCGCCGTGCAGGATGGCCCAGGCGTAGATCTGTTTGACGATATCGCGGACGTGGATCGCCGTCGCCGGCGCGCCGCGATCGACGATGGTCTTGCAGTGGGCCCGGATGTCGTCCGGGGTGATCTCGCTGAGCAGGCGGTTTCGCCACTGCGGCAGCACCTCGCGATTGAAGATCGACCGGCGCATGTTCCGCGTGCTGTCCGCCATCGGGGCGGTGTCCATCCAGCGCTGGGCGACATGCTCGAAGCTGCGCGCCTCTTTCAGACGACGCTTGGCGCGCTGCTTCTCCAGAGCGGGCGAGACGCCCTCCGCGATGGTCCGCTTGACCTCGAACAGGCGCTCCCGAGCCTGCGACAAGCTCAGACCACCCCGACCGTATCGGCCAAGCGTCAGCGTCTCCCGCCGGCCGTTGAAGCGATAGTCGTAGCGGAACGAGATCGCGCCGCCCGGCGAGATGTAGGCGTACAAGCCGTCCCTGTCGGTACTCTTGTAAGGCTTTGATTTTGGTTTCAAATTCTTCAGGGCGGCGTCGGTAAGCACGGTAAAATCTCCTCGCACCGGACAGGGTCGGAATTCGGGGGTTCGAGGTCGATATTTCTCAATCTTTCCAGCACCCTGTGCGAAAAGAATACCGTCATCGGCTCGCCGTGGTCCTGACGGTATGAGCCGGTTTCCATGGGAGCAACGGGACGCGATACCGTCAGACAGGTCGGCATCACGAAAAAAAGACCCTCCGAAAGGCTTCGAAGGGTCTCGACAGAATTCACTTTTACGTCAGTGCCTTACGGATCAAATCGGAAGCGTTCTCGAAAGCTCCCGAAGGGCCCGAATTATTCCCACTCGATCGTCCCCGGGGGCTTGGACGTCACGTCATAGACGACACGGTTCACGCCGCGGACCTCGTTGATGATCCGCGTCGCGGTCTTGGCCAGGACGTCCCAGGGGAATTGGTAGAAGTCGGCGGTCATGCCGTCGGTGGAGGAGACGGCGCGCAGGGCCAGGACCTTTTCATAGGTGCGGGCGTCGCCCATGACGCCGACGGTCTTGACCGGCAGCAGGACGGCGAAGGCCTGCCAGATGTCGTCGTAGAGGCCGGCCTTGCGGATCTCCTCCAGATAGATGGCGTCGGCCTGTTGCAGGGTCTCGACCGCCTCGGGCGTGATCTCGCCGGGGATGCGGATGGCCAGGCCCGGTCCCGGGAAGGGGTGGCGGCCGACGAAGGCGTCGCTCAGGCCCAGTTCGCGGCCGAGCGCCCGGACCTCGTCCTTGAACAGTTCGCGCAAGGGCTCCACGAGCTTGAGCTTCATATAGTCGGGCAGGCCGCCGACATTGTGGTGGCTCTTGATGACGTGGGCCTTGCCGCTGGACGAGGAGACGCTCTCGATCACGTCGGGATAGAGGGTGCCCTGGGCCAGGAATTCGGCGCCCTCGATCTTGGCGGACTCGCGGTCGAACACTTCGATGAACAGGCGGCCGATGGTCTTGCGCTTGGTTTCCGGGTCGGAAATCCCGGCCAGCTCGCCCAGGAATTCTTTCGACGCGTCAACGTGGATCAGCGGGATGTTGTAGTGTTCGCGGAACAGGGTGGTGACCTGTTTCGCCTCGTCCTTGCGCAGCAGGCCGGTGTCGACGAAGACGCAGGTCAGCTGGTCGCCGATGGCCTCGTGGATCAGCACGGCGGCGACGGAACTGTCGACGCCGCCGGACAGGCCGCAGATCACCTTGGCGTCGCCGACCTGTTCGCGGATCTGGGCGATCTTCTCGTCGCGATAGGCGGCCATGGTCCAGTCGCCCTTCAGCCCGGCGATGCCGTGGGTGAAGTTCTTCAGCATCTGATGGCCGCGCGGGGTGTGCATCACCTCCGGGTGGAACTGGACGCCGTAGAAGCGCCGCGTCTCATCGGCGATCACCGCATAGGGCGAGCCCTCGGACGAGGCCACCACGTCGAAGCCCTCGGGGATGGCGACGATCTTGTCGCCGTGGCTCATCCAGACTTCCTCATCCTCGCCCACCGGAGCCAGGCCGGCCAGCAGGGGAGAATCCTTCTGAACTGTGATGGCGGCGCGACCGAACTCGCGCGTATGGCCGCCCTCGACCTTGCCGCCCAGCTGTTCGCACAGGGTCATTTCGCCGTAGCAGATGCCCAGGACCGGCACCCCGGCCTCGAACACGGCCTGGGGCGCGCGGGGGCTGCCCTCTTCGTGGACGCTCTCGGGTCCGCCCGAAAGGATGACGGCGGCAGGCTTCATCGCCGCCAAGGCCTGTTCCGCCTTCTGGAACGGGTGAATCTCGCAATAGACGCTGGCCTCGCGCAGGCGGCGGGCGATCAACTGGGTCACCTGGCTGCCGAAATCGACGATGAGGACTGATCGGTGGTCGTGCGGCGTGGTCATGGCGTGATCGAATCCGGGGCGGGAGGTTGCGCGGGGTCTTGGCCGTGTAAGGCCGGAATTTCAAGCGCGGCGAGGCCGTCGGCCTCCAGGACGGCGATCAGACGGTCCAGGGCGGCGGCCAGGTTCTCGTCCACATGGCAAAGGGTGGAGGTCCAGTCCTCCAACGCCTTCAGCTCGCTCCGACCGTCCGACACGCCGCGCAGGGCGATCAGGGGCAGGCCGAAGGTCTGGGCCGCCCGGACCAGGGCCCAGGTCTCCATATCCACCATCTCGGCGTCGATGGCGTCATAGGCGACGCCGGAGACGACATTGGCGCCGGTCGAAAGCCTGGCGGTCGGCAGGCCCGGGACGGGGCACGGCAGGGGCAGGACCGCAGGCTGGTTCAGCAGCGGGGTCACCCCCTTGGGAAAGCCTAGAGGGCTGGCGTCCATGTCGCGATAGGCGACCGAAGAAGCCTGATAGACGCAGGCGTGCTCCAGCACCCGCGAGCCGCACGACCCCAGCGACACGATCAGGTCGGGCGGATTGCCCGCCGTCTCCAGCCGGGCCAAGGCGGCGGTCAGGGTCACGGCAGCCTCCACCGGGCCGACGCCGGTCATCAGGGGCTGGATGCGGGCGCGCAGACAGTCGCCGTATTCGGCGGGCGCGGCCATGACGTAGAGGACCGAAATCTCGCCGTGCCGAACCGGCGCCGCCCCCATCAAACGGCCCGCTGATAGACGGCGGCGAAGAAGCCGTCGGTGTCGGCCGAGGCCGGCGACAGCCGCAGCCGCGCGCCGGACGCCAGTTCAGCGAACCTGGTCCGGGCGGCGTCGGTCAGTTGCGGCGCGCCCAGCAGGTCGGCGACCGGGACCGGTTTGAACTCGGGATGGGCGGCCTCGAAGGCGTCGGCGCTGGCCTCGTTCTCGCGCGCCAGCATGGAACAGGTCACATAGACCAGACGGCCGCCCGGCTTCACCAACCTGGTCGCCTGGCTCAGGATACGCACCTGAACGGCGTGCAGTTTCTCGACCTCGTCCGCCGTCAGACGCCAGGCGTCCTCGGGCCGACGCCGCCAGGTGCCCGAGCCCGAACAGGGGGCGTCGACGAAGACCAGATCGGCCTGGCCGTTCAACGCCTCCAGCCCCCCGCCGTTCTGGCCGATCAGGACCAGGTCCGCCTCGACGCCCGCGCGTTGCAGGCGAGGGCGGATATTCTCCAGCCGCTTGTTGACCACGTCGGAGGCCGTCAATCTCCCCTGCCCCTTCATGGCCTGGGCCAGACCCAGGGTCTTGCCGCCGCCGCCTGCGCAATAGTCCACAACCGTCGCGCCGGGTTGCGCCCCGGCCAGCCAGCAGACGACCTGACTGCCCTCGTCCTGGATCTCGAACTTGCCGGACTTGAACCCCTCCAGCGCCTGGATGTTGGGCGGCGGTTCCGACGGCACGCGCAGGCCGACGGCCGACCAGGGCGTGCGCGAAACGTCCAGCCCGGCGGCCTTCAGTTCGGCCTCGACCTCCTCGACCGTGGCGGCCGAGTCATTGATCCGCAGGTCGATCGGGGCGCGCGGCGCCATCAGGGCGCGTGCCTCTTCGGCCCAACGCTCGCCGAAGGTCGCCTTGAAATCCTCGACCACGAACTCGGGCAGGCCGGCGGCGACCCAGCCGGGAAGCTCCCCCTCCCCCGCCGTGATCCGGCCGCGTTCCTGTTTCGACAGGGGCCGCGGCCCGTAGCCGTCGCCCGCATGCAGGGCCTCGATCTCTTCCAGCGACAGGCCGTCGATGGCGTGCAGGGACCCGATCACCAGGGCCCGGCCGTCCTCGCGCCCGCCCATGATCCAGGACAGGCGGCCGCGCGCCCGCAGCACCTTGTAGACGCGGTCGGCGATGGCGCGCCGGTCCTTGGACCCGGCGTAGCGGTTGGCGGCCCCCCAGGCTTTCAGGACGGTTTCCGCCGGCTGGCGGCCCTGGGCGATGGCGTCCAGAACGGAGGCGGCGGCGGCGAGACGGGCGGCTGGGGTCAATCTAGGCTTTCAGAAGAAACAGGGACGCCAGCACCATGACCAGTCCCACGATCGAGACCAGCCAGACCAGCGACCGGATATAGGGAACGCCAAGGGCGTAGAGCGGCAAATAGACGACGCGACCCCAGAAATAGAGGGTCGTCCCCCACAGGGTCAGGGGTCCGGAGGCCTCGACCACATGGGCGATCAGCACCGCGCCGATGAACAGGGGCAGGGTCGAACAGGTTCGACTGCGCCCGCTCCAGGCGCCCCACCACCGGACGGGACGGCCCGGCCGGCGTATCGCGTGCGCCGGCGTTCCAGGCCAGACCGAACTGCGCCGTCCGCCCCAGGGCCGGCGCCAGAATGTGGACCAGGGCCAGGATGAGCGTCAGGGCCAGATAGGTCAGTTCGGTCGTCATGGCCTTATCCCTGTCTGTAGTTCGGCGCCTCGCGCGTGATCATCACGTCGTGGACGTGGCTTTCCCGCAGGCCGGCGCCGGTGATGCGCACGAAGCGGGCGCGGTCCTGGAAGTCCGGGATCGTGCCGGCGCCGACATAGCCCATCGAGGCGCGAAGCCCGCCGACGAGCTGGTGCAAAACCGGACCAATAGGCCCCTTGTAAGGCGTCTGGCCCTCGATGCCCTCGGGCACCAGCTTCTCGGACGAGACTTCCTTCTGGAAATAGCGGTCGGCCGAGCCGCGCGCCATGGCGCCGACCGAACCCATGCCGCGGTACGACTTGTAGGACCGGCCCTGGTACAGGAAGACCTCGCCGGGGCTCTCGTCAGTGCCGGCGAACATCGAGCCCATCATGGCCACGTTCGCGCCGGCTGCGATGGCCTTGGCCAGGTCGCCCGAGTACTTGATGCCGCCGTCGGCGATCACCGAGGCGCCCGATCCCTTGGCCGCCCGCGCGGCGTCCATCACGGCCGTCAGCTGGGGCACGCCCACGCCCGCGACGATGCGGGTGGTGCAGATGGAGCCGGGACCGATCCCGACCTTCACCGCATCGGCGCCCGCGTCGATCAGGGCCCGCGTCGCATCATAGGTGGCGACGTTTCCGGCGATGATCTGGATACGGTTGTTCTCGCGCTTGATCCGCTCGACCACCTGGCCGACCGAGGCGGAGTGTCCGTGGGCGGTGTCGATCACCACCACGTCGGCGCCCGCCTCCGCCAGGGCCATGGCTCGTTCGAAGCCGGCGTCGCCGACCGTCGAGGCGGCGCCGACCAGAAGCCGGCCCTGCTCGTCCTTGGCGGCGTTCGGAAAGGCCTGGGCCTTCTCGATGTCCTTCATCGTGATCAGACCGACGGCCCGATAATCCTCGTCCACCACGATGACCCGCTCGATCTTGCGGGTGCGCAGCAGTTCGCGCGCCTCCTCGCGGCTGGCGCCCTCGCGCACCGTGATCAGGTCGCCGGTGGTCATCAGAGAGGCGGCCGTGACGTTCGGATCGCTTTCGAAGCGCATGTCCCGGTGAGTCAGCATGCCGACCAGCTTGCCCGACTTGGGATCGACCACCGGGAAGCCGGTGATCTTCTTGCGTTCGACGATCTCGCGCACCTCGCCGAGCGTCGTCGCGGGGCTCACCGTCACCGGATTGACCACCATGCCGCTCTCATAGCGTTTCACGGCGCGGACCTGATCGGCCTGCTCCTCGATGGTCATGTTGCGGTGAAGCACGCCCAGGCCGCCGGACTGGGCCATGGCGATCGCCAGGCGGCTTTCCGTCACCGTATCCATGGCGGACGACAGCAGCGGGATGTTCAGTTTGATGTCGCGCGTCAGCTGGGTCGAGACGTCGACCATCGCCGGCATGAACTCGGACGGACCGGGTTCCAGCAAAACATCGTCGAAGGTCAGTCCTTCGCGTATCTCCATAGGGGAGTCTCCGTTTTGCGGGCCGCGTATAACGGGATGCGGGGGGCTACGGCAAGGGTCTTGCGGCTTATGGACGTGATAGATTTTATTGGTTTGCAACCCAGCGCCCCAATGACCATTCTCGCATCATGGTCGGCGTCATCCTCAGCACAGCGCGCAAACTGGCTCTGAAGATCGCCAGCTACGGGGTCATGCACCTCGTGGTGGCCATTCTCGTGGCCTTCGCCATCACCCGCGACTGGCGTATCGCCCTGGCCGTCGGCATGGTCGAGCCCTTCTTTCAGACCATCGCCTATTCGATCCACGACCGCGTCTGGCACCGGATCGAACGCCGCCGCATGGCGTCGAACATCGAAGAAGCGGCCGAGGCCTTCACCGCCCGCCTCGACATCATGTCGCCCGAGGAACAGGCCCGCGTCCACGACAACCACGGCCATGGCCACAGCCACGCCCTGCCCCGGTCGCTGAAACAGGTGGCGGTCAAGACCGTGACCTATGGCGTCATGCACTTCACCGTCGCCGTCCTGGTGGCCTTCGCCCTGACCCAGGACATCCGCGCCGCCCTGGCCATCGGCGTCATCGAGCCCCTGGTTCAGACGGTCTTCTTCACCCTGCACGACCGGGTCTGGTCGCGGATGGAAGAACGCCGCGCGGCCCGTAGACCCGCGACGGCCTGAAGGCCGCCTAGCGCTTATTCAACGCCACCAGAAACACCTCGGCGCTGTCCTTCCGACTGGACTCCGGCTTGACGTACTTCACCGTCTCGAACTCCTCGCGCAGTCGCGCCAGAACGCCCCCGGCGTCGCCGCCCTGGAAGTTCTTGGAGACGAAGGCGCCGCCGGGCCGAAGGGTGCGGATGGCGAAGTCGGCGGCGATTTCGATCAGGGCGATGATCTTCAGGTGGTCGGTCTGGCGGTGGCCGACCGTGTTGTGCGCCATATCCGACAGAACCAGGTCCGGCTGTCCGCCGATGGCTTCGATCAGCTGCTGATCCACGCCGGGCTGGGTGAAGTCCGCCTGCAGCAGGGTGGCGCCCGGGATCGGTTCGATCATCAACAGGTCCACCCCGGCCACGGCGCCCGCGCCCCGGTTCAGCGCCACCTGGACCCAGCCGCCCGGCGCCGCGCCCAGGTCGATGACCTTGGACCCCCGTTTGATCAGCCGGAACTTGTCGTCGATCTCGATCAGTTTGAAGGCGGCGCGCGAACGCCAGCCTTCCGCCCGCGCCCGTTCCGACCATTTGTCCGACAGCTGGCGCTTGATCCACTGCTGGCTCGACATGGACTTGGTGTCGGCCGTCTTCATCTTCGTGCCCATGCCGCGTCCGGCCGCGGTTCCGCCGCTGGGCGGCCGCACCATACGACGACGTTCTTGAGGCTTTTCGTCTTCACTCATCGTTCCCACATAGCCCCGACCGGCGTTGCGGGCTATGTCCCGCCGCAAATCAACCCCGAGAGGACGACCGAAATGGCCGACACCCTGACCTTCACCCTGGACACCGGAGACGGCGAAGCCCGCGACGTGGTCATCAAGCTGCGCCCCGACCTGGCCCCGAACCACGTCGCCCGGATCACCGAACTGGCCCAGGAAGGCTTCTACGACGGCGTCGTCTTCCACCGCGTCATCCCCGGCTTCATGGCCCAGGGCGGCGATCCGACCGGCACCGGCACCTCGGGCTCCAACAAGCCGAACCTGAAGCAGGAATTCTCGGCCGAGCCGCACGTGCGCGGCGTCTGTTCCATGGCCCGCACCGCCGATCCGAACAGCGCGAACTCGCAGTTCTTCATCTGCTTCGACGACGCCACCTTCCTGGACCGTCAGTACACCGTCTGGGGCGTGGTCGAGTCCGGCATGGAACACGTCGACGCCCTGCCGAAGGGCGAGCCGCCGCGCAGCCCCGGCAAGATCGTCAAGGCGACCGTCAACTAAGCCGGCTCCACACCGAAAGATCGCGCCGGCCTTGGCCGTCGGCGCGATCTCAGGCGTCCGGCGCCGCCTTGTCCCGGCCGCCGTCGAACCGCAGCGTCTGCGCCTCGCGCCACAGCTGCCGCAGCCCCTCGACCGGCTGGTCCGCCCCCAGCAGAGCCAGTTGTTCGACCCAGACCGTCGCGAGTCGATCAATCGTTGACTGAGTCCAGCCCGGCGGCTGCTGGCGCGCCCAGTTCTGCACCGATCCCGCGTTGAAGATCATCAGGAAGACGCAGGCGACCAGCACGGTCTGGCTGGTCCACCGCCGCGCGCGCGCCGCCTCCCCTTCCTCGTCCAACGGCGGGGCGGGGGGAAAGGCGAAACGACCGAGGGCGACCAGGGCGTTCTCCCGCGTCGGCAAGTCATGGGCGTCGGCGGCGTCGATCCAGTCGCTGGGCGGATCGGCGGCCGTCGGCTCCTCCAGCGGCGGAAACGGCGACACCGGCGGCTGGGCGCGGGTGGGAAAGGGGTCGATCGGGTCCGTCGGCTCGCTCATCGTCGGATCAAGGCCTCAGAACTGGAAATAGATGAAGGGCGCCACGCCCTCGGGCCGCATCGCCTCGACCAGAAGGATCGCCAGTCCGATGAGGATGCCCAGGGTCGGCGACGGCGCCGTCTTCAGCCGTTCGGCCAGCCCCTCCACCGCGCGCGGCGGCAGTCCGTGCATCGCCAGTCCGCCGACGATCAACGCCAGCACAAAGGGCGTCAACAGGCTGAAGCCCTCGAACCGACCCAGGCCGACCAACATCTGCATCGCCAGATCGAAGGTTTCGGCGCGGAACAGAATCCAGCCCAGACAGACGACATGGAAGGTGATCAGAACCCCCAGCCAGGTCGGGACGACCTTGCGGTCCTTGACCAACGCGCGCCCTAAACGCTCCACCACCTGCGCCCCGCCGTGCAGGGCGCCCCAGGCCACGAAGGTCCAGGCCGCCCCGTGCCACAGCCCGCCCAGCAGCATGGTGATCATCACATTCATGCACGACGACCACAGTCCTTTGCGCCCGCCCCCCAGCGGCACATACAGATAGTCGCGCAGCCAGCTGGACAGGCTGATGTGCCAGCGCCGCCAGAAGGCCTGCATCGAGGCCGCCCGATACGGCTGGTCGAAATTGCGCGGGAAGGAATAACCCAGGAGGGCCGCGATCCCGATGGCCATGTCCGAATAGGCCGAGAAGTCGCAGTAGATCTGAACCGCATAGGCATAGACCGCCGCCGCTATGTCGATCGCCCCATAGGCCGAAGGATCGAAGAAGACCGGGTCCACCAGCCGCGTCGCCAGCTCGGACGCGATCACGGTCTTCTTGAACAGGCCCCAGACGATCAGCAGCAGCCCATGGGTCGCCATCTCGCGCGTCAGCCGCGGCACCCGCGCGAACTGGGGCAACAGGTCCGACGCCCGCACGATGGGCCCCGCCACCAGGTGCGGGAAAAAGCTCATCAGCAGCATGACGTCCAGCAGGCTCTCGGCCGGCGCCGTCTTGCCGCGATAGACGTCGACCACATAGCTGATGCCTTGGAAGGTGAAGAAGCTGATCCCCACCGGCAGCACCACCTGCAACAGGGGAAGGTCTCTCTCCCAGCCAAATTGCGCCAGCAGATCAACGGCCTGTTCGACAAAGAAGCCGTAATACTTGAAGAAGCCCAGGATGAGCAGATTGGCCGCCACGCCCAGGCCGACCCACAACCTTCGCTGCCCCGCCCGGTCGCTGCGCACGATCAGGGCCGCCACGCCCCAGTTCAGCACGGCCGAGACGATCAGCAGCCCCACGAACCGCCAGTCCCATTGGGCGTAGAAGAACCAGCTGGCCAGCAGCAGGAACAGTTTGCGCCGCCCGTTCTCCCGATCCAGGCTCCAGCTGACCAGATAGACGAACAGGAAGAAGACCGCGAAGGCCAGGGTCGGAAACAGCATCAGTCCGCCTCCCCCTTTGCCGCCTTCCAGCGGTCATAGGCGGCCAGCAGATCGTCGCTCAGAATCCCGCCGATCCACTCCGCCCCCTGGGAAGTGAAATGCACCCGGTCGGGCCGCATATAGGGCTCAGGCGCAGTCGCCAGACGTTCCGCCGAACAGTCGCCTCCCATCCGTCCGTACCAGTCCCAGAATGCGACGCCCGTCTCGCCCGCGACGCGACGCTGCACGTCTCGGACCATGGTCAGGGCTGGGGGCGCGGCCCGTCCGCCGCACGGCCCGCCGATTCCGGCCTTCAAGCCTTCCGGCGCGCCGAGGAGCAGGATCGCGGCGTCCGGGGCGCTCACCCTCAGCTGCGTCAGGGCGCCGTTCAGCCAGGACTCGTAGTCTTCGACGTTGAAGTTCGGCGCGAATCCATCATTGACGCCGAAGGCGATGATGACCAGGTCCGGCCGCCAGGCGTCCAGCTCCAATCGCGTCCAGTCGCCGTTCCTCAGCACCAGATCCTGAACGGTCCCTCCGACGACGCCGAGATTGGACAGCTCCACGCCCGGCCCCTGTCGCGTCAGCCGCACGTCATGGATTTTCACCCTGCCCGTCGGGCGAATCTCGAGCCGCGTCTGGAGCGCGTCGAACATCGCGGTCTGACACACGGGTTGCCAGATTTCGTCGCGGGGACCGGGAAACACCATCGTCCGCAAGCCCGCGCTGCCCGTCAAAGCCAGTTCGGCGTCCTTCGGCCAACCCTCTCCGCAGATTTGGACCTTGTCGAAGGCCGCGCTGTTTTCGGCCGCGATGGTCATCACCGCGCCGTCCGCGACGTCCGCCTCGCTGCCTGTGAATCCGACGCCGACCGGCAGACGCCCGCCAGACAACACATCCGTACGCAGCGGCCAATCGGTCGTCGTCACCTCAACCTGCATCGGGGCATAGCCGGCGTAGGGGACGCCCGGCGGCAGAACGCCTCGTCCTCCAACGCCGAACCGGGCCTGCCAGCGCGCGCGCACGGCGCCGGTGATCCGGTCGCCGGCCGTATGGCTGTCGCCGATCTGCAGGATATGGACGGGGCGGTCGCGCGCGCCGGCCTCCGTCGCCTCCAGAGCTTGGAACAGCCCCTCCAGGGCCGCCTCGCCGCACAGGCCGTCCGGACAGATCGAAGACACGCCCGGCGTCGGCGCTGCGACCGGCCTATAGGCGACCGCGCCCGTTCCGGCCTGCACGTCCGCCTGCCCCGCCAGGATCAGTATCGCCGCCCCCACGGCCCCCAGGCTCATGATCAGCCGGTCGGCGGGGTGTCGAGCCGGGGATCGGCCGTCTTCGCCTCGATCAGGCCGGCGTCGCGCTTCAACCGCTCGGCCACCGGGGCGGCGATCCGAAGATAGCCGGCCATGCTCATGTGGATGCCGTCATTGGCGCGCATCAGCTGGGGCCGCCCGCTGGGGCCGGGCAGATAGGCGGCGTAGTCGCCCGCCGCATCCGCCGTCAGGGCGGACGTCTCGATCAGGGGCACGTTCAGGGCCGTCATCCGCTCGCGCACCACCGCATTGATCACGGCCATCTTGGCGTCGAACCCGGTGCGCTTCATCTTGGGCAGGCCGACCCAATAGACGGCGACGTCATTGGCGCGCAGCAGGCCGACCAGGTCGTCGATCCGCTTGGCGTAGGCGGCCTTCCAGCCCGGCGTGCCGAAGTCGTGGATCACCCCGTCCAGGCTGATGCCCTGGGCGTCGTTCGTGCCGAACAGCACCACCGCCGCATCGACCGGGGTCTCGCGCAGCTGGCGCTCGGTCTTGGCCTGAATGTCCACATAGTCGTAGCGCGACAGACCGGTGGAGACCTCGCTGAACTTGGTCACCGTCACGCCGGGTTGGTGGTTGAGATCGCGATAGAGGGCGGCCCACAAGCCGTCGGCCATGGAGTCGCCGAACACCCCCACGCTCAGACGCCCCTCAGCGAGTCGCGCCTTCAAGGGCGTGACCAGGGGCTGAACGGCCGGCGTCGGCGCGACGGGCGGTGCGGCGGTTTCGGGCGAAGGCGCGCGGTTCTCAGGCGGACTGGCCGAGGCGACGGCCGATCCGCCCAGCATCAGGGTGGGATGACGCAGCCAGCCGCGCCCGTCCGGCGTCAGGGCCAGGCCGATCACCACCCCGACGACCAGCGCCCAGGTCAGTCCGTTTATGCCGACACGCAAAGCGGGGCGCCCCTCCGACGTAAAGCGGTTACCTATAGCTTAACATGCGCCGGGCGCCATGGCTGACTCTTGTCAGGCGAACGGAAGTTTCAGCCGAACCGCCCCTCGGCCCAGCGCGCGGCGAAATAGCCCCCCGTCGCCGAGATCGTCGTCAGGACCGTGCCCCACATCAGATCGACGACGGTCAGCTTGGTCTGCCACGCGGCCAGGGTGGCCTGGTTGGTCAGGTCATAGGTGGCGTAGGCGACGAAGCCCAGGACCGCCCCGTGGATCGCCGCCTTGGTCCAGCTTCCCTCTTTCAAGGCGGGGGCGATGGCGAGGAAGACCGTCCCGGCGATCGAGATCAGATAGAAGAGCACGGCCGCCTTCATGTCCGGCTTCTCGGCCAGGATCGGGCCCAACACCGGCTTGTAGAAGCGGTTGGTCATGGTGGTCAGCCAGACAGCGTCGATCACCGCGAAGGTGATCCCGGCGCCCAGATAGGCGAAGACATATTTGATCACGACAAACTCCTCAGACGGGTTTTCAGGCCGGTTTCAGGCGATAGTGGCTGACCGCCCAGGTGCGGCCGCCGTCGTTGCCGAACAGACCGGCGGTCGCCAGGTAGAAGCGCCGCCACCGCCGGGTCCAAAGCTTGGCGTCCGCCCCATAGGTCTCGCGCATCAGCACGGCGACCCGCCCGGCGTTGCGGTCCATATTGGCCAGCCAGTGATTGGCGGTGCGGGCGTAATGGCCGCCGTTCCAGGTCCACTCCTGCTCGACCGCGAACAGGTCGGGAAACTGCCGGATCAGTCCGCGGCTGGGCATGATCCCCCCGGTGAAGAAATGCTGGGCGATGAAGTCGCCGCTGTCGGTGTGATCGAACCGATAAGGGGCGTCGCGGTGGGTGAAGACGTGGATGAACATCCGCCCATCCGGTTTCAGCCAGGACTTGGCCTTGGTCAGCAGGGCGCGCCAGTTGGCCATATGCTCGAACATCTCGACCGAGACGATCCGGTCGAACCGCTGGTCGGTGTCGAACCGGTTCATGTCCTGGGTCACGACCGTCAGATTGGTCAGCCCCCGCGCCCTCGCCTCGCCTTCGATATGTTTGCGCTGGCCGTGGCTGTTCGACACCGCCGTGATCCGCGCCCGAGGATAGGTCTCGGCCATCCACAGCGACAGCGAACCCCAGCCGCAGCCCATCTCAAGGATGGTCTGCCCGTCCGACAGATCGGCGTGAGCGCAGGTCTCCAGCAGGGCCGCGACCTCGGCCTGGTCCAGCGTCTCCGCTCCCGTCGGATACAGGCAGCACGAATATTTCAGCCGTTCGCCCAGGCACAGGCGGAAGAACTCTGGCGGCAGTTCGTAGTGCTGGGCGTTGGCGGCGTCGGCGTGTTCGGCGATGGCGCGCCGGGCCATTTCCGCGGCGAAGGCGGCTTCGTCGTGCGGGCCGTCCTTGTCCAGCCGCCTGCGCGCCTCCGTCACCAGGCTGTCGATGGCCGGGCGGGTGATGACGTCCGGGAACGGCGCGTCCTGAAACTGACGGATCGCGACATTGGTCAGGTTCATCGGAGGCTCTGATCGGCGGTTGCGGCGGTTTCGAAAATCATACGCCCGGTGGCCTCTTGCGGATGCTGCGCCTCCCTTGCCGCCTGGATTGCCCTTCCCCACCTCTCCGAAGGTCGCGCGTCTCGAGGGCAAATCGGACAGTCCGGACACTTCGGACACTGTTTTTTGCGGGCCGCCGCGCGGCCGCGACATCCCCGGCTTGCCCTGTCGTCCGCGCCGGGTTAGGCGTGGCCCAACACGCCGATATTCATCAGGCGATGAAAAGAGGGAGAGCGATGGGTAAGATCTACGCTGACGTCACATCCGCGCTGGAGGGTCTGACCTTCGACGGCATGACGGTCATGTCCGGCGGCTTCGGCCTGTGCGGCATCCCCGAGAACCTGATCGCCGCCCTGCGCGACAGCGGCGTCAAGGGCCTGACGGTCATCTCCAACAACGCCGGGGTCGACGGCTTCGGCCTGGGCCAGCTGCTGGGCACCCGCCAGATCGCCAAGATGATCTCGTCCTACGTCGGCGAGAACAAGGAGTTCGAGCGCCAGTATCTGGCCGGCGAGCTGGAGCTGGAGTTCAACCCCCAGGGCACCCTGGCCGAACGCATCCGCGCCGGCGGCGCCGGCATCCCCGCCTTCTTCACCGCCACCGGCGTGGGCACCCTGGTCGCCGAGGGCAAGGAAGTCCGCAACTTCAACGGCCGCGACTATGTCATGGAGACCGGCCTGATCGCCGACCTGTCCATCGTCAAGGCCTGGAAGGCCGACGAGCGCGGCAACCTCGTCTTCCGCAAGACCGCCCGCAACTTCAACCCGATGATGGCCACCGCCGGCAAGGTCACGGTCGTCGAGGTCGAGGAGATCGTCCCCGTCGGTTCTCTGGACCCCGACCACATCCACACCCCGGGCGTCTACGTCGACCGCCTGGTCCAGACCGTGTCCGAGAAGCGCATCGAACAGCGCACCGTCCGGCAGAGGGAGGCCGTCTGATGCCCCGCACCCGCGAACAACTGGCCGAGCGCGCCGCCCAGGAGCTTCAGGACGGCTTCTACGTGAACCTGGGCATCGGCATCCCCACCCTGGTCGCCAACTACATCCCCGCTGGCATGACCGTGACCCTCCAGTCCGAGAACGGCATGCTGGGCATGGGCCCCTTCCCCTATGAGGGCGACGAGGACCCCGATCTGATCAACGCCGGGAAACAGACGATCACCGAGATCCCCGAGTCGTCCTACTTCAGCAGCGCCGACAGCTTCGCCATGATCCGCGGCGGCCATATCAACCTGTCCATTCTGGGCGCCATGGAGGTGGCTCAGAACGGCGACATCGCCAACTGGATGATCCCCGGCAAGCTGGTGAAGGGCATGGGCGGCGCCATGGACCTGGTCGCGGGGGTCAAGCGCGTGGTCGTGGTCATGGAGCACGCCAACAAGCACGGTCAGTCCAAGGTGTTGAAATCCTGCACCCTTCCCCTGACGGGAACGGGCGTGGTCAGCCGCATCATCACCGACCTGGCGACCTTCGACGTCAAGCCGGACGGCTCGGGGCTGGAGTTGATCGAGCTGGCCGACGGCGTCACCCTGGACGAGGTCGCCGCCAAGACCGAGGCGGCCTATACTGTCTCCGAGGCGCTGAAGGCGGGCTGACCCGGCCCCCGCGACTGCCCGGAGGCCAGCGCCGTGGATGAACTGGAACCCCAGGTCCCCCGCCTGTCCCTGGCGGCCCTCTTCCTGAAGTTCCTCGGCTTCGGCCTCCTGGCCTTCGGCGGGCCCGTGGCCCAGATCGCCATGATCCGTCGCGACCTGGTCGAGCGCGAGCGCTGGATGTCCAGCGCCCGTTTCAACCGTTTGCTGGCCGTCATGCAGGCCCTGCCGGGGCCGGAGGCGCACGAACTGTGCGTCCACATGGGGATGACGGCGCGGGGCCGTCTCGGGGGCCTGCTGGCTGGCCTAGGATTCATGGCGCCCGGCTTCCTCCTGATGCTGGCGGCGGCCTGGGCCTATCAGCGGCTGGTCGCCGACAGCGCCGCCTGGGCCGGCCCGCTCCTGGGCATGCAGATCGTGGTCCTGGCCCTGATCGTCTGGGCCGTGCGGCGGATCGGGCGTCATGTGCTGGAGGATCGGCAGCTGTGGCTGGTCGCGGCCTTCGCCTGCGCCGCCAGCCTGATCGGCGCCCCCTTCTGGGTCCCCCTGATCGCCGGGGGGCTGATCTACGCCTTCGGCGGCAGGCCCTGGGTCGCCGCAGGCCTGGTCGTCGCCGCCGTCGTTCTGGCCGTTGTCCTGCGCGGCGACGGGGCCTTCTCTACACCCCTGATCCAGCCGACCGGCGCGCCGGCGGAAAGCCTGGACCTCTTCCTGGCGGGGCTGAAGGGCGGCCTGCTGACCTTCGGCGGCGCCTATACCGCCATTCCCTATCTGCGCGCCGACACCGTGGGGCGGGGCTGGGTCTCGGACGGCGCTTTCCTGGACGGGGTCGCCATCGCCGGCGTCCTGCCCGCTCCCCTGGTGATCTTCGGAACCTTCGTCGGCTATCTCGCGGGCGGCTGGGCCGGCGCCCTGGCGGTGACGGCGGGAATATTCCTGCCCGCCTTCGCCTTTTCGATGATCCTGTTCGAACGGCTGGAGGCGGTCGTCGACCACCCGCCTCTGCACCGCGCCCTCGCCGGGGTGGCGGCGGCGGTGACGGGCGTCATCGCCGCCACGGCCGTCCAGCTGATGTGGTCCACCGCCCAGCGCGCCCCGTCCCTGTGGGGCGCGGGCCTGCTGTTCCTGGTCGCCCTGATCGCGGCGCTCTTCGCCAAGGGGCGCTGGGCGGCGCCGGTCCTCGTCGTCTCGGGCGCTCTGGGCGGCCGGCTGCTCTTCGGCTGACGCCCCGGTCTCAGCGCGCCGAGCGGATGGTCCAGTCGGCGATCTGGGTGTTGATGTCGCGCGTCGCCGTATCGAAGGCCGTAACGATGGCCGAGACCCGGTTCTCGCTTGCCGGCTGGGTCACGGTGAAGACCCGCTCGACCGAGCGCCCCTCTTCCGGCCGAATGGCGCCGTCGCCCCGGCGCTCGGGCGTCGAGCGCAGTTGGGCCCGGGCGGTGATCACCACGTCCGGCGTCGCGCCCGTCGCGGCGTAACGGGCCTCGAAGGTGGTGACCGTCACCTGCAGGACCAACGGCGGCGTGCCCGGCTCGCGTCGGCCCAGCACCCGGATCTGATCCGCCCGATTGGCGAAGGCGGCCTTCAGACTGTCATCGAACAGGGTCGCAGCCGGCGACACCCAGCGCGCCCCGCCGATATAGGCTGTCTCGGTGCCCGTCACGCCCAGGATCCGGTCGTCGCTGCTGGCCTCCGGGAACTCGATGCGCCGGATCGACACCGACAGGGGGGCCGGCGTGTCGCCCTCGGCGGACGGCGCATCCATGGGCAGACCGAACCGATACAGTTGCACCGGGTCCGGCGTGGACAGCAGCGAACAGCCGCTCAGCGAGACCACGACGCCGGCGACGGCGCCCAGTTGAACCAGGGAACGGATCACGGCTGCACCTCCAGCTCTTTCGATTGCGGTTTCCCGATGAAGTCTCGCGGGCTGGCGCGGACGTCGTCGATCAGGGCCTGAAGCGACCGGGTCGCCTCCTGCAGTTCCTCGATGGTTCCGCTCAGCTGCGGCAGGCTGGAGGTGGCGAAGTCGCCCAGAGGCCGCTCCAGTCCGGTTATCGAGCGATTGGCAGAGGCGATGGCGACCCGCGCCTCCGCCGTGGCCTGGTTGATGTTGGCGATGGCCTCGCGGCCGTCGGTGTTGACCACGGCCCGCATGTCGGCGGCCAGCCCCTGGTATTCCAGTATGGTGGCGTTGGCGTTCTTTATCGCCTCCTCCAGCTCGGCGAAGATGGCCTTGCGCGCCTCCAGCTCGGTCGTCAGGGCCTCCACGTTCTTCACGCTGGTCGAGAAGCTGCGGATATTGTCGTCGGACATGACCCGGTTGATCCGGTTCAGCGCGTCCACCGTCTGGGCCAGGACCGTGCCGGACCCGCTCAGCAGCTCGGCGATCGGCGACGGCTGGCTTTGCAGCACCGGCACCACATTGTCCGGATACTGGTCCTTCAGCAGGGCGCTGTTGGGCGAGCCGGCGGTGATCTGGATATAGTTCAGGCCGGTGATCCCCTGCGGCTCAAGCTGGGCGCGCGAGGTCACGCGCACCGGGGTGGAGGCGTCAACCCGCACCCGCGCGATCACCTGGTCGCCGCGCTTGGTGTCGATGTTCAGGTCGGTCACCTCGCCCACGCGGATCCCGTTGAAATGCACCTCGCCCCCTTCCGACAGGCCGTTGACCGGCCCGTAGAAGACGATGTCGTACAGGTCATAGTCGCTGTTGAACTGCAGCCGGGCCAGCCAGATGGTGAACACCGCCAGGGCCGCCAGCAGGGCGACGGTGGCGATGCCGACGGCGGCGTAGTGTGCGTCTCTTTCCATACCTGGCTCTCCTCAAGCCGCCTTGACGGCCGCGCGACCGCGCGGCCCCAGGAAGTATTCCTTGATCCACGGATGATCCGAGCCTTCCAGCTCTTTCACCGTGGCCTTTTCGACGACCCGCTTGTCGGCCAGCACCGCCACCTTGTCGCAGATGGCGTACAGGCTATCGAGGTCGTGCGTGATCATGAAGACGGACAGGCCCAGGTCGTCGGACAGCTGACGGATCAGCTCGTCGAAGGCCGCCGCTCCGATCGGGTCCAGCCCGGCCGTGGGCTCGTCCAGAAACACCAGTTCGGGGTCCAGGGCCAGGGCTCGCGCCAGACCGGCCCGCTTCTTCATCCCGCCCGACAGTTCGGCGGGCTTCAGGTGATGGTGTTCGGGCTTCAGCCCCACCATGGCGATCTTCAGCTCGGCCAGCTCATAGATGACGGCCTTGGGCAGTTTGGTGTGTTCGACCAGGGGGGAGGCGACGTTCTCCAGCACGCTCAGCGACGAAAACAGCGCCCCCTGCTGGAACAGGATGCCGGTCCTGCGCTCGATGTCGGCCGCCTCATCGCTGGTCAGGGTGGCGCGGTCGTAACCCAGCACCTTGACCGACCCGCCCTCGGGCTCCTTCAGGCCGATGATGGTGTTCAGCAGCACCGTCTTGCCCGCCCCGGACCCGCCGACCACGCCCAGCACCTCGCCGCGTTCCAGATCGAGGTCCAGATTCTCATGAATGGTCCGCTCGCCGAACTGGCTCAGCAGCCCGCGCACCTCGATCAGGGTCTCGGTCTTGGCTTGGGGAGCGTCGGTCATATGTCCAGCTCCAGGAAGATCAGGGCGAAGACCGCGTCCAGCAGGATGATGGCGAAAATCGCCTGCACCACAGCCGCCGTCACCCGCCGCCCCAGGCTTTCGACGTCCCCCGCCACCGACATGCCCTGGCGGCAGCCGATGGCCGCGATCACCAGGGCGAAGACCGGCGCCTTCACCAGACCGACCATCATGTGCTGGGCCATGCTGCCGTCCTCGACCAGACGCTGGAAGAAGAAGGCCGGCCCAAGGTTCAGCGAACTCCAGCAGACGATCAGCCCGCCGATCAGGCCGCCGATCATGCCCGTGAAGGTCAGCAGCGGCAGCATCAGCACCAGGGCCGCCAAGCGCGGCACCACCAGGGCCTGAAACGGATTGACGCCCATCACCTGCATGGCGTCGACCTCCTGGTTCATACGCATCGAGCCGATCTCGGCCGCAAAGGCGGAGGCCGACCGCCCGGCCAGCAGGACCGAGGCGATCACCACGGCGAACTCGCGGAACATGGCCACGCCGATCAGCTGCACCGCGAACACCTGCGCCCCGAAGTCGGTCAGCAGGTCCACGCCGATGAAGGCCACCACCGCGCCGATGAAGAAGTTCGTCACCATGACGATCGGAATGGCGTCCAGCCCGGCCCGCTCGCCCTGGCTGACCCAGGCGGGCCAGCGGATGCCGCCCGGATGTTTGGCGGCCTCGACCACCGCCGCCATCAACCGACCCAGGAAGGCCAGGGACAGCATGGCCTCCTGACCGAAGTCGTCAACGCCCCGCCCGATCTTGGCGAAGCTGCGGGTGAAGGCGTTGGGTCTCTGAGGCGGCGGCTGACTCTTGCGCTCCAGCGCCTCGATCATCGTGTAGATGCGCCCGGCCTCGGGTCGGTCCGCCCAGGCCGATTTCGGCACGCCGTGCTGCGAAGCCTTCACCAGGGCCAAGGCGCCGGCCGTATCGAACCGACCCAGGTCGCGGGTGTCCAGGCTCTCGATCTTCCGCCCGTTCAGATCCTTGTCCAGTCGCTGCGGCAGCCGCCCCAGGGCCGTCGTCGTCCAGTCGCCGACGAGACGAAGCTTCGCCGCGCCGCCGCCCGCATCCGTGATTTCGTAATCGGTCTGGCTCATCGCGCCCCGGCAGTCAGAAAGGCCTTCGAACGCTCCCAAGCCGCGCAAGGAACAGCCGAAATACCGCCTCGGCTAATGGTGAAGCCTTGGATCTTAGTCAACGTGCGATGACATTGGCGCCGTGCTTTCCCCGTGCACTGTGTCGAACCTGCGCGCCTCATCACCCCTCCGGCCGCCACGCTGGCGGCGTGTTAAAACGCCGCCGACCCGGTTTGGTTCTAGGACCGGCTTATAAGCCCACTTGCGGCGATCAGATCATCGACAAATCCGCGACGCGCCTCCGCCCGCGAATCCGCATTCGGCAGGCGAAGCAGATAAGAGGGGTGAACGGTGACCATCCCGACCGAGCCGTCGTCCAGAGGCAGGGCCCGCCCCCGCTCCTTCGTCACGGCCGGCTTGCGACCCAGAACCGCCAGTCCCGCCGTCGCCCCCAAGGCCAGGACCAGCCTGGGGCGGATCAGGCGACGCTCGGCGTCCAGCCACCAGCGGCAGGCCTGGACCTCGCCCGCGTTCGGGGTCTTGTGCAGCCTTCGCTTCCCGCGCGGCTCATGCTTGAAGTGTTTGACCGCATTGGTGACATAGACATCGGCGCGTTCGATCCCCGCCTCTTCCAGGGCGGCGTCCAGCACCCCGCCGGCGGGGCCGACGAAGGGCTGGCCGGCCAGATCCTCCTGATCCCCCGGCTGTTCGCCCACGATCATCAGCCGCGCGCCCCTGGGGCCCTCGCCGCAGACCCCCTGGGTGGCGTCGCGATACAGGGGACAGCGGCGACAGGCCTGCACCCCGCGCTCGACCTCGCTCAGATCATCGGGAACCGCATCCGCTGTGGGCCGCCCGGCGTGCAGATCCGGCGCGATGGCCCGGGAGAAACGGGCGTTGGGTTCGGGAGCGGGCTTGGCGACCATGACATCGGTGCGAACCGACGACGCCGCCACCAGTTCCGGGATCAGCGCCGCCTCGGGCAGGTTCTTCCAGTATCCCTTGGCCATTTCTCCCTTCATCGCCTTCACCTTCAGCCGGGCGGGATTGAAGGTCGAGGCGTAGTAGGTCTTCCAGAATTCCTCGATCTCGTCCTCGGCCGGGGCCATGTCGCGGGTGGCCGGCGGGCCGAAGGCCAGTTGCTCCCCGTCCCAAAACGCCGAGCCGTCGGGCGTCAGGATCGACCAGCGCATGGTCGGGAACCGGCGCTGGAAGAAGGGGGCGGTCTTCTCCAGCACCCGATGCGGCGGCTCGAACCAGGCGACCCAGGCTTCGCCCCGCGCATCCTCGACCTGCCGGAACCGGACGAAGGCCTTCATCTTGTGCGAGGCCCGGCTGACGGTCTTGGCCCGCTCCATCGCCTCGGCCACGTCCCGGTCGGAGATCATCTTCATCAGATCGGGCTCGTCCCGCAGCCGCCACAGCAGACGGTACAAGAGATCGAACCGGTCGGCGGACCGATGCAGGATGACGTCGCGCGCCAGGTCGACGAAGGCGGCGGGAACCGAGAACTCAGATTCCGCCCGTTCGCGATTCCCCAAATCCGTCATCCTCGGGCTTGTCCCGAGGATCCATACTCCCGGTGTCGCCAGCGTGCCCCCCCTCTTCGTCACGGCGTACGGATTCTCGCCACAAGGGCGAGGATGACGAAGTGTGGGGGGCGAGTGAGAAAAACGAGCTGGCTCGTCGAACAAGCCGCCCTGCCCCGACGCCGCCGCCCCCTCGACCACGAACCGCGCCGCCGCCGGCTCCACTCCCGCCAGCCGCATTTCGCGCGCCGCCGTCCGCCACCCGTCGAAGTCCGTTTCGGACGCCAAGACCGCAGTCCGCATCAGAACAGGCTCAACTGTTGCGGCGCCCGCGTCGATACGCGCGCCTTCAGATCCGCCGCATCGGTCAGCCTGCCCGGAGTCCAGTCCAGCGCGGTGATCCAGGGCCGGACCTTGCCCACCGATCGGGTCAGTCGCCCGACGTCCTCCAGCCTCAGCGTCCGATACCGCCGCACCGACACGATCCGGTCCACCGCCTTCACCCCCAGGCCCGGCACCCGCAGCAGCATCTCGCGCGGCGCCCGGTTCACATCGACGGGAAACTGCTCACGCCGGTTCAACGCCCAGGCCAGTTTCGGATCGACCGCCAGATCCAGCATTCCGCCCGCCGTCCCCTCCCCGATCTCGGGGGCGGAAAAGCCATAGAAGCGCATCAGCCAGTCCGCCTGATACAGCCGGTGCTCGCGCATCAGCGGCGGCTTCGACAGCGGCAGGACCGAGCTGGCGTCGGGGATCGGACTGAAGGCCGAATAATAGACCCGCCTCAAACCATAGCCGCCGTAGAGCGAGGCGCTCCGGTCCAGGATCTCGGTGTCCGGCGCCCCGTCCGCGCCGACGATCAGCTGAGTGCTCTGACCGCCGGGTGCGAACTTCGGCGGCTTGATCTTGTCGCGCTTGCCCGGCTTGGCCGCCTGGACGCCCAGCCGCACCTGCCCCATCGCCTTCTTGATGACCGCGACGTCCTTCTGGGGCGCCAGCCGCGCCAGGGCCTCGTCGCGCGGCAGTTCGATATTGGCCGACAGTCGGTCGGCGTAAAGCCCCGCCATCTCCACCAGTTTCGGGTCGGCCTCAGGGATCAGCTTCAGGTGGATATAGCCGCGGAAGTCGTGGACCTCTCTCAAGGTCTTAGCCGCCAGGACCAGCTGTTCCATCGTATAGTCGCTGTTGCGAATGACCCCCGACGACAGGAACAGCCCTTCGATATAGTTCCGGCGATAGAAGTTCAGCGTCAGGTCCACCACCTCGTCCACGCTAAACCGCGCCCGCTCCACATTCGACGAGGCCCGGTTGATGCAATAGGCGCAGTCGTAGATGCAGAAATTGGTCAGCAGTATCTTCAGCAGGCTGACGCAGCGCCCGTCCGGCGTATAGGCGTGGCAGATTCCCATGCCCTCGGTTGACCCTATCCCCCTGCCGCCGACCGAATCCCGCTTCGACGTCCCCGACGACGAGCAGGAGGCGTCGTACTTGGCCGCATCTGCAAGGATCGACAGCTTCTTTCGGAGATCGAGACGCGCCATATGTTCATGATACGTTCCAATCGGCAGCGCCGTCCAGCGTGGCTTTAAATCTATTTTGGGGAAGGCTTAACGGAGCAGGTCAAGCAGGGAGGTGCTGCGCAGCGTGTTGATCACCTGGGCCGACGCCTGTATCGCGACCTGCGCCATCTGCAGATCAGTGACCGCCTGGGCCGGATCATAGCCCGTCTTGTCGTTCATCAGCTTTTCCAAAGCGATCTTCTGCGACTCATGGGCGTCCAGCGCGGACTTGACCTGGTTCTGAACCAGTCCGTTCTTCGCGGTCTGGTTGGTGACTTCCGTATTGGCGGCGTCCAGAGCCTTCAGCGTCGCCTTCAAAAAGGCCTCTACCTCAGCGGTCGGCTTGCCGGTGATCGAACCCGGCGCGGCGGGGGTGTAGGTCACGCCGTCTATGACGACAGCATTGCCGTTCTGGTAGGATTGGATGGTGCGAAACACGTCCGTCAGACCGCCGCCCAGCTCGCTGGCCACAAAGCCCGTCTCGACCAAGGTGTTCTCGTCGATGCGCGACTTCTGTTTCAGGGTGTCATTGGCGAAGGTCGAGGCCGTGGAGGGAGCGGCGGCCAGATCAGCCATGGTGGAGGCGGTCGCTGGAGCGTCGTCGCTGTTGCCGCCGCCGAACAGATAGCTGCCCTGATGCTGAGCGTTCAGCCCGCCTTGGATGGTCTGATAGTGCAGTTGCAGCTCAGTCATCAGATTGGTGACGCCGCCGGCCGCCAGGGAGTTGGCGATGGCTTCGCGCGCGCCGGCGCCGCCTTCGTAGATCCGCCCCATGGCCAGGTCCTGCGCGTCCAACCGCGCCGCCGCGCTCTGGCCTGCGCCGATGAAGCCCTCCAGCCGTTCCTGGGTCGCGGTCAGGGTCGTCAACTGCTCGGCGCTGCGGCCGTAGCCCGCCATGTCGGTGGCGATCTTTTCGCTGGCGATCCGCTCCTGGGCCTGCTGGGCCCGGCTCTGGGCGCTCATCAGGTTCAACAGGGCCGACTGATAGCCCGCATGAGTGGCGACACGTGTCATCTCAGGATCCCGATCAAGGTGTCGTACATGTCCTTGCTCGCCTGGATCAGGCGGGCGGAGGCGTTATAGGCCTGCTGGAAGGTGGTCATATTGACCAGTTCCTCGTCCATGTTCACGGCCTCGGCGGAGGATCTGCGGCTTTCGGCCTCCTTCGCCAGGGCCTCGGCCGTCTCGCTGCGGGTCTTGGCCGCAGACGCCTTGGCGCCGATGTCGCCGGCGAAATCGGCGGCATAGGCCGAAACCGTCTTGGTCGCGGCGCCCATACCGCCGGCGGCGGCGAAGTTGACGTTCTTCTTGCCGGCGTCGGCCAGCGCCAGGCCGCCGCGCCCGTCGTTCTTGCTCAGCGCAGCCGTGCCCGCCGCCGCTGACAGATTGAACTGGGACAGGGCCAGTTTGCCCGGATCCTGCTGAATGTCGCTGCGCACTGAATATGCGCCGGCGCGGGTCGCCCCGGTCCCGCCCAGGCCGAACAGCTGCGACATCGACAGGCCCGACGGCGCCTGGGTGGTGGCGTCCTTGACGATGCTCATCGTCGTGCCGCCGTCATAGGCCCTGAAGCTGAGCGCGCCGGCGGCGTCCAGGCTGAAGGCGCCGTAGCGTCCCATGCCGGTGACCGGATCGTTCAGGGCGGTCAGCAGCTCACCCATCGTGCCCGTCCCGGCGGGCACAGCCACGGTGACGTCGCGCAGACGCGATCCCGTCTCGCTGCCGATGCGGAAGGTCAGGCTCTCGCCGGGGTCGAAGCCGTGTTGCGAGGCCAGGGTCAGACCCGTCTCATAGAAGGTGGGCGTGGTCGTGCTGACCAGATCGTTCAGTCCGAACCAGTGGGAGAAGCCCCGCCCGCCCTTTGCGCTCGGCGTCGCGGCGTCGTCGGTGACGGCCACTCCGTTCCCGCCCTGCCCTTCCAGCCTCAGACGGCCGTCCGAGAAGGTGGCGGTGGCCGTTCCGCCCAGCTGAGCGTTCAAGGTCGCCAGGAAGGTGGTCGGATCAGCCGCGACGCCGTTGATGGTCATGGTGGCGCCGGAGAAGACGATCGTCGCCGACCCCTGCACCACCCCGGCGCTGTTCACGGCGGAGATGGTGGTGCTGCCGGTGAAGCCCGTCAGCGCGTTTTCGAGCGACTGGCCGGTGTTGCGCCCGTTCAAACTGGCCGGCGCCGGCACGCTGCTGTGGGCGTTGTGCGCGCGGTTCATCTCATCGGCCAGCTTCGCCGTCAGCTCGCCCAGCCGCGCCGCGGCCTTGGGCGCATCGGTGTCGCGCAGATCGATCAGTCCGCGAATCTCACCCGACGACACCCCGTCCAGCAGCGGCCAGCGCGTGCCGTTGGGCTCGGTGATCATGATGTCGGCGAAGGCGGTCGTGGCGTCGACCGTGCCGGCCGCCTGATAGGACAGGGTGGCGTGACCATCGCCGACCAGGGTCATGCCGGTGCCCGTCCGCACCGTGACGCCGCCGTTCGGCCGCTGCTCGATCTTGACGTCCATATATTTGGACAGCTCGTTAATCAGCGTCTGTTGCGCGTTCTGAGCGCCGGTGACGTCCTGATTGATGATCGACCCGGCCGAGATCGTCTTGTTCAGCGTATCGATCTGTTCCAGTAGCGGATTCACCGTCTCGATCGCGCTTTGCAGCCGCCCGTCCGCCTCCTGCCGCGCCGACTGGATCTGGGCGGCGATGCCGGCGGCCTCATTGAACAGAGCTTGGGTCTTATAGACGGTGTCCTGACGCGCCGCCGACGACGTCGGACTTTCCGCCAGGGTGGCGTAGCTGGCGAACAGCTTGTCGATGTCGGCGAAGAAGCCGCCGTTGCCGCTGGGGTCGCCGAACTGGGTCTGGATCTGATCGTAAAGCTCGTAGCGAACGGTCTCGCGCGCCGCATCCGACTTGGCGGCCATGCCTGCGGCCTGAAGGAAGCGATCCGTCGCCAGCCGAACGCGCGCGGCGTCGACGCCAGCGCCGCGCCCCTGGGTTACGGCCGAAGTCTGATCGACGACTTTCCGCACATAGCCGGCGGTGTTGACGTTGGCGATATTGTCCGACGTGACCCGCAGCTGGGCCTGGGCCGTCTGCAGGCCCGACGTCGCAATATTCATGATGGACGTCAGCGACATGGACGCATCCTCTTCGCCTTGGGCGACCCGGCGCCCGGCAGCCCCTGCCCCGTCGCGCGCAAATCTTGCCTGGCGACGCATTGTCGACGCCCAGGGAGAGCGTTGTTTTTAAACGACATAGCTGACAACACAGGCTTCATGGTGAAGATGCGGCGCAAGGGTCAGGCCAGACTGCGGCTGTGTCGGCGGCGTCGGCTGGCGCGCCGTAAGCTTGCAGCGCCCTTCCGGCGATCGGCGCCGGGCAAAAAGGGGCGAAAGCACGGCAAGAAAGGCCCAGGCGGATGAGCGACACGAGGAGGGCGAGCGAGATTTTCCCTTACAAAACAATGAATGAGGAACTGGCCTGAGGCTTGCGACGGGCTAACGGAATCACCAGGCGCAGCAGGCGCCGCCCCATCTGAAAGCCGCCTGCGCCCTCATGCCGTCTGCATCCGCCCTGTTCGCCGCCCCGCTTCCGGTTTCGACCGGAGCGCCAGAGGCTGCGTCCGGCGCTGTGACCGAAGAAAGCGCTGGGCTGTTCTCTTCGAAATTGGGGGACGTGCTTCAGGCCGTGGGCAAGACCGAGGCGACGCCCGTCGAACCGGCTCACCGTGCGGCGACGCTTCTGTCCTTGGTGGTCGTCATGGCGGAAGAACAGGACGCGGCGCAGACCGCTGACCCTGTCGTCGAGGCGGCGACCGCTCAGCCCGGCCCCGTGGTCGCCGAGGCATCAGGCGATACGCCCGCGCCCGTCTTGCCTGAAGCCTCCGTCGAGCCCGCGTCCGACATGGAAGCGGCGCTCGCCGCTCCGCCGATTGCGCCCGTGGCGCCTGCGCCGATAGCCCCGCCGCCTGTGGTCCTTCAGCCCGGCGACACGGCCGAGATCAGCGTCGATCAAGCGACCGTCTCAGCCGAACCGGCGGCGTCCTTGGTCTCTTTCCCGTCGATCTCAAACAAAGAAGAGGCGGCTGCAACTGGCGACGTAAGCGGCGAGACCGCCGGCACGGCAGCCGGGCCAGAGGACGCGTCCACGCCAATGACGACCGCCCCGCAGTCGGCGACCCAGGCCGCGCCCGCTGCGCCGGTCCAATCGACGATCGCTCACGTCGCATTGAAGGCCGAGCCTGAAACAGCGCCGACTGCCGCGATGGAAACCGTCTCCGTCACGAAGACGCCTTCGTCCGATAAGCCCGAGACGTCGTCAGACGTCGCCGCGGCCCTGAAGGCGGCCGCCTCTATCGAACATGGCGCGACGATGAAGCCGACGCCGGACCTCGCCTCCAGCTCTTCCTCGCCCCCGCCCCTCGACGCCAAGGTCGCAGAACAGCCTGCGGTTACGGAGACGAAGGTCGCTCAAGAGGCCAAGCCTCAATCGCCCGCGACGCCCCCCGTCCAGAGCCTCGCTCCAGACCTTGGGGCGAAACCCGACATCGACCCGACCCGACTGGACGTCAAGGTCACGGTTCGCCCGGCGATCACGCCTGCGCCTGCAGTAGCGCCGGCGTCGCCCGCGGCTCCGATCGTCGCGTCCGTCCTGACGGCGGCCGATGCCCTGGAGGCGATCGCAGCGATCGAAACGGCGGCCGTCCCCGCCGAAGAGCAGACGGCGCAGACGTCCGTGAACGCCGCGACGCCTGCGACCGCCGAGGCGGCGTCCCGAGACAGCCTCGCCAAGGCCGGCTCCACGTCACCGCAGCCGACGCCGCAACCGGCGCCTCAGCGTCGTCCGGCGGCAGAGTCGTCTCCCACGCCGGCCTCGGCCGAGGCGCTCCCGGCCGGCTCGTTGTCTAACGCCGACACGGCTGCGGCCTCAGCCCTGGCCGCGCCGGCGGCGCCATCCTCGCCTTCGTCCTCGGCTCAGACCGCGGCTCCCGCCGCTGCGGCGTCGGCCGAGGCCGCCGTTCCGTCGGCTCCTCCCGCCCCCTCCGATGCGGCGACGCCGATCGAAGGACACAAGACGGCCCACGCTGCGGAGACCCTCGCAGGATCGGGTCCGGCGCCGTCCGCCTCCGCCCTCTCGCACGCCACCATCGAAACCACGGCCCATCTGGCCGCCCAGATGGCGCGCAAGCTGGAAGGCCGCTCGACGCGGTTCGACATGGTTCTGACGCCCGAGGATCTGGGGCGGGTCGACGTCAGCCTCGAGATCGGCTCCGACGGCCAACTTGCGGCTCGACTGGCGTTCGACAATCCCGCCGCCGCCGCCGAACTGCGCGGCCGGGCCGATGAACTGCGTCGCCAGCTTCAGGACGCCGGTTTCCAACTGTCGAACGACTCCCTCGACTTTACTCAGCGCGATTCCTCGTCCGGCGGCGGCTTTGAGCGTCAGCACCAGCAACGCCAGGCCCTATTCACCGGCGCCGCCCGGCTGACCGCCGAGACCGATCTCCCCGTCTCGCCGCCTCCGGGCGCCTGGACCAACCATTCCCAGACGCGCGACCGCGTCGATGTGAGGGTCTGACACATGGCCACCGCGATTTCTTCCGTCGACGCCCAAGGCCGCCTGAACAGCGGCAAGGCGATGATGGCCTCGAACTTCGAGACCTTTCTGACCCTGCTGACCACCCAGATGAAGAACCAGGACCCGCTGTCGCCGCTGGATTCCAATGAGTTCACGGCCCAGCTGACCCAGATGGCGGGCGTCGAGCAGCAACTGCTGACCAACGACCTGCTGAAAAGCCTGGTCGCCGCCCAGACGGGGGGCGGCCTGGACAACGCCGCCAACTATATTGGCAAACAGGTGACCGCCGCCTGGACCGCCACCACCCTGGACGAAGGCAAGGCGACTTGGAGCTACGAACTGGCCTCCAACGCCGAGAGCGCGAAGCTGCAGGTCGTCGACAGCGCCGGCAAGGTCGTCTGGGAAGGCGACGCCCCGAACAAGACGACGGGCCTGCACGACTTCGTCTGGGACGGCAAGACGACCCAGGGCGATCAGCTGGACGACGGCGGCGTCTACACCCTGAAGGTCAGCGCCACCAACGAGGCGGGCGCCGCCGTCGAAAGCCAGGCCCTGATCCGCGGTCGCGTCACCGGCGTCGAGATGTACGACGGCGCCCCCTATCTGGTGATCGGCGATTCCATCCTTCCGCTTTCGACCGTGATTTCGCTGAACGAGATCACGGATCGCGCAGACAATGACGATACGGAGAAGCCGGACGTCCCGACCGAGGAGGCGGCCGCATGATGCGCTCCGCCGCCTTCCCGATGACTTCCATTCAAGGAGCGTATTCATGAGCTTGAACAGCGCAATGCTGGCCGGCGTGTCCGGCCTGGCCGCCAACTCCGCCGCCCTGGCGGCGATTTCCCAGAACATCGCCAACGTCAACACCGTCGGCTACAAGCGATCGCAGGGCGAGTTCCAGACCCTGGTCAACAGCCAGACCCGGACCGGCGGCTCCTATTCCGCCGGCGGCGTGATGTCGGCGACCCGCTCCTTCGTGAGCCAGGAAGGCCAGCTTCAGCGCACGACCGAGAACACCGACCTGGCCGTCAGCGGTCAGGGCTTCTTCGTCACCACCACCCAGGCCGAGAACGTCGGCGCCACCGACACCCGCCTGTTCACCCGCGCCGGCGCCTTCCGGGTCGACAATCTGGGCTATCTGAAGAACAGCGCCGGCCTCTATCTTCAGGGTTGGCCGGTGGATTCGAACGGCGACATCTCGACCGATCCGTCCGACCTGTCGCGCCTGCGCTCGATCAACATCGGCCAGGTCGGCGGCACCGCCGAACCGACGACCCGGGTTCAGATCAACGCCAATCTGCGTTCGACCCAGACGGTTTCCACCGCCGCCGCCGCCAATCGCTATAACGGCGTCGACGACGCGGCCACCCCGCCGGTCGAGCACGATGTGGACGTCTCCTATGTCCGCACCGGCGCCAACACCTATCAGGTGACGATCAAGACGGGCATCACCAAGATCACCGGCACCGCGACCTACGCCGCCGGCGCCCTGACGGGCTTCACCCCCACTGCGGGAAGCAACGGTTCAGCCACCGCAACCGCGACGGCCCTCACCATCACCCCGACCAGCGGCACGCCGCCTGTCGCGGGCACGCCCTTCGCGATCAACTTCGCCGATATCGGCATGTCGACGGACGGCGTGGCCAAGACCAAGTACGACCCCTCGGCCAACTCCATGGCCATGTACAACGCCGAGGACGACAATCCGGTGGGCGTCAAGCCGGACTTCAAGATGAACATCCCGGTGTCGGACTCGAAAGGCGGCCAGCGCAACCTGGAAATCCGCTTCCTGAAGAGCGCCGAACCGAACCAATGGTATGCGGAAGTGGTGGCCGTGCCGGCCAGCGACGTCGTCACCGGCGCGCCCTACTCCCACGGTCAGATCAAGACCGGCCTTATCGCCTTCACCCCCTCAGGCCGCCTGGATATCGAGACCATGCAGGCTTGGCCCGCAGGCAAGGGGCTGTTCGACGATCCGGAACAGGCGAGCCTGAACTTCCTGGAATCCGATCCGAACAATACGATCGACCCCGCCGATCCGTCCGACAATGGCAAGGTCAAATGGGCCGACGGCCTGGGCATCGCGGCCCAGACCGTGACCCTGGACCTGAACACCTCCGCGGGCGGCCTAAGCCAGCTGAACACCGCCTCGGTGGTCCAATCGACGGTCACCAACGGCACGGCCTTCGGCAATCTGAGCGAGATCACCATCGACGAGGGCGGCTTCGTCACCGCCATCTTCGACAACGGCGTGATGCGTCGGATCGCCCAGGTCGCCATCGCCACCTTCCCCAGCCCCGACAGCCTGAAGGAGGTGTCCGGCAACGCCTATGCGGTCAGCCTTGAGAGCGGCACCTACAATCTGAAGGCCGCAGGCACCGGCGGCGCGGGCAAGGTCGCCGCCCAGCAGCTGGAGTCTTCCACGGTCGATCTGTCGGCGGAATTCACCGGCCTGATCACGACCCAGCGCGCCTATTCCGCCTCGTCCAAGATCATCACCACGGCGGACGAAATGCTCGCTGAACTGATCAACATCAAACGCTGATCGGCCAGTAAGTAACCGTTAGTTCTAATGAATCGTCGCTCAAGCAAGGTTTACAGAGTCCCTCTGGCGAGGTCGGATTTTATCCGTTCCTTCACCACGACGCTTAAACCGACCTTAGAGGGGCAGGCCTACAGTCATCTCACTACGGTGATGGTGAAAGAGGCATAAGCCCATGTTGCAAGAGCGACGCCTGAATAGCAAAGGCGAACAATACGTGGTCGGACCGACTGGCACGCCCCTGACCCTGAACGATCTGCCCCCGGCCAACACGGACCGGTGGGTGATCCGCCGCAAGGCCGAGGTCGTCGCCGCCGTTCGCGGCGGCCTGCTCAGCCTGGACGACGCCCTGGCGAAGTACCGCCTGACGGCGGAAGAATTCCTCGCCTGGCAGAAGGCCATCGACAAATGGGGCATGCAGGGCCTGCGCACGACGCGGATCCAGAGCTACCGCTCCTAAGGCTTCTCCCCGAAGACGAAGAGGGCCGTGTCCGGCGACGGATGCGGCCCTTTTCGTTTCCCAGCCTCGAAATCGCGCCGGTTCCGCACTAAATGGCGGCCATGACCCTGGTCGAAGATCTCTGCCCCGTTCCCGACATCCGCCGCACTGACATGGATGCGGCGGTCGAGAGCGCTCGGGCGGCGGTCGGCCTGCCGGTCGGGGCGCGCGTCGTCGCCGCCATGTCCGGCGGGGTCGATTCCACCGTCGTCGCCGCCCTGCTGCACAAGGCGGGCTATGACGTCGTCGGCGTGACCCTTCAACTCTACGACCACGGCGCGGCCCTGAAGAAGAAGGGCGCCTGCTGCGCGGGTCAGGACATCCACGACGCCCGTTTAGCCGCCGAGACCATAGGCATCCCCCACTATGTCCTGGACTATGAGAGCCGGTTCAAGGACGCGGTGATCGACCAATTCGCCGACTCCTATCTGAAGGGCCAGACCCCGGTTCCCTGCATCCGCTGCAATCAGACGGTCAAGTTCCGCGACCTGCTGGACGTCGCCCGCGACCTGGGCGCCGAGGCCATGGCCACGGGCCACTACGTCCGCCGCGCCGCCGTCGGCAATCGCTCGCAGATGAGGAAGGCGGTCGACCATTCGCGCGACCAGTCCTACTTTCTGTTCGCCACCACCCAGGACCAGCTCGACTATCTGCGCTTTCCGCTGGCCGATCTGGAAAAGCCCCAGGTGCGCGGCGTCGCCGCCGAACTGGGGCTGAAGATCGCCGCCAAGCCGGACAGCCAGGACATCTGTTTCGTGCCCTCCGGCGACTACCGCACCCTGATCGACCGCCTGCGCCCGCAAGGGCGCGAGGCCGGCGAGATCGTGCACATGGACGGTCGGGTGCTGGGACGCCATGCCGGCATCACCGACTACACCATCGGCCAGCGCCGGGGCCTGAACGTCGCGGTGGGCGAGCCCCTGTTCGTCGTCAGGCTGGAGCCCGAAACCCGCCGCGTCGTCGTCGGCCCGCGCGAAGCCCTGCTGACCGCGTCTCTGACGCTGGAAGAGACCAACTGGCTGGGCGACGAGGCCACGATCCAGGAGGCCGCTGCGTCCGGCCTCCCCGTCCTCGCCCGTGTCCGCTCGACCCGCCAGTCCTCCCCCGCCCGTCTGGCCCTGATCGACGGCGACGTCTGCGTGGTCTTCGACGAAGGCGAGGAAGGCGTCGCCCCCGGCCAGGCCTGCGCCCTGTACGATTCGACCGACCCCGACCGCGTCCTGGGCGGCGGCTTCATCCGCGACACGACCGCCGTAGCGACAGCCTAGACAATTGTGGAGATCGGGTGGATTTTGAGTTGATTTTCGTCGAATACTGATTGAGACCCTATTCAACAATAATGCACGAGTGCGTTATATTTCTTTAAACTGATCATTGCAGTAATGCCCTAATCCCCGGCCTGACCAAGCAGGGGAAATAAATGCAACGTCAAAACAAACTCCGCCTCCAGCTTTTGCTGGGGACCGCGCTTCTCGCCGCGCCCGTTTCCGCCTTCGCCGGCAGCGATCCCGTCGCCGTCGATCCGACGCCGACCGGCCTGGCCGACATCGTCGTCACCGCCACCAAGCGTGAAACCAATCTGCAAGACACGCCGATCTCCATCTCGGTCATGGGTTCGGAATCGCTGGAAAACCGCCACGTTCAGAGCCTGATGGATCTGGCCGACGGCGCTGTGCCCAGCCTTCGCGTCGCCACCTTTGAAGCGCGCCAATCGGCCCTAACCATCGGCATTCGCGGCATTGTGCCGAACGACGCCAACCAACCCGCCCGCGAACAGGGCGTCGGCGTCTATGTCGACGGCGTCTATCTGGCGCGTCAGCACGGCCTCGCTTCCGCCCTGCTCGACATCGAACGGGTGGAAGTCCTGAAGGGGCCGCAAGGCACCCTGTTCGGCCGCAACACCGAAGGCGGCGCCCTGTCGCTGGTGACCAAGAAGCCCACGGGCGAGTTCGGCATGCGCGCCGTCGCCGGCGTCGGCAACCTGGACTCCTACAACTCCGAACTGCACGTCGATTTTCCGGCCCTGGGCGACTTCGCCTTCAAGGTGGACGGCGTGATCGCGGTGCAGGGGCCCGTCACCAAGAACATCCTGCCGGGCGAGACGGGCTTTGGCCAGTACGACCGCCGCGGTCTGCGCTTCCAGACCCGCTGGACCCCGGCCGAAAACTTCACCGCCGATCTGGCGGCCGACATCGGCAAGGACAAGAACACCCCGTTCTACAGCCAGCTGCTGAACTTCAACCCGAACGGCCTGACGGTCGTGCCGTGGACCTCGGCCACCGTGCCGAGCGGCTCGATCCGCGCCCTGTCGCCCCTGGTGCAGGTCGAAGGTTCGGAGCGCATGACGCAGGCCGACATCGGCGTGCCTCAGCAGTGGAGCGTCGATGACACGCGCGGGACGGATCTGCATCTGTCCTATCGCCCCAGCGACGCGCTGGAACTGCGTTCGATCACCGCCTATCGCGACCTGGACGTCGAGCAGTACGACAATATCGCCGGCGCCCACCGTCCGCCGGTGACCGGCCCGAATGGCAAGTTCTCGCGCTACTCCCTGGCCGGCTTCTGGCAGCACCAGTTCAGCCAGGAAGTCCAGGCGGTCGGTTCGCTGGGCGACAGCATCGACTATGTCGGCGGCGTCTTCTACTTCAAGGAAACCGTGTCGGACGATGCGGCCACGCCTTCGACGAACCAATGGAACGCCGACGGCACGGGCTACACCATCCTGGACCCCACCCCGACCATCCGCGGCTCCCGCTCGCTGGACCGCAAGTCGACGGCTCACGCCGAATCCAAGGCGGTCTATGGTCAGGCGACCTGGACCCCGGCCCAGCTGGACGCCCTGCACCTGACGGTCGGCGGCCGCTACACCTGGGATGACAAGGACGGCAAGCTGGAGATGGTGAACAACGCCCCGACCAATCTCAGCTTCAACACCTCGGTCGATCGGTTCGATCCGCTGGTCACCCTGGCCTATGACCTGACCGACAGCGTCAACGTCTACGGCAAATATTCGACCGGCTATCGGGCCGGCGGCGCCTCGTCGCGCTCGCTGACCTATCGCTCCTTCGACCCGGAAGAGGTGAAGGCCTATGAGCTGGGCCTGAAGAGCGACCTGTTCGACCGTCGGATGCGGCTGAACGCGGCCGTCTATGCGATGGACCGCACCGACAGCCAGATCGACTTCAGCCTTGTCACCGTGATCGGCGCCTCCACCCGCAACACGCTGGAAACGATCAACGCCCCCGGCACCACCAAGATCCGGGGCCTGGAGTTGGAAGGCCAGTTCCGCGCCAACGACTATCTGACGCTGTCGGCCTCCTACGCCTATACGGACGCCAAGATCCCGGACACGGTGAACCCGTTCAACAATCAGGTGCAAAAGGTGTTCATCGCCTATACGCCTGAGAACGCCGCCAGCGTGGCCGCGGACTGGAACTCGCCCTTCATGGGCGCGACGCTGAAGGCTCACATCGACGCCAACTACGCCGACGCCAGCCACAGCTTCGACCAGTTCGAAATCAAGAACGACTCCTCGTTCCTGGTGAACGCCCGTATCGCGGTGGCCGACATCGCCACCCGTGAAGGCGGCCCCGATCTGGAAGTGGCCCTGTGGTCGCGCAACCTGCTGGACGAGACCTATGTCTACCGCCGCGACCCCTCGAACCGGGGCACGCTGGGCGACTACGGCAACTTCAACAACCCGCGCACCTTCGGCATCGAGCTGCGCGCCTCCTACTGACCGTCCTCCTCCCGGTCAGATCGCCCCCTCCCGCTCAGCGCGGGAGGGGGTTTTCTTTGTCGGATTATCCAGATTTTGTGGAGAGCGGATGAAGTTTGTCCGAAGCCGCATGGTTCTGCTGGACGGGCCGGGCGCGCGGCGCGATGGCGGGGGACGGAGGTTTCATGAGCAGTCTTGTCTTGATCGCCGATGACGAAGGCGAAATCGTCGAAATTCTGGACGCCTATATGCGTCGCGAGGGCTTTCGAACCGCGACCGCCTCGGACGGGCAGCAGGCGCTTGATCTCCATGCCTCTCTGAAGCCCGACATGGTGCTGCTGGACGTGCGCATGCCCAATCGCGACGGCTGGGACGTCCTGGGCGAACTGCGCCGGCGCGGAGAAACGCCGGTCATCATGGTCACGGCGCTGGACCAGGATCTGGACAAGCTTCAGGCGCTTCGGATCGGCGCTGACGACTATATCGTCAAGCCTTTCAAACCCGTCGAAGTCGTCGCGCGCGTCCACGCCATCCTCCGGCGCACCGTGGGCGCGCCCGACGCCAAGGTGCTGAGGGTCGGGCCGGTCGAAATCCAGCTTGAGAACTACCTCGCCGCCGTCATCACGCCCGACGGACGTCGCCGACTGGACCTTACCCTGACCGAGTTCAAAATGCTGGCCCATATGGCGCGGATTCCGCTGCGGGTCTTCACCCGCGCCGAAATCCTGGACGCCTGCTTCCCGAACCAGGACGTTCAGGAACGCACGATCGACAGCCATTTCAGCCATCTTCGACGCAAGCTGGAGGCCGCCGGCGCCGTCGGTCTGGTCGCCAATGTCCGGGGCGTCGGCTACCGGCTGGAGCCTGACGCTTGCCCCTGACCGACGGCATAGGGCGCAATGTGGCGGCGCGGATCGGCCTGGTCACCCTGACCGGCTTCATCCTCAGCGCGTTCTGCGCCTTCTTCGTCTATGCTTGGGTGTTTGAAAACCATCCCGGCGTGGTCGCCGCGCCGCATCACTGGAAGCCCCAGGCCGTCGACTATGCGGTCATCGTTGCAGCGGTCCTGACGGCGATCGGCCTGGCCGTCATGGCCGGCGCCCTGCTGGCTCGGCAGATCGTCCTTCCACTCGCGTCCCTGGCTATTACGGCCCAACGGATTTCAGAGGGCGACCTGACCGCTCGCGCCACCGTCGGCAAACGCGCCCTTCGCGAAACCGCCCAACTGGTCGAAGACTTCAACCGAATGGCGCAACGGCTTCAGGCGCACGCCGAGGAACGCATCGCCTGGAACGCCAAGATCGCCCACGAATTGCGCACCCCGGTCACCATTCTGAAGGGACGTCTGGAGGGCGTCGCCGACGGGGTGTTCCAGATCGACGATCACACCCTGACCAGTTTGAGGCGTCAGATCGAGGGCCTGGCGCGCATCGTCGAGGATCTGCGGGTGGTCAGCCTGGCCGAAAGCAACCACCTGGATCTCCAGCTTGAGGCGGTCGATCTGTCCCAAGAGATCGGCGCCCTGCGCGAAATCGTACAGCCCAGCCTGAGCGCCGCCGGTTTCGAAGCCCAGTGGCGCCTGGAGCCCGCCCTGGCCGTCTGCGATCCGACACGCCTCAGACAGGCCGCCCTGGCCCTGCTCGAAAACGCGCGGCGACACGCCGTTCCGGGTCCGCTGGTGATCCGCACGGCCACCTTCGGCGCCTTCGCCCGGATTTCGATCGAGGACAGCGGCCCCGGCATAGACGCCGATCGCGCCGCCCACATCTTTCACCCCTTCAAGCGCGACCCATCGGCCACGGGCTCGGGCCTGGGATTGGCGGTCGTCCGGGCGATCGCGGAGGCTCACGGCGGGCTCGCCCTTCACCGTAACACCGTCGCAGGCGGCTCCCTCTTCACCCTGGAGATTCCACGTCAGCCCGCGCGCCGACCCGCGGTCTAGCCGGCGGCGAAGACCCGGATGCGGTTGCCGTCGGGATCGCTCGCGACGAAGGCCCGCCCCTGACGGGTGTCCATCGGCGGCAAGACGATCCGCGCGCCGCGATCCCACCAGTCCATATGCAGTTCATCCACCACGGACGGCGCCTTCATGCGCAGTTCCAGGGCGTCTCCCGGTCGAGACGCCGGCTGTGCCGAACGCCACAGGCTCAGCGTCCGCCGGGTCGACAGAATGAAGACGGCGCGATCCGGTCCCGCTTCCAGCGGCGTTCGCCGCAGCAGCCGGGCGTAGAAGCGCGCCGCGGCCTCCGGGTCGGCGACGCTCAGTGGAATGTCTTCGATCTCGGTCATGCGCCCTCCGGTTTTTGCGAGAACAAACCTAGACCGCCCTGCTGCCAGTTCCTGTCAGCATGATCCTGCTTCCGCCCGTTTTTCCTGCGCCTCATGCCAGGTCTTCAGCAGGGCCTGACGCCGGGCGGGATAGCGGGCCTCCGTCACCTCCGCCTCGACGATCCGGTCGGTGCGGAAACTGCGGAAATCCTGTCGCAACTCGCACCAGGCCAGCAGCAGCCGCACCCGGTCGAAGAAGACCAGGGCGAAGGGCCAGACCACCCGTTCTGACGCCTTGCCCGCCTCGTCGCGGTAACACAGCCTCAGCCGCCGCTCGGTGCGGATCGCCTTTCTCAACAGGGCGGGATCGACCAGATCGGTCGGAAACGGCGCCCCCGGCACGACCAGCAGGGCCGAGGTCTCCATCTCGTCGCGCAGATCCGGAGGCAGGACCGCCGCGATCCGCGCCAGCGCCCCCAGGGCGGCGTCCCGCATCCGCGCATCGGCCCGGTCCGCCACCCAGCGCGAACCCAGCACCAGGGCCTCCACCTCCTCCGGCGTGAACATCAGCGGCGGCAGCAGATAGCCCGGCTTCAGCACATAGCCGACCCCCGGCTCCCCCTCGATCGTCGCCCCCTGCGCCTGTAGGCTGGCGATGTCGCGATACAGGGTGCGCAGACTGACACCCATCTCCTCGGCCAGCGCGCGACCGCTGACCGGCCGGCGCCGTCGCCGCAGGGCGTTCAGAAGATCAAGCAGGCGTTCGGACCGGGACACGACGCGAGCCTAGCAGAGATGCTGACAGAAAGCGGCAGCATCAGGTTTTTTGGGATCAGGGGTTGCCGCGCACCGCCTTGGCCGTGTATCCGGCCGCCTCCGAAGAAGAGACACCCATGTTCGCCCAATACGTCGCCATGAACGCGCCCAAGAGCTTGGACCGCCTGTCGGTCCAAGGCGAGGGCGCGTGCGTGAGGGGCGCATAGGGAGCAGCGGGTCTATCGACTTCGGCTTTCCAGAAACCCCTCCCGCTTCCGGCCGGAGGGGTTTCTTGCGTCTGCGGGGCTCCTTTTCTCGCCGGTCCGGGAGGATCACAGACAGAGAAGGAGACGTCGGCCATGCGTGGTTATGACGTAATCGAAACCCCGGACCATGTGCCGATCAAGGCCTGGACCCGAGGGGTGCCCATCGAGGATGCGGCGCTGAAACAGCTGAAGAACGTGGCCTCGCTGCCGTTCATCCACAAGCACGTCGCGGTCATGCCGGACGTGCACTGGGGCATGGGCGCGACGGTGGGGTCGGTGATCCCGACCGTGGGAGCCATCATCCCGGCCGCCGTGGGCGTGGACATCGGCTGCGGCATGATGGCGGTGCGGACCTCGATCCGCGCCGAACACCTGCCCGACGACCTGTCGGCCATCCGCTCCGCCATCGAGGCCGCCGTTCCGCACGGCCGCACCGACAACGGCGGGCGCAACGACAAGGGCGCCTGGGCGGCCGAACCGCCGGCCTCGGCGGTCACCCGTTGGGCCGATCTGAAGGCGGGCTATGACGCCGTGGTGGAAAAACACCCCAAGGCGGCGCACCCGCGCGGCTTCGGCCACCTGGGCACCCTGGGCACGGGCAACCACTTCATCGAGCTGTGCCTCGACGAGGCGGGCGACGTGTGGGTGATGCTTCACTCCGGCTCGCGCGGGGTGGGCAACCGGTTCGGGACCTATTTCATCGAACGGGCCAAGCACGAGATGCGCCGCTGGCACATCAACCTGCCCGACCAGGACCTGGCCTATTTCCCGGAAGGGACGGACGGCTTCGTCGACTATGTGCGGGCGGTGTCGTGGGCGCAGAAATACGCGCGCGCCAACCGCGAGGTGATGATGGACAGCGTGCTCGGGGTGCTGAAGGCCTTCTGGCCGGATCTGGAGACGACGCAGGAGGCGGTGAACTGCCACCACAACTACGTCTCCAAGGAGAAGCATTTCGGCAAGGACGTCTTCCTGACCCGCAAGGGGGCCGTGTCGGCCAAGGACGGCGAACTGGGCATCATCCCCGGCTCGATGGGGGCGAAGTCCTTCATCGTCCGCGGCAAGGGCAATGCGGATTCGTTCTGCACCTGCTCGCACGGCGCCGGTCGGGCCATGAGCCGGACCGAAGCCAAGCGCCGCTTCACGATCGAGGACCACGTCCGCGCCACCGAGGGCGTGGAATGCCGCAAGGACGCCGAGGTGATCGACGAAACCCCGATGGCCTATAAGGACATCGACGCGGTCATCGCGGCCCAGACCGACCTGATCGAGGTCGTGCACACCGTGCGTCAGGTGGTGTGCGTCAAGGGATGACGGGAGCCGGTTTCACCGCAGGGTGGGGCCGGCTTTCGTCGTCAGGGCTCCGGGCGCCAGGTTACCCAGCGAGGCTCGCTAATGATGGGGGCGAAGGTGGGAGCCGGCGGATGCGGCAGACCATCATCCGCCCCTCGGAAAGTCACTGTCATCCAGTCCAACTGGGCCGTGTTTGTGTCTCCCGCAAAAATCTCAAGGATCGACAGACCCTCAGCCGGCCCAGGCCAAAATTGGCACCCCACAACGGCATTCAACTGATCAATGTGAAACCAGGACACATTGTCCGTTGCGGGTTTCGTCCAAGGCCAAGGTTGCGAACTTCTTATCGCAGTGACTCCGCCGGCGCCTGAATTGTAGCGGGAAACGACTTCCGCCTGCTCGAAATGTCGGCGTGCGGCGGCCTCCTGAGGACCGGCTCGATCAAGGAATTGTTCGATAGCGGCCAGCTCTAGTGTTGAAAATCCTGGACCTTGCTGGCTTTGAAGACGCGTTCTGGACCTCCAGCGAAAGTAGTTTCGAACAAACCTCTGCTGCCAAAACAGGAATCCCAAAGTCCAGCAGAACGCATAGAGGCCGAAAAACCAGGGAATGGCGGCGTTGCCGAAGGCGATCAGGACGCCGAAGCAACCACCGGCAAAGGTAAAGGCCGACAGGGCCAGCACGGTGTTCTGAACACGAGCCTTCCTGTTAGGACGCCGACTGAACTTGTCCAACCAAAGCCCCCTGTCCCGCTCTCAAACCCGTCCTCGACGGCCGCCCTAAGCCGCCTCATCATCCTTCGGCATCACATCCCCCACCGTCGGCCGGTTCTCCGCCCGCGTCAGCCGGATGTCCCTCGGCTTGACGATCTCGCCGCAGCAGCCGCAGGCGATGCGCGGGGTCAGGGTGGCGCCGCAGGTCGAGTGGACCATGTCGATGCCGCAGTCGGTCTCGCCATAGACGTGTTTGGCGCCCCAGCCGTGCAGGGTCACCAGAACCCCGTACAGATCCTTGCCCTTGGGCGTCAGCACATATTCGTTGCGCGGGGGCCGTTCGGAATAGGGGCGCGGCTCCAGCACCCCGTGCTGGACCAGGCTTTTCAGACGCGCGGCCAGGACGTTGCGCGCCACGCCCAGATTGTCCTGCCACTGTTCGAACCGGCTGACCCCGTTGAAGGCGTCGCGGATGACCAGCAGGGTCCACGGATCGCCGATCACCTCCAGGGTGGCGGCGATGGAGCAGCTTTGGCGGCTGTAGTCTGCGGTGCGTCCCATGCGACAAAAGTGACCCCGCGTCAGGCGGTTGGCAAGAGGGTTGCCAATCCGAACCGGCTCAGTCAGTCTTGTTTGACAACGGACCTGCAACCCCTCCAGAACGCAGCGCCTTCCGTCCCTTCTTCGCCTGACGCAGGATGGCGCCCATGGCCGATACGACCCACCCCATCTCCCTCGACGCCGCCCTGGCCTTCCACACCCTGGACGACGGCGGCCTTTCGGCGCCCGTTCCCGGTCACTTCTCCAACGGTCCGTCCGGCCTGCCGCCGGAGAAGGGCTTCCCCTTCGGCGGCCTGCTGGCGGCCCTGTGCGCCCAGGCGATGCGGCAGGGCCTGTCCCTGACCGCGCCGCTGCGGACCCTGTCGGTCCAGTATCTGTCGGCGGCGCGGTTCGGCGAACAGGTCGCCTTTCGTCCCCGACTGCTGCGCGGCGGCCGCAATGTCGTCTATGCGGCGGTCGAGGCCGAGCAGGACGGCCGCATGACCCATCACGCCACCGGCACCTACGGCTTGGACGGCGACGCACCGCCGCTCGCCCCGCTTCATCGGCCTCCGCCCCCGCCGGACGGCCTGAACCCCGCCGCCACCATCCGAGGGCCGATGTCGCCCCACTTCGCCCAGCATGTCGAATACCGGTTCGACGGCGGGCCCAACATCCTGGGCGGCAATGCGGGCAAGCCGGTGATCGAACGCACCTGGATGCGGATGGCCGACCGCCGCCCGCTGGACGAGGTCGGGCTGTGCTATCTGCTGGACGCCCTCTATCCCCCGGCCTGGACCGCCTCCTCCACCCCCGCCCCCATGACCACCGTCGATCTGCGTATCGACATTCTGACCGACCCGACGCCGCAGACGGCGCCCGAGGGCTGGGCCTTCTTCGAGTTCCGGATGCTGGATCTGGGCCTGGGCTGGACGGTGGACGAAGCCACCGCCTGGGGCGCCGACGGAAGCCCGCTGGCCATCTCGCGCCAACGTCGCAAACTGTTGCCGCAACGGGCCGGCTGATCCCGACCACGGTCAGCCTGCGTTCATCATTATCAGGGACTATTCGAAATCTCTGGAGTAGGCTCCGGACGTCGCTGTCGTCGCCCTATCCTCTCTTCCAAATCTCTGGTGTCTCACCCATGCGTCGCAGCCGTCTTATCGCCGCTTGTCAGACCGTCGTCGTCATGGGCGGAGCCTTGATGCTCCAGGGCTGCGTCGCCGGCGCCGTGGTCGGCGGAACCGCCGCCGTCGTGGGCGGCGCGGCCAAGGCCGGGGGCGCGGTCGTCGGCGCCGGCTTCGACGCCGTCACCACCTCGGACGAAGAAACCCGCGCCCGCCGCGAACGCGAACAGCGCGACTACGAACGCGAACAACGCCGCTGCGAACAGCGGCAGAGGCAGGGCAAAAGCTGCTGACTACAGCGACAGCACGCACCGCTCGTTGATCGTCGGCCGCGCCACCTGCACCCGGCAAAGCCCCGGCCAGTCCGGCTTCAGGGTCTTGGCGAACCACAGGCACAGGTTTTCCAGGCTGGGCAGCTCCAGCCCCTCGTGCTCGTTCAGCATGCCGTGGTCCAGCTGCTCCGCCGCCGACTTCAGCGCCCGGTCCAGCGCCCCCAGGTCCGCGACCCAGTTGTGCTCGGCGTCCAGGGTCTCCGACCGGATCGTCGCCTCGACCGTGAAGGAATGGCCGTGGACGCGGCGATAGATGCTGCCCTCGGGTTCGTTGGGGAAGTGGTGGGCCGCGTCGAAGGTGGCCTGTTTGGTGATCTCGAAAACGGGCATTAGCGGACGCCGATGTATTTGTGGGTCTGGACGCTCAGGCGCCACTGGGGATGGGTCAGGCAATATTCGATGGCGGCGGCGGTGTTCGCCGCCTGGTCGGGGCCGTCCAGGGGCTGGAGCCAGAACCGCTCGAACGCCAGGTGTTCGAACCGCTCGGGCGGGGCCTTGGGCTGCGGATAGACCAGCTTCAGCTCCTGCCCCTTGATCTGGATCACGTCTGCGTCCGCCTTTGGGCTGACGCAGATCCAGTCGATCCCGTCGGGCGCCGCCAGGGTGCCGTTGCTCTCTATGGCGATCTCGAAACCGCGCGCGTGCAGGGCCGCGACCAGGGGCGCATCCAGCTGCAGCAGGGGCTCTCCCCCGGTGCAGACCACCAGTTTCGGATCGCCCTCGCGCCCCCGCCACATCGCCGCGACATGATCGGCCAGCCCGTCCGCGGTGGCGAACTTGCCCCCGCCGTCCCCGTCTACGCCGACGAAGTCCGTATCGCAGAAGCTGCAGACGGCGCTCGCCCGATCCTGCTCGCGCCCGCTCCACAGATTGCAGCCGGCGAAGCGCAAAAAGACCGCCGGCCGGCCCGCCTGTCCGCCCTCGCCCTGGACCGTCAGAAACACTTCCTTGGCCGAATAGGTCACTTCGAAGCGACCCATTCCGCATGACCCGCCGCCCGCAGCTCGCACGCCGGGCATTGGCCGCAGCCATAGCCCCAGGCGTGGCGATGCGTCCGGTCGCCCTGGTAGCAGGTGTGGCTGTCCTCGATGATCAGCTCGACCAGCGGCGCCCCGCCGATCGTATGCGCCAGGTCCCAGGTCTGGGCCTTGGTCAGCCACATCAGCGGGGTCTCGATCACCACCGGCTTGTCCAGCCCCAGCGACAGGGCCCGCGCCATGGCCTCCATGGTCTCGTGGCGACAGTCGGGATAGCCGGAATAGTCCGTCTCGCACATGCCGCCGACCAGCACCTCCAGCCCGCGCCGATCCGCCAGGGCCGCAGCCGCCACGAGGAAGATCAAGTTGCGCCCAGGGACAAAGGTGGTCGGCAGGCCGCGCGCATCCATCTCGATCTTGCGGTCGGCCGTCAGGGCGCTTTCGGCGATCCGGCCGTATCCGGTCAGGTCCACCACATGATCGTCGCCCAGCCGGTCGGCCCATTGCGGCAGGGCCGTCTTCATCCCCGCACGCACCGCCTGGCGCGCCTCCATCTCCACGAGGTGCCGCTGGCCGTAGTCGAAGCCGACCGTCTCCACCCGCCCGAACCGCTCCAGCGCCCAGGCCAGACAGGTGGCGCTGTCCTGCCCGCCGGAAAAGAGAACCAGGGCCGATGTCGTAGACTTTTCCAGGATGACGCTCATGACGAATCTGCGGTCGGCCGGTCGGCCGCGCGCATGCACAAAGGGATGAGGACCTCAGATGGGTCGGGCGGGCCTTCTACACCAGACCCGCCCCCGGCGCAAAATCCTGAAACAGCCGGCGCCCGCCCCTGAGATGACACCGAGGGTACAGGCCGAAACTTTCTGATCCGGCTTAACTAATCGGCAAGCGCTACTGGTGCATATGGGAGGCGAGTAAGGAGTTCCAGGCAGTATGCCGACGATTGAGACCCTTTCAGAACAACCCGAGCCGGTAGGTCCGTCCACGCTCGGCTGCGAGGTTTTCGCCCGGTTCGAGCGCGAACCGGACACTTTGGTCATACCTGTCGTAGAGAACGACCGCCCCCTGGGCCTGGTGGAACGCACCACCTTCATACAGAAGATCGCCGGCCGCTTCGGCCACGCCCTCTACGATCTGCGCCCGATCACCTTCGCCATGGACCCCGAGCCGGCGGTGGTGGAAGGCGACGCTGAAATCGACGCCTTCAGTGAAATCCTGCTGAGGGGCGGTCCCGCCGCCCTGCTGCGCGGTTTCATCGTGACGAAAAACGGCCGCTATCACGGCGTGGGCACGGCTGCGACCCTGCTCCGCAGCGCGACAGACCGCCAGCGGCGCCACGAGGCGGAGTTGGCCAACCAAGCTGCAGCCCTCAACGACACGCGCGCCCAAGCCCTCATCGCCGCCCGCGCCAAGAGCCAGTTCCTGGCCATCATGAGCCATGAGCTTCGCACCCCGATGAACGGCGTCTTGGCCGTCGCCGAACTGCTGCGCCGCCAGCCCTTGAGCACGACGGCCCAGGCCCATGTGCAGACCATCGTCGAATCGTCCGAAAACCTGCTGCGCATCCTTCAGGACGCCGTCGACCTGGCCAAGGCCGAGGCGGGAGAGCTGGAGTTGACCCCCGTCGCCACCCCGCTGCGGGCCGTGATGGACGACGTCCAATCCCTATGGGAGCCGCGCGCCTCCCAGGACGGCGTGACCCTGCTGGTCGGCTACGAAGGCGACACGGAGCTGGCCGCCGTCATCGACGGAGTCCGCCTGAAGCAGGTGTTCAACAATCTGATCGGCAATGCGCTGAAATTCGCGCGCAATGGGGTGGTCGAGGCCGGGCTGAAGGCCTGGGTCGACGGCGACCAGGTGCGGATGGAGGCCCGGGTTCGCGACGACGGCCCCGGCGTCGACGCCGACCGTGTGGATTCCATCTTCGAACCCTTCGTCCACGGCTCGGGCCCGGACGGCGCCGGACTGGGCCTGTCCATCTGCCGCCAGGTCATCGAGCGTATGGGCGGTCGGATCTGGGCCGAGAACAACAAGGGTCGGGGCGCAACCTTCGCCTTCGACATCACCGCGCGCCGCGCCGCAGCGGTCGTCGAGCCCGCCTCCAATGTCTCGAGCCTGCCGGAACTCGATCTGAAGTCCGCGCCCCACGTGCTGATCGTCGATGACAACGCCACCAACCGCGTCGTGGCCCAGGCCTTGTGCGAAATGTTCGGCTGCAGTTCCGAACTGGCGGAGGACGGGCTGGAGGCGGTCCAGGCGGTTCAGGAAGGTCGCTATGATCTGATCCTGATGGACATCAAAATGCCGCGCATGGACGGGGTCCAGGCGACCCAGGCCATCCGCGCCCTGGGCGGCGAGGTGGGACGCACCCCCATCGTCGCCCTGACGGCCAACGCCGATCCCGAAGACGCCAAACACTATCTGTCCGTCGGCATGGCCGCCGTGGTGGAAAAGCCGATCAAGCCCGAGCGCCTGCGCATGGCGATGAACGCGGCCCTCGTCGAGAACAAGGGCGAGGACGAGACGCAGACGTCGGCGCCGGCCCCTCGCCGGGCGCGGCGCTGATCGCTCAGTCCGGCCGGACCTCCAGCGTCTCTTCATCCTCCTCGTCATAGCCGACCAGGCGCAGCGCGCGCGCCTTCTGGCCGTTCAGTTCGGCCCAGCGCAGAAGCCCCTCCTCCCGGCCATGGGTGATCCAGACCTCGTCGGGTTTCAGCTCCTCGAAGGTCGTGACCAGTTCCTCCCAGTCGGCATGGTCGGAGATGACCAAGGGCAGCTCCACCCCCTTCTGGCGGGCCCGCGCCCTTACCCCCATCCAGCCCGAGGCGAAGGCCACGACCGGATCGGCGAACCGCCGGGACCAGCGATCCTGCACGGCCGACGGCGGCGCGACCACCACCTCGCCTCCCAGCGCCCCCTTTGGGAGATCGCGCGTCGGCAGGATCGGCCCCAGATCGACGCCCTCGCGCTCATAGAGCGCGTTCAGCCGCTCCATGGCGCCGTGCACATAGATGGCTCGGTCCCAGCCCGCCTCACGCAGCGTGCGTATGATCCTCTGGGCCTTTCCCAAGGCGTAGGCGCCGACCAGATGGGCTCGGTCAGGAAACTGCGCCAGCGACCGAACCAGCCGACCGATCTCATCCTGCGCCGGCGGATGGCGGAATACAGGCAGGCCGAAGGTCGCCTCAGAGATGAAGACGTGACAAGGCACGGGTTCGAACGCCGGACAGGTCGGATCGCGCCGCCGCTTGTAATCGCCCGACACGACCATGGTCAGACCCTTCCAGCGCACCTCGACCTGGGCGGATCCCAGGACATGGCCTGCCGGAAACAGCCGCAGCTCGACCCCGTTGATCGCGGCCCTCTCTGCGTATTCGACCGCCTGCTCCCGCGCCGTAAAGGCGTCGCCGTAGCGCTCGGCCATGATGGCCAGGGTCTGGCGCGTGGCCAGCACGGCGCCGTGCCCCGCCCGCGCATGATCGGAATGGCCATGGGTGATCACGGCCCGATCCACGGGGCGCACCGGATCGACGTAGAAGTCGCCGGGCGGGCAATAGAGGCCGGCCGGCGTCGGATGCAGCAGATCTTCGGGTCGGATCATGGGGGCGTAACGCTCTCGACGCCGTCGGGTCGCCCCGTCATACAGAAGACTGTCACCGACTCCACGGACGCCCTTTCGCATGCACGACAGTTTCGTCGACGCCATCCTGCCACAACTCGCGGCGGGCGCCGCCCACACGGGCGCTCTGGGCTTCATCTTCGACGGGCTTCATGACGGCGCGCCGCGCATTCGGGTTCCCTGGCGGCCCGACCTGGTCGGCGATCCTGACACGGGGGTGCTGGCCGGGGGGCTGGTGACGACCCTCTTGGACCATATCGGCGGCCTGGCCGTCTGGACCGCCATGGACGCCTTCCACCCGATCGCCACCCTGGACCTGCGGGTGGACTATATGCGCGCGGCCCGGCCGGGCGTGGACCTTTTGGCCCAAGCCAGCTGCTATCGTTTAACCCCCACGATCGCCTTCGTGCGCGGCTGGGCGTTCGAGGACGATCCCGCCGATCCGGTTGCGGCGGCTCAGTCGGCCTATGTGCTGAACCGCTCGCGCAGCAGCACCAAGCCGGCGCCCGCAGGAGACCTCGGCGCATGAACGAGCTTCTGGATCGGCTTCCCTACGCCCGCTTTCTGAACCTCCAGACCCAGATGAACGGCGACGAGGTCACGGTGGTCATGCCCTTTGCAGATCAGTTGATCGGCAATCCGATGCTGCCGGCCCTGCACGGCGGCTCAACCGCCGCCCTGTTGGAAATGACGGCCATGGCACAGATCGCCCTGGCGTTTCCGAGTTCGCGCCTGCCGCGGCCGATCAACGTCACCGTCGCCTATCTCAGGACCGGCCGTCCGGTCGACGTCTTCGCCAGGGCCGAGATCAGCCGCGCTGGCCGGCGGATCGCTCACGTCCAGGCTGAGGCGTGGCAGGAAAGCCGGAGCCGCCCCATCGCCTCCCTGACCGCGCACTTCCTTCTGGAGGAATCCTAGCCTTTTCAAAGACTTTTGCTTGAGCTGAGGAAGGCTGCACTACGCATGCGCACCAGAACGCCTCCCCGCTCAACATTGATCGATTAGGTTAACAATATACTACCAGAAGCGGTTAAGCCGTGTTAGGATTTATCCATTGTAAACCTTGTTTGAGGGGCTTCCCAATGGACCGTACTGAAGTCATCGCCGGCGTGGCTGCTGATCTGCACGCCACGGAACACGCTATCGACGCCGCCATCGCTCAAGCGACGACGCTGGTTCAATCCTTCATCAGCGCGCGCGCCGACCTCTCGCTGTCGCCGGTCGCCGCCACGGCCTCGCAAGCCAAGGCCATGGAAACCATCGCCGCCCTCGCCGCCGCGCGGGAGTCCATCGTGGCGTGCCACGGCGAGTTGCAGAAGGACCATCGCCGCCTCGGCTTCGGAACCTACGCCGCCGGCCCGATTGGCAAGCCCGACGACTGGCTTGACCCCAAGGACACGCGCAATCATCTCCGCTCGGTTGCATGAAATTAAGTTAAGGTTAGGCCTCATTATCACTTAACCTAACATCGCCTAAAGTCGCCCCCTTCGCGTAAAACGCTTGGGGGCGACAATTATGGTAAACATGATGTACGCCGTCATAGGCGCCGTTTTCATGGTTACGATGGCGCTTTTTGCGCTGCTTAAGGGCGGAAATACTGAAAAGGTGGGCGCCAGCGCATACCTGATGGCGTGGTTTGCTTCGCTTGTCGTCCAACAGGAATCGCCCCGCGCCGATCAGGCTCCCCAGGGCGTCTTCTTCATCGACCTGATCCTGCTGGCCGTGTTTGCCGTTCTCGCTTTGAGATCAAACCGCGCCTGGCCCATATGGGCCGGAGCCATCCAACTTCTCACAGTCCTGTGCCACCTCATCCTGCTGATGAACGGCCGGACGCCGGTCAGCGCGCTGTTCACCATCATGAACCTGAACGGCTACCTCATCATCATCTCCATCACCGTCGGCACCTTCTGGGCCTGGCAGGAACGGAAGGCGGCGACTGAGCATCAGCTAAGTAGAAATTCCTAATCATGCACCAACTCGGCGGAAGGCTTCTTCGGCGTCTTCAAGAAGGGTATGAAGGGCGTCTATCAGCATTGCTCTGAGAAGCACCTGAACCGCTACGTCACCGAGTTTGGCTTCCGCCACAACACCCGCGCCAAGCTGGGCTTCACCGACGCCATGCGCACCGACGCAGCGCTTATCGGAACCATCGGTAAGCGCCTGACCTATCGGCGGACTGACGAAGCCTACGTTTAGGTTTCAGGCTCTGAGGCTGACGAGACTCAGAAAGAAGCTGAGGGCAACCTAGCGTCGCTGTGGACAGCGGAACAAACCGTGCACAGCGGCATGGCGCTGTATGCTAAGCTGGAATCGTTTGACCGCCCGCCTCTGCAAAAGTCGGCGGCAAACGATCACCAGCCCCACGCGGGCGTCACCAGAGACCACCCACATGACTCTTTTAAATTATCTCTCGCGTCCTGAACAGGACAAGTTCGCCGCTTGGCAAGCTTGCAGCCCTGTCCAAGGCCTTTTGCCCTCCGACTATCGCGTCGATGCCGATGGGAACATCATTCGGTGGGCGGACTACGGCTCTCAGTCTCAATATGGCTGGGAGATCGATCACGTCCTGCCGTCCGCGTTGGGCGGGGCCAGTCATGCGAGCAATTATCGCGCCCTCCATTGGAAAGCGAACCGCTCTCGCGGCGGCGTGTTGGGCAACGCCCTGAAGCCGAGAGGCTTGTTCGGCTGGGTGACCCGCTAACTCAATCAGCCTTGGGCGCGGGCTTCGGCTTGCGCCCCTCTTTCTTGGGCTTCTGCTTCACCGGCGGCATCGCCAGCATACGCTTCACAACCTCATCACGGCGTTCAGCCGTAGGATCGGAGACATTCTTGTCCGCCAAATCGTTCGCCATGGATCCTCTCGGAAATCTGCCCTCAAACCAAATGCTCATGGCCTACGGCGCGAGCACCCTACACTGGTCGGTACTTGAGAACTGCATCGACCTCCTAGTGGCCATCACTTTTCATCGCTTCGGCGGCAACGAGATCGACAAAGAAATACCCAGGATGTTTGGTCGAAAAACCAAATACCTGAAAAAGGTTTTTCGGCGATCTTCCGCACTCTCTCCTGTCGCCGACATGGCGATCAGAGCGATAGAAGATGCCGAGGAGCTCTCAGATCGTCGCCATTTGATCACTCACGGCTCCCCACGAGAATACCACCCAGATCGCATCGAATACCGCTGGCTCAAGGTCACGCCATCCATGCACGTCCTGGAAAGCCACACCGTCACCTTAGTCCAAGTCCGAAAGCTGGCTGAAGACGCTCTCCTCACGAGCGTCCCTCTCGCTCGCATCGGCGAACGCCTTGCTCAAGAGCTCGGCTGAAATTCGGAACTCTTTTACCGCCTCAGCAAGGCTTTGAGGGGTTAGTGCCAGCCTGTCGGCTAGATCCTCTGACATAAATTCCTCGGTATGCAAAGTGCACAGCTAGGTAGAAATTCCTAAGCTCTCACTCTAGGCTGGGCCGACTCATTGTCGGGAACGCCATGCCCCTGTCCCACGCAAAACTATGGAAGGCCGTCGACGCCCTGGCGCGGCGCGAGGGCTTGTCGCCGTCGGGGTTGGCGCGGCGGGCCGGGCTGGACGCCACCAGTTTCAATCCGTCCAAGCGGTTCAGCGCCGGGGATCCGCCGCGGCCCCGCTGGCCCTCGACCGAGAGCCTGACCCTGGTTCTTCAGGCGGCCGGCGTATCCCTCGCCGACTTCGCCGCCTTGGCCGACGACGCGCCCGCCACCCCGTCGACCGTGCCACTGCTGGGCCTGGCCCGCGCGGGCCTGGACGGCTTTTTCGACGAGGCGGGCCTGCCGACCGGCGACGGCTGGGACCAGACCGAACTGCCGCAGGTCAATCCCACCACCTTCAGCCTGCGGATCAGCGGGGATTCGATGGCGCCCCTGTACCGTGAGGGCGACCGGGTCATCGTCGACCGGGGCGACCCGGCCGTGCGGCGCGGCGACCGGGTCGTGGCGCGTCTGACCTCGGGCGAGGTGGTGGCCAAGGAGCTGACGGCGCTCAACGCCCGCACCGCCACCCTGTCCTCGATCAATCCCGACTATCCCCCGCGGGTCGTGTCCCGGCGCGAGATCGAATGGATGGCCCGCATCCTCTGGGTCAGCCAGTAGAAGACCCCGGCCGGCGAACCGGACGGGGTCTGGGCTCAAACGGCGAACCGCGAGCCTGGCGACCGTTCCGGCGGGATCGACGGGGGCAAGAACGACCCCGCCGGCGCGGTCTTTCCGGACGCGACCTCAGCGGGTCACATAGTTGGCGTTCACCCAGCCTCCGCCGGCGATCTGGATCCAGTCGCCCTGACGGGCCACGGCGGTGAAGGGCTGGCCGGCCGCCAGGCTGCCCGACTGGCGGAAGCCGGTGCCGGGGCCGCTGCGGATCCGCAGAGTGGTTCCGGCGCGATAGGTGTTGGCGTTGGCCTCGGCTGCGGCGCGGGCGCGCTGCTGGTTGCAGCCGATATAGGAGCCGGCCGCCGCGCCGGCGCCGGCGCCGACGATGGTCCCGGCCGTGCGCTCGTTACGCGCCAGGTTCGAGCCGACCACCCCGCCGACGACTGCGCCGATCAGGGCGCCCGCGCGCTGGCGACCGCCGGGGGCGTCGCAGTTGGTCACGCCATTGGCCTGGGCCTGGGCGGCCATGGGGGCTGCGGTCACCAGGGCGGCCAGAGCCGCAGCCGTGGCCAGACCCGTCTTCAGAAACTTGCTCGACATATTCATCTCCTGTCATCGGGTTTGCCGATGAGGGGAGAATGCCGAGCTGAACCTGAAGGCTCCCGGAGCTTCGCCGTTATTTTCCGTTCATCTTAAGGGACGCTCGGCGCGTCGGCGTTCGATCAACCGCCGCGCGGCCTCGACGTCGCGCTCGACCAAGTGTTTGCGGCGCAGAAATTGGAAGTCCATCACCCGGGCCCACAGGTGCAGCAGCCGGTCCTGAGTGACGAAAACGGTCAGCGCCTCGACCGTGGGCGGTGCGCCCCAGGCCTGGGCCAGTTTCGACAGATGGTCCACCGTCGCATCGTCGGGCAGGGGCTGGCATTCGACGATCCAGTCCCAGCTGCACAGCTCCGGCCGCGCCTTGATCAGCGCCAATGTCGCCGTCAGCACCTTGTCTGCGGACCCGGCCGAAACCAGGTCCATCCACAAGATCCGCGCCTGTTCGTCGATCTCGTACTGCACGTCGCCTCCCCGGCCACGTCGCCATACAAGCCCTTCGCGGTTAAGAAATATTACCTTGCGTCAAGCCTGCGCCAGTTCGCCGCGCGCGCCCTTTTTGATCAGGTCGATCGTCTGCGGCAGGCCGTAGATGGCCGCAAAGGAGCCGAAACGCGGTCCCTGGCTGGCGCCCAGCAGCACTTCGTACAGCGCCCCAAACCAGGCTCGGAGCGGCTCGAACTCATGCGCCTTGCCTGCTGCATAGACCTCGTTCTGGATCAGCTCGCCGTCGGTCGTGTCCGCCGGCAGGGCCTTCAGCCGCTCCGCCAGGTCCTCCAGCGCCGCCTTCTCCTTGTCGTCCGGCAGGCGGTACGACTTCGAGGGCTTCACGAAGTCCTCGTAATAGTTCAGCGCGTGGTCCATCAGCCGGTCCAGAAGCGGCTCGTTCTCCGGCGTGGCCTCGGGCAGATATTTGGCGAAATAGGCCCACAGCTGCGCCTTGGTCGAGGCGTTCGCCACCCCCACCAGGTTCAGCAGCAGGGCGAAGGACACCGGCGAGGTATGGGTCGGCGGATCGCCCGCATGGATCGACCAGACCGCATTGTCGATCCGCTTGGCCGGCTCCTGGGTCTTGTAGCTTTCGATGAAGGCCAGATAGTCGTCGATGGCGCGCGGAATGACGTTGAAGTGCAGGCTCTTGGCCGACTTCGGCGACTGGAACATGTACCAGCTCAGGCTCTCCGGCGTGCCGTAGCGCAGCCATTCCTCCATCGTCAGGCCGTTGCCCTTGGACTTCGAAATCTTCTTGCCCTCGATGTCCAGGAAGAGCTCGTAGTTGAAGCCTTCCGGCGGCGTCCCGCCCAGGGCGCGACAGATCTTGCCGCTCTCGCGCACGCTCTCGATCAGATCCTTGCCCGACATCTCGTAATCGACGTCCAGGGCGGTCCAGCGCATGGCCCAGTCCGGCTTCCACTGCAGCTTCACATGGCCGCCCGTGACCGGCAGCTCGGTGCGCCCGCCCGCGGGATCGTCGAAGACGATGGTCCCCTTTTCGACGTTCCGCTCAAGCGTCGGGACCTGCAGCACATGGCCCGTAATCGGGCTGACCGGCAGGAAGGGCGAATAGGTCGCCCGCCGCTCTTCGCCCAGGGTCGGCAGCATGATGGCCATGACCGCGTCGAACCGCTCCAGCAGGGTCAGAAGCGTCGCGTCGAAGGCGCCGGACCTGTAGGTCTCGGTCGAGCTCATGAACTCATAGTCGAAGCCGAACGAGTCCAGGAACGCCCGCAGCCGCGCGTTGTTGTGCGCCCCGAAACTGTCGTGCGTGCCGAACGGATCGCGCACCCGCGTCAGCGACAGGTTCAGGTCCTCGCGCAGCATCTCGGGGTTCGGCACCCCTTCCGGCACCTTCCTGAGGCCGTCCATATCGTCCGAAAACGCGACCAGCCGCGTGGCCCAGTGGTCGCCGGTCAGGGCGCGGAAAGCGTTGCGCACCATGGTGGTCCGCGCCACCTCGCCGAAGGTGCCCATGTGCGGCAGGCCCGAGGGCCCGTATCCGGTCTCCAGCAGCACCGGCTTCTGCAGGGCCTCGAACTTCGCCAGGGCCTCGTCGGCCTTGCCCGCGTCGATCAGCGCCCGCGCCTCGGCCCGCTCGCTCTCGCCCAGCCGTTTCTTCAGCACATGGGCCAGCAGATTACGGGCTTGTTCGAACGGCCAGGACTTGGCCTCGCGGGCGAGGGTTTCGAGGTTCTGAAGCATGGCGGCGGTTTGACTTGTCCCGCCCCCCGGGTCAACGGCTCAACGACGTCGGCCGGTCGCCATCGCCACCACCGCCGCCCCGGCCGCCACGATGAGGGCATCCTCGATCAGACCGCTCTTCGTCTGCCCGATCCGCGCCATCGCCTTTTTCCGCCCGGCCAGCCCCAGATAGGCCAGCGGAACCGCCGTCCCCACCGCAAGCGCCGCGCCGAGCTTCTCACGCCCGCGCGGCGCCAGGGCCGAGCCCGCGATCCCCGCGCTCATCACCCGCGCCAGCAGGCCCAGGAAGACCGTCCGGTCCGGGGCCGACTTCATCTTGTCGCCGAACAGCTCGCCTGCGCCCATGGCCAGACCGCCGAACTTGAACAGCGGATGATCCAGCAGCAGCAACCGCCCCGGCGTCTTCCGGTGCGCCAGCCGGGCCCCGGCTATGGCCGCCATGGGCGTCATGGACCGGGCGCTGGCGACGGCGCCGATGAGGACGGAGGGGACAAGGGCGAGGGCTTTCATCTCCGCTGAACACGCGCCGGATCGGAAGGTTCAGCCGGATCATTCCCGCCTCGACCGCATTCCTCCTCAGCGACACCCGCCGAGGCCGCCCATGAGGTTCCCGTGAGCTATCGCCGCTTCGCCGCCATGATCGGGGTCTCCACCCTCGTCATGTACGGCCTGATGTATCTGAACACCTATCAGATCGACCACGTCCGTTTCAGCGAGACGCGGCTCTACATGGCCCTGCTGATGGGGGCGGTCATGGCCGCCATCATGATGGGCTTCATGTGGTCGATGTACGAAAGGCCGCGGATCAAACAGATGATCCTCGCCGGCGCCGTCGTCGTCTTCGCCGGCTCCCTGTGGCTGGTCCGCAGCCAGGCCACCGTCGGCGATGTCGCCTATATGAAGGCCATGATCCCGCACCACTCCATCGCCATCATGACCAGCGAACGCGCCCATATCCGCGATCCTCGCGTCCGCGAACTGGCGGACGAGATCATCGAGGCCCAGGTGCGCGAGATCGATGAGATGAACGATCTGGTCGCCGATCTGTCCCGGAATCCCCCGCCCCGCGACGCGCCTGACCTGCCGGCCCGCTCTCCCGCCCCTTGACCCCCCGCCCCCGGCGTGGCCTGTGCGCCGCCTGATGAAGACCGCCGATTTCGACTTCGACCTGCCCGAGGACCGCATCGCCCTGCGGCCCGCCGATCCACGCGATTCCGCCCGCCTGCTGGTGGTGAAGGACGGCGCCCTGGACGACCGGATCATCCGCGACCTGCCCGACTTTCTTCAGCCGGGCGACGCCCTGGTCTTCAACGACACCCGCGTCATCCCCGCCCGCCTGTCCGGCGTCCGCACCCGTCCCGGCCCCGAGGGAGAGACCCTGACCGTCGCCGTCGAGGCCACGCTTCACCATCGCGACGCCCCCGACGTCTGGTCCGCCTTCATGAAGCCCGGCAAGCGGATCAAGCCGGGCGACCGCATTCGCTTCGGACAGGGAGCCGACGCCGCCTGCGACCTGGGCCGTCTCGACGCCACGGTCACGGCCAAGGGCGACGACGGCCTGATCACCCTGAAGTTCGACCTGTCCGGCCCGGCCCTGGACGACGCGATCCGCGCCGTCGGGGTCATGCCCCTGCCCCCCTATATCGCCGCCAAACGGCCCGAGGACGACCGCGACCGTTCGGACTATCAGACCGTCTTCGCCGAACACGACGGCTCGGTCGCCGCCCCTACGGCGGGCCTGCACTTCACGCCCGCCTTGCTCGACGCGATCCGCGCCCGGGGCGTCTCGACCCACGCCGTCACCCTGCACGTCGGCGCCGGCACCTTCCTGCCGGTCAAGGTCGAGGATGTCGCCGAACACCGGATGCACAGCGAATGGGGCGAGGTCTCGCCCGAGACCGCCGCCGCCCTGAACGCCGTCCACGCCGCCGGCGGCCGCATCGTCTGCGTCGGCACCACCTCGCTGCGCCTGCTGGAATCCGCCACGACCGAGACCGGCGAGATCCGCCCCTTCCACGGCGACACCGCAATCTTCATCACCCCCGGCTACCGCTTCCGCGCCGTGGACGTGCTGATGACCAACTTCCACCTGCCCAAATCGACCCTCTTCATGCTGGTCAGCGCCTTCGCCGGTCCGGAGACGATGAAGGCCGCCTACGCCCACGCCGTCGACAACGGCTACCGCTTCTACTCCTACGGCGACGGCTCCTTGCTGTTCCGGGCCTGAAAACCCCACGCCGCCGGCGCGAACCTTCTGCTGAGGCGGATCGAACCGCTTGTCCTGTGGCCTTCCGGCGCGCGAACCCTTAAATGCCGTCCTCTGACGAAAGAGACTTCCGTGACGCCTGACGACGCCGAGCTTGATCTGCCGCAAGAGCTCCGCGACGGCCTGATCGCCGTCGGAGAGGCCGCGCGCGACCTGGACCAGCCCTGGTGGATTTTCGGCGGGGCGGCGATGGCGCTTTACGGCCTGACCGACATCCATGTGCCGGACATCGACGTCCTGTGCGCCCCGCGCGACGCCCGCGCCCTGCTTGCCGCCTTGGGCGGCCAGATCGTGCCCGACCCCGGCGAGGGTCTGTTCCGCTCCGCCGTCTTCGGCCGCGCGCATGATCAGTCGATCCTGATCGAGGTCATGGCCGGGCTGGAGGTGCGCGACGGCGGCGACTGGGCGGACGTCCAGTTCGGGTCGCGCCGGCCGGTGTTTATCGACGACACCCCCCTGTTTGTCCCCGATATCCGGGACCACATCGCCCTGTACCGCCTTTTCGGCCGTCCCAAGGATCTGGCGCGCGTCGAACAGCTTGAACGACTGATCGCCTGAATGCCCTTTCCTTTTGACATTGCGGCCGTCGAAGGCCGCGCGCGCACCGGCGTGCTGAAAACCGCCCGCGGCGAGATCCGCACCCCAGCCTTCATGCCGGTCGGCACCGCCGCCACGGTCAAGGCCCTGACGGTGGACCAGGTCAAGGCGACCGGCGCCGACATCATCCTGGGCAACACCTATCACCTGATGCTGCGCCCCGGCCCCGAGCGGATGGAGCGTCTGGGCGGCCTGCACAAATTCATGGGTTGGGACAAGCCGATCCTGACCGACAGCGGCGGTTTCCAGGTCATGTCCCTGGCCGGAATTTCCAAGGTGAAGGAAGAGGCCGTGACCTTCTCCTCCCACATCGACGGCTCCAAACACGTCCTGACCCCCGAACGCTCGATCGAGATTCAGGCCGACCGGATCGGCGCCGACATCTCGATGCAGTTGGACCAGTGCGTCGCCTATCCGGCCGAGAAGGACGCGGCGCGAAAGGCCATGGAACTGTCGATCCGCTGGGGCGCCCGCTCCAAGGCCCGGTTCGGCGAGCGCGAAAACCAGGCCCTTTTCGGCATCCAGCAGGGCTCGACCTTTGAGGATCTGCGCCGCCAGTCGTCCGAACAGCTTCAGGACATCGGCTTCGACGGCTACGCCATCGGCGGCCTGGCCGTCGGCGAGGGCCACCAGGCCATGTGCGAGGTGCTGGACTATGCCCCCGAATTCCTGCCTGCCGACCGGCCGCGCTATCTGATGGGGGTCGGCAAGCCGGTCGATCTGGTCGAGGCGGTCTGGCGCGGGGTCGACATGTTCGACTGCGTCCTGCCCACCCGCGCCGGCCGTCACGGCCAGGCCTGGACCTGGGACGGCCCGTTGAACCTGAAGAACGCCCGCTTCGCCGAGGATCAGGATCCGCTGGACCCCACCATCCCCTGTCCCGCCTCCTCGGCCTATTCGAAGGCCTATCTGCACCACCTGATCCGCGCCGACGAAATCCTCGGCAAGGTCCTGCTCAGCTGGCACAATATCGCCTTCTACCAGGCTCTGACCGCCGCCATGCGCGCCGCCATCGCCGAAGGCCGCTTCGAAGCCTTCCGCCGCGACTTCCACGCGCGGCACGTGTCGAACGGTTGAGGCCCTACCGCCTCGGGCGGAACCAGCTCGGCGCCGCCGGCGGGGCGCAGTTCCTCTGCATGCCGATCCCCTTCAGAAAGGCGCGCCGCATCCGCCCCGCCTGTATGGCCGACTGCACATGGCGGCTGTGCTGTTCGGCTCCGCTCAGCCGACGAATCCAGCTGCGACCCGGAATAAAGTCGGTCGTCGTGCCGCGAATGGCGTCCAGCGTCGCCTTGGCCGCCGCATCGGCCGCCTGTTCGCTGCGGTAGGAGCCGTCCTGGCGCGGCGGCTCGTCCGTGTCGGGCCCGAGCGCCTCGTCCAGCCGCGCCACCTCGGCGCCGATGGTGGTGCACTGGTTCAGATTGCGCAGATCATAGGGATTGGCCTCGGCCTGCAAGAGGACCGTCGGAATCAGCTGGCGGCGCAGATTGAAGTCCTCCAGCGGCGCGGTGACCGCGTCTCCCAGCCCCGCGCCCACCTGCTCGGCCCCGCTCATGGCGGAACGACCGGCGTTGCAGCCGGCCAGCACGAGAAGGGCGGCGAGGACAGGCCACTGGATCAGCTTCATGCGGCCCTTAGACCACGGATGCCGCTCCGATCAAAACCCCTGGATGGATTCCCGCGCCATCAGCATGGCCCCATCCAGCCCGGCGTGTCCGCGCTCGGCCGCAACCAGATAGCCGCCCTCGCCCATCACGAGCGCCGCGCCATAGCCGTTGACCCAGCGCCGCGCCGCCGCCTCGACCTCGGCGATCAGGCCGGACGTCGACATCACGCCGCCGCCCATGACGATCCGGTCGGGCGCCCAGGCGAAAACCAAGCCGGCGATCATCTGGCCCAGATAGTCCGTGACCACGGCCCGAACCGCATCCACTTCTTCCAGCCGACGCCCCGCCAGCCGCACCTGCACCGCCGGTCCCGCCGCCAGCCCCTCCACACAGTCAGCATGAAAAGGGCAGGCGCTGACCTGGGCGTCGCCCGAGAGGCGCTGGACGAACAGATGGCCGATCTCGGGATGAAGTGCGCCTTTCAGGGTCTGGCCGTCCACACACAGCCCGCCGCCGATCCCGGTGCCGACGGTGACATAGGCCACAGCCCGCGCCCCGCGCCCCGCGCCCAGTCGCGCCTCCGCGACGGCGGCGGCGTTGACGTCGGTGTCCACGACGAAAGGGGTGTTCAGCCGCTCCGCCAGGGTCTTCGCCAGATTGAACCCGGTCCAGCCCGGCTTGGGCGTCGCCAGCATCAGGCCGCGATCCTGCGAGGCCGGATCGACCACCAGGGGGCCAAAACTGGCCACGCCCAGTCCCGAGACCGCCCTGTCGCCCGTCGCGGCGATCAGGGCCTCGACCGCCGCCTCGGGCGCGCCAGTCGCAAACCGTCCCTGATCCAGCACCGCGCCGGCCGCATCCTCGACCCGCCACACGATCTTGGTCCCGCCGGTTTCGACGGCGAAGAAGACGGGCTTGGACATGGGGAGGCTCCTCCGAAGGGAGAAATGGTACGTCCTCTCGGGCTCGAACCGAGGACCCTCTGATTAAAAGTCAGATGCTCTAACCAACTGAGCTAAGGACGCACCGCGCGACGTTCGGGCCTGGCCCAAACCGTCGAAGGGCGCCTTCTGTTGCAATCCGCCCTTCCGGTCAAGACCGGGTCTGCTACTCAATGCATATGAAACCGCTGAACGGACTTCGCATCCTCGAATTCGACGGACTGGGGCCCGTCACCTTCGCGGGCATGATGCTGGCCGACATGGGGGCCGAGGTGCTGCGCCTCACCCGCTCGGAAGCGGCGGCTTCGGCCGTCTTTTCCGAGGTGGGCGGCGCCGTCCTTCACCGCAATCGGGCCGCCGTGCCGGTCGATCTGAAATCGGCGTCGGACCGGCGCGGGGTTCTGAGCCTGGCCGGGTCCGCCGACGCCGTGATCGAGGGTTTTCGTCCCGGCGTCATGGAACGTCTGGGCTATGGCCCGGCCGATCTGCTGGGCCGAAACCCCGCCCTCGTGTTCGGTCGGATCACGGGCTGGGGACAGAGCGGCCCCTTGGCCCAGACCGTCGGACACGATCTGAACTACATCGGACTAACCGGTCTGCTTCACGCCATGGGGTCGCCGGACCGACCGCCGACGCCGCCCTTGAATCTGGTCGGCGACTACGGCGGCGGGGCGATGATGCTGGTCGTCGGCGTTCTGGCGGCCCTGCTGGAGGTCCGAACCACCCGGCGCGGACGCGTCGTGGACGCCGCCATGACGGACGGGACCGCCCTGCTGGGCGGCCTGTTCCACGCCCTGCGCGCCCAGGGCTTGTGGAACGACCGCCGCGGCTCCAACCTTCTGGACGGCGGCGCGCCCTTCTATCGGTGTTACATCTGCCGGGACGGCGGCTATGTGGCGGTCGCGGCGCTGGAGCCCCGCTTCTATCTCGCCCTGCTCTCGGGTCTGGGGATCGAACCCGCCGAAGCGCCTCAGTACGACACCTCCGCATGGCCGGATCTCCATCTTCGCTTCGCCGCCCTTTTCGCCGCCCGGAAGCGTGACGACTGGGCGGAGCATTTCGCGGGGACGGAGGCCTGCGTCACCCCCGTGCTGAGCCTGGGCGAGGCGCCGGGCCATCCGCACAATCAAGCCCGTGGGACATTCGTAGACGGCGCCCCGGCCCCGTCGCCCCGCTTCGACGACCAGCCCTCTACGGTCGCAAATCCGCCGCCCCTTCCGCTCGACGCGGCCATTCTGCGCTGGGGCTCCGAACCCGGATGACCGAAGACGTTTTCGGCGCTATGGAACGGAGCCACGCAGCAGGCGTTGCAGAACCAACCCAGGGGAACCGTTTTTCATGAGACGCTCGATCTTCATTCTGGCCGCGACAGCGCTGGCCGCGTCCGCATTGGCGGGCTGTGAGGATCGCCAGTCTCGGCCCGAAGACGGCTACCAGCCCACCGTTGAACAACCCGCCGAGACCGACGAGGCCGCCGGCGAGCCGGTCGTCGCCCCTGAAGTGACCGATCCCGCGCCCACGCCGCCTGAGGAGACCCCGCCGCCGCCGCAAGAGCGGACTTCGGAACAGTCGGTTCAGCCCGAAAGCGAAACCCTGTTCTACTGACGGGCCTTGTCCCTCCCTCCTGCGGTCGGATAGGGGCTTACCTAAGCGCTTGAAAGGGCGTGCCGAGGCGCCGATCCGGAGGCCGTGATCTTGACGAAAGCTGTAGTTTGACGATCCGGCCCGCCCTGTTTCTCACCGCATTGACGACCTGCAGCCTTCTCGCCCAGGCCGCCGCCGCAGATCCCCGCGCGCAAATCCGCGGCGAGGTCGACACCGAGCTGCGCCGCATGTTGGAGCGGGCCATCGGCGAGGTGGACGCCCCCCCCGAAAGCCGGTTCGAAGCGCGGCGCCGCGCGCGCAGCGCCGTGTCAGCGGCCGAGGCCCTGCTGCGGTCGGAAGCCTATTATCAGCCGGTGCTCGAAGACATCGTCGAAGGCGAAGAGCGGCCGACCGCCATCGTCTCGGTCGAGCCGGGTCGCCGCTTCGTGCTGACCCCGCCGACCATCAGCTGGATCGACCCCGCCCCCGACGCCGAGGCGGCCGAGGACGCCAGGGCCGCGATCGGGTTGAAGGCCGGCGATCCGGGCCGGGCCGTCGATGTGATCGCGGCGGAAGGGCGGATCGTCGCGCGCCTGGTGCGGGACGGCTATGCGGACGCCAAGGCCGATCCCCGCCGCGTCGTGGTGGACCACGCCGCCTTCACCGTCGCGCCCGAATACCGCATCGTATCGGGCCGGCCGGTCCTGTTGGACGGCGTCCTGATGCCGCGGCCGGGGCGCACCAATCAAGCCTGGGTCGCCGCCCTGGCGCCGTGGCGCGAAGGCGACCGGTATGACCCGGACAAGGTCGGCGAACTTGAGCGCCGCCTGTTGGACACCGGCGTCTATGACGGTGTGGGCGTCGCCCTCGCGCCGCCGGAACAGACCACCGCCGAAGGGCTGCGTCCCGTGATCGTGACGCTCCAGGACCGGCCCCGCCGCGTGCTGGAGGCCGGCGCCACCTGGGCCACCAAGGAAGGCGCCGGCGTTGACTTCATCTGGACCCGCTACAATCGGTTCGGGCGCGCCGACACCCTGGCGCTTGAGACCCGGTTCGCCCGGCTGGACAGCCGCATCGGCGCCGATCTGTCCCTGCCTCACTGGCGCAAGCCCGGCCGCACCTTGAAGCTCAGCGCAGGCGTGGTGAAGGAGGACACCGACGCCTATGAACGCACCGCCCTGGTGCTGGCGGCCGAGCTGCAGCAGCGGATCGGCCGGACCTCCTACTTCAACTACGGCATCGGCCTGGACGCGGGTCAGTACCGCGAGAACCGTTACGACTATGCGTCCGTCCCCCCTAGGGCGGTCAGCTTCGACCGGGATCTGGCGATCGTGACCGGCCGCACCAGCGCCTATATAGACAACTCCAACGATCCCTTGAATCCCACGCGGGGATGGCGCGTGACCGCCTCGGTCCAGCCGACGGCCGTGGCCGGGGAGGACACGGTCCTTTTCCTGCGTAATGAGGCCCAGGCGACCGCCTATCTGCCGCTGCAAGATCAGGCGCGCACCGTCCTGGCCGGGCGCCTTCGCCTCGGCGCCATCATCGGCGGGGGTGAGCTGAGCGTGCCGTCGGACCGTCTGTTCTACTCCGGCGGCGGCGGGTCGGTGCGGGGCTATTCCTATCAGGGGGTCAATCCGCAACTGCCGGATCAGACCCCGCGCGGCGGTCTGTCGCTGTTCGAAACCTCGCTGGAAGTACGTCACGACATCGGTCAGAGCTTCCAGGCCGTGGCCTTCGTCGACGCCGGCGCCGTGGGCTTTCAAGAGACGCCCAACTTCAGCAACATGCGCTACGGCGCCGGGGTCGGGGTCCGGTACAAGCTGCCGTTCGGCCCCATCCGCGCCGACGTCGCCATCCCCTTGGACAAGCGTGAAGGCGACTCGGCCTTCCAAGTCTACATCAGCATCGGGCAGGCGTTTTGACCCAGGAGCCGCCCGAACAAGCGCCTGAAACCGCGCCCGAAGAAACCGCCGCCCAGGTGCGCCGCAGACGCAGCCTGCCGCAGCTGATCGCCCTGATCGCCGGTGGAATAGTCGGCGGCGTGCTGGTGCTGGCGCTGATCGCCCTGATCGGCGGCCGGATGTACATCGTCTCGGATGCGGGGCGAGAACTGGTGTCCGGCTTCGTCCAGGGCCAGAAGATCAGCCGTTACGGCCGGATCAACGTCTATGGGCTGAAGGGCGATCTGTTCGACGACTTCACCCTGGAGCGGGTCACGGTCACGGACCGCGACGGGGTCTGGCTGGACGCCCGAAACGTCAGGGTCGACTGGTCCTACTGGCCCCTGGTCACGCGGCGGTTTCACGCCACCGAGATCAGCGCCGATGTGATCCGACTGATCCGCCGCCCCATTCTGGACGCGCCGAGCGGCGAACCCGGCGGGCCTCAGCCGATCGACGTCGATATCGACAAGTTCTCGGCGCGAGTCGAGTTGCTGGAAGGCTTTTCCAAGGAATACGGGCGCTGGGACCTGTCGGGCATGGTCGACCTGCCGCGTCGCGGTGCCAAACACGCCGAGCTGAAGGCCGACAGTCTGAACCGCCCCGGCGATCTTTTGCGCCTGGCCGCGACCTTCGGCGGCAGGCTGGAAGACACGCGCGTGGATCTGCGCGCCAAGGAGGCCCAGGGCGGCCCCCTGGCCGGCGCCCTGGGCTATTCGCCCGACGAACCCTTCTCGGCCGTGGCGGTCGTCAACGCCGACCTGGTGCGGGCCAAGGTTCAGACCGGCCGCTTCGTCCCGCTGACGGTGGACGGACGGTTCGGCGAGGCCGGGTCTCGGGTCTCGGGCTATTTCGATTTCAGCGGCTCGGACCTGTTCGCCCCCTTCGTCGAGCGAGTCGGGCGCACGGCGCGGTTCGGCTTCGCCATGGTCCCGGCCAAGGACAAGGCCTTCCAGGGCGTGGGCTGGAAACTGATCTCCGACAACGTCGCCTCCGAAGCGCGGGGCGTCATCCGCATGTCCGACCGCAGTTCGCCCGACGGAATCCGGCTGGACGTTCAGACTGCGTCCCTGAGCCGATTGACGGGTGCGGACGTCGCCGGTCCCGCCGCCTATTCCGGTCTGTTCAAGGGCGACGCCCAGACCTGGAGCCTGGAAGGCCAGGCCACCCTGTTGAACGCCAACCTGGCCAGCTACAGGGCGACCCGCATCGCAGGGCCGCTGAACGTGCAGGTCCGCGACGGACGGATGGATCTCGACGGCGACGTTCGGGCCTTCGGCGGTTCGACCCAGGGCCTGATCGGCGGTCTGCTGGGCGCAGCCCCGCGCGTTCAGCTTGAAGCCGCACGCATGAAGGACGGCGCCCTATTGCTGGAGAAGATCGATCTGGACGGCCAGGGGCTGTCGGTCGAGGGATCCGGCTCCCGCAATCTTCTGGGCGGCATGAGGTTCCGCGGCGATGCGCGGCTGACCGACGTTTCGCGCATCCAGTCCGGCGGCAAGGGGTCTTTCGGCGGGTCCATTCGCGCCGCCTCGGCCAAGACGGGCGCGCCCTGGACCCTGAGTTTCGACGGCCGGGGCCGCGAGCTGAGCGTGGGCATGGACGAGTTGGACCGTCTTCTGGGCCGCACGCCGCGTCTCCAGCTGGACGGCAAGCTGAACGGCGGCCGGATCGAGGTGGATCGCGGCGAACTGACCGGCGCCGCCGGACGGGCCGGCGCCAAGGGGCTGATCGAAACGGACGGCCGCCTGCGGCTGGCCCTGAACTGGAACGCGCGCGGCCCCTTCGCCGCCGGTCCAGTCGAAATCGCCGGCGACATGAACGGACAAGGCGCCCTGACCGGAACCCTGTCTCAGCCGCGCGTCGATCTGACCGCAGGGTTCGACCGGGTCACGGCCGGCGGATTGATCCTGACCAACGCCGACCTGATCCTGAGCTTCCGCAAGGGCGCAGACGCCTCGGACGGCCGGATCACGATCACCAGCGGCTCCAACTACGGCCCGGCCCGCGCGTCGGGGAACTTCGCCCTGGGCGGCGACCGGATCAGGCTGAGCGATCTGGACGTCAACGCCGGCGGCGTCACGGCCCAGGGCGCCATGGCCTTGTCGGACAACCTGCCTTCCAGCGCGGACCTGACCTTCACGGCGCGCGCCGGCGCCTTCCTGGCTTCCGGCGAAGCCAACGGGCGGGTCCGCCTGACCGAGGGCGGCGGCTCCGACAGCGCCATCCTGGACGTCAGCGGGCGAAACATCCGGCTGTCCGGCCAAAGCTGGGTCATTCGCACCGTCGATCTGGACGGCCGCGGAACCCTGAACAATCTGCCCTTCACCCTGGCCCTGGACGTCGGCGGCGGCACGCCCGCCCAGTTCAATGGCACCGGCGTCTATGCGCGACGCGGCGACGCCCAGACCGTGAGTTTGCGGGGCGGCGGCCGGGTCCGCGAGGTGGCCTTCACCACCCGAACCCCCGCCACCTTGACTCTGAACGGCGCGGAACGGGCCGCCCACCTCGACCTCGGCGTCGGAGGCGGGGTCCTGATGGCGGACCTGCGTCAGGATTCGCGGATCGCCGTCATCCAGGCCGACCTGACCAGCGTCGACCTCCAGACCATTTCGCCGGATCTGCGCGGGCGCGCGACGGGCCGGGTCTCTCTGCGCGGCGCCGGTGACGATCTGTCCGGTTCGGCCAACGTCACCTTGCAGGACGTCCGCAGCATCGACGCCCCGCGCGGCCTGGCGGTCGACGGCCGTCTGGACGCCACCCTGATCAACAACAGCCTGACGGTGAAGGCCGTCGCCTCGGACGAGGACGCCGTTCAGGCGGCCGCAGACATCACCTTGCCGGTCGAAGCCTCAGCGGCGCCGCTGCGGCTGGCGATTGCCCGCCAGCGCCCGATGTCCGGCAATGTCTCGATCAATGGACAGATTCAGCCGATCTGGGATCTGTTCCTGGGCGGTGACCGCACCTTGGCGGGCCAGGTGGACGGCCGAGCGACGATCGCCGGCACCCTGGCGTCTCCGCGTCTGAACGGCCGGTTCGACCTGTCGCAAGGCTCCTATCGCGAGAAGTCGGTGGGGCTGGTTTTGGGCGACCTCAATCTGAGGACGCGGTTCGACGACACCACGGCCTTGATCGAAGCCTTCAGCGCCAATGACACGGCGGGCGGCACGGTGAACGGCCAGGGTCGGATCGGACTGCGCGAAGGCTCGGGCTCGACCGCCCAGCTGAACCTGACCCGCTTCCGCGTCATCGACAACGACATAGGCGAGGCCCGCGCCACCGGCCCCGTGACCATCGTCCGCGGCCAGGACGGCAACATCCAGCTGTCGGGTCAGATCAATGTCGATGAAGCGCGGATCGAGCCGGAGGTGCCCGGTTCCACCGGCATCGTCTCCATGGACGTGGTCGAGATCAACCGGCCCGGCGGAGACGACCAGGAAGCCGAGGTGCGCCGGCGCGGCCCTCAGATCGGCCTGGACATCGCCCTGCGCTCCAGCGGGGGCAAGGTGCGGGTCAGCGGCCGCGGCCTGAACGTGGTGCTGGACGTCAACGCCCGGGTGCGCGGCACTGTGGCCCAACCCCAGCTGACCGGCACGGCCAATGTGGTGCGCGGCGACTATGAGTTCGCCGGCAAGCGCTTCGTCTTCGACGAATCCGGCCGCGTCACCCTGTCCACCGACCCGGAGGACATCCGCCTGAACCTGTCGGCGACGCGAGAGGACGCGGCCCTGACCGCCACCATCAATGTCACCGGCACGGCGGCCCAGCCGAAGATCGCCCTGACCTCCACCCCCGCCCTGCCCCAGGACGAAATCCTGTCCCAGGTGCTGTTCGGCCGGTCGGCCGCCCAGTTGTCGCCGTTCGAGGCGGCGCAGTTGGCGGCGGGGGTTGCGGCCCTGGCGGGCGGCGGCGGCTTCGACGTCATCGGCAATCTGCGCGAACTGGCGGGGCTGGACCGGCTGTCCTTCGGCGGACAGGCCAGCGCCCTGACGGTGGCGGGCGGCCGCTACATCACCGACGACGTCTATCTGGAGGTCATCGGCGGCGGTGAGGGCGGGGCGGCGGTCAAGGTGGAGTGGCAACCGCGCCGGAATCTGGCGATCAGCTCCCAGTTCGGCGGCCAGGGCGAAACCAGCCTGTCGATCCGCTGGCGTCGGGAAAGCCGCGACCCCGGGCAACGCGCCGACCGGCGCCCGAACCGGTAATCTGTCGGCTCGACCTTCACCTTTGGACGCGCGGCGTCTAGAGCCTGATCCGTTGAGGAGGAACCGCTACGCGGTTCCGCTGAAACGGTGAATCAGGCTCCAGATTAAAGCGAGAGCATGATTCACGCTTCTGTCGGAACCGCAAAGCGGTTCCGTCCGAAACGATCATGCTCTAGGGTCCGGCCATGCGGATTCTGAACGCCGACCAGGCCGTCCTGGACCATGTCGCCGGGCGACGTGACGCCATCATCGGCCGCACCATCGACTGGGCGAACATCAACTCCGGCAGCCGCAACGCCGCCGGGTTGAACGCCGTGCTGGACGCGCTGGAGACTGAGGCCCGGCTCCTGCCTGCCACGGTCGAACGCATCCCGACCCAGGGCTCGACCACTGTCGCAGACGACGGATCGGTGCGGACCGAGGCCCATGCCGACGCCCTGAAGATCACCGCCCGGCCGGAGGCGCCGATCCAGGTGGTCCTGACCGGCCACTACGACACCGTCTTCCCCGCCGACAGCCGCTTCCAGACCGTGACGACGCGCCCGGACGGCGCTCTGAACGGTCCCGGCGTCGCTGACATGAAGGGCGGCGTCAGCGTGCTTCTGGCCGCGCTCGAAGCCTTCGAGACCCACCCCGACCGTCACGGCGTGGGCTGGACCGTTCTGCTGAGCCCGGACGAAGAGATCGGCTCGCCCGCCTCCGCCCCCCTGCTGGCCGAATTGGGCGCGCGCGGCCATGTCGGCCTGACCTATGAGCCGGCCCTGGCGGACGGCACCCTGGCGGGGGCGCGCAAGGGCAGCGGCAACTATCACCTGATCGTCACGGGCAAGGCCGCCCACGCCGGCCGGGCCTTCGACGAAGGCCGCAATGCGGTGGCGGGCGCGGCCATGATCGCCGCCGCCCTGCACGGGCTGAACGGCAGGCACGAAGGCGTCACCGTGAACGTCGCCAAGATCTCCGGCGGCGGCGCCCTGAACGTCGTCGCCGACAACGCCGTGGTCCGCTTCAACGTGCGCGTGCCGGACAAGGCCGCCGCCGACTGGATCGACGCCTCAGTCCGCGCCATCGCGTCCGCGCCGCCGTTCGAGGGCCTGACGCTGGATCTGCACGGCGGCTTCACCCGCGCGCCCAAGCCGATGGACGCCGCCCAGACCGCCCTGTTCGAAGCGGTGAAGGAAGCCGGCGCCCTCTTGGGCCAGTCCATCGCCTGGAAACCCTCTGGCGGCGTCTGCGAGGGCAACAATCTCCACGCCGCCGGCCTGCCCAATATCGACACCCTGGGCGTCCGCGGCGGCGACATCCATTCGGACCAGGAGTTCGCCTGGCCCGACAGCTTCGTCGAACGCGCCCAGCTCAGCGCCCTGATCCTGTGCAAGATCGCCTCGGGCGAGATCGACGCGGCCAAATTGAAATCCCTGCGGATGGAAACCCTGTAGAATGCTTGTCGTCCGCCCCGCCGGCCCCGCCGACCTCGACCATCTGCTCGAACTGGCCATCCTGTCCGGCCCCGGCTTCACCAGCCTGCCCGAGGATCCCGACGCCTTGGCCGAGCGGCTGGACCTCAGCCAGGCCAGTTTCGAGGGCAAGGTTCCCTGGCAGGAAGCCTGGTACACATTGATGCTGGAAGACGGCGACACGGGCGACATCGACGGCGTCGGCTCGGTCAAGGCGACCGTCGGGCTGAAACGCCCCTTCTTCTCGTTCCGCGTGGTCAACAACACCGTCCAGTCGCCGTCCCTGGGGGTGAAGCTGGACCATCAGACCCTGGTGCTGGTCAATGAATGCACCGGCTGGACCGAGGTCGGGTCGCTGTTCCTGAAGGCGGATCGGCGAAAGGGCGGCGCCGGCCGTCTGCTCAGCCAGTCGCGATACATGCTGATCGGCGCCCAGCCCGACCTGTTCGCCGACATGGTTCTGGCCGAACTGCGCGGCGTCTTCACCCCCGACGGCGCCTGCCCCTTCTGGGACCATGTGGCCCACAAATTCTTCCCGATGGAGTTCGACGACGCCGACCGGATGACCGGCTCGACCGACAAGCAATTCATCCTCGACCTTGCGCCGCGCCACCCGATCTATGTCGAACTGCTGCCCGAACCGGCCCGCGCCGTCATCGGCAAGGTCCATCCGCAGGGCGTGCCCGCCATGGCCCTGCTGGAAAGCGAAGGGTTCCGGCCCAACGGCTTGGTGGACATCTTCGACGCCGGTCCGACCGTCGCCTGCGGCCGCGACAATATCCGCACCGTGCGCGACGCCCGCCGCCTGAAGGTCGAATTGGTCGATACGGTCCAGGCCGAACTGCCGGCCCTGATCTCGACCGACAGCGTCGCCGCCTTCCGCGCCGTCCGCGCCAAGGCCGACATCGACGGCGACATCGCCCGCCTGACCGCCGAAACCGCCGCCGCGCTCAAGGTCCGCAGCGGAGACACTGTGCGAGTAAAATCATGACCCGTTTCACCTCCACCGATCCCGCCACCGAAGCCGTCAACTGGGAGGGCGAGGCCGCCTCCCCCGCCCAGGTCCAGACCGCCGTCGACGCCGCTCGCGCCGCCTTCCCTGACTGGGCCGACCGCCCGCGCCAGGAGCGGATCGACGCCGTCAAACGCTATCAGGCCGTGCTGAAGGACCGCGCGCCCCAGATCGCCGAGGCCATCGCCCGCGAGACCGGCAAGCCCCTGTGGGAGACCAAGACCGAGGCCGCCGCCATGATCGGCAAGGTGGACATCTCGATCCGCGCCTATGACGAACGCACAGGCGAACGGACCAGCGACACGGCGTTCGGCCGGGCGACCCTGCGCCACCGTCCGCACGGCGTGGCGGCGGTGTTGGGCCCGTTCAACTTCCCCGGCCATCTGCCCAACGGCCATATCGTCCCCGCCCTGCTGGCCGGCGACACGGTCGTCTTCAAGCCGTCGGAAGAAACGCCCCTGGTCGGTCAGGTCATGGCCGAAGCCTTCGCCGCCGCCGACCTGCCGACCGGCGTGGTCAATGTGGTCCAGGGCGGCCGCGAGACCGGCGCGGCCCTGCTGGACGCCGGGATCGACGCCCTGATGTTCACCGGCTCGGGCGCGGCGGGCGCCCACTTCCGGCGCAAGTTCGCCGACGATCCCCACGTCATCCTGGCGCTGGAGCTGGGCGGCAACAATCCGTTGGTCGTCTGGGACGCCGCCGACGCAGAAGCCGTCGCGGGCATCGCAGTCCAATCCGCCTTCATCACCACCGGCCAGCGCTGTTCCTGCGCCCGACGCCTGATCGTGCCGGAAGGGGCTCAAGGCGATGCGATCGTCGAAGCCATAGCCGCCCTGTCCGACCGCCTGGTCTTCGGCCCCTGGGACAGCGATCCCGAACCCTACGCCGGACCTCTGATCTCGGCCCGCGCGGCCGAGGCGGCGCTGAAGGCGCTGCAGGAGCGGATCGACAGCGGGGCCAAGGTCATCCGCGCCTCCGGCCCCGTCGCCAACCTGCCCAATTCCGTAAAGGGGGGCGCCTTCGTCAAGCCGGCCATCATCGACGTGACCGGGATCGACGTTCCCGACGAGGAGATGTTCGCCCCCTTCCTGTCGGTGATCCGCGTCCCGACATTCGACGCTGCGATCCAGGCCGCCAACGCCACCCGCTACGGCCTGTCCGCCGGTCTGGTCAGCGACGATCCGGCCAACTGGGACCATTTCATCCGCCGCATCCGCGCGGGCGTGGTCAACTTCAACCGTCCGACCACCGGCGCCGCCGGCGACATGCCCTTCGGCGGCCTGGGCGCCAGCGGCAACCACCGCCCCAGCGCCTACTACGCCGCCGACTACTGCGCCTATCCGGTCGCCAGCTTCGAGGCCGACGCGGTCGCCAACATCGAAGGCGAGATCAAGGGGTTGAAACAATGACCCTCTCCCGCCTGCGGGAGAGGTGGCCCGTCGTTCGCGAAGCGAACCAGGGTCGGAGAGGGAAGTCTTCTGGAGCAGAACTTCCCCCATCGTCACGCGTCTCGCTTTGCTCGACGACGCGACACTTCCCCCGCAAGCGAGGGAAGATTTCATGACCACCGCCGTCGAAGCCAACGCCGACGGCCTGATCGGGCCGACCCACTCCTACGCCGGTCTGTCGCCGGGCAATCTGGCCTCCAGCCTGAACAAGGGCGAGGCGTCGAACCCGCGCGCGGCGGTGTTGCAGGGGCTCGACAAGATGAAGACCCTGGCGGACCTGGGCCTGCCCCAGTTCGTCCTGCCGCCGCATGAGCGGCCCAACATCCCCTTCCTGCGCACCCTGGGCTTCACCGGATCGGACGCCCAGGTGCTGGAACAGGCCTGGGAGGATGCGCCGTCGTTCGCCGCCGCCGCCTGCTCGGCCTCGCCCATGTGGGCCGCCAACGCCGCGACCGTGACCCCCAGCGCCGACGCCGCCGACGGCCGAGTGCACTTCACACCCGCCAATCTGGTCACCAATCTGCATCGGTCGCTGGAACATCAGCAGACGAAGCGGGCGCTGGACGCCCTCTTCCCCGATCCTGAGCGGTTCGCCGTCCATGACGCCCTGCCCTCCGTCGCCCATCTGGCCGACGAAGGCGCCGCCAACCATGTGCGCCTGTGCGCCGAGCATGGCGCGCCGGGCGTCAATCTGCTGGTCTGGGGCCGAGAAGCCTTCGAGCCCTGGGACGGCCCCTACCCCGCGCGCCAAACGCGCGAGGCCTCTCAGGCGATCGCCCGTCGGCATGCGGCCGGGCGCCCGGTTTTGACTCAGCAGTCGAAGGCCGCCATCGCCGGCGGAACCTTCCACAATGACGTAGTCTGCGTCGGCGCGCTGGAGACCCTCTTCTTCCACGACCTCGCCTTCGAGGATACGGCCGCGACCCAGGACGCCATCCGCCGCGCCGCCGACGGCCTGTTCGACCCGATCTTCGTCGAGGTCTCCTCCGCCGACCTTCCCCTGGCCGACGCCATCAGCTCCTATCTGTTCAACTCCATGCTGATCCAGGTTCCGGGCGATGACCGCCTGACCCTGATCTGCCCGACCGAGACGCGCGACAACCCCCGCAGCCATGCGGTGGCGCAATCCCTGGCCGCCTCCAACGGCCCCATCGGGCAGGTCCGCTATGTCGATGTGCGCCAGTCGATGCGGAACGGCGGCGGCCCCGCCTGTCTGCGCCTGCGGGTCGTCCTGAACGAACCGGAGCTGGCCGCGACCAACCCGGCCATGCGCCTGACCGACGCCCTGTACGCCCGACTGTCAGACTGGGCGCGCCGCTGGTACCGCGACGAGCTGCGTCCCGCCGATCTGGCCGATCCCGCCCTGCTGGACGAGAGCTGGGGGGCGCTAGATGAACTGACGCGGATCTTGCAGTTGGGCGGAGACTTCTATCCGTTCCAGCGGCCCTAGGCCGCGAACCGGCCGCCCTTGGCCGCATAGGCCTGGGTGCCGCGCGTGAACACCTGATCGTTGGGCAGGACGGAATCGATCGGCAGGTCGGCCTGCCCCTTCAAGGCGTCATAGACCGGGCCGAAGTCCTTCAGCGTCTCGTCCTTCAGGGCTTCCAGACTGTCGATGACGAAATAGACCTGCTGGAAGTCGTCGATTCGATAGAGGGTCCGCATGACCCGCTCCAGGTCGAAGCCCAGACGGTTCGGCGACGGATCTTCAAGCGCGAAAACACTCTCCGTGGCCGAGGAGACGATGCCGGCGCCGTAGATGCGCAAGGCCCCCGCCTCCTTCATCAGGCCGAACTCGACCGTGTACCAATACAGCCGCGCCAGGTTCGGCAGCATGCCCAGGCCCGCCGCCCTCTGTCCGCCCTTGCCATAGGCCTCCATATAGGCGGCGAAGTCCGGGTCGGTCAGCATGGGCACATGGCCGAAGACGTCGTGGAAGATGTCGGGCTCCTGCAGGTAATCCAGCTGGTCCGGCTTCCTGATGAACTGACCCGAGACGAATCGACGGTTGGCCAGATGGTCGAAGAAGACCTCGTCCGGCACCAGCCCCGGCACGCAGACCACGGTCCAGCCGGTCAGGGCCTGAAGCTTGGGATTGATGACGTCGAAGTCGGGAATGCCGCCTGCGTTCAGGTCCAGCGCGTCCAGTCCTCGCAGGAAGGCGTCGCAGGCGCGTCCCGGCAGGATCTTCATCTGACGGGCGTACAGGGTGTCCCAGGTGCGGTGTTCGACCTCGGTATAGGCGTCCCAGTTCTGCGGGATGGTCCAGTCGGCGGCCGCCCCTTCCGGGGGCTTTTCAAAGACATGTTCGAAGTCGGACATGGAGCGCTCCTCTTTGCCCCATCCTAACCCTCCGCCCGCGCCCGTTCCATCGCTTCCTCAGTGGATGCCCGCATGGAGCGGCGCATGATGGCCCTGTCCATCGACGGTGAACCAGCGTCGAACTTCGTCCGTCAGCAGCGCCGACCGACCGTCTTCCAGAACCGATTCCGCCGCATAGGCGACGAAACCGCCGTCCTCGCCCAAGGCGAAGATGCGATAGAAGGGCTGATCCGGCGAGACCGCGCCGGTGTCAGAGGCCGGCCCCTGATAGGCCGGATCGACATCCATCACCACGCCGCGAAAGGCGTCGTCGCGGTGGCGCACGATATGGCCGATGGCGAACCGGGCTGTGTGAATCTGGTTCATGCCGCCTGTTACGCTTGGCCGGATGACCCTGACGCCACAGACCTGTTCATCTTCCTGACAGAATGGCTTGGCGCGGACGATCTTGCCGGGCTAGGTTGATCGGGACGGGCGCCGCTTTGGACCGCCCACATCGGAATGACGGCCCATGCCGGAGACCCGCGGCGCGCCCCGACGGCGCGACGAGCGGTCCCAGCCTTCCCGCGAGCGGGATGCGTCGGGTCGGGACGCGCCCCTGTATGGCGCGCTCGATCTGGGGACCAACAATTGCCGGCTGCTGATCGCCAGACCGTCCCGCGACGGTTTTCGGGTGGTCGACAGCTTCAGCCGTATCGTGCGGCTGGGCGAGGGCCTGTCGCGGACAGGGCGGCTGGACACGCGCGCCATGGACCGAGCCTATGACGCCTTGGCCCTTTGCGCCGAGCGGATCGTCAGGAAGGGCGTGGATCCGGTCAGGCTGAGCGCGGTGGCCACCCAGGCCTGCCGGGCGGCCGAGAACGGGGCCGAGTTCATCGACAGGGTCCGCAAGGGCACCGGGCTGCGGCTGCGGATCATCGATCCGGCCGAAGAGGCGCGGCTGGCGGTCGAGGGCTGTCTGAACCTGATCGACCCGAAAGCCGAGGGGGTGGTGATCATCGACGTGGGCGGGGGGTCGACCGAACTGTCCTGGCTGAGGCGCGACGGGCCGAACTGGAAGACCACCGACTGGATGTCGGCGGCCCTGGGGGTCGTCACCCTGGCGGAGCGGCATCCCGAACCCGAAGGGGCCAGTCCTGCGGACCACGCCCAATGGTATGAGACCATGGTCGCCGACATGGGCGCGGCCCTGGCCGGAGGCGGCGTCGAGGATCCCGAGATGCTGGACCTGCTGCGGCGAAACCGCGCCCATCTGATAGGGACATCGGGCGCCATCACCAGTCTGGCGGGCATCCATCTGAAGCTGCCCCGCTACAACCGCGATCGGGTCGACGGCCTGTGGATGACCCGGGCCGAATGCGAGGCGGCGGCGGAGCGGCTGAAGCGGCTGGGGCCGGACGGGCGCGCCAAGGAGGCCTGTATCGGGCCGGATCGGGCCGATCTCGTCCTGGCGGGGGCGGCGATCCTGGAGGCGATCCAGCGCGCCTGGCCGTCAGAGCGTGTCAGGGTGGCGGATCGCGGCCTGCGCGAAGGCCTGCTGCTGCAACAGATGCGGGCGGACAAGGCCCCGCCCAAACGCCGCAGGCGGCGTCGGGGCCGGGGGCGAGGACCTGGCGGCGCCTGACGCACCGTCTCCTCCCCACGACGTGGGGAGGTGGCGCGACGCCTCTTCGCGTCGTGACGGAGGGGTTCTTCCCGCATCGCAGACGCCTGTGCGGCGTCCAGAACCCCTCCACCACGCTTCGCGCGCCCCCCTCCCCATTGCATGGGGAGGAGACAGTGCGGGCTCAGCCCGCCGTGGCCACCCGCACCGGCAGGTCGATGTCGCAGACTGAGAAGTCCGCGCCCTTGGCCTGGCGCGCCTCATCGACCAGGGCGCGGAAGGCGGGCGAGGCGGGGTTCAGCATCTGAACCGCCGGGCGTTCGGCGGCGGGCAGGTCGGAGGCCAGGCGGACGCGGGTCATCCGGTCGGGATCGGTCACGATGCCGCTGGGCTCCGGACTGGCCTTCAGGGCGCGGACCACCTCAAGCCCCACGACCACCCGCCCCCAGACGGTGTAACGCTTGTCCAGGGCGGGATAGGGCTGGCGCATCAGGAAGAACTGGCTGTTGGCGGTGTCATTGCCCTCGTCGCGCGCCATGCCGGCCACGCCGGGGCAATAGAGACCCCAGCCGTGGACCTTGCGATCCGAGGTGCCGGCCATCAAGGCGTCGGGCTGGGTCTGGACCGGAATGGAATGATAGAAGCCGACCAAGGCCCCGGCCGGCGCCGCCACGGGGGTGAAGGCCATGTCCGGCCCACGCCGGAAGGTGAACTCGGCCTTCAGGTCGGGATACCAGCTCTGGCCGTCGCCGGTGCCCAGGGGATCGCCGGTCTGGGCCATGAACCAGTCGATGACCCGATGCCAGGCCAGATTGTCGTAGAAGCCGCGCGAGGCCAGCAGCTTGATCCGCTCGACATGGGCCGGGGCGATCTCGGGCGCCAGCTCGACCAGAATCCGCCCCTTGGTCGTGTCGATGACCAGCAGATTGTCGGGGGCGACGGCGCGCCATTCGGTCGGGCCGGGCGGCGGCGGCGGCGCGGCCGCCTCCTGCGCCTGGGCGGCCCCGGTCAGCAGGGCGGCCAGCCCTGCGGCGATCAACGTCTTGCGAAAGATCATCACCCCTCCCCTGTCGCGTCTCAGCCCCCGACGACCTCGGCCACCGGCTGGACGTCGCAGATGGTGAAGCCGCCGCCGCGCGCGGTGCGGGCCGCGGCGATCCGTTCGGCGAAGGCGGCGCCGGCGGGGTTCAGCACCCGCACGGTCGGGCGTTCGCCCTCGGGCAGGGCCGAGGCCATGCGGACCTTGGTCATCACATCAGGATTGGCCACCTTGCCGTCTTCCGCGTCGGAGCCCTTGTTCAGCTTGTTGACGACGTCCAGGCCCGAGACCACGCGGCCGAAGGCGGTGTAGGCGCCGTTCAGCTGGTCCCTTTCGCCCATCATCAGGAAGAACTGGCTGTTGGCGCTGTCGGGCGAACCCGCCCGCGCCATGCCCAGAACGCCGGGGCAGAACAGGCCGTGGGCGTCGACCTTGAAGTCGGCGGTGACCATCATCTGAGCGTCCGGCTGGGTCTCGACCGGCAGGACGCCGACCAGGCCCCGCACGCCCTGACCGGCGTTCGGCACGGCGACGAAGCCGGCGTCGCGGCCGCGTCGGAAGCTGAACTCGGCCTTCAGATCGGGCAGATCGCTGCCGCCCTCGCCCGTGCCCTGGGGGTCGCCGGTCTGGGCCATGAAGTCGGGGATGACGCGGTGGAATTTCAGCCCGTCATAGAAGCCCTGGTCAGCCAGGGTGCGGATGCGTTCAGCGTGACTGGGCGCCGCCACCGGCGTCAGTTCGACCAGGATCCGCCCCTTCGACGTGTCGATGACCAGCAGATTCTCGGGCGCGACGGTGCGCCAGTCAGAGGCGGGCGCCTGAACCTGAGCCTGGGCTTGGGCCAAGGCCGGAGCCTGGGCCGAAGCCGTCGCCAGAAGAGCGGCGGCCGCCGCCGCGATCGCACCAAGACGCATTGCCGAACTCATCCCTTGTTCTTGACCTTGTCCCGCACGCGCGCGGCGATGGCGGGGCTGACGAAACTGTCGATCGCGCCGTCCAGACGGGCGATCTCCTTGACCAGGCGCGAGGCGATGGCCTGATGCCGAGGATCGGCCATCAGAAAGACCGTCTCGATGTCCTGATTGAGGCGCTGGTTCATGGCCGTCATCTGGAACTCGTATTCGAAGTCGGCGACCGCGCGCAAACCTCGGATGATGACATTGGCGTTCAGCTCTTCCGCAAAATGCATCAGCAGGGTCGAAAAGGGCTGGACCACGATGTCCCCGCCCAGGCTCGCGACCTCGGTGCGAAGCATCTCGACCCGCTCGGCCGTGGTGAACAACGGTCCCTTCTCGTCATTCTGGGCCACGCCGATGACGACCCGATCGACCAGCTTCAGGGCCCGTTTGATGATGTCGGTGTGGCCGTTCGTGACCGGATCGAAGGTGCCCGGATAAAGTCCGATGCGCATGGCGTTTCTCCCCGGCCTGTCGCCTGCTGTCGGGGGTGACTTAGCAGGTGCGAAATCAACGGCCTAGACGGCTGACGCGATCGTCATGCGTCATCGGCGACGGATTGAGGCGGCTGCGAGGTCCAGGCCCGGTTGAGCCGCTCAAGGACGGCGGGATCATTGCCGAACGTCGCGTCGTCAACATGAGTGATTGGACACACGGGTGTGGCGCTGTTGCACAGGAAGGCGCCGTCGAAATCCGCGAATTCGGACACATGCACCGGGCGGGTCTGAGACGACAGCCCCTGCCCAGCCAGCCCCCGGTCGATCAGGACCTGGGTCACGCCCGCCAGCATCGGCGCCTGGGGCCAGACAATGCGATCCCCCTGAATGAAGCCGATGTTCCAGGTCACCCCTTCCGACACATGACCCTGATCATCGACGAACAGGGCGTCGTCAAAGCCCGCCGCCCGGGCGGCCCGGCGCACGCGCGTCTGACCAAAGGTGGCGACATGCTTCAAATGCGGCGTCTCGCGCACATAGGGGACGGCGGTGACCCGCATCGAGGTCGCCAGCGGCGGCGGCGGCGAGACGACGGTCATCACCTTGGGCCGTCCGACGAAGGACGGATTTCGGTGGCCGATCTCCGGCGAGAACAGGCTGACGCGCAGCCAGCAGGCGTCGCTGCCTTCGACGGCGAGCGCCGCCAGACGCCGGACCTCGGCCTCGCCGGGGCTTTCGCCGAACAGTTCGACAGCGGCCTGATCCAGACGGGCGAGATGCAGATCCAGCCCCCGGACCGCGCCGTGCTCGACGCGGAAGGAGGTGTAGGCGCCGTAGTTGACCAGGGCCTGGTGCGCCAGGTCGTCAGGGGCGGCGGGAAGGCCGTCGATCAGGATCGACATTATCGGTATGTACCTATATATAAAGTTATATAACTTTGGAGTTGCCGAAATGTCGGTCTACGCCCCGCTGGAATACCGCCTCGCCCAAACGAAGCAAAACGCCCTCACTCTGTCGTTCGAAGAGATCGAAGCCCTGCTGGGCCGAAAGCTTCCCCAATCCGCCTATGACGAGCGGATAAGGCGTCAATGGTGGGCCAATACCGACACCCATGTTCAGGCCAAGGCCTGGCTGAAAGCGGGCCGCAAGGCCAAGCTCAATCCCGCTCGGAACGAGGTCACCTTCGTAAAGGAACAGACCGAAACGGGGGTAGAGGGCGCCCTTCTATCCTTGGCCGCCCTGACGCCCGCTGCGCGCAATTTAGTGGAGCGCACCTGTCAGGAGCGCGGCGTCGACCTTGGAACGGCCGTCGCCCTCCTGTTGAACGAAACCGCACGAAGCCGGAACGAGGCCTTTCTGGACCGGATGGACCGCTCACGCAGTCGCTCGATCTATTCCAGCGTTTCCAGCGTCGATCTGATCCGGGAAGATCGCGATGGCCGATGAGGTGGTGATCGACGCCTCGGTCTTTGCGGCAGCCCTGTTCGACGAGGAACATTCCGCCGCCGCCAGACGGTTTCTGGGCGACTGCGTAAGCTCGGAGCGGATCATGATCGCGTCCGACCTGATGCCGCTCGAAATCGCCAGCATAGCGGCGAAGAAGGTCTGGCGAGGCGAATGCTCCGAGCATCTCGGGGCTGAAGCCGTAGATACGGCGCGGGGCATGATGGCCATGCCGGTATCACTGCCGGATCTGTTGGGGCGCGCCTACGACCTGGCCGCGCGTCACCGGTTTTCCGTCTATGACGCGACCTATATCGCTTTGGCGGAAGTGCGAGACAGCCAGGTCGCGACGCTGGACGCCCGACTGGTCAGGCGCGCCGAGGCGGAAGGCTTCGCCGACCGCCTCGTGCTCGTCGCCTGATCAGGCCTCGCCGCCCTCTTCACCGGCGGCGTCCGCCTCATCCGCCCCGCCGCTTTCCGGCAGGCGTTCGACCGAGACGACCCTTTCGTCCTTGCCGGTGCGGAAGATGGTGACGCCCTGGCTGGAGCGGCCGACGATGCGGACCTGATCCACGCGGGTGCGGATCATCTGACCGCCCGATGTGACCAGCAGCAGGTCGTCGGTCTCCTCGACCGGGAAGGCCGCCGCCAGGCGCGCGCCTGCGCGACCGCCCAGGCCGTGGGCCGTAAGCCCCTGGCCGCCGCGACCGGTGCGGCGATACTCATAGGCCGATGACCGCTTGCCGAAGCCGGTTTCGGTGACCGTCAGGATGAACTGTTCGGCCGCGCCCAGTTCGGCGATCCGCTCGGGCGAGATCGGGGCCTCGGCGACGTCGTCCTCGGCCTCTGCGGTCGCCGGCTCGTCTTCACCCTCGGCGCCGGCCAGGGCCTTGCGCATGGCGTTGGCGTGTTTGACGTAGGCGGCGCGTTCCTCCGGCGTGGCGTCCACGCGGCCCAGGATGGCCATGGAGATGACCTCGTCCCCGTCCTGCAGGCGCACGCCCCGGACGCCGGTCGAATCCCGGCCCTTGAAGACGCGCACGTCGTCGGCCTTGAAGCGGATGGCGCGGCCCAGGGCCGTGGTCAGCAGCACGTCGTCGTCCGCCGTGCACAGGCCGACGCCGACCATGCGGTCGTCGCCTTCCAGCTTCATGGCGATCTTGCCGGCGCGGTTGACCGTGGCGAAGTCCGACAGCTTGTTGCGGCGCACGTCGCCCGAGCGGGTGGCGAACATGATGTCGTAGTCGCCCCAGGTCGCCTCGTCCTCGGGCAGGGGCAGGACGTTCATGATGCTGTCGCCCGGCTCGATGGGCAGCAGGTTGACGAAGGCCTTGCCGCGCGACTGCGGATTGCCCAGCGGCAGACGCCAGGTCTTCAGCTTATAGGCCTTGCCGTTGGTGGCGAAGAACAGGACCGGGGTGTGGGTCGAGGCGCTGAACACGCCGGTGATGGCGTCCTCGTCCTTCATGGCCATGCCCGAACGGCCCTTGCCGCCGCGATGCTGGGTCCGATAGGCGTTCAGGGCCACGCGCTTGACATAACCGCCGTGGGTGACGGTGACGACCATATCCTCGCGCGGGATCAGGTCCTCGTCCTCCATCTCGCCGTCGCCTTCCCCGATCAGGGTGCGGCGCGGCACGGCGAACTTGTCCTTCACGTCGATCAGGTCGTCGCGAATGATGGCCAGGACGTTCTTGCGGTCCGACAGGATGGTCAGGTGGCCCTGGATGGTGTCGGCCAGGCCGTGCGCCTCGCCGAAGATGTCGTCGCGGCCCAGGCCGGTCAGACGCGACAGGGTCAGGGCCAGGATGGCGCGAGCCTGTTCGTCGGTCAGGCGGATCTTGTCGCCCTCGACGATCACGCTGCGCGGGTCGGCGATCAGCTCGACCAGGGCCATCATGTCGCCGACGGGCCAGGCCTTGGCTTGCAGCCGCTCGCGCGCCTCGGTCGGATCGGCCGAGGAGCGGATGATGTGGATGACCTCGTCGATATTGGCGACGGCGACGGCGAGACCGACCAGGACGTGGCCGCGGTCGCGGGCCTTGTTCAGCTCGAACTTGACGCGGCGGACCACCACCTCCTCGCGGAAGTCGAGGAAGGCTTCCAGAAGAGCGCGCAGGCCCATCTGCTCCGGTCGGCCGTGGTTCAGCGCCAGCATGTTGACGCCGAACGAGCTCTGCATGGCGGTGTAGCGCCACAGCTGGTTCAGGATGACGTCGCCCGAGGCGTCCCGTTTCAGCTCGATGACGATCCGCATGCCCTGACGGTCGGATTCGTCGCGAACGTCGGAGACGCCCTCCAGACGCTTCTCGCGAACCATTTCGGCGATGCGCTCGATCAGCGTCTGTTTGTTGACCTGGTAGGGCAGTTCGGTGACGACGATGGCCTCGCGATCCTTGCGGATCTCCTCGATCGAGGCGCGGCCGCGCACGACGACCGAGCCGCGACCGTCGCGCAGCGCATTGCGCGGCGCGGTGCGGCCCATGATCTCGCCGCCGGTGGGGAAGTCCGGGCCGGGCACGATGTCCAAAAGGGCGTCGTCCGAAACGTTGGGATCATCCAGCAGGGCCAGGGCCGCATCGACGACCTCGCCCAGATTATGGGGCGGGATGTTGGTCGCCATGCCGACGGCGATGCCGCCCGCGCCGTTGACCAGCAGATTCGGGATTCGGCTGGGCAGGACGACCGGCTCCAGCTCCTTCTCGTCATAGTTCGGCTGGAAATCGACCGTGTCCTTGTCGATGTCGGCCATCAGGGCCGTGGCGGCCGGCGCCATCCGGCACTCGGTGTAACGCATCGAGGCCGGCATATCGCCGTCAACCGAGCCGAAGTTCCCCTGCCCGTCGACCAGCATCAGCCCCATGGAGAAGGGCTGGGCCATCCGCACCAGGGCCATATAGACCGAGGCGTCGCCGTGGGGGTGGAACCGCCCCAGCACGTCGCCGACCACGCGCGCGCATTTCGAATAGCTGCGCTCGGGCGTCATGTTCAGGTCGTGCATCGAATAGAGGATGCGACGGTGAACCGGCTTCAGCCCGTCACGGGCGTCAGGCAGGGCGCGGCTGACGATCACGCTCATGGCGTAGTCGAGGTACGAACGCTTCAGTTCGTCCTCGATGGTGATCGTGGAAATGTCTGAGCCGCCGCCTCCCGGAACAATCGGAGTTGCGGCGTTTTCGTAGCTGTCGTCGGTCAAGGAAGCGTGGCTTTATGCGGCCGGAATCGGAACGTGATCCGCTGTCGCGTTTTCTAGCATTCTAGGACTGCGGTGGCAAAGCGACGCCGCCGTGAAAGCCCGTCTCTGAAAGGACTTTCCACATGCACGCCAAGACCCTCGCCTTCGCCGTCGCCCTGGCGTCTCCCCTGGCCTTCACCGCAGCCTGCGCCGCGACCGGCAACGCCCCCCAGACCCAGGCCGAGCGCTCCCCGGTCGGTGCGGCGGGACAGGCAGTCTTGGTCAACGCCTCGGGCGCCAACATCGGTCGCGTCGATTTGCGTCAGGGGCCGACCGGCCTGGTGATCAGGGTCGAGGCTTCCGGCCTGACGCCGGGCTGGCACGGCATCCACATCCATGCGACCGGCGCCTGCGCCGCCCCCTTCACCTCGTCCGGCGGCCATATCAACCACAGCGAGCCCAAGGCTCCGCACGGCCTGCTGAACGCCCAGGGGCCGGACGACGGCGATCTGCCGAACGTCTATGCGGGGGCGGACGGCAAGGTGAACGCCGAACTGTTCACCACCCGCGCACGCATTTCCTCGGAAGGCCCCGGCCAGTGGCTGTGGGACGAAGACGGCTCGGCCATCATCATCCACGCCAATCCCGACGACCATTCGACCCAGCCGATCGGCGGCGCCGGCGATCGGGTGGCCTGTGCGGCCCTGAGCGCGAGCTGAGTTCTCTCGCCCTCCTGCGTCATCCTCGGGCCTGACCCCGAGGATGACGGGGGTGTGGCGTCATCGCCCCTTCTGGATCAGCAGCCGCTCGATCATGCGGGTCTGTTCCTCCTGGCGCGTCGCCAGCTGCTCAACCTTGTCCAGCAGGGCCATGATCTCGATCTCGGCCTTCAGATTGACCTGATAGTCGTTGCTGGCGTCCAGCCGGTCCTTCGCCGCCTGGCGGTTCTGGCTCATCATGATCACGGGCGCCTGCACCGCCGCCAGCATGGACAGGACCAGGTTCAGGAAGATGAAGGGATAGGGATCAAAGGCGGCCTTGCGCAACAGCAGGTTCCCGGCGGTCCAGACCGCCAGAAACACGCCGAAGGCGATGATGAAGGGCCAGGATCCGCCGAAGGCGGCGACCCGATCCGCCAGTCGGTCGCCGAAGGTCTGACGCCCCTGAAAGGCGGTGTTGACGTCCTCGGAAATGGGACGTCGGTCGGCGGTGCTCTGCATCACGCTGGCGGCGTTTGCGGGCAGATCGTGTTTGGCCTTGCCCAGCCAGCGGCGGGACAGATGGTCGGCGTCGATCGGGGCGTGGGACAAGGGCGGGCTCCTGAGGCTTGCGCCCCAGATCAAGCCTTGGCGGCCCCCGCGCGCAAGCCCCGTTCGGCCAGGGCCACCAGGGCCACCCCGCCCATGGCGATGGCCGAACCGGTCAGGATCTGGGGCGTCAGCACGTCCCCCATGAAGCCCCAGCCGATCAGCATCGACACGACCGGCGTCACCAGCAGATAGGGCGTGACCCGGCCGGCCTCGCGCCTCTGCACCAGCCAGAACAGCAGGGTGGTCGCCAGCACGGACGAGGTGATCCCGGCCCACAGCAGCGAGGCCCAGACCAGGGGGGTGGCGGTCTTCACCGCCTCCCACTGGCCGTGTTCGAACACCGCCGAGCCGAAGGCCATGACCGGAAAGGCGCCCAGCGCCAGAAGACCCTGCATCTTCAGCGGCGGGATCGAGGTGGTGCGCCGCGCGACCACCGTCGTCACGCCCCAGGCGGCGCCCGCCGCAATGGCGACCAGAATGGCCTTCCAGTCCTGAAGCGCATGGGCGTCCAGGGTCATCCAGGCCACGCCGACAAAGGCCACCCCCATGCCGACCAGGGCCGCCTTGTTCAGCCGCTCGCCCAGGATCAGGAAGGCGAACAGGGCCGTAAAGGGAATCCACAACTGGTTGGCCACGGTGACCGGACTGACGTCGGTGGCCAACCAGTAGGCGGTATAGGCCAGACCATATTGGATCGGCCCGCCCAGCAGGACGATCAGGGTCAGGCTGCGCCAGTCCGGAAAGGGCGGGCGAACGAAGACGATCAGGCAGGCGGTGGCGATGCCGAACCGGATCGCCCCGACCAGAAGCGGCGGCAGGGTCTCGGTCGCCAGCTTGGCGCCCGCATTGTTCACGCCCCAGACGATGATGATCGCCACGATGGCGGCGATCTCCAGCCCGGTCAGGGCATGGGGCTTTGCAGGCGGCGGGGCGGCGGCGGCGTCGGACATGCCCCGCCTATGGCACGGCCCGCGCCTGAACGCCCTTCACATGCCGTGTCCGGGCGTTGCATTGACATGTACAGGCCTGACGCCCAACATGTACATATGACCGAAGTCACCCTGACCGCCCTGCGCAAAGACCTGTTCCGGCTGGTCGACAGCGTGCTGGAAACCGGCGAGCCGCTGGTGATCCGGCGCGGCGGACGGCGGCTGACCCTGGTCGCCGAGGCGGTCGAACGCAAGTTGACGCCCGAGGAACGCTGGGACGCCTATATGGCCCAGGGTGTGCGGGAGGGCGCCGACGACTGCCCCGACGATATCGACACCAACAAGAGCCATTGGACCTGGGACCCTGACGCCAAGTTCGACTTCGGCGACAAGTGATCCATCTCGACACCCAGGTCGCCCTCTGGCTCTATTACCGACTGGATCGGCAGATCAGCCGTGGGGCGAAGGCGCAGTTGGCGCGGGCTCGCGACCTGCGTCTGTCCCCCTTGGTCGTGGTGGAGATCGAAATCCTGATCGAGATCGGTCGGGTCAAGCTGAAGACGGCCGACCTTCTGCTGCATGACCTTCAGGAGCGTCTGGATCTGGAGTTGTCGGACGCCTCGGCCGCCGCCGTCGCCGAGGCCGCCTGCCGCTTCGCCTGGACGCGCGATCCGTTCGACCGGCTGATCGTCGCCAACGCCATGGCCGACGGGGCGACGCTGATCACCGCCGACCGGGTGATCCTGCGCCATTTCGATCAAGCGGTCTGGTAGAACTTAGAACGTCGGCTTGGCGACCATCAGCCAATAGATGGCCAGGACGCCGGCGAAGGCGGGCCAGCCCAGGGCGAACCACCAGCGGAACAGGCGATGATAGGCCGGCGGCAGGGCCGCCCCCTGCCCCGCCGCCTGCTGGGCCAATTCCATCATCCGGTACTGGATCCAGACGACCGGCAGCCAGCAGAGGCCGACAAAAACATAGAGCCCGTAAGCCGCCAGCAGCCAGGGACTGGTCAGGGACCAGCCCTGCAGATGGATCAGGCCCAGGCCGCTGATCGGCTGGACCACGACGGCGGTGGCGGTGAAGACGAAATCGGCCAGGACCACGATACGGCCGACCTCGGCCACCGTCCTGGCGTCGCGCGTGGCGTGGGCGCGCAGCATGAAGAAGGCGATGCCTGCGCCTGTGCCGAACAGGACGGCGCCGGACAGGATGTGGATGATCTTCAGCGCGAAATAGAGGCTCATCGACGGGAGTCCGTGGCGGCGACGAACAGGCAGAGGGCCATCATCGGCAGGACTTTCAGCCACGGCCCCAAGGGGTCGATCCAGTAGTGCGGCAGGCTGAGGCTGCCGGCGATCAGATAGCCCACGGTGGCCAGACACATGAGGATCGCCACCCGCGCCGTCCAGGACCGCACGAACAGGGCCAGGCCCAGCACCACGTCCAGCAGGGCGCCCCACCCCGCCACCGGCCCGGCCCAGCGACCGTAGCCGCCCTCGTGCAATATGGCGACGGCGCCGCTCCAGCCGGGGCCGAAACTGATCAGGCCGGTGATCAGCCAGAACAGGCCCAGGGTCAGGATCGAAATCGGGCGGACGAACCACAGCCGGGCGTGCCAGACGTCCTGGACCGAGGCCGGGGTCTCGGCCAGGAAACGGGAGAAGCCGCGCGACGATACGCCCAGCCGCTCGGCCCAGCCGCTGTCATGGCCGGCGACGTCGTGATCCATCTGGCGCATGGCCGTGGTGCGGATCGGCGAGGACCAGCCCAGCCGTCCCAGCAGATCGCCGATCGCCAGGGCGGGCGCGGCCAGGGCGCGGGGAATGCGAACGACCGGCGCCGGCTTCAGACCCAGCCAGCCGCGATAGAGGCGCACCGTCTCGGCCATGGTGACCGCCTCCGGCCCCGGCATGTCCAGGATCAGGCGCGACGGCGCGCCGGGCCGCAGGGCTGCGACGACGGCGACGGTGAGATCGCCCAAGGGGATCGGACGGAAGATCTGGTCGCCGCCGACGACGGGCGAAAACAGCGGAAAGGCCGCCAGCGCGCGGATCAGACCCGTGCCGCCGAAGGCCGCCCGGTCCACCACCAGCGACGGCCGCAGGATCAGCCAGTCCAGCGCGCTGTCTGCGACCCGTCGTTCGGTCTCGGCCTTGGTGCGGGCGTAGTCGGTGCCCGCCGCTTCGTCGGCGCCGACGGCGGAGAGGTGGATCAGTCGGGCCACGCCTGCCGCCTCGCACGCGGCGATCAGGGCGCGCGGGCCGTCCACATGAGCGGCGCGGGTGCTGTCGCCCCCGCCGTCCTGAAGCACGCCGACGCAGTTCACCACGGCCGACACCCCCTCCAGCAGCGGCGCCCAGGCCTGGGCCGTCGTCAGCTTCGAAAAGTCGGCCGCGACCCAGTCGAACCCCGGCGCGCGTCGGGACGGTTCGGCGATACGCCGCGCGCCCGCTCTTAAGCTCCAGCCTTCTGCGGACAGGGCCGCCGCCACATGCGAGCCGATGAAGCCGTTGGCGCCCAGCACCAGCACGCGTCCGCTCATCCCAGCACTCTGTCCTTCAGATCGACACCCGCCGGAGGGAGGGCGCACCAGGTCGCGCCCGGAAACCGCCGACGGCGACGCGCCACGAAATCGTACAGGCGGTCGCGAATGAACCGGGGCGCGATCCGACCGATGATCGCCCACCGATAGGGTGCAGGCAGCTGGGCGATGATGGCCAGAACAGCGTCGGAGCGTTCGCGCGCCACCCCGTCCTGGATCAGCAGCATGGTGGCGGGGTCGTCGGGGCTGACGCCGTAATGCGTCAACAAAGCCTGCCCCAGAGCCGACTGGGTCGGCGCCAGCCGGAACAGGCGGGCCCGATCGGCCTTTAGTATCTTGCGCGCCGAGCCGGAGCAGAGGGCGCAATCCCCGTCGAACAGGACCAGGGGCCGGTCGTCCGGAAAGGCCGGCACGGCGGGATCGTGGCGATAGCTGTAAGGCCCCCGCCCCACGTCGCAGACTTAGAACGGAATGTCGTCGTTCAGGTCGTAGCTTTCCTTGGGGCCGCTGGGGCGGTTGGCGCCGCCGGTGGAGAAGCCCGAGGAATAGTCGTCGTCGCCGCGACCGCCGCCGTAACCGCCGCCCTGGGAGGCGCCGCCCTCGGACCGGCCGCCCAGCATGGTCAGTTCACCCTTGAAGCGGCTGACCACGATCTCGGTCGAATACTTTTCGACGCCCTGCTGATCGGTCCACTTCCGGGTCTGGAGCGCGCCCTCGACATAGACGGTCGAGCCCTTCTTCACATAGTTCTCGACCACCTTGACGATGTTGTCGTTGAAGATGACGACCCGGTGCCACTCGGTCTTTTCCTTGCGCTCGCCGGTCGACTTGTCGCGCCAGGTTTCCGAGGTGGCGATGGACAGGTTGGCGATGCGGTCGCCGTTCGGCATCGACCGGATTTCAGGATCGCGGCCCAGATTGCCGACCAGAATGACCTTGTTGACGCTGCCCGCCATGGAAACTTCCTTCTCACCAGACCGGCGATCACCTCGCCCGCCCTTCAAATTCAGTCGGATGTCTTAGAGCCGCTGCGGATCACCGTCAGCCGCATTCGACGCCCAACCCGCCAAAACGGTGGATTAACGCTTTGTTCCACTTTTGTTCGAGCGCCGCAAGTCCCTCGGCGGGGACTTGCGGCGCTGTTAGGGCGTCTCAGGCGGCGGGGCGGCGACGGCGACGGGCCTGCCCGTCTCGTCCCGCTGGATCGCACCCGGTATCGCCAAACGCCCGTCGCCGGTGCGGGCCATGGCGAAGAAGCGGCTTCCCGTCAGGCTCTTGCCGAACTTCACCCCTTCCCGGTCGATGAAGATGAAGCGGCCCTGATAGGCGCCGGCCACCTCCTGGTTCGATCCGCCCATGCGCAGGAAGCGCAGGCGCATCTCCTCCAGCTGGGCGGCGCACAGTTCGATCTGGGCGACGTTTTCGCTCATCTTCTGAAGCCGCGGCGGCTGTCCGTCCGGCGTGGCGACGAAATAGCAGACGCCGGGCTGGAACTCGAACTTCGGCGCGTTGGAGCAGGCGCCCAGAGCGGCCGCGGCGATCATCGAAAGGGCGAGCACGCGCATCAGTTCAGACCCGGGAATTGGCAGTTGCGGTCCTGCTCCGCCAAGGTGCGGAAACGGGTGTTGTCGCTGGACTGTTCCACGCGACGCGGCACCAGACGCAGGGTGGTCTCGCCCCAGCGGCCGTACTGGGCGTCGCCGGGACGGACGCAGGTTCCGGCGTAAAGGGCCTGGACGCAGGCGTTCAGGCTCATGCCGCTGGACAGGACGCGCCAGTCTGAGCCGGTGTGGCGCAGACACTGCGCGCCCGCCGTCGCCGGCGCTGAAGACGCAGGCGCGCTGGGCGTCGTGGGCTTGGGTTCCATGTGCGGCGCGGGTTCCGCCTGGGCCAGTTCGACGGACGGCAGCTCCGGCGGCGGGGCGAAGGCGGCGGTCGGCGCGGCGGCCAGGGCGCCCGTTTCGTCAATGCCGACGTCCAGGGCGTCGGTCGCCAGACCGTTGCGCTGGGCGCAGTCCGCCAGGGTCGCCATCCCGACGAACTGACCATTGACGAAGCAGCGCAGTTCGCGCGTCGGCTCCAGCGAGGGGGCGTCGGCCAGATCGACCGTCAGGCCGCCCTTGGCCGCAGGCGGCGTCTGGGGGGTCTTGTCGCCGCCGCTGGTGAAGATCAGAGCCAGGACGACGGCGGCGATGATCACCAGTCCGGCGCCGACGGCGATGATGACGCGATTGTCTTGAGGAAGGGCCATGGCGAACTTTCGCGACTGAGGCGTCCAATAACCCGGAACCGGCGCCGGCCGTCAACCGGGAACCACGCGCCTTCGCAATCAGCCGACAAGACGGCTGAGCGCCGCCTGATAGTTGGCCAGTTGGGTCTGCTGATAGACGGTGGACGAGCCCTTGTTCGTCTGGGTGTTGGTGATCGTCCCAGTGGAGGGAGCCAGGGCGCGATAGCCGGAGCGGACCGCCGTCAGGGCGGCGGCCAGGGCGTCGTTCGCGGCCTTGATCGAGGCGGCGTCGTTCAGATTCAGAGTGTTGGGCAGATTCAGCCCGATCGTCTTCTTGTCGCTCGTCGCCGTTTTGCTGATGAGGCCGGGCGTCAGACCCAGGGCGGCCAGAGCATCCTTGCCGGCGGGTCCGGCCGTGATGACCGCGCCCTCGCGATTGGCCGCGGGGGTGATCTGCAGCCTCTGGGTCGGCGGATTCGATTTCAGGTCGGAGACGATCTTGGCCTCCAGCTGACGCCCCGAGGCGACGGAAATCTTCTTGGCCAGGGTGTCCAGCGTATCCTTGGCTTCGATGGTGACGGTCAGGGCTCGCCCCCCGCTGGCCGGGGTAATCGAGAACTGATCCCCGACACGGGCGGAGGTCGCCACGGTCAGAAGTTTGGAGTCCGCCTGCATGACTTCGCCCTGCGGCAAGCCCAGCCGATCCAGAACGCTGGCGCCGCCGGAGACGATGCTGAGGCTGGCGGGTTTGGCCTGGTCGCCGTCGGCGCGCCAGGTCTGGTTGGACTCCACCGCGCCCGTCGCCAGATCCAGCCGCGCCAGATAGGCGCGCGTCGGATCGGTCTTTGTCGCCCCCTCGTCCCGGTTGGAGCCGGTGATCCAGACCTTGCCGTTGCGCACCTCGACATCGGCGGCGGTGTCGTCCCCCGCCCCGCCGAAATAGGTCAGGCGATCGGCGCCGGTGTCCTGAAGATCGGTCGAGAAGGCGGCGACGAAGACGTCCGTGCCCCCCGCATGCGCCTGGGTCGGGCTTCCCAGGTCCAGGGCCGGATTGCTGGTTTCCCCCGTCAGGACCACCCTGCCGTTCTCGACGGAAATCCCCGCGATCTTGCCGCTGGCCGATCCCAGGTCGCGCGTCGCGGCCAGGGTGGGAACGCCCGAGGCGTCCAGCGTGAACCGGCGAACCACCGCGCGGCCGTTCTCCACGCCGGCGGTGAACAAATCCGCGCCGGACACCGTCATGGCCTGGATCGAATCGTCTCCCGCCGTGCCGAACTGCTGGGTGGACATGTTGATCGCAGTCACGACGCCTTTTCGATCCGGCGCGGTCTGGGAAAAGGTCTGCACATAGCTGTCCCAGCCGCCGAGAGCCATCGTGCCCGGCATGGCCGACTTCGACCGACCCGCGACATAGACCAGGCCGTCGGCGCCGAAGCCCACCTGGGTCGCTTCGTCCGCCGCCTTCGCGCCGCGGCGTTGGGTCCAAAGCTCCTGGCCCGAACTGTCGAAGACGGTGACGAAACTGTCGGCCACAGCCGCATCGGCCCCGCTCTTGCCCGGCTCAAGGGCCCCGGTGACAGAGCCCGCGACAGCGATGCGGCCGTCCGCCGCCGCCGCCAGAGAAAAGCCGTTGGCCTTGCTGGCGGCGCCCAGGAGCTTGGTCTGCACCAGATTTCCGGCGCTGTCGTACTTCATCAGGGCGACGTCGCGCGTCCCCTTGATGGGCTGATTGGCCTCCCCCGCCTTCAGGTCAGCCAACACCCAAACCGAGCCGTCGGCGGTCGTCACGCTGTCGCGGACGGATTCGACGCCCGGCGGAAGTTCGGATCGGCCCACCCGGCCTTCGACCCAGAAGGGGTCAGCCACGCCCTGCTGCGGCGTCGGGGCGGCGCCCCCGTCCGTCTGAAACTTCAAAAGCTGGCTCGAACCCGTCGTCCCGCCGACATTCTGCGTCACATAGACGGCGTCAGACGTATCGACGGCCTGATAGGAGACGGTCTCCCCGGAAGAACCCCAGACCTTCAACGCCCACTGGTCCGGCCCCGCCGGCAGGGTGATGGTCTTGTCGCCGCTCTTGATCGTCTTGGGCTCGACCTTGATCATTTCGCGGCCCATGCGGCTGGCTACCCCGGCCGCTTCCAGCTTGCCGTTCATATAGGCCACGACATTGTCCAGGGTGCGCGTCGTATCGCCCATCTCCGACAGGTCCATGGACACCGAGACGGTTCCCGTGGCGCTCTTGACCGACATGGCGAACTTGACGTCGCCGGCGAAGGCGGCGACCGGCGCATCCAGGGTGCCCTCATGGATCGGCTTGGCGACGAAGCTGGCGGGCGCCTTTTCCTGGGCGTAGCCGGTCTTCACACTGGTTTTAGAGACGCCCTGAACGACCTTCAAATCCTCGAACTTGGCAGTCTGGAGATATTTGGACACCTCTTCGAGACCGGCGGAGAAGCGCCGGTTCAGCTGATCCGCCTCGAGCTTGGTCAACCCCTTGTCGTCGGCGCGATCCGCCAGGGCGCTCAGCGTGTTCAGTCCCTGGTAGATGGCGAAAAGCTTGCGATAGTCGGGGGACGCGCCCGCCATATCCAGATCGACGGCGCTCTCGTCGATCACCTTGCGCCCGGCCAGGGCCGCCCGCACCAGGTCGCTGGCCTTGGGCGCCGTCGCAGCAGAGGAATTGGCCCAGGGCGCGGTGGGCTGGGTCTTCTTGGCCTTGGCCGGAGTCGCAGAGGCGCCGATCAGCGAGGACGAGTCCGCCGAAATCCCATACAGACCTAGCAAATAGCTGTTGCTTATCATAGCGCGGCTCCGCTCAGGGGCAGCCTACGACGCAAGCGATAACGAGCTGTTAAGTCGCCCTATCAGCCCTTGAACAGCGACAGGATCATCTGCGGCGCCTGGTTGGCGATCGCCAGGGCCTGAACCCCCAGCTGCTGCTGGACCTGCAGGGCCTGCAGTCGCGCGCTTTCCTTGGCCAGGTCGGCGTCCACCAGATTGCCGATGCCCGCCTCCAGCGAATCCGACAGCTTGCCGACATAGGTGGTGTGGCGTTCGATCTGTTTGGCCTGGGCGCCCAGTTCCGACAGGCGCGAGCCGGCGACGGTGATGGCCGCATCGATCCGCTGAAGGGCGAACTTGGCCTTTTCCTGGGTCAGCAGGTCGGGCGCGGCATTCAGCAGGGTTTCGTCTTCCGGCGTGGCGGCGTTGTTGGTCCAGGCCTGAACGCCGGCGGTGGCGGGATCGGAATCGAAGGAGTTGGCCGCCAGACCCAAGCCCACCAGGCCGAGGTTCTGACGCTTCAAGGCGATCGTCTCATTGCCGTCGGCGCTGGCGAGAAAGTTCAGATCCGCCGTCGCCGAGCCGTCCAGAATATTGGCGCCGTCGAAGATGGCGTTGTCGGCGAACGACTGGATCGACTTCAGCAGCGACTGGAATTCCTGATCGTAGGAGGCGCGCGTCGCCGCCGTGGCGCTGGGGTCGGCAGCCGCAGTGGCCTTCTGCTTCAGCTCCAGGAGGATGTCCGAAATCTGCTCCCCGGCGGCCAGGGAGACGTCGGCGATCGAGGTGGCGCGGTTCAGGCTGGTGGTGACCGCCTCCAGCGACCCTCGGTCCGCCCGCTGGCCCTGGGCCACAGCCCACACCGCAGCATTGTCCTTGGCGCCCTGCACCTTCAGTCCCGTATTCACCCGGCTCTGCGTCGACGCCAGGTTCTCGCTGGTGCGATTCAGGTTCTGCAGGGCGATCATCGCCGAGGTGTTGGTGTGGATACTGCTGGTCATGGCTTCAAGCCCCGGACTTTCTGTTCCTGCCAGTATTAATCATGAGTCGTGAGCGGATGGTTAACGCCCCGGAAACCATGATTGCGCCGTCCGGCGGGCCGGCGGCGTTAAAAAATTCAGGCTCTCCCGCCGGCTCAGACGGCGGTGTCGACCACCCGGCCTCCGCGATAGGTCGGATCGCTGATCAGCTTCTCGACGTCTTCGCGAGGCAGTTGGCGGATCACCTCGCCCGTCACCCGATCCAGAACCTTGTAGACAAAGCGGTGACGACCGACCGCCTCGATCGTCAGACGATAGCGTCCGGCGTCTGCAAGACTGTTGGGCGTCTGGGGCGCTTCATCCGCGGTCGGCGCGGCGGCCGAGGCGTTCACGGGCTTCACCTCCAAGGAGGCTTCGGCCGCCTTGGCGGGTGCGACGGGTGCAAGAGCGCTGCTTATTCTGGCGACATTCTCCGTCATGGCTCCTTGCGCGGATCACTCCGCGTCTCCTTGATGAAACGAGGACGATGGCCGGGGCGGTCGCGAAACCGCCCCGGCCGCTCGCCTTAGCGGAACAGGCCGAGCAGGGTTTGGCTCGACGAGTTGGCGATCGACAGCGCCTGCACGCCCAGCTGTTGCTTGGTCTGCAGGGCGGTCAACTTGGCGCTTTCCTTGGCCAGGTCGGCGTCCACCAGATTGCCCACGCCGGCTTCAAGAGCGTCCTGAAGCTTGTTGACGAAGCTGATCTGACGGCCCAGCGACTTGGACTGGGTGCCCAGGGTCGACAGGGTCGAGGTCGTCGCCGCAATGGCGGCGTCGACGTTGGCGGTCGTGGCGTTGGCGGCGGTGATGCTGCCGGTGTTCACGGCGGTGATCGCCGCGTTCGAGCCGAGCGCCGTCAGGCTGTTGACGCCGTCAAAGGAGGCGCCGGTGATCGCCGAAGCGATTTCCGTACCCAGGGCGTTGTATTCGGCCAGGTAGGAGGTCTGGGCCGCGCCGGTGGATCCGGCGATGCTGACCGCCAGCCCCTTCATTTCTTCCAGAGCGGCCGTGATCGTATCGCCTGCGGCCAGGGCCACGTCGGTGATCGATTGGGTGCGTTGCAGACCGGCGCGGACCGCGTCTTGCGAAGCGGCGGCGGCCCGTTGCGACGTGGCGATCGAATAGATCGCCCCGCTGTCCTTGGCCGACGAGACCTTCATGCCGGTGTTGATGCGGTTTTGGGTCCGCTCCAGCTCCGAGTTGGTCTTGTTCAGGTTTTGCAGCGCGATCGAAGCGCCGTAGTTCGTATTGATGCTCGCCATTTTGGCGTTCCTTCTTCACTTCGTGATGGCCGACGCCGTTTTGGCGACGGGAGCGTTTTGCTCGGGGTTCAAGACCTTGGCCCTGCCGCCGAGGCGACCGGGCCTCCGGGTCTTAGCGGAAGAGGCTCAGCACGGTCTGGCTGGAGGAGTTGGCGATCGACAGCGCCTGCACGCCCAGCTGTTGCTTGGTCTGCAGGGCGGTCAGGCGCGCGCTTTCCTTGGCCAGGTCGGCGTCCACCAGATTGCCCACGCCGGCTTCAAGGGAGTCCTGAAGCTTGTTGACGAAGCTGATGGTGCGCCCCAGCGACTTGGACTGGGTGCCCAGGGTCGACAGGGCCGTCGTCACGGCCGTCATCACCAGATCGACGTTGGCCGAGGTGAAGTCAGCCACCGTCGGAGACGCGGCCGTGAACTTGGCCAGGTCCGTATTGGCGCTGAGATCGGTCGTGATGCCGATGGTCTTGGTGTCGGTGGCGCCCGTGCCGATACGGACGTTGACCGCAGTGCCGCCGGTTGAGGCCGTCTTCAACAGGTTGACCCCGTCGAAGCTGGCGCCGTCCAGCGCGCTCTTGATTTCCTGACCCAGGGCCGCGAACTCGTTCTCATAGGAGGTCTTGGCCGAGCCGGTGGAACCGGCGATGCTGACGGCCAGGCCCTTCATCTCTTCCAGAGCGGCCGTGATCGTATCGCCGGCGGCCAGGGCCACGTCGACGATGGATTGGCCGCGCTGGATCGAGCTGCGGACTGAGTCCTGAGCGCTGGCGGCGGCGCGTTGGGACGTGGCGATGGCGAATATCGCCCCGCTGTCCTTGGCCGACGAGACCTTCATGCCGGTGTTGATGCGGTTTTGGGTCCGCTCCAACTCCGAGTTGGTCTTGTTCAGGTTCTGCAGCGC
>NZ_JBXANG010000009.1:0-121516 GCF_058801445.1 Brevundimonas sp. GW822-FHT03E11 | reverse complement strand
CTGGCCAAGCCGGCCCACCGCATGGTCCAAGCCCTCAAGACCCTGGGCCGCGGCGGCGCCGCGCCCGCCCAACAGGCTGCTCCCGCCGAAGACGGCTGGGAGGAATTCTAGGCGGCTTCGTCGAGGACGGTCTGGCGCGGCGGCGATGAACCGCCCAGCTTAGGCCGTCTTCACCGGAGCCCTTGAATGACCCTCTCGATCTACGACTTCGCCACGCCCGTTCTGGCGCGCGGCCTGACCAATCTGTCCGGTTTCCTGGACAAGGCCCTGGCGGAGGGTTTCGACGAGACCGTCCTGATCCAGGCCCGGCTGCACGACGACATGCGCCCCCTGGTCGCCCAGGTGCAGCTGGCCTCGGACACGGCCAAGGGCGCCGTGGCGCGGCTGGCCGGCGTCGACAATCCCTCCATGGCGGACACGGAGACAACCTTCGCGGAATTGAAGGACCGGATCGCCCGCACCCTGGCCTTCATCGACAGCGTCGACCCCGCCGCCTTCGCCGGCGCCGAGGCCCGGCCGATCCGCCTGAAGACGCCGAGCCGGGAGCTGAACTTCGAAGGCCTGGGCTATCTGACCAGTTTCGTCCTGCCCAACTTCCATTTCCACGTCACGACCGCCTACGCCGTCCTACGCAAGGAGGGCGTGCCGCTGGGCAAGATGGATTATCTGGGGCGGCTGGCGCTGGTTTGAACGAAGAGGGCTGACAAGCGAATGTGAAGGGCCTATATGGCGCTCCACATCGTTAGACCGGCGTCCAACGGCGTCGTTCAAAGCGGCGGCCCGGACGGACCGCCGCTTTTGTTTTGGATATTCGCCGCTTGCGCGCAAAGACCGCCCAGGACCGCCAACTGCTGGAGCTGATCGACCCGATCGCGGAGTCGCTCGGGCTCGAGGTCGTGCGCGTGCGGCTGATGAGCGGCTCCAGGCGCCAGCGCCTGCAGATCATGGCCGAGCGCCCGTCCGACCACGACATCTCGGTGGAGCAATGCGCCAAGCTGAGCCGGGCCGTGTCGGAGGTTTTCGACGCCGCCGACCCGATCTCCGGCGAATATCTGCTGGAGGTCTCCTCTCCCGGCATCGACCGGCCCCTGACCCGTCCCATCGACTTCGACCTGTTCGAAGGCGAGGAGGCGCGGCTGGAGACGGACCGGATGATCGAGGGCCGCAAACGCTTCAAGGGCGTCCTGGCCGGGTTCGAGGACGGCAATGTCCTGATCGACCTGGAGGGTGAGGAGGACACCGCCCTGATCCCCTTCGACTGGCTGGCCGACGCCAAGCTGGTCCTGACCGACGCCCTGATGAAACGGGGCGCCGCCATCCGCGCCGCCCGCGGCGAACCTGAAGACGACGGCCTGCCGGAAGGCGAGGCCGACGACACTGACACCGACACCACGACCCCTTCTGAGGACAAAGCCTGATGGCCGTCACCGGTATTTCCGCCAACCGCCTCGAACTGCTGCAGATCGCCGAGGCCGTGGCCCGCGAGAAGAACATCGACCGCGAAATCGTCATCGAGGCGATTGAGGAGGCGATCCAGAAGGGCGCCAAGTCGCGCTACGGCGCCCATCACGACATCCGCGCCAAGATCGACCACAAGACCGGCGAACTGTCCCTGACCCGTCACGTCACCATCGTCGAGGACGACTGGCAGCCGGAAGACGAGCTGGAGGAGTTCAACGACAGCGCCATGGTGCGGCTGCGCGACGCCCTGAAGCGCGACCCCGAGGCCGAGGTCGGCAAGGAATATGTCGAACAGCTGCCGCCGTTCGAGTTCGGCCGGGTCCAGACCCAGATGGCCCGCCAGGTCGTGACCGGAAAGGTCCGCGAGGCCGAGCGCGCCAACCAGTACGAAGAGTTCAAGGATCGCGTCGGCGAGATCGTCAACGGCACGGTCAAGCGCGTGGAATACGGCAACACCATCGTCGACCTGGGCCGGGGCGAGGGCGTCATGCGCCGCGACCAGTCCATCCCGCGCGAGGTGTTCAACATCGGCGACCGGATCCGCACCTACATCTACGACGTCCGGCCCGAGGCCAAGGGCCCGCAGGTCATGCTGTCGCGCGCCCACCCGGGCTTCATGGCCAAGCTGTTCGCCCAGGAAGTGCCGGAAGTCTATGACGGCGTGATCGAGATCCGCGCCGCCGCGCGCGACGCCGGCTCGCGCGCCAAGATGGCGGTGCTGTCGAACGACAGCTCCATCGATCCCGTGGGCGCCTGCGTCGGCATGCGCGGCTCGCGGGTTCAGGCGGTCGTCGCCGAACTGCAGGGCGAAAAGATCGACATCATCCAGTGGAACCCGGACGAGCCCACCTTCATCGTCAACGCGCTGGCTCCGGCCGAGGTGTCCAAGGTGGTGCTGGACGAGGAAGCCGGCCGGGTGGAAGTCGTCGTGCCCGACGAACAGCTGTCGCTGGCCATCGGCCGCCGCGGCCAGAACGTGCGTCTGGCCAGCCAGCTGACCGGCTGGCAGATCGACATCATCACCGAGAGCCAGGACTCCGAGCGTCGCCAGCGCGAGTTCGGCGAGCGCACCGCCCTGTTCCAGGAAGCCCTGGACGTGGACGAGGTCATCGCCCAGCTGCTGGTCACCGAAGGCTTCGCCACGGTGGAAGACCTGGCCTATGTCGACCCCTACGAGGTCTCGGAAATCGAGGGCTTTGACGAGGAGACGGCCGAGGAGCTTCAGACCCGCGCCCGCGAATATCTGGACCGCAAGGCCGCCGAGCTGGACGCCAAGCGCGTCGAACTGGGCGTCGAGGACGCGGTTCTGGACGTGCCGGGCGTGACGCTCGCCATGGCGGTCGCCTTGGGCGAAGGCGGGGTCAAGACCGTCGAGGACCTGGCCGATCTGGCGACCGACGAAATTCGCGGCGGCTACGAGGTGAAGAACGGCGAACGGGTCAAGGTCCCGGGCGTTCTGGAAAGCTTCAACCTGGCCCAGGAAGAGGCCGAACTGCTGATCCTACAGGCCCGTGTGGCCGCCGGCTGGATCGACGCCTCGGAACTGCCGCAGCCCGAGCCGGAGTATGAGGACGAGGGCGACTACGCCGAGGGCGAGTACGATCCCGACCAGGTGTTCGGCGAGGCCGGTGGCGAAGGCCAGGCGTCCGACGACGCCGAACCGTCGAACACGTGATGGGAGACCTGGCCCTTCATGAGCTTGCGCGACGCGACGATCGATAGGGAACGCCGGGACCTGGTCAGCCACCAGGTCATGGACGAATCTCGTCTGATCCGTTTCGTCGCCGGGCCCGAGGGTCAGGTGGTTCCCGACCTGGGGCGCAAACTGCCCGGTCGCGGCCTGTGGGTCGAAGCCAGCCGCGCCTCGGTCGAGGCGGCGGTCAAGAAGAACGGCTTCACGCGCGCCGCAAAGACGAAGCTGACCGCGCCGGCCGATCTGGCGGATCTGGTCGAGCGGCTGCTGGTCCGGCGTTGTTTGGACCAGCTGGGTCTTGCCCGGCGCGAAGGCGTGCTTATCTCAGGCTTCGAAAAGTCCGCTGCGGCCCTGCGGGCCGGCAAGGCCGACTGGGTGATCGAGGCCTCCGACGGGGCCGCCGACGGCCGTGGCAAAATCCTCGCATTGGCCCGCCATCAGACCGCCAAGGTCTGCGGCGCCTTTACGGCGGACGATTTGAGTTTGGCCCTTGGGCTGGAAAATGCGATACACGCCGTCCTGCTTGCGGGCGGACGCGCCGATCGGTGGACCCTAGAGGTCGAACGACTGGCTGGATTTCGGCCGCTTCGCCCCCTTCACTGGGAGATTTCCGGTGTCGAGGACGGACCGGCGGGCGCACCCCCGACTGATTTTAATCACGGTGGGGCGAGCTGAGGATTTTGGCGGCCGAGGGCCTGTCTCCAGGGGCGGAGACGGGCTCACGGCCGTTTATGGGTATTGAGACGACGGCGGGCTTTTCCGCCCCAAGTAAAGCGACCGGATGAGCGACGAAAACGACAAGACCAACCAAGGCCAGGGTTCGAACACCGGCGGAACGCCGTCCCAAACGGGACCGCGGGCGCCGCTGAGCCTGAAGCCGCGCGCCGCGGGATCGGTTTCGACCGGCACCGTGAAGCAGAGCTTCAGCCATGGCCGATCCAAGACGGTGGTGGTCGAGACCAAGCGACGCCCCGGCGCCGGCGGGCCGCAACGCCCGCAAGGCTTCGATGTCGCTCGCCCGCAGCAGGCGGGACAGGCGCCGCGTCCGCAGGGCCAGCGCCCGGCCCAGCCCGCCGGCGGGGGTCTGTCGCCTGAGGAGCAGGAGGCCCGTCGCCGCGCCATCGCCCTGGCGACCCAGGCCAACGCCGAACGCGAACGCGCCGCCGCCGCTGAAAAGGCCGCGCGCGAAGCCGCCGAGCGTGAGCGCGCCGCCGCCAATGAACGCGCCGCCCAGGCCGCGCGCGAAGAGGCCGCCGCCGCCAAGGCCGCAGCCGAGGCCGCCCGCGCCGAGGCCGCCAAATTGGCCGCCGCCGCGCCTCAGCCGGTCAAGCCTGCGCCCAAGCCGACCCCGGCTCCGACGCCGGCTGCGTCCGCGCCCGCCCCGGCGCCGGTCGCTCCGACGCCGGCGCCTGCCCGTCCCGCCGCCCCGGCGCGTCCGACCGTCAACTTCGGCCAACGCGCGCCCAAGCCTGGCAATCCGCAGCGTGCGGCGCCGGAACGCCCCGCCTTCGGCGGCCGTTCGGCCCGCGAACAGGCGATGGGCGGCGGCGACCGGTCCTATTCAGATCGTCCTCAGTCGTCCGAGCGCCCGCAAGGCGACCGTCCCCAGGGCGGCCGCCCCGGCCCCGGCGGCCAGCGTCCCCAGGGCGCCAAGCCGGCCGAGCCGGTCCGCTATTCGGCCCTGAACCCCCGCCCGGCCCCCGGCGCCGCCCGCCCCGGCGGCCCGCGCACCGGCCCCGGCGGCCGAGCGGCTCCGAACGCCCCGCCCGCCACCCCTGAAGTGGCCCGTCCCAGCCGCGCGCCCGGCGCCGGCTTCGGCCGCCCCGTCGCGCGCGACGACGACCGCGACAAGCGTTTCTCCGACGCCGGCAAGGCGGTCAGCCGCACCCGCGGCGAGCCCAAGCGCCGCGAAGGCCGGATGACCATCCAGTCCGTGGTCGGCGACGGCGACGCCGCCGAGCGGATGCGCTCCCTGGCCTCGGTCCGCCGCGCCCGCGAACGCGAGAAGGAAAAGCGCAAGGGCGGCTCGACCGATACGCCGAACCGTCCGCGCGAAGTGGTCATTCCCGACGTCATCACCGTGCAGGAGCTGTCCAACCGGATGGCCGTGCGGGGCGTCGACATCATCAAGTTCCTGATGAAGCAGGGCATGATGATGAAGATCAACGACGTGATCGATTCCGACACCGCCGAACTGGTGGCCGAGGAATTCGGCATGGCCGTCAAGCGTGTGTCCGAATCCGACGTGGAAACCGGCTTCCTGGGCGAGGCGGACGACGCCGATGCCTCCGAAGTCCGCGCCCCGGTCGTGGCCATCATGGGCCACGTCGACCACGGCAAGACCTCGCTGCTGGACGCGCTGCGCACCACCGATGTGGCGGGCGGCGAAGCCGGCGGCATCACTCAGCATATCGGCGCCTATCAGGTGCGTCTGGAAGACGGCCAGAAGGTCACCTTCCTGGACACGCCCGGCCACGCCGCCTTTTCGGCCATGCGGGCGCGCGGCGCCAATGTGACCGATATCGTGGTTCTGGTCGTGGCCGCCGACGACGGCGTCATGCCCCAGACGATCGAGGCGATCCAGCACGCCAAGGCGGCCGAGGCGCCGCTGATCGTCGCCGTCAACAAGATGGACAAGCCCGGCGCCACCTCGCAGAAGGTCGTCAGCGAACTGCTGCAGTACGAAGTGATCGCCGAGAGCCTGGGCGGCGACACCCAGATCATCGAGGTCTCCGCCAAGGAGCGGATGAACCTGGACGGCCTCTTGGAAGCCATCCTGGTCCAGGCCGAGGTCATGGACCTGCGCGCCAACCCCGACCGATCGGCCGAGGGCGTGGTCATCGAGGCCAAGCTGGACAAGGGTCGCGGCCCCGTCGGCACCGTCCTGGTCAAGCGCGGCACGCTGAAGCGCGGCGACATCGTCGTGGCCGGCGGCGCCTGGGGCAAGGTTCGCGCCCTGCTGAACGAGCGCAACGAACAGCTGACCGACGCCGGCCCCTCCGTCCCGGTCGAGATCCTGGGTCTGGACGAGGCGCCGTCGCCGGGCGACGTCTTCGCCGTGGTGGATTCCGAGGCCCGCGCCCGCGAGCTGACCGAATATCGTCAGCGGGTGAAGCGCGAAAAGGCCCAGGTTTCGGGCGGCTCGGTCTCGCTGGTCGACATGATGGCCAAGCTCGGCTCCAAGAAGATCAACGAGCTGCCGGTGGTCATCAAGGCCGACGTCCAGGGTTCGGGCGAAGCCATCGCCGCCTCGCTGGAGAAGATGGGCAACGACGAGGTCCGCGCCCGCATCGTCTATTCCGGCGCAGGCGGCATCACCGAGAGCGACGTCAACCTGGCCAAGTCGGCCGGGGCGCCGATCCTCGGCTTCAACGTCCGGGCCTCGAAACAGGCGCGCGATCTGGCCGACCGCGAGGGGGTCGAGATCCGCTACTATTCGATCATCTACGACCTCTTGGACGACATGAAAGGCGTGCTCTCGGGCATGCTGGCGCCGCTGCAACGCGAAACCTTCCTGGGCAACGCCCACGTGCTTCAGGTCTTCGACATCTCCAAGGTCGGCAAGATCGCCGGCTGCCGCGTCACCGAAGGCGTCGTGCGCAAGGGCGCCCGCGTCCGCATCATCCGCGACGACGTGGTGGTGCTGGAGCTGGGCGTGCTCAACACGCTCAAACGCTTCAAGGACGAGGTCAACGAGGTGCCCTCGGGCCAGGAGTGCGGCATGCAGTTCCAGGGCTTCCAGGACATCAAGGAAGGCGACTACATCGAGTGCTTCACGGTCGAAGAGATCAAGCGCACCCTGGACTAGGTCCGGCGTTCGCAGGCGCACAGAGAGACAGGCCCGGAACCCAGGTTCCGGGCCTTTTTCTTTGCGCGGCGGATCCGACATGGGCGTTCACGCTTCGCCGGCGGCGGCGCACGGTCACTGGCGAAAACGGACTGTCCAGCGCCGCAAGTCCGCTGGCGGCGGCTGCGGACGGGCGGCACGGTCCGGTCATCGAGAGCCGGCCGTCGGTTCTCACCCAACAGGATCGCCGCCGTGAAGTTCTCCGCCCTCATCCTTTCCGCCGCCGTCGCCGCTCTCGCCGCCGCGCCCGCCTTCGCCGCCGACCTGACCGTCGTCTTTCCGGACGCGGCCGCAGAAGGCCGGATCATGGTCGCCGTCTTCGACAGCGCCGAGGCCTATCAGGCGGGCCGACCGGCCAAGGCGGCCCAGCTGGACGCCGCAGCAGGCGAGACCCGCATCACCTTCGACGACCTGCCCGACGGCGACTATGCGGTGCGCGCCTTCCACGATCTGAACGCCGACGGGCGGATGAACACCAATCCCTTCGGCATGCCGACCGAGCCCTTCGCCTTCTCCAACAATGCGGTCGGCAATATGGGCCCGGCCTCCTGGGACCGCGCCCGCTTCCCGGCGGCCGGGTCGGTCGAACAGACGATCACCCTGAAGTAGATCCCGCCGCCGCCCTCCGTCTCAAATTCAGGAGCCTGATCATGATCCACTCCCGCCGCGCCTTTCTGATGGGCGCCGCCGCCCTGTCCGCCGCCGTGGCCACGCCCGAAATGACGCGCGCGGCCGCCGCCTTGAACGCCGTCGCCGAACTGAAGGCCGACTGGGCCCTGGCGACGCGCGATGTCGCCGCCGACGCGCCCCGTCACGCCCTGCGCCTGATTCATGGCCGGGCGCCGGCGGGTCTGGAGGGCGTGCTTTATCGCAATGGGCCGGGGCGCTTCCGCCGCCCGGGCGGATCGGCGACCCACTGGTTCGACGGGGACGGACTGATGCGGGCCTTCCGGATTCAGGACGGTCAGGCCACGCTGGAGGCCCGTTTCGCCGATACGCCCAAACGTCGCACCGAGACGGAGCTGGACGCCGTGGTCACTCCCGGCTTCGGCACGCGCGGCGACGCCCGCGCGCGCGTCGGCTCCAATGACGACGCCAACGCCGCCAATACGGGGGTCATGCCGGCGGGCGATCGGATCTGGGCCCTGTGGGAGGGCGGGTCGCCCCTGGCCATGGACGCCGCCGACCTGTCCACCCAGGCGTTCGTCACCCTGCGGAGCGATCTGAAGGGCATGCCCTTCCAGGCCCACCCGCGTCGGGGACCGGACGGCTCGATCTGGAACGTCGGCGCGGCAGGCGATCGGGCGGTGATCTGGCGGCTAAATCCCGACGGGGGACTGAATCAGGCGGAGGTCCTGCGTCTGCCGCGCGCCAGCTATATGCACGACTTCACGGCGACTGACCGGCATCTGATCCTGGTGATGCAGCCCTGGCTGTTTGAGACCCAGGCGACGCCGATCATCAACGGCCTGGTTTGGCGGCCTGAGGCGGGAACCCAGGTCATGGTGCTGGACAAGGACGATCTGAGCCGGCGGCGGATCTATGAACTGCCCGGCTTCTTCCACTTCCACCTGGGCGACGCCTGGGCCGAGGCGGACGGGACCATTCGCTTCGATGTCGCCGCAGCCGAGGATCCGCGCTTCGCCGTCGATGGGGCGAGGGTGCTGGTGGAGGGGCAGGGAACGGTTCCAGGGGATCCGGCGACCCTGGCCTTGATCACCCTTCGACCTGACGGGCGGGCCGAAATGACGCGCTCCAACGCCGTCGGGGAGTTTCCGCAGAGCGATCCGCGTCGTCGGGGGCTTAAGCGACGCCTGACCGTCCATACGGGCGGAGAAACGCGCGGCCGGCCTCTGCCCACCGGCCTGGCCTTGCAGGACTGGGAGACGGGTCGATCCGAGGGCTTCACCTTCGGCCGCCATCAGGTCGTTGAAGAGGTGCTGTTCGCGCCCAAGCCCGGCGCGACGGCCGAGCGGGACGCCTGGCTGATCGGCCCCTCCATCAATCTGGACGCCGGTCGCACCGAACTGCATGTGTTCGACGCCGCCCGGATCGAGGACGGGCCGGTCGTCAGCTGGGCTGCGGACTTCGCCCTGCCCGCCGGCTTCCACGGGGCCTGGGTCGGTTAGTGCCCCGGCCGGGCCAAAAGGCGGCAGGCGCCGTTCTTGCGGCCTTCATGGTTCGCAAAGCCTGACGTGCCAAGGTGAGACCATGACCCCCGTTCAAACGCCGGCCGATCTTCGCCCCTTGACCGCCCTGCGGTTCGCCGCGGCCCTGTGGGTCGCCGTCTACACCTTCTGGCCCAATCTGGCCGGGGCGCCGCAGACGACCGTGGTCGCCAAAGGCTATCTGGGCGTTGAACTGTTCTTCGTCCTGTCCGGCTTCATTCTGAGCCACGTCTATCTTCAGGCGGCGGGCGAGAAGCGGTTTTCCTATCGCGGCTTCCTGTGGGCGCGCATCGCCCGGGTCTATCCGCTGCATCTCGCCACCCTGATCGGGGTCGGCGGGCTGGCGGCGGCGGCCCTGATCGCGGGAATGAGCGTGGACGCCAACGTCCTGTCCTGGTCGTCGCTTCCCGCCAATCTGCTGATGCTCCACGCCTGGGGTCTGGCGCCGGTGGCCGGGTGGAACCATCCGTCCTGGTCGATCTCGGCGGAATGGTTCGCCTATCTGTGCTTTCCCCTGTTCGCCTTCGTCTTCTGGCGTCTGCGCGACAAGCCGGTCGCGGCCGTGGTGGGAACGGCGGCCTTTTTGACGGTGCTCTATTTCGTGTTCGAACAGACGGCGGGCTTTCCCCTGACGGAGGCCACCATTCGCTGGGGCGCGCTTCGGATCGTCCCCTGTTTCGCCCTGGGGTGCGCCCTCTATCTGGTCTATCGCAAGGCCGGGGCGCAGCTGTCCGCCCCGGCGGCGGGGGCAGGCGCGGCGATCGCCTTCGTCCTGATGATGGGCAGTGCGGCCCTGGGGCTGTGGGATGGGATCACTGTCCTGTGCGCCGGCGCTCTGATCCTCGCCCTGGCCGCCTTGCCCAATGCGAGGGCCGGCTGGCTGGCCTCCCGTCCCGCCGTCTATCTGGGGGAGATCAGCTATTCGGTCTATATGGTTTGCGTGCCGTGGAATCTGCTGGCCGTCGGTCTGGCGGCGAAGCTGACAGAGGCTCCAGACAAGCAACTTCAAATTTTCGTGTGGCTGGCGATTCTGGCCCTTTTACCGGTCGTCGCCGCTGTCTCCTATCACCTGGTGGAACGCCCGGCGCGACAGGCTTTGAGGGGGTTGACCAAGCGACGCAAACCCGTGTCAAGCGCCACGGCACATCATCCGTCGCCTGACGGCGGTATGTCGAAAACGGTTGTCGAATCCTGAGAGCCTGTGTTCTAAAAACACCATCGGCAGTCGGGATACGGCCTCAGCATGACAAAACGGCTCAAAGCCGCCGCGGTTGCGGCGACCCTCGGTTTTTTTGCATTGGGCGCAGTTCCCTCCCATGCAAAGGCTGACGAGCCCTACTGGCAGTGCGTGACCTTCGCCCGCATGTTCTCGGGCATCAACATCTTCGGCGACGCCTGGACCTGGTGGCGTCAAGCCGCCGAGAAGTTCCGCACGGGCAAGGCCCCCGAGACCGGTTCGGTCCTGGTCTTCCGCCCCGAAGGCCGTATGAGCCGCGGCCATGTCGCCGTCGTTTCCGACATTCTGACCGACCGGGTCGTGCGCGTGACCCACGCCAACTGGGGCGGCAGCCGCGGCAAGGTGGAGGAGAACGTCACCGTCGTGGACGTCTCGCCCGCCAACGACTGGTCTCAGGTCAAGGTCTGGTACAATCCGATCAACGGCCTGGGCACGACCGTCTATCCGACCTACGGCTTCATCTATAAGGGCGCGCGCGACGCCTTCGACGCCGGCCGACAGATGGCCGCCAACGTCTCGGGCCAGGGTCAGCAATAGGCGGACTTGCGCCTTTCCCGGCCGCGGGCGATAGCGGCGCATGACCCAATCCCGCGACATGACCTACGCCGGCTATCTGGCGTTGGACGATCTGCTCTCGACCCAGCACCCGCTGTCGGACCAGCACGACGAAATGCTCTTCGTCGTCATCCACCAGACCAAGGAGCTGTGGCTGAAGCAGATGCTGCACGAAGTGGCCCTGGCCCAGACCCTGGTGCGGGCCGGCGACCTGGTCCCCGCCTATAAGAGCCTGGCGCGGGTCAGCCGCATCCAGGCGGTGATGACCCAGAGCTGGGACATTCTGGCGACCATGACGCCGGCCGACTATCTGCGGTTCCGGGGCGTGCTGGGCGCGTCCTCAGGTTTCCAGAGCGACCAGTTCCGTCGCTTCGAGGCCATGCTGGGACTGAAGGACGCCGCCTTCCTGAAGTTCCATGTGGACCGACCCCAGGCCCATGCGGCGCTGGAGGCGGCGATCGCGGCGCCCAGTCTGTATGACGACGCCCTGGCCCAGCTGGCCAAGGCCGGCCTGTCGGTGCCCGAGGCCGTGCTGAACCGCGACGTCACCCAACCCTATGAACCGTCCGAGGCTGTCGAGGCGGCTTGGCTCGAGGTCTATCGGGACACGGAGCGCTGGTGGGCCCTGTATCAGCTGGCTGAGAAGCTGGTCGACCTGGACGACGCCCTCCTGACCTGGCGGCACAAACATGTCGTCACGGTCGAGCGCATCATCGGCCGGCGCCGTGGGACGGGCGGAACGGAAGGGGCGGCCTATCTGGCCACGACCCTGACCAAGCGGTGCTTTCCTGAGCTGTGGTCGCTGCGGACCGCCCTCTGACGGCCTGTTGATCGGGCGCGGCGCCGCATCCGGCAACCTTCGCCGCGTCCGGCCATTGTCCGCTTGACCGCCTAAGCGGAGGAGCCGACGCAATGAGCAATCCCAACGCCCATGACATCAAGGTCTTGAACGGCCTGATCGAGACCACCCTGGACAGCGCCGACGGCTACGCCCAGGCGGCCGAAGAGACGACCGACCCCCATTTCCGCAGCCTGTTCGAGCGCCGCAGCGAGGAGCGCCGCCAGGTGGTCGAGGACCTGTCGGCCGCCGTGTCCGGTCTGGGCGGCGACCCCGAGGCTCACGGCTCCATCCTGGCCAAGGCCCACCGCGCCTTTCTGGACGTCAAACACGCCCTGCTGAGGAATGACGACAGCGTGGTGGGGTCGATCAACAGCGGCGAGGGGTTCATCGCCGCAAAGTTCGACAAGGCTCTGGATGACACGGCCATCTCGGCCACCACCCGTGAAACCATTCGTCGCGCCTACGCCTCCATCAAGACGGGCCATGATCAGATGGAGGGGCTGAAACACAGTCTGGAAGGCCAGAGGGATGCGTCCAACCCGCTGTTTCCGCAGTAGGAGGCGCGCCGGACGAACAAAAAAGGCCCCGGGCGTCGCCGCCGGGGCCCTTATCGTTTTGCGAACGCGCCTGGGATCAGGCTTCGTCGCCCTTGTCGGCGGCGCCGGTTTCCGGGACCACCACGCCCTTGGCGGGACGAACCGTCTGACGCTCGGCGATCCGGGCCGACTTGCCGCGACGGTCACGCAGATAATAGAGCTTGGCGCGACGCACGACGCCGCGGCGCTTCACCTCGATCGACTCGACGTTCGGCGACAGAATGGGGAATTTACGTTCGACGCCTTCGCCGAACGAGATCTTGCGGACGGTGAAGGTCTCGTTCACGCCGCCGCCGTCGCGGGCGATGCAGACGCCTTCGAAGGCCTGGACGCGCTCGCGCTCGCCTTCCTTGATCTTCACATTGACGCGCAGGGTGTCGCCCGGCTGGAAGTCCGGGATCTTGCGGTCGCCCAGGACGCGGGCTTTTTCTTCAGCTTCCAGCTGTTGAACGATGTTCATGTCATTTCTCCTCGAGCTTGGCGCTCTTTACCTGTCATTTGGCGGGCGGGGCCCGCTGGTCCGCAAGGTCAAGCCTTGCGGGGGTGAGCGAGATGCGCCTGCCAGAGGTCCGGCCGTCGCTCCCGCGTGGTCTGCTCCCGCTGCGCCTGACGCCATTCGGCGACCTTCTTATGGTCGCCCGACAGCAGCACCTCGGGAATATCCAGCCCCTCGAACGTCCGCGGTCGCGTGTACTGCGGATGCTCCAGAAGCCCGTCCTCGAAACTCTCGGACGACAGGCTGTCGCCTGAACCGAGCACTCCGGGGATCAGTCTTACGCACGCCTCGATCACGACCATGGCCGCCGCCTCGCCGCCGGCGAGGACCGCGTCTCCGACCGAGACCTCCTCGAACCCCCGGGCGTCCAGCACCCGTTGATCCACCCCCTCGAAACGGCCGCACAGCACGACGATTCCGTCCGCTGTCGCCCATTCCTTGACGCGCGCCTGGGTCAGGGGCCGACCCCGGGCGCTCATGTACAAAAGCGGCCGTTTCGGCCCAGGCAGGCTATCCACCGCCCTGGCCACCACGTCCGCCTTAAGCACGGCTCCTGGACCGCCCCCCGCAGGGGTGTCGTCCAGGAAGCCGCGCGTATCTGTGGAAAAGGCGCGGATGTCAACTGTATCCAGGCTCCACAGCCCCTTCTCGCGCCAAGCCGTGCCGATCAGCGACACCCCGAGCGGGCCCGGAAAGGCTTCGGGGAACATGGTCAGGACGGTGGCCAGAAAAGGGGGGGCGGTGAAGGACATGGCGGCCCTTTAGCCTCGAACGACGGCGAAAATCCATTGTTTGCGACAGAGAAGCGCAACCAAGGCCAAGCTTGGGCGTTCGTGCGGAGCTTGACCATAAACGAGGTTCGCCATGCGCAAGATCATCACCCTGTCGCTCGTCGCCGCCGCCCTGGCCGTCTCGGCCTGCAACACCGTCGCCGGCGTCGGCCGCGACGTCTCGGCCGCCGGTTCGGCCGTCAGCGCGGGCGCGGAACGGGCGAAACACTGAGCGGCTAGAGCGCCTTCGAGCTCTTAGCTTGGAGGCGTTCAACCTTTCGGCGTTCCAGGGTCAGACGCACCCATTCAATAAGACAGAACACTACCGCGACCAGGCCGATGAGGGCGGCGAACTGGAACATCGGGGCGAAGCCTTCGCGGTCCACCAGCTCGCCCAGAGGCGCCCGGCCCAGAGTGCCGATCAACAAGGCTAGAGAGGCGAAAACCGCAAACTGGACGGCGCCGAACAGTCGATTCGACAGAGCCGACAGATAGGCGACGAAGGCCGCGCCGGCGAAGCCGCCCGCGATGTTCTCGCCCGCGATCGCCGCCATAAGACGGGCCAAGGGTTCGCCGACGCCGAAGACGCTGAACAGGCCGTAGAGGCCTGTCGCCCTCATGAACGGGTCGATGACGGGCGCGCCCATAGCCAGATCCATCATCAGCAGATTGGTGGCGGCGCTGAGGACCGCGCCGATCAGGAGGCAGGGCATGCGGCCGACGACCACAAGCGCCCAACCTCCCAGGCCGATGCCCAGGATGGTCATGACGACGCCGAAGGTCTTGGACGCCAAGGCCACCTCGGTCATCGTGCGGCCCAGCCCCCCGCCTTCCGTTCCAAGATAAAAGGGATAGGCGAACGGACCCCAGACGCCGTCCGTAATACGATAGCTGAGCACCAACCCCAGGACGATTAAAGCGCCCCAACCCAAGCGGCCCATCAGCTCCACCAGGGGCGCCAGGATCGCGTCATAAAACCGCTCCGTGACGGTGTTCGCCGGCTGGCTCTCCGGGGCGGTTGAGCGACCGCGCCAGACCAGGACGCCGGCAAGGGCGGCTGGCAGCAAAACCGCCGCGGCCACAATCCAGGGCCCCCAGGACTGGATGAATTGCCCCGCGCTCGGCGCCGGCACAGTCGTCAGCGCCATAATCATGAAACGAATCAGCATGAAGCCGGCCCAGGCCCAGGCTGCGAGGGTCACAAAAAGGGCGGTCCTGCGCAGAGCAGGCGAGCCGATACGCTCGCGCTCTACGGCCTTTTCCGCCGCGACGAGCGGTTCAGGCGCGATGAAGGTTCCAAGCAGGCCCAGCCCCATTAGCACAGCCGCCGCGAAAAAGGTGGCGGGCCAGCCCGCCGTGTCGGCCAAGACGAGGGCGCCGGCGCCGCCGACTAGAGCGGCGGTGCGAAATCCGAGCTGATACACGGAAGACAACAGATCGACCGGCAGATGGTCATCCGCCGCCTCGATCCGCCAGGTGTCGATGACGATGTCCTGAGTGGCGGAGGCAAAGGCGCCGATAGCGGCGGCCGAGGCCAGAAGGCCGATGGCGCCCCCCGTCGGATGGGATGCGGCGATGACGATGAAGACCAGGGCGAGAACGGACTGGCATATGACCAGCCAGGACCGCCGTCGCCCCAGGCGGGACAGCAACGGCAGATGCAGACCGACCGCTGGCGACCACAGAAACTTGAAGGCGCCGAAAAGACCCACCCAAGACAGTATGCCTATGGTCGCGACGGAGACATCCACCTCGGAAAGCCAGGCGTTCAGAGTGCCGAACAGCATGGCGAAAGGCAGGCCGGCCGAGAAGCCGAGCAGAAGCATGGCCAGGGTTCGACGTTCGCGGAATGCGGCCCTGATGACGCCGAATCCCTTTGGCTGCGGACGCAAGGCGGCGACTTCTGCGGCGGGGGTGGTCTGGTCGGTCATGCACGGCTCCGGCGGCGGCCGGAGACGGACGCCGTTAACTCAGCCGACCTTGGCGCGGATGTCGCGCTTCGTCCAGCGGGTCAGGGCGGCGCGCAGGGCCTCGGCGTCCAGCGGCTTGACCAGATGGTCGTCCATCCCCGCCTCCAGGCACAGGCGGCGGTCTTCGGCGAAGGCGTTGGCGGTCAGGGCCAGTATGGGGGTGGCGTCGCCTGTGGCGCGGATGGCGCGGGCGGCGGCGGGGCCGTCCATGCCCGGCATCCGCATGTCCATGAAGACCAGATCATAACGGGCGCGGGCCAGGGCGGCGACGGCCTCCTGACCGCTGGCGGCGCTTTCGACGATGCAGCCCTCGCGCTGCAACAGGGTGCGGGCCAGCAGGGCGCCGACCGGATTGTCCTCGGCCAGCAGGACGCGCGTCCCGGCGAAACGGGCAGGGACGACCCGGTCGTCCTCAGCCGCCGGAGAGGCGGCGCCGGCCTCGCGCATGGGATCGTCCTGGGCCGCGACGGCCAGCACCCGTTCGGCGAGAGAGGCGCGGCGCAGAGGCTTGATCAGATAGCCGTGGAAGCCCCGGGCGCGGTAGCCTGCGATCAGATCGCGCTCGGACGGTTTCAGCAGGATCACGCCCCGGCCCTCCGACGGCGGAAGCGCCAAGTCGCCGGACAAGGCGCCGACGTGATCAACCAGAACGACCGGCGCCGATGCGGCGAACCGCCCACCGGACGCCTCGATCTGGGCGATGGCGGCGGTCTGGACGAAGATGTCGGGCGAGCGGACGGCGACGGTCAGGCCCGCCAAAGGCTGGTCTCGCGTGCCGGGGACGACATCGAAGGCGGCCTCGAAACAGAAGCGGGCGCCGCCGCCCGGGCGGTCTGCGACCTGGACAGACCCGCCCATGGCCCGCGCCAGTTTTCGGACAACCGCCAGCCCCAGGCCCGCCCCGTCATGTCGCACAGCGTCGGACACGTCGGCGTGGCCGAACTCTTCGAAGATGCGCGTGTGGGCTTCGTGCGGCACGCCGGGGCCCGTGTCATCGACGATGAAGGCCAGGTGCGCCGCCCCGCCGGCGCCGTTTCGCCGTTCGACCGCGATGTAGACGCCGCCGGTCTCGGTGAACTTGACCGCATTGCCGGCCAGGTTGAACAGAACCTGCTTCAGCCGGCCCTCGTCGGCCCTGATGTCGGGCACGTCGGCGCCGACGGACCAGACGATCTCCAGCCCCTTGTCATGGGCGCGCGGGCTCAGCAGTTCGGCGACGCTGCGGACCAGGGGCTCCACATCGACCGGCGCCAGGTCGAACTCCAGCGCCCCGGCCTCAAGCCGCGCATAGTCCAGAAGGTCGTTGACCAGTCCCAAAAGATGTTCGGCCGACTGGCGGGCGTTCTCGGCATAGGCGCGCTGGGCGCCGTCCAACCGGGTCCGCTGCAACAGATGGATCATGCCCAGCACCCCGTTCAGGGGGGTGCGCATCTCGTGACTCATCAGGCGCAGGAACTGCTGGGCCGGATCGGCCGTCGCCGCCGAGCCTTCGGTCCGTTTCGTCGCCGCCCGCCGCGCCATGGTCTGTTCCGTCTCTGCGAGGGGACGACCTCTAAGCCGAGCGGAGTTAAGGACGCTTCAAGAGGCCCTGGATCAATCGTGGATGAAGGCCGCCCGACCGGCGGCCTCGGCCAGGCTGGAGCGGGCGGCGACGCGGCGGTTGAAATCGGCCTCGGCGCCGACCGTGTTGCGGCGATAGATCAGGGCCTCGGCGACATGGCGGCGCAAGACCCCGTCGCAGCCGTCCAGGTCGGCGATGGTGCGGGCCAGCCTGAGGGTGCGGGTCCAGCCCCGCGCCGTCAGCCCCCCGGCCTCGCCCGCCCGCATCAGCAGCATCCGCCCCGCCTCGTCCGGCGTGGCGAACCGGTCCAGCGCCTCGCCGGAGACCCGGGCGTTCAGCCCCTGGGCGGGATCCAGGCCGGCGGCCCGCGCCCGGTCTTCCTGCAGGGCGCGCGCAGCGGCGACGCGCGCCCTGGCCTCGGCCGTGCCCTCGGACGGGGGCGGCAGGATCATGTCGGCGGCGGTGACGGGCGGCGTCTCGACCGTCAGGTCGATCCGGTCGAACATCGGGCCGGACACCCGGTTCTGATAGTCCCGCTGGCATCGGGGCGCCTTGCCGCAGGCGCCGCGCCCGGCCCCGCCCATGCCGCAGCGACAGGGGTTCATCGCCGCCACCAGCTGGAACCGGGCCGGATAGCGGAGATGGGCGTTGGCGCGGGCCACGACGATCTCGCCCGTCTCCAGGGGCGCCCGCAGCGAGTCCAGGGCCTGGGCGCTGTATTCGGGCAGTTCATCAAGGAAGAGGACGCCGTTGTGGGCCAGCGACGCCTCGCCCGGCTTGGCGCGCAGACCCCCGCCCGTCAGGGCCGCCATTGAGGCCGAATGGTGCGGGCTGCGGAAGGGGCGGTCCCTCGTCAGGGCGCCCCGCTCGATCAGGCCGGCGACCGACCAGACCATGGAGGTCTCCAGCAGCTCCTGCGAGGTCAAGGGCGGCAACAGGCCGGGCAGGCGCTGGGCCATCATCGACTTGCCCGATCCGGGCGGGCCGATGAACAGCAGATTGTGGCCCCCGGCGGCCGCGATCTCCAGCGCCCGCTTGGCGCCTTCCTGACCCTTGACCTCGCGCAGGTCTGGCACGGCCTTACCGCCGGCCAGGGGGCCCGGTTCCGGCGCGCGCAGCACCTGGCTTCCCTTGAAATGACTGATCAGGGCGATCAGGGACCGCGGCGCCAGAATACGCGCCCCGCCGGCCCAGGCGGCTTCCGGCCCCGTGGCTTCCGGGCAGATCAGACCCAGGCCCAGGGCGTCGGCGGCCACGGCGGCGGGCAGGGCGCCCCCGACCCGGGCGATCTGCCCGTCCAGCCCCAGTTCGCCGATGGCGGCCCAGCCGTCCAGGGCGTCCGGCCCGATCACCCCCATGGCCGCCATCAAGGCCAGGGCGATGGGCAGGTCGAAATGGCTGCCCTCCTTGGGCAGGTCGGCGGGGGCCAGATTGGCGATGATCCGCCGCGAGGGCAGGGCCAGACCGATCCCGGCGAAGGCGCCGCGCACCCGCTCGCGGCTTTCAGCCACCGCCTTGTCCGGCAGGCCGACGATGTTGAACACCGTCTGCTGATCCTGGCCGACCAGCTGGACCTCGACGTCCACGCGCCGCGCCTCGACCCCGTCAAAGGCGACCGTAACGACTCGCGCGACCATGGCTCCGCCCCCCTTTTTGGAGCGAGGAACGAACCATGAACTTGGCTCTAATTCAAGTAGCGATTACGCAACCTGTGCGGCGCGTTTCGCTTCTATGACCTCCCACATCCGCGCCGTGGCGTCGACGCCGGTGAAGGTCTTCAACTGTTGGGCGCCTGTGGGGGAGGTGACGTTGATCTCGGTCAGCCAGTCGCCGATCACGTCTATGCCGACGAAGATCAGGCCGCGTTCCTTCAGGGTCGGACCGATGGCGGCGCAGATTTCGAGATCGCGCGGCGTCAGCTCGACCGGCGCGGCCGTGCCTCCGACCCGCAGGTTGGACCGGACCTGGTCCTTGGCGGGAATTCGGTTGATGGCGCCCACCGGCTCGCCGTCCACCAGCAGAATCCGCTTGTCGCCCTTGGACACGGCGGGAATGAATTTCTGGATCACCAGAGGATCGCGCGATCCCATGGCGTGGATTTCGATCAGAGCATCCAGATTGGGATCATCCGCCTTCAGCCGGACCACGCCCGAGCCTGCGGCCCCATGCAGGGGCTTCAGCACCACCTCGCCGTGGCGCCGGTGGAAGTCGCCCAGCTGGACGGGGTCGGAACTGATCAGGGTCGGCGGGGTCAGGTCGGGGAAGCGTGTCACGAGCAGCTTCTCCGGCGCCGAACGCACCTCGGCCGGATCGTTGACCACCAGGGTCGAAGGGTGGATCGTTTCCAGGAGATAGGTGGCCGTCACATAGGCCATGTCGAACGGCGGGTCCTGACGCATCAGAACCACGTCGACGTCCTGTCCCAGATCCAGCCGAACGGGGTCGCCGAAATCGACATGATCGCCGGCCTTGCGACGAACGGCGACCGGACGGGCGCGGCAGTAGAGCCGACCCTCCTCAAGGGCCAGGGTGCGGAAATCATAGACCCACAGCCGGTGCCCCCGCGCCTGGGCCGTTTCGGCCATCAGAAAGGTGGTGTCGGACTCAATATTGACGGCCTCGATCGGGTCCATCTGGATGGCGACTTTGAGGGTCATGTTGTCTGGGGCCTATCGCGCCTTGCGCTGCTTGGGCCCGATCGGCGCGAGGCGCCCGAGCCGTGGGTTCGTCTTCGTCTGCTGCGGTTCAGTCCAGCGGCCTGGCTTCTTCGGCCAGCATGATCGGCACGCCTTCCCGGATCGGATAGGCCAGTTTGGCGCCCGGCGAGATCAGCTCGCCGGCCTCGCGGTCATAGGTCAGGCGGCCCCGCGTCACCGGACAGACCAGCACCTCGAGCAGGCGAGGGTCGACGGAAACCGGCGTCTGGAAGGCGTCGCTCATGAGGGCTCCTGTCGTCTGCGAAAACCAGGTCGGAAAGGCTGTTTAGGGTCACGGCGTGCTTTGCGCCATATGGGCGGGCCTTATTGGATCGACGATGCGGCGTCGTCGCCCCCGTCGGCGGCGTCGATCCGCAACAGGGCGGTCAGGGCCTCGGCGCGCGACATCAGGCTCATCGACTCCAGCAGGGCCTGTTTTTCGGCGGGTTCGAACGGCAGGGCCATGGCCAGGCTGTTGACCAGGGCCTCCATAGGCGCGGTCTCGGCCGTGTCCCAGTCAATCTCCAGGGCGCGGTGAGCCATGTAGTCCCGCAAGGCGTCCAGAAAGGCGTGGCGGTCGAAATCCGGCTCCTCGGGCGGGGGCGCCAGATCGTCCTCATAGGCGTCGAACGCCGCCCGCACTTGCCGATACGGCGTCTTGGTCGGCAGTTCGGCCGCGACGCGGAACCGCGACACGCCCGTCAGGGTGATCAGATAGCGTCCGTCCGACGTCTCGGCGAAGCCGGTGATCCGTCCCGCGCAGCCGACCGAAGACAGGCCGGGCAGGGCCGGCGTCCCGCCCTTGGGCTGGATCAGGCCGATGATCCGGTCGCCCGCCATGGCGTCGTCCACCATGTTCAGATAGCGCGGCTCGAAGATGTTCAGCGGCAGCTGGCCGCGGGGCAGCAGGATGGCGCCGCCCAGCGGAAACACCGGAATGACCTGGGGCAGGTCCAAAGCGCGCACATAGCCCTGGGGCATGGAAGGGTCCGCCCTAGGAGAAGAGGATGGAGGACAGGCGGCGCCGCCCGTCCTTGGAGACGTCCGACCCCAGGCCGGCCGCCTCGAAGATGACCAGAAGCTGTTTGCGTGCGGCCTGATCGTTCCATTCGCGATCGGCCTGGACGATGGACAGAAGATTGTCGATCGCGCCCTTGAAGTCGCCGGCCGCGCTCTGGGCTTCGGCCAGGTCGAAGCGCGCCTGATGATCGTTCGGATCGGCCGCGACCTTGGCTTCCAGCTCGGCCGATGCGCCGGCGGGCGCCTTGGCCGCCAGGGCCAGCTGGGCCCGCACGCTCTGAACCGCCGGTTCCTTGGACTCGGCCGGCGCCATGGCGATGGTCTGGGCCGCCTGTTCGACGTCGCCGCCCGCCATATAGACGCGCGCCAGGCCGGCGATGGCCTTTTCGTTCTCCGGCTCGATCGACAGGACGTGGGCGAAGGCCTGGGCTGCCCCGCCGAAGTCGTTCAGGCCCAGCGATTCTTCGCCCAGCTCCAGCAGCTGGGCCGTCTCGGCGGAGCCGCCCTGGCCGCCGGTCAGCTTGTCGATGAAGGCCTTGATCTGGCTTTCGGGAATGGCGCCCTGGAAGCCGTCCACCGGCTGGCCGTTGACGAAGGCGTAGACGGTCGGGATCGACTGCACGCGCAGCTGGCCCGCATAGGCCGGGTTGGCGTCGACGTCGATCTTGACCATCTTGACCGCCCCCTTGGCGGCGCGCACGGCCTTCTCCAGCGCCGGGCCCAGGGTCCGGCAGGGGCCGCACCAAGTGGCCCAGAAGTCGACGATCACCGGCTGGGTCTTCGACGCCTCGATCACGTCCTTCATGAAGGAGGCGTCCGTGCCTTCCTTGATCAGGTCGCCGGATGGGCGCGGGTCCAGGGTCGGGTCGGCGAAGGTCATGGGGAAGTCCGTGTATCGAAGAGCCTTAGAACCCCAGATGGTCGCCTTACCGGCCCAACACAACTCCCCCGGCCGTGCGAGCATGGCGCGATCGAGAAAGAACGTCGAAATCTTTTGACGGCCGGGCGGCGAGCCCCTTCTATGACAGCTGCAAGACACGCCGGGGCTGGCGTGTCGTCGGGAGAGGGATCTGATGATCAGACATCATCTGCGGGGCGTCGGCCTCGCGGCCTTGGCGTGCGCCTTGGGCCTGTCGGCCTGCGCCACGACGGAGCCGGACCAGGGCGGGACCGCCCCGGCCAAGGACAGGAGCCTGGCGGCCGGGCTGGACCCGGCGACGAGGTCGGACCCCTATCCTTCGACCTATCAACCGTTGCCGCGCGAGAATTTCGCCGTGGTCGGGGCTACGGTCCTGACCGGGACGGACCGCAAGATCGAAAACGGCGTGGTCGTGGTCACCGACGGCAAGATCGCCGCCGTCGGCGACGCCTCGACCCCCGTCCCTGCGGGCTATCGGCTGATCGAGGCGCGCGGCCGCTATGTCACGCCGGGGATCATCGACGTCCACAGCCACCTGGGCGTCTATCCGTCCCCCGGGGTCCAGGGCATGAGCGACGGCAATGAGGCGACCAGCCCGAACACCGCCCAGGTCTGGGCCGAACATTCGCTTTGGCCCCAGGATCCGGGCTTCAACACCGCCCGCGCCGGCGGGGTGACCACGCTCCACATCCTGCCCGGCTCGGCCAATCTGTTCGGCGGCCGGGGCGTCACCATCCGCAATACGCCCTCCATCACCATGCAGGGCATGAAGTTTCCGCAAGCCCCCTATACGCTCAAGATGGCTTGCGGCGAGAACCCGTCGCGGGTCTATGGCGGCCGCAACCAGAGCCCGGCGACCGGCATGGGCAATATGGCCGGCTATCGCGCCGCCTTCATCGCCGCGCGCGAATACAAGGCCAAGTGGGACAAGTGGCAGGCGGATCACGAGGGTTCGCCCCCGACCCGTAACCTGCAGAACGAGACCCTGGCCGGGGTGCTGGACGGCTCGATCCTGATCCAGAACCACTGCTACCGCGCCGACGAAATGGCGCTGATGATGGATATGGCCAAGGAGTTCGGCTACCGCATCACCACCTTCCACCACGCCACCGAGGCCTACAAGCTGGCCCCCCAACTGGCCCAGAACGGCATCTGCGCCGCCATGTGGACCGGCTGGTGGGGCTTCAAGATGGAGGCGCTCGACGCCATCGAGGAGAACGCCGCCCTGGTGGACGCGCCCGAAGGCTCCTGCGCCGTCATCCATTCCGACGACGCCGAACTGACTCAACGGTTGAATCAGGAAGCCGCCGCCGCCCTGTCGGCCGGTCGCCGCGCCGGCCTGAACATTTCGGAAGAACACGCCATCAGCTGGATCACCTCCAACGCCGCTAAGGCCATCGGCGTCGCCGACCAGACCGGTTCGCTGGAGGCCGGCAAGCGGGCCGACGTGGTGATCTGGAGCGCCGATCCCTTCTCGATCTACGCCCGCGCGGATCAGGTCTTCATCGACGGCGCCCTGGCCTTCGACCGGACTGACCCCGCCTATCAGCCGACCAGCGATTTCGAGCTGGGCCAGCCGGGCTATGGCCTGACCGCCGCCAACGTCGCCGAAGGAGCCCGCTGATGCGTCTGCCTCACATCCTTGCGGCCGCTGTGGCCGCCCTGTCTGTCGCCGCGCCTGCGGTCGCCCAGGAGACTGTGGCGATCACGGGCGGCCGGGTTCTGACCGGAACCTCCGTCATCGAGCGCGGCACGGTGGTGATCCGCGACGGCAAGATCGTCTCGGTCGGAACGGGCGCCGCCCCTGCCGGCGCCCGCGTCATCGACGCGACCGGCAAGACGGTCGCCCCTGGCTTCGTCGCCGTCGATTCCGGCCTGGCCGGGACCGAGGTGGGCTCGGTCGGCGGCACCAATGAGCTGCGCAACGCGTCCAACACCCTCAGCGCCGCGTTCGACATCTCCTATGGCCTGGACCCCTGGTCCTTCACCCTGCCGGTGGCCCGCCTGGGCGGCATCACCCGCGCCGTGGTCGTGCCCCAGCACCCCGGCTCGTCCGGCGGCCATGTCCATGAGGACGAGACGGCCGGCGCCGGCGACGGCGGCTATCAGACGCCGGGCCTGTTCGCCGGCCAGGCGGCGATCATCGACCTGGGGCAGGACGCCAACATCCTGGTCAAGCCGCGCGTGGCCATGGTCGCCCCCTTCGGCGAGGCCGGGGCCGACATCGCCGGCGGCGCGCGCGGCGCCCAGTTCGTCCTGTTCAAGGAGACGATGGCCGAGGTCCGCCTCTACGCCCGCAACAAGTCGGCCTATGAGCGGGCGGGCCTGCGCGACCTCAGCCTGTCGCGCGCGGACCTGGAGGCCCTGATCCCGGTCGCTGACGGCTCCATGCCCCTGATCGTCACCGTCCACCGGGCGTCGGACATCCAGCAGGTGCTGCGTCTGGCGCGCGAGGAAGGGATCAAGCTGATCCTGGACGGCGCCGAGGAAGGCTGGCTGGTCGCCGGCGAGATCGCTGCGGCCGGCGTGCCGGTGCTGCTGAACCCCATCTCCAACCTGCCCAGCGACTTCGAGATGCGGGCGGCGCGGATGGAGAATGCGGCGGCCCTGAACGCGGCGGGCGTGGTCATCGCCATCAAGGGCAATGAGGGTTCGACCCACCGCGCCCGCGAGGCTCGCTACAACGCCGGCAACGCCGTCTCCCACGGCCTGCCCTACGGCGCCGCCATCGCCGCCCTGACGGTCAATCCGGCGAAGATCTTCGGCATGGGCGGACAGTTCGGCCAGATCGCGCCGGGCGCCGCCGCCGACGTCGTGGTCTGGTCCGGCGACCCGCTGGAGCCGCTCAGCCAGCCCTCGGCCGTCTTCATCGACGGGGTCGAGCAACCCTTGACCAGCCGGCCCCTGCTGCTGCGCGACCGTTATCGTCAACAGACGCCGATGCCGCCGGCCTATCGCAACTGACGGCCTTTCAGGTCTGAACGGAAGGGTGGGATCGCAGGGTTCCGCCCTTTTTCGTTTTGGCCTAGCGGGCCAGAAACCGCAGGGCCGCGCGCGCCAGCCGGCCCGCCGCCCCGTCCCACGGCGGCCCCAGCCGTTCAAAGGCGTTCACCGGCCCCACGTCATAGACCGCCCGCGCATGGCTGAAGCGTTTGAAGCCCTCAGGCCCGTGATAGGCGCCCAGGCCGCTGGGGCCGACCCCGCCGAACGGCAGGTCGTTCTGGGCGATATGAAGCATGGTCCCGTTCAGGGTCACGCCGCCCGACAGGCCGGAACCCAGGATCCGGTCGCGCGTCCGGGCCTGGTTGGTGAAGCCGTACAGGGCCAGGGGCCGGGGCCGGGCGGCCACGAAGGCCAGGGCTTCATCCAGGCTGTCGTATCCGACCACCGGCAGGACCGGGCCGAAGATCTCCTCCTGCATCAGCAGGCCGTCGCTCGGCGGGTTCAGCACCAGGGTCGGGGCGATCTTGCCGTTGTTCCCGTCGCCCGCATCCGGGTGCTCCAGCACCTCGGCCCCCGCCGCCCGCGCCGCCGCCACCGCCTCGCGCAGCCGCACCCGGTGGCGGTCGCTGATCACCCCGCTGTAGTCGGGATTGTCCTGAAGCCTCGGATAGGCCCGCCGCGCCTGATCCATCACGGCCTCGGCGAAGGCCCGGACCTGCCCGGCCGGGACCAGGGCGTAGTCGGGGGCGATACAGGTCTGGCCCGCGTTCAGGAATTTGCCGAAGGTGATCGACCGCGCCGCCTTGTCCAGCGGATAGTCGGGCGCCACCACGGCCGGCGACTTGCCGCCCAGCTCCAGCGTCACCGGCGTCAGGTTTTCCGCCGCCGCCCGCATCACCTCGCGCCCCACCCGCGTCGATCCGGTGAAGACCAGATGGTCGAAGGCCAGACGCGAAAAGGCCTGGGCCACGTCGATCCCGCCGTTGACCACGGTCAGGACCGCCGGATCGAACCGCTCGGCCACGGCGGCCTCCAGCAGGGCGCCGAAGGCGGGCGTCAGCTCGGACGGCTTGATCATCACCCGATTGCCCGCCGCCAGGGCGTCCACCGTCGGCCCCAGCGCCAGCAGCAGGGGATAGTTCCACGGCGCGATCACCCCGACGACGCCCAGGGGCTCATGCCGGATCCAGGCCCGCGACGGCTGGAACATCAGGTCCACCGGCCGCCGCTCGTCGCGCATCCACCGCCCCAGACGGGCGCGCGCATGGTCCAGGCCGCGGATCAGGGGCGTGACCTCCAGCAGCCCCGTCTCCATCGCCGACCGCGCCCCGAAATCCGCATCTATGGCCCGCGCAAAGGCCTCGCGCCGCTCCAGCACCAGGGCCTTCAGCGTCTCCAGCCGCCCGCGCCGCTCCTGGGCCGACGCAGCCCCCTCCGCCCGCGAGGCCGCGTGCTGAAGCCCGAACCGGTCCGAGAGCTGAGCCTGGGTCATCCTGTTCCGATCCTTCGCACCAATTTTTCTCGTATAATCAAAATCATTGCCAGATAACCCCGGCTTATCTAGGGTTGTCGAACCATCGGAGGCAGACGCCGGGCATGACCAGATCCATCGCGGTGACCAGCGAGCGCCTGGGGCGGATCGTTGAGGAGGCCGCGAGCGAGGTCTATGTCTTCGGCGTAGAGGACTTCTATTTTCGACTCGTCAACAAGGGCGCCCGGGAAAACCTGGGCTACAACGCGGACGAACTGTCCCGCCTGACGCCCTGGGATCTGAAGCCCCGCATCCGTCGCGACGACTTCCTGGCTCTGATCCGGCCGCTCCTCGCCGGCGAAGTCGATCGGCTCGACTTCGACACCGTCCATCGGCGCAAGGACGGGTCCGAATACGACGTCTCCGTCAAGCTCCAGCTGTTCGACGACGGCGACGACCCGGTCTTCTACGCCGCCATCCAGGACACGACCGAATACCGGCGTGTGGAGCAGCGGCTGCGCGACACGGCCCAGCGGCTGGACGTCATCCTGGACAATACGACCATGGCGGTCTTCCTGATGGACGACCGGCAGCACTGCGTCTTCATGAACCGGGCGGCGGAAAAACTGACCGGCTACGCCTTCGAGGAGACCACCGGGCGACCGCTGCACGACGTCATCCACCACACCCGTCCGGACGGATCCCACTTCCCCCTGTCCGAATGCGCCATCGACCGCGCCTTCCCCGAGCGGGCCGGCGTCCAGGGGGAGGAGGTCTTCGTCCACAAGGACGGCGGCTTCTATCCCGTCGCCTTCACCGCCAGCCCCATCCATGGCGAGGGCGCCCAGGTGATCGGGACCGTGATCGAGGCCCGCGACATCAGCGAGGAAAAGCGCAACGCCGAGGTCCGCGCCCTGCTGATGCACGAGGTGGACCACCGGGCGCGCAATCTTCTGGCCATCGTCCAGTCCCTGGTGCGCCTGACCCGCGCCGACGAATTGGAAAACTACAAGTCGATCCTGGCCGGGCGGATCGGCGCCCTGGCCCGCGCCCAGACCTCCCTGGCTAGCCGGCGCTGGGAGGGCGGGCGGCTGGAGGACGTCGTCTGGGAAGAACTGGACGCCCTGTGTCCGAAAGAGGCTGTGGAGGTCGAGGGTCCGCCGGTCGATCTGTCCCCCGAACAGGTGCAGCCCCTCAGCATGCTGCTGCATGAGCTCGCCACCAACGCCAGCAAATATGGAGCCTGCAGCCGCAGCGGCGGTCGCATCTGCGTGGACTGGGCGATCAAGGACGGTCAGGCGACCCTGAGATGGCGCGAGGTTGGCGGCCCGCCCGTCAGTGCGCCGACGCGCCAGGGTTTCGGCTCTTCGCTGCAAACCAATATGGCCCGGCAACTGGGCGGCGCCTTGAGCCGCAACTGGGCGAGTGAAGGATTGGAGGTGGAGATCGTCTTCCCTCTGGAGCCCCCGTCGCCGATCGCATGAGGGAGGGTGTGGCGCCTCACCCCCGTCCGCGCTAGGTCAGGCCCATGCCGACCGCCCTCTACATCGACGCCGACGCCTGCCCGGTGAAGGAGGAGGTCTATCGCGTGGCGCGGCGCTATGGGCTGAAGACCTATGTGGTCTCCAACGGCTGGATGCAGGTGCCGCGCGAGGCCCTGATCGAACAGGTGGTGGTGGACGCAGGCCCCGACGTGGCCGACGACTGGATCGCCGAACGGGCGGGTGTGGGCGATGTGGTGATCACGGCCGACATTCCCCTGGCCGACCGCTGCCTGAAGGCCGGGGCCCAGGCGCTGAAGTCGAACGGCCAGGCCTTCACCCCGGACTCCATCGGTTCGGCCCTGGCCGGGCGGATGGTGGGCGAGCATCTGCGGTCGATGGGGGTGGCCACCTCCGGCCCGCCGCCCTTCTCGGCCGCCGACCGGTCGCGCTTCCTCCAGGCCCTGGACCAGGCCGTGGTCAAGGCGCGCAAGGCCGCCTCATGAGCACCGTCATTCCCGAGGAGGAGCTGGAGTTCCGCTTCTATCGCGCCGGCGGCCCCGGCGGGCAGAACGTCAACAAGGTCTCGACCGCCGTCCAGATGCGGTTCGACGTGAAGAACTCCTCCAGCCTGACCGAACCGGTCAAGGCGCGGCTGATGAAGCTGGCCGGCAGTCGGCTGACGCTCGACGGGGTGATCCTGATCAACGCCGTCCGTTTCCGCACCCAGGAGCGCAACCGCGCCGATGCGATCCAACGGCTGCAGGCCCTGGTGGACGAGGCCTCGATCAAGCCGGTCTTCCGCGTCCCGACCCGGCCCACCAGGGCGTCGAAGGAGCGCCGGCTGAAGGCCAAGACCAGCCGCGCCTCGATCAAGTCGGGTCGGGGCCGACCGTCGCTCGACTAGGCTCGGATCACTCTTCGACCGGGCGGAAACGCAGGCCCGCGATCCGATCTTCGGGATCGAACAGGATCATCCATTCGGTCACCTTGTTGTCGAAAGTAATGCGGAACAACTGGGCGTCGCCTTCGGCCGCCACGAAATCGACGGAGCGGACCTCCCCGAAGCTCTTGATCAGGGGGATCAGCTGGGGCGCCAGCTGGCGCATGCGCCCGCCCAGGTCGGGGGTGAAGACGGCGTAGTTGAAACCGGCGCCTTGGGCCGAGGCGATGACGTTGCGCAGCGCGTCTTCCGCACGAGCGATGTCGGGCGCCTGGGCTTGGGTCTGAGGTTCGGCTTGGGCCTGGGCGGGCGTTTGAACGGGGGGGACCTGGGCCGCCGGGGCTGCGCCGTCGAAGGTGTTGGCCACGGCGCCGGCCGCGACCTGGCTGAGGGCGGCGTGCGGCGCGGCGACAGCGGTCAATGCCAGGGCCACGATCAGGATGGTCTTCATGCGAAGGCTCCGGTCAGTGCAGATAGGGCCAGAGCGAAAGGCCCAGGGCCGTCAGGGCCGCGACGACCGCGACCGTCAATGAAGCCGCGACCCAAGCCGGAGTTCTCGGCTTTTCGATGACCATCGCCGTCGGGGCGGGCGGATCCTGGATCAGGCGCGAAAGGGCCCGCGCCGCCGCGATCACCTCGTTCAGGGCGTCGCGCGCCTGGGCCTGGGGCCCCAGTTCGCGGCGAATCCACCGCTCCACCACCGGCTGGGCCGCCTTCCAAAGGTCGTGGTCCGGCTGAAGCCGGCGGGCCACCCCCTCGACCGAGACCATGGTCTTCTGCAGCAGGATCAGTTCGGGCCTCAGCCGCATGTCGAACAGGGCGGTGATCTCGAACAGCTGGCCCAGCAGACGGCCCATCGACACCTGGCTGGCGGCGCGTCCGATCACCGGCTCGCCCACGGCGCGCAGGGCCTGGGCGAAGGTCTCCACCGAATGGTGCGGCGGCACATAGCCCGCCTCGAAATGGACCCGGGCGATCCGGTCGTAATCCCGGCTGATGAAGCCCCACAGGATCTCGGCCAGATAGCGCCGCTCGGCCGGACCCAGCCGCCCGACGATGCCGAAGTCGATGGCGGTCAGATGGGCCGGGGCGCTGGCGAACAGATTGCCCTCGTGCAGGTCAGCGTGGAAAACTCCGTGATCCAGGGCCTGAACGAGGAAGGCGCGCACCACATTGTCAGCCAGGAGGTCGGTGTCCAGCCCCGGCAGCTCGGCCAGGGTCGGGTCGGTCATGGGCAGACCTGGCGCCCATTCCAGGGTCAACACCCGCTTGCCGACCCCGTCCCAGACGACGGCTGGGGCGGACATATAGCCGTCCTTGGCCAGGACGTCGGCCATTTCGCTGGCCGCCGCCGCCTCCAGCCGCATGTCCAACTCCAGCTCCAACGAATTGGCGATGGTCTCGACGAAGGCCTGGGGCTCCAGCCGCCGCGACAGGGGAACCAGCCGGTACACCAGGGCGGCGCCGAGCCGCATGGCGTCCAGACCGTCGGCGACGCGCCGCTCGACCCCCGGCCGCAGCACCTTGACCGCCACGGCCCGACCGTCCGCCAAGGTCGCCCGGTGCGCCTGGGCCAGGGAGGCGGCGGCGACCGGCGGGCTCAGGTCGATGAACAGGCTCTCGACCGAGCGACCCAGGGATTTCTCGATCTCGCGCCGCGCCTCTTCCAGCGAAAAGGGCGGCAGGGCGTCCTTCAGCCGGCCCAGGTCGCGGGCGAACTGAATGCCGAAGATGTCGGCCCGCGTGGCCAGGACCTGGCCCAGCTTGATCGCCACCGGCCCCAGATGTTCGAAGGCCTTGCCCAGCCTCTGGCCCGGCCGCCCCTCGCGCCCGTCGCGGCCCGACAGCATCTGCACGAACCGGGCGAAGGGTCGGGTCCAGACCGGCAGAAGGGGGGTGACCTCGCGCGGGATCAGGGCGTCGTGGCGCGCCAGCACCCACAGCCAGCCGACCAGGCGCAGGAAGGCGGCCACGGGGTTGCGCACCGCCACGGCGGCGGGCGGCGGCGGAGCCGTGCGATAGATCCGGCCGGTCAGATCGCCCACCCGTGGTGGATGGCGGCGATGCCGCCCGACAGATTGGTCACCGAGACCCGTTTGAACCCGGCCTCTTCGATCAGGGTCTTGAAGGCGGTCTGGTCGGGGAAGCGGCGGATGCTCTCGACCAGATACTGATAGCTGTCGCGATCCTTGGCCACCCAGCCGCCGATGCGCGGAATGGCGTGGAAGGACCAGGCGTCATAAAGCTTGCGCACCGGCCCGGCCGTGGGGCGCGAGAACTCCAGGCACAGGAACCGCCCGCCCGGTTTCAGCACCCGCCGCGCCTCGGCCAGGGCCTTGTCGATATGGGCCACGTTGCGGATGCCGAAACTGATCGAATAGGCGTCGACCGAGGCGTCCGGCAGGGGCAGGTTCATCGCGTCCCCGACCGACCAGCTCATCTCCGGCTCGCCGCCCTTGTTGACCCCGGCCAGGATCATCTCGGCGTTATAGTCCAGCACGATGACCGAGGCGTCCGCCCCGCCGCGCCGCTCCTGGGCCGCGCGCGCCATCTTGGAATAGCGCCGCGCCATGTCGCCGGTGCCGCCGGCCACGTCCAGAATGGTCTCGCCGGGGCGCGGGTTCAGCTTGGCGGCGGCGATGTCCTTCCAGATCCGGTGGACGCCGACGCTCATCAGGTCGTTCATCACATCGTAGTTCGAGGCGACGGAGTCGAAGACCCCGCGCACCATCTTCACCTTTTCGCGCGCGTCGACGTCGCGGAAACCGAAGGAGGAACGGTCGCCCGACGAATGCGGGCCGTGGGAGGAGGCGTCGGTCATAATCGGGGGTCTAGCGCGTCACGAGCCGCCCGTCACGCGATCAGGCCGCCTCGGATCCGGCTTCAGGCCCGGCTTCCGGCTGGGGCAGGGCCAGATCCTTCATCACCTGGCGCATCAGGCCGTAGCAGCCGCAGGACGCCGCCTCCAGACCGTCGCGGTCCCGCACCCGCACCCAGCCGCGGCCGCGCTGGATCAGCTTCCTCTCCTCCAGCACCGTGCCCACCTCGGATACGGTGGCGCGCCGCACGCCCAGCATGCCGGCGATGTCGGCCTGGGTCAGGTCGATCCGGTCGTCCTCGGCCCGGTCGTGCAGGGTCAGCAGCCAGCGCGCCAGCCGCTCGTCCAGCCGGTGCTGGGCGTTGCAGGCGGCGACCTGCTGCACCTGGGCCATCAGGCCTTCGGTGAAGCGCGACAGGGCCTGGCGCAGGGTTTCGCTGGCGTCCAGCGCCGCGCCGAACGCCGCGGCCGAGCAGCAGGCGGCGACGCCGTCGCCCTGGGATATGGCGCGGCTGGCGGCCCGGGCGTTGAACGGGCCGCAGGTCACCCCGACCAGGCCCTCGCGGCCGATGGCGGCCGTCTCCACCGTCTTGTCGTCAGGCAGGACGGTCATCAGCGACACCACCCCCTTGATCGGGAACCAGACCTGATCGACCGCTTCGCCGGCGTCGTACAGCATCTGGCCACGCGCGACCTCGCGTTCCTCCAGATAGGGTTTGATCCGCTCGCGGTCCGCCGGATCGAGGGCGGCGATCCACAGATTGTCCATCATCCTCTTTCCTCTACATCCGACGTCAGCAGCAACGCTTTTCGTCCACGCCCAACGCCCAAGCTTGATCCCGCGTTCCGCGACCCTTTCGGGGTCATGTTGCGGCGTCGCCTGTACGCTTGCGGCGCTCTCCCGAACGCCTTACGCCTTGGAAAAAAGAGGAAGCCCCATGACCGACGTCCGCATCGAGGTCGCGAAAGCGCTCGAAACCTTGCCCGCCTGGCGCGCCGACGACGGCGACCGCCCCGCGATCGCGCGCTCACTCAGGTTCGCCGATTTCAACGCCGCCTTCGGCTTCATGACCCGCGTCGCCCTGATGGCCGACAAGATGGACCATCATCCGGAATGGTCGAACGTCTACGACCGCGTCGAGGTGCTGCTGACCACCCATGACGCCGACGGGGTGACGGACAAGGACGTCGCCCTGGCCCGGTTCATCGATCTCGCCGCCGCCGAAACGGGGGCGATCTCGTGAGCGCTCCCCACGCCCGCCCCGGCCGCGTCGCCGGCAAGACCGTCCTGATCACCGGCGCCGCCGGCGGCCTGGGCGAGGCCATGGCCTTCATGATAGCCCGCGAGGGCGCCCGCCTGGCCCTGACCGACATCGACGGCGACCGCGCCGCCGCCCTGGCCGCCCGCATCAACGCCGAAATCCCCGGCGCCGCCTTCGCCTACGCCCACGACGTGGCCGACGAAGCCCAGTGGGAACAGGTGATCGCCGCCGCCGTGGCCGACCTCGGCGGCCTGTCGGTCCTGGTCAACAACGCCGGCGTCGGCGGCCCCCTGGCCTTCGTCGAACAGGACACGGTCGACAACTGGCAACGTCAGTACGAGATCAATCTGCGCTCGATCATGCTGGGCGCCAAATACGCCATGCCGCACCTGCGCGCCGCCGCACCGGCCTCGATCATCAACATCTCGTCGATCGCCGGCCTGGTCGCCGCCCCCGGCATGGGCGCCTATAACGCCACCAAGGCCGCCGTCTGGATGTACACCAAGACCCTGGCGCTCGAGGCGGCCAAGGCCGACTGGAACGTGCGCTGCAACTCTGTCCACCCGGTCTTCATCAAGACCCCGATCCTGGATCCCTTCATCGCCATGGCCGGCGGCGACGAGGCCAAGGCCCACGAACGCCTGACCCGCGGCATTCCCCTGAAGCGGATCGGCGACCCGGACGACGTGGCGTACTGCGTCCTCTATCTCGCCTCCGACGAATCCAGGTTCGTCACAGGGTCCGAATTCAAGATCGACGGCGGCATGACCGCGCAATAGGGCCCAGGCGCCCTATGGCTTTCTTTTGGGGGCCTACCGCGCTTCGCGCTGCTTGAGGCCGTGGGCGCGCTCCGGCATTTCGCACCGGCGCCAGTTTGGAACGGTATCCGCCCCTCATCTGCGTATTCGGGGATTGAGGCCGCCCGCCGCTTGCTGTAAGCGGCCTCTTCCGGCCTTCTCGCCGACCACGCACCCGTAGCTCAGCTGGATAGAGCGTTGCCCTCCGAAGGCAAAGGTCACACGTTCGAATCGTGTCGGGTGCGCCACTTCGGTTTAAAACCGGAAACTCCGCCAACGGCGGCGTGACTCCCTCGGCGCGTGACGAAGGTTTGCGCAAGCTCGGTCTGGGAAGCGCATCACCTCTGACCTCAAGCCGATCCGATCAGGACCCTCAGCCGATAGGCGGCGACGATCCGGGCGGTCCTGGCCTGGGCGGCGGCGGCGGCGGCGGCCGTGGCTTCGCGTTCGGCGTTCAGCAGGTCGATCTGCGGCTTCAGACCGACGCGGACCTCGTGCCGGACGCTGGTCAGGGCCTGGCCCGCAGCCGCGCTTTGTTCGTCGGAGGCCTGGGCCACCAGATCGGCGGTGTGGATGTCCTGCCAGGCGGAGAGCACCTGTTCCTCCAGGCCCATGCGGGCGGCGCGCAAGCGGGCAAGGGCGGCGCGGACATCGGCGGCAGTCTCGGCGATCCTGCCCGACGCCAGCCCGCCGCTGAACAGGGTCCAGCGTCCACGGATCCCCACGGTCGCGCTGTCGGCGCGATAGTCGGGGAAAAACTGATCCCGAACCGATCCCGCCTCGACGAAGGCGCTGACGGTGGGCCGGCGTTCGCCGCGCGCGGCGCGGGCGCCGGCCTCGGCCGCCTCGACATCGGCCTGCGCCCGCCGCAGGGCGGGACTGGCGCCGAGCGCAGTCGCCATCGCGTCCTCAAGGGAGGCGGGCAGGGGCGGATTGGGCGGAATCGGCTGCAGATCCACCGGCTCCAGGCCGGTCAGATTGCGATAACGGGCGCGGGCGGACACCTGCATTCCCTCCGCCCGGGCCAGATCGGCGCGGGCCTCGGCGGCGCGCGACGCGGCCTGGGCGACGTCCGTGCTCGGGGTTTCTCCCGCCCGGAAGCGCTCGCGCGCCTGTCGCTCGATTTCCGTCATCTGAGCCGCCAGCGCGCGATACAGCCTCAGCACTTCATCGGCCGCGAGCATGTCGCCATAGGCCTGAACCACCGCCGTGACGACCTGGCCTTGAACGGCCTCGCCGCCGGCCTCGGCTGCGGCCATGTCGGCGCGGGCCCGAGCGATTCCCGCCGTCGCCCGACCGCCGGTGAACAGGGGCTGTTCCAGCGTCAGCTGGGCCGCCCGAGGCAAGGGGCGGCGCGTCTCAGGCTCATCGGAAGGCGTTCCCGGGGCGCAGGCCGATGGCCTTGAAGACCATGGCCGCCGGACAGAAGCCCGTGAACCCGGCCTGGATCATGTTCAACCCCGCGAAGACGGTCAGGGCGATCCACCACGGATGGACGGCGTAGGACAGGCCCACGCCCGCCAGCACGACGCATCCGGCGAAGATCATGACGGCGCGATCGAGGTTCATCGGTAGGCTCCAGATCTAGAGGAAGGGTCACATGCGAAGCTTGCGGATGCCCATGATGTGCATCGCCAGCCGCTCGTAGGAGGGTTCGCTCTCGCCCTTGCGCACCTTGCGCAGGAAGTATTTTTCGAAGCCCACCTTGGCCAGATGGACCCATTTGCCGCTGGCGGCCCAGTTGACGTTGCGGGGCGGAATCTGCGGTTGGGCGACGAAGGCGACGCCGCCGTCGCCGAAATCCGCCAGACAGACGGCGTTCCAGGTCGCCTCCGCAGTCGGCGTCTCGCCGGCGACGAGGGCGGCCAGATTAGCGGCCACCGCCGTCACCATGCTCTCGATCATGAAGCCGGTCTTGGGCGCCCCGACCGGCACGGGCGTCGGACCGGTGGGGGCGATGGCGACGCAGACGCCCAAGGCGAAGATTTCCGGAAAGGCCGGGTTGCGTTGGTGCTCATCGACCAGGATGAAGCCCCGCGGATTGGTCAGTCCGGCGATGTCGCGGACAGCCGGCACGCCGCGGAACGCCGGCAGCATCATCGAATAGCCGAAGGGGAGCTGGTGGGTCTTGGCGACGGCCCCGTCCTCGGCCACCTCCTCCACATGCATCAGGCCGGGCTCGACCTTGGCGACGCGGGCGTTGGTGATCCATTTGATGTGTCGATCGCGCAGCTTGCTTTCCAGAAGCGACTTGGTGTCCCCCACCCCGTCCAGGCCCAGATGGCCGATATAGGGTTCGGCGGTGACGAAGGTCATCGGCGCCTGGTCCCGGATCTTTCGCCTGCGCAGCTCGGTGTCCAGGATCAGGGCGAATTCGTAGGCGGGGCCGTAGCAGGAGGCGCCTTGGACCGCCCCGACCACGATCGGGCCGGGGTTCTCCAGATAGGCGTCGAACAGGGTCGCGGCGTGGGAGGCATGAGCCGTCTGACAGACCGAGGCCGTATAACCGCCTGGACCGAGCCCCTCGATCTCATCGAAGGCCAGATCCGGCCCTGTCGCAATTACAAGATAGTCGTAATCAACGCTCTCGCCGTCATTGAGCTCGACTCGCTTCTCCGAGGCATGAAGCCGTTTCGCGCCGATGGCGGTGAAGCCGATCTTCTTTCGCGCGAAGATCGGCGGCAGATGGACCTGGATCTCCTCGGGCTCCCGCCACCGGACGGCGACCCAAGGGTTTGAAGGCACAAACGAATATGTCTCAGACTCGGCGATCATAAGGACGTCGGCGCGCCCCTTGACCGCCGCCTTGATCTCATAGGCGGCGATCGTTCCGCCCAACCCCGCCCCGATGATCACAATCCTGGGTTTGGCCATGTCTTCCTCCAGCAGGCGTTTCCATCACCGTTATGCGCTTGACCGGATATAATGATTACATAATATATACAATTATAAAATTGTGAGACTGCAGCCTGCGGACCTCGGGAGATTGGAATGTTCGGATCTGGAAAGAGCGCAAAGCATCGCGAGATCGGCCCGGCCGAGCTGAAGGCCCTGCTCGATCAAGGCGAGGCGCTGGTGATCGATGTGCGCGAGCCGGGAGAGTTCGCAGCCGAACACATCGCCGGCGCCGTCAACCTGCCCCTCTCCTCGTTCGATCCGGCCCGCCTGCCTGCGGCGGACGGAAAGACCGTCATCCTCCAGTGCGCCGGCGGAAAGCGATCCGGCATGGCGCTGGACCGCTGCGCCAAGGCGCAGGCCGCGATCGACACCCATCTGGCCGGGGGCCTGGGCGCCTGGAAGTCGGCGGGCCTTCCGGTCGAGCGCGGTTGATCGGCGCGGCGAAGACGGAAGGACGACGCCGATGAAGATGTGGACCCTCATGGCTGCGGTCGCCCTGACCCTGTCCGCCTGCGGCGGCTCGGAAGAGAACAGGACGCCGGCCGCCCGGACCGCGCCTGCCGGCGAGCAGCTCCTTCTGACGTCGAACGCGCTTGCCGACACCAAGACGGTGGCGGGTGAGATCACCACCCGCGACCAGTCCCAAGCCCGGGCGCGCATTCCCGGCCTCCTCGTCGCCCTGTCCGTGCGCGAAGGGGATAGGGTCGGCAAGGGCCAGCAGATCGGCCGGGTCGTCGACGACCGGATCGGTTTCGAGACCCGGGCCTATGACGCCCAGGTCGCGGCCGCCGAGGCCGAGGCGACCCGCGCCCGCGCCGACCTGGCGCGGATCCAGGATCTGTACGACCACAATATCTACGCCAAGGCGCGTCTGGACCAGGCCGTCGCCGCCGCCCGCGCCGCCGACGCCCAGGCCGCCGCCGCTCGCGCGCAACGAGGCGCCAGCGCCAGTTTGGCGGGGCAGGGGGCGATCCTGGCGCCGGCCGCCGGACGCGTGTTGAAGGTCGAGGTTACGGCGGGGTCGGCGGTCAGCCCCGGCATGTCGATCGCGACCATCACCGCCGGTCCGCCCGTCCTGCGTCTTGAACTGCCCGAATCCCTCGCCGGTCAGGTCAAACCCGGCGCCCGCGTCCTGCTGGCGGCCGATGATCTTCCGGCCGAGGCGCGCCAAGGACAGGTGACCCAGATCTATCCCGCCGTCGTCGGCGGGCGGGTTCAGATCGACGCCGCCGTTCCGGGCCTGACCACCGAACTGGTCGGTCGTCGCGTCGCCGCCTCGATCGAGATCGGTCAAAGGCAGGCCCTGACCGTGCCCCGCCGCTTCGTCGCGACCCGCTACGGCCTGGACTATGTCGAGGTCGTCTCTCCTGACCGCAGGCGCAGCGCCGTTCCGGTCCAGACCGCGCCGACGGACGATCCCGACACGCTTGAAATCCTGAGCGGCGTCAGAGCCGGCGACCGGCTGGTCGCGACGAGGACGCAGGGATGAAACTGGGCCTGTCCGGGCGTCTGACGCGCTTCACCATCGCTTCGCCTCTGACGCCGCTGTTCCTGCTGGCGGCCATAGCCGTCGGCCTTTTGGCCCTGGTCTCGATCCCGCGCGAGGAAGAGCCGCAGATCAGCGTGCCCATGGTCGACATCCAGGTGGCGGCGCCGGGCCTGGCGGCCGCCGACGCCGTCGAACTGATCGGCGTTCCGCTCGAGACCATCGTCAAGAGCGTGAACGGGGTCGAGCACGTCTACACCCAGGCCGAAGACAACGGGGTGCTGGTGACGGCGCGCTTCCTGGTGGGATCGAACCCCGAGGACGCCGCCATACGGATCGAAGAAAAGCTCCGCGCCAACCAGGACCGGATTCCCGTGGGCGTCCCCGATCCCAAGGTGACGGTGCGCGGCATCGACGACGTGCCGGCCATCGTCCTGACCCTCACGCCCAAGCCGGGCGCGGCGGGCCAGTGGACCGATCAGGCCCTCTATGACCTGGCGCACAAGCTGCGCACCGAGATCGCCAAGGTCGACGACGTGGGCTTGACCTTCATCACCGGCGGCCGGCCCGACGAAATCCGCATCGCCCCCGATCCGGCCAAGCTGAACCTGTACGGCGTGCCCCTGGGCCAGGTGATGGAGGCGGCGTCCCAGGCCAACCGCAGCTTCCCCGTCGGCAATATCCGCGAGGACGGTCAGGCCGTCGCCGTCACCTCCGGCCGCACCCTGGCCTCGGCCCAGGAGGTCGGGCTGCTGACCGTCCGATCCGTCACCGGCGCGCCGGTCTATCTGCGCGACGTCGCGGACGTGGCCCAGGGGCCCCGCGAAGACCAGGCTCGCGTCTGGCGCTGGGCCCGACATGAAGGTCAGTGGGCCGGCGCGCCCGCCGTCAGCCTCGCCATCGCCAAACGCGCTGGCGCCAATGCGGTGGTGGTGTCCGAGGCCGTGCGTCAGCGCGTCGAAAACCTGAAAGGCAAGCTGATCCCCGAGGGGGTCGAGGTCGCCGTCAGCCGCGACTACGGCGAGACGGCGAACGAAAAGGCCAACGAACTGCTGTTCCACCTGGCCCTGGCGACCGTGTCGATCGTCGTGCTGATCGGCTTCGCCATCGGCTGGCGCGAGGCCGCCGTCACCGCCATGGTCATTCCCACCACCATCCTGCTGACCCTCTTCGCCTCCTATGTCATGGGCTATACGATCAATCGCGTCAGCCTGTTCGCCCTGATCTTCTCCATCGGCATCCTGGTCGACGACGCCATCGTCATGATCGAGAACATCGCCCGTCACTGGGGGATGCGCGACGGCCGCAGCCGAACGGAGGCGGCTGTCGAGGCGGTGGCGGAGGTCGGCAACCCCACCGTCGTGGCGACCCTGACCGTGGTGGCGGCCCTGCTGCCCATGCTGTTCGTTTCGGGGCTGATGGGCCCCTATATGGCGCCGATCCCGGTCAACGCCTCGGCGGCGATGATCTTCTCCTTCTTCGTCGCCGTGGTGATCGCGCCCTGGCTGATGATCCGGTTCGCGCGAAAGACCCTGGCCCACGGCGGGCCCGATCACGCCCATGAAGAGGGCGGCGGCAAGCTGGGGCGGCTGTACGCCCGCGTGGCCCATCGCGTGATCGGCACGCGCGCCTCGGCCCGCAACTTCCTGATCGGGGTCGCCGTGGCCACCCTGCTGGCCTGTTCGATGTTCTATTTCAAGGCGGTGACGGTGAAGCTGCTGCCCTTCGACAACAAGTCGGAGATCCAGGTGGTGGTCGACATGCCCGAAGGGACCAGCCTGGAAGCCACCGCCCGCACCCTGGACGAGGCTGCGGCCCAGATCCGCGCCCTGCCGGAGGCCGAGGCCATGGAGGTCTATGCCGGCGCCTCGGCGCCGTTCAACTTCAACGGCCTGGTGCGGCACTATTTCCTGCGCGACCGGCCCGAGATGGGCGATCTGATGATCTCCCTCCTGCCCAAGGACGCGCGCAGCCGGTCCAGCCATGCCGTCGCCCTGGATCTGCGCGCCCGGCTGAAGGCCCTGTCCCTGCCCGCCGGGGCCTCGATCAAGGTGGTGGAGACGCCGCCCGGACCGCCCGTCCTGGCGACGCTGCTGGCGGAGATCTACGGACCCGATGCCGAGACCCGTCGCAAGACCGCCCTGGAGGTCGAGAAGCTCTTCCGTTCCGTTCCCTATGTCGTCGACGTCGACAACAGCTTCGGCCAGGAACGGCCGCGGCTGCGGCTGATCCCCATCCGGGACCGTCTGGACTATTACGGCCTGTCCGAACGCGAGTTGCAGGATTCCATAGGCGCGATCCTGGGCGGCTCCACGGTCGGTTACGCCCCGCGCGGGGACGGTCGCGCCCCCCTGCCGATCACCGTCGCCCTGCCCCAGTCGGCGCGCAGCTGGAGCCGCACCCTGGCCACGACGCCGGTCGCCGTGACGGCCGGTCCCGCCGGTCCGCGCCTGATCGAACTGGGCGAGGTCGTGGACAGCCGGCGCGAGACCGGCAGCTACGCCGTCTTCCGCCGCGACGGACGACCGGTCGACATGGTGACCGCCGAACTGGCGGGCCAGTACGAGGCGCCCGTCTACGGCATGCAGGCGGTGAATCGCGCCATTCAGGCCCACGACTGGGACGCCCTGGGCCTGCAAAAGCCGGCGATCCGTCTCAACGGCCAGCCGGAGGACGAGTCCGTCCCCTCGCTGCTGTGGGACGGCGAGTGGGAGATCACCTGGGTCACCTTCCGCGACATGGGCGCCGCCTTCATGGTCGCCCTGCTGGGCATCTATGTGCTGGTCGTGGCCCAGTTCCGCAGTTTCAGACTGCCCCTGGTCATCCTGACCCCCATCCCCCTGACCTTGATCGGCATCGTCATCGGCCACATGCTGTTCGGCGCGCCGTTCACGGCCACCTCGATGATCGGCTTCATCGCCCTGGCCGGCATCATCGTGCGCAATTCGATCCTGCTGGTGGACTTCATCCGGCACACGGCTTCGCCCGACAAACCCTTGCGCGACGTCCTGATCGAGGCAGGCGCCATCCGGTTCAAGCCGATCCTGCTGACCGCCCTGGCGGCCATGATCGGGGCGGCGGTGATCCTGACGGACCCGATCTTCCAGGGTTTGGCGATCTCGCTGCTGTTCGGCCTGGCCTCCTCGACCCTGCTGACCGTCCTGGTCATTCCCGCCATCTATGTCGTGTTGCGGGATGACGGAAAACCGGCGACCCGATGACGCCGTGCTGCGAGCGGCGGGGACGCAGAGGGGCCGCTCAGATTGAAGCGTGGATCATTCTCTAGCGGCGGAGAACGGGCGCGACGCGAGCGAACTGGGCCGCATCCCCGCGGGGACGCGCCGGCGTTTCCACGCGGGGGTTCTTGGCGCGCGTGGAAACCGGCTGTCCGTCGCCGCAGAAGATGTCGTACAACATGTCCATCACCGCCTGGGCTCGATCATCGGCGATGGAATAGTAGATCGACCGCGACTGCCGCCGGGTCTTCACCAGGCCGTACTGGCGCAGCTCGGCCAACTGCTGCGACAGAGCCGGCTGTCTGATGCCCAGATCCGTCTCGAGCTGTCCGACCGATCGTTCCTCTGCGGCGATGTGGCAGAGGATCAACAGCCGATTGGCGTTGGCCAGCTGACGCAACAGTTCGGCGGCCTGGGGGGCCTTGTCCTTCAGCCGCTCCATGGCGGCGATCGAGTCGTCGCTCATGCGCTGCGCTCGCGATAATACCAGGGCGTCTCGCCCTCGCCGTCGGCAAGGGCCGCGTCCAGGGTGGTGGCGGCCGGCTCCAGCAGGGGCTCGCCCGGGGACCATCCCGCCGGGGTCGACGCCTGTTCGCGGTCGGCGGTCTGCAGCGCCGTCACCAGCCGCAGCAGTTCATCGACCGAACGGCCGATGTTCATCGGATACCAGCTGACCGCCCGCACGATTCCGTCCGGATCGATGACGAAGCTCGCCCGCACTGTGGCGCTGTCGCTGCAGCCCGCATCCACCATGCCGAAGGCGTGACCGATGGCCATGGAAGGATCTTCGATGATCGGAAAGGCCACCTTGACGCCGAAGCGGCGATAGATGTCCTTCAGCCAGGCCAGGTGGGAATACAGACTGTCCACCGACAGGGCCATCAGGTCGCAGCCCAGGGCCTCAAACGCATCCGCCTGCCTGGCCAGGGCGATGAATTCGCTGGTGCAGACCGGGGTGAAATCGGCCGGATGCGAAAACAGCACCAGCCAGCGCCCCCGGTAATCGCTGAGCCGCTTTTCCCCCTGGGTCGTGCGCGCGATAAAGTCCGGCGCCGGATCATTGATGCGAAGGGGGCGCAGGGCTTCGGCGCTGGAGGAGGGGGCGATTTCTGTCGAATTCATGGCCCCTACGCTAGCGATTTCCAGCCCCTCTCGCCACCCTGAAATACATAGTTTCATCAACTATAAAGGTATCAATATGGCGCCTGTCGAACAGCGGCCTGCGCCGTTTCCGAACCCAAGACCTCGGCCGAACGCGGCTGGTTGGCCGAAGACGGCAGACTGTCGGCGATCGACCTAGGGGACGACCCCGGTCTGCGGACCGACGCCCGCGTCGTCTTCAGCCGGCTTGGGCAGGACGCCGTCGTCTTCAGCCCGCTCTTCCAGGCGGTTGGCCTCGTCGCCAACGGCGTCGATGTCTTCGGGGCGGGGCGCCTCGGGCGCAGGGGTGTCGGCGGGCTGCATGCCAAGGCAACCCGCGAGCCGCCGCTCCGTTCCGTCCGAGGTCGGTCTCTGAACCCGCCCGAAGCGAAGCCTCACTCGCCGGACGAGGGCGTCCAGCCGAAGGCCTTCATCATGACGTCGAACAGGTGGGTGTTGGGAAAATAGCCCCGCACCCGCTCCGCGCCGGCGCCGATGGCCAGGGCCGGGACTTCCTCGGCCGTATGGGTGCGGTTGACCGTAACATTCTCCAGCCGGACCACGCGCTCGTCGCCGTCCCGCGCCTTCCAGGCCTCATAGCCTTCCAGCAGGGGCTCTCCGCGCCGCCCGCCGTCGACCTGCAGGCCGAAGGAATGGTCGGCGGTGAAGATCATCAGGGTCTCGTCCAGATCGACGCGCGCCTGCACCTCGGCGATCAGCCGGTCCAGGGCGGCGATGTGCTCCAGGCCTTCGCGCGGATCGTCGGTATGGGCGTCCCATTCCACCACCAGCAGATAGCCCTTGTCCCCGGCCTGCAGCAGGTCCAGCGCCCTCAGGGTCGCCGCCCGCACGTCGACCTCTTCGGCCACGACCACGGGCCGCCGGTTCCCCGCCGGCGCCGCCTCCAGGGTCGCATAGATCGGCCGGTCGTGCGCCCGGGCCAGGCTGTCGAAGCTGACCCCGTTCGCCGCCATCTGTTCGGCGATCTCCGCCCGGCCCGAGCCGATCAGCACGTCCACCCCGTCGCCGAAGCGCGGCGAAAAGGCCTGGGGGAAGATCTCGCCCCATTTGCCGCGATCATTGGAATGGGCGTAGGTCGCCGCCGGGGTCGCGTCGGTGATCGGACGGTCGGTCACCACCCCGGTCAGCAGGCCGTGCTCCTCGGCGTATTCCAGCACCGTCTTGGTCGGCGTCCCGTCGCGCCGGCCGCGTTCGCCGTCCGGCCCCTGGCTGATCAACCCGTTGTGGGTCTTCACCCCGGTGACGATGGCGCTCATGCCGTTGGCCGAGTCCGAGACGAAGGCGTCGACCGGCGAGGTCTCGCTCAGCCCCAGGTTCGGCCACTGCTGGACGTGCAGCCTCAGCGGCTCGCCATAGGCCAGCACGCTGGCGGCATGGACCGAGGCCACGCCCCCGGCGTCGGCCAGGAACAGGATCACATTCTTCGCCCGGCCCCCGCTTTGGCTCTGTTCGACCGGCGGACGGGCCGCCGTCTGGGCCCAGGCGCTTCCAGAGGCGCCCCCGGAAGCACAAAGACCGATCGCAAGCGCAAGGGCGGAAATCAGGCGGAGGGAGACGGGGGGCATGGGCGTCGGTCCAGTAAATCAGACAAGGTCGTCCGCGTCCCCCGAACCGCCCCAACCTGTCTACCGCGAACCTGTGACAGTCGCCGTCTCCCGCCACGGCTCCGGACGGCTCAGCCCGCCTCGCCCGTGGCTGCGGCGATCCGCGCCTTCAGCCCGGCCTCGTCCAGACCTTCGACCATGATCATCTTCAGCCGCGACTGCCCGCCCCGCTCCAGCGTGACCGAGGACCGGGACACGCCGAGCGCCTTGGCCAGGAATTTCACCAGGGCGGCGTTGGCCTCGCCGTCCACCGGCCGGGCGCGCACCCGCACCTTCAGCACGGGCCGGCCTTCGGGATCGGCGTCCCAGCCGTCGATCCGGTCGCCGGAAGCGCCGGGCTGCAGTTTGATCGGAAGTCGGGCCAGGGGATCAACCGGCGGCGCGTCGATCCGGGGCGCGATGATCGGCGGCGCGCCAGACCACTTCGACATCTTCGGCGCTCAGGGTCGAGGTCGCCCGTTCCACGCCTCTGTCGTCGGCGAACTCCGCCAGAAAGCGGGTCGGGCCGAACATCATCACCACCGTGCCGCGCTCGCCCTTCTTCAGGCCCAGGTCCGGAAGATCGGCCCTAAGGGCCACGACGTCGAGTTCCTCAATCATGGTCGTCACTCCACCATCGCGGTCGTCAGGCGGGGAACCCCGTCCGATCCTACGATCCAGCCGCTGCGGATCAGGGCCGAGCGACCGCCGAACTCTAACACGAAGCGGACACGGTACAGAGTCCCGAACGGGGCCGTCCCGACGACCTCGGCCTCGGCCTCCCTGGCCGCTTCCAGAAGCCGGCGTTTCAGATAGGGAGCGTCCGCCCGAGTCAGCCCCAGGGCGGACGCGAAAACCCGGGCCTTGTGCCGGCCCTCCGGGTGGTCCGCCGACAGGCAGTAGGCTTCGATCTTTCCATCCGGAACGACCGCCTGCCTGCCGCCTGGCAGCTTCATTCGGGCCTCAGCCCAGGGCGGCCATCAGTTCCGGCACGGCGGTCTTGTAGTCGGCGACCAGGCCGAAGTCTGCGACCTGGAAGATCGGGGCGTCCGGATCCTTGTTGATGGCGACGATGGTCTTGGAGTCCTTCATCCCGGCCAGGTGCTGGATGGCGCCCGAGATGCCGATGGCGATGTACAGCATGGGGGCGACCACCTTGCCGGTCTGGCCGACCTGATAGTCGTTGGGGGCGTAACCCGCATCGACCGCCGCGCGACTGGCGCCGATGGCGGCGCCCAGCTTGTCGGCCAGGGGCTCCATCACGGCGTGGAATTCCTCCGCCGAACCCAGGGCGCGACCGCCCGAGACGATGATCTTGGCGGCGCCCAATTCCGGACGGTCCGACTTGACCATTTCCTCGGCGACGAAGGTCGTCTTGGGCGCATCGGCGCCGGCGACGCTCTCGACCGGGGCGGAACCGCCTTCGCCCGCCGCCGCGAAGGCGGTGGGGCGCACCGTGATCACCTTTTTGGCGTCGCCCGACTGGATCGTCTCAAGCGCATTGCCGGCGTAGATCGGCCGCACGAAGGTGTCGGCCGACACCACTTCGACGATGTCCGAAATCGGGGCTACGTCCAGCTTGGCGGCGATACGGGGGGCGAAATTCTTCCCGTCCGTGGTCGCGGGCGTCAGAATGGCGTCGTAGCCGCCGGCCAGCGGCAGGACGGTGGCCTCGACGGCCTCGGCCAGGACCTTGCCCAGGCCGGCGCTCTCGGCCAGCAGCACCTTGCGGACCCCGGCGATCTTGGCGGCGCCGTCGGCCACGGCCTGCGCCCCCTGGCCCACGACCAGAACGTCCACCTCGGACGACAGGGCCAGGGCGGCGGTCACGGTCTTGTGGGTGGTGTCGCGGACGGCCGAGCCGTCGTGATCGGCGATGACGAGGACGGCCATCTTACAGCACTCCTGCGGACTTGAGGGATTCGACCAGCTGGGCGGCGCTCTCGACCTTGACCCCGGCGGCGCGCTTGGGCGGCTCGGTGACCTTGAGCACCTTCAGACGGTCGGCGACATCGACGCCGTAGTCGGCGACCGCCTTCATGGCGATCTCCTTCTTCTTGGCCTTCATGATATTGGGCAGGGAGGCGTAGCGCGGCGTGTTCAGCCGCAGGTCCACCGTCACCACCGCCGGCAGTTCGGCGGCGATGGTCTGCAGACCGCCGTCGACCTCGCGCGTTACCGTGGCCTTGCCGCCGTCGATCACCAGCTTGCCGGCGAAGGTCGCCTGGGGCCAGTCCAGCAGGGCGGCCAGCATCTGGCCCACGGCGTTGTTGTCGCCGTCGATCGACTGTTTGCCCATCAGCACCAGGTCGGGCTTTTCTTCCTCGACCACGGCCTTCAGCAGCTTGGCGACCGCCAGCGGCTCCAGATCCGTATCCGACTGGATCAGCACGCCCCGGTCCGCGCCCATGGCCAGGGCGGTGCGGATCGTCTCCTGGGCCTGGGTCACGCCGATGGAGACCACGACGATCTCGGTGGCCGTGCCGGCGGCGTGATGATCCTTGCCTTCCTTCAGACGCACCGCCTCTTCGACGGCGATTTCGTCGAAGGGATTCATGCTCATCTTGACGTTGGCCAGATCGACGCCGGACTGGTCGGCCTTGACGCGGGCCTTGACGTTATAGTCGATCACCCGTTTGACGGGGACGAGAACCTTCATGGGTCTATCCGTGAATTCGCCTGAATGTAGGGGCAGGACATGGAGCGGTCGCGAAGGCCTGTCAACGTAACGCGGGGTCAAGCTCCCGTGCAAAACCCGCCTAACGGATGCTGAGATGAAGCGTTTTCTGACCTTTCCCCGCCTGTCGATGATCTTTCTGGGCCTGTTCGGCGTCGCCGTGGCGGGCGTTTTCGCGGTCCAGGCCTATTGGGTCACGCCGGGCGAACGCTGCGAGGCGGCGGGCAAATGGTACGACATGGACAACCGCATCTGCGCCCAGCCCATCTCCATCGCCCAGATCACCGGCCGCCCCAACGGCGTCTCGCGCGCCCAGGCCTCGGCCGAAAAGAATCGCGAACTGGTCCGTATCGAACACGAACTCGCCGCCCAGGACCGCGCCCGCGACGCCGAAATCGCCCGCCAGAAGGCCGCCCTGGCCGCCGCCCGTCCGGCGAACTGAGGGCCTAAGGGCCAATCGACATTGGGCCTGCCGCCGTCCTGCCGGGCGGCGCGCAGCCGCCAACCCAAGAGAGGCGCCTCTGGCGTTGAAGACTCTATTCCATTGAGTGTCGGTCTTCCTTCCCGCGTCAGCGGAAAGGAAAACGTCTGGCGGCGGAACGCCGATTGAGGATGGGTTCATCACAACGTGCACGACGAGGTCACGGCGGACACGGCGCGTTCCGACGGCGTCGTGACCGCTGTGAATCCGCCGTGATCGCTGTGATGAACCCTGTCGCCGCATCAAGGCCCTCTGACGCGGGAAGAGCGGCCTGACCGCAGTAAGCTGAATGCCGATTGAACCTAGGGCAGGGCGTCGAAGTCCACCACCAGGGGCTCACGCTCCAACAGGGCGAGGACGCGGCGAAAGCCCGCCTGATCCAGCGCCGTGGTGGCGGTGTTGATCAGGGGGTGGAAGTTGACGACCTCGGCCTCCCACAGCCGCCGGTCCAGGACGAAGGTCACGCGCCGCTCGGCGTCGTTGATCAGGGCGAGCGCCGTGACCGAACCGGGCCGGACGCCCAGGGTTTCGAACATCAGGGTTTCGTTTCCGAACGAGAGCCGGCCTGATCCCATGGCGGCGGCGGCGCGTTTCAGGTCGATCATCGTGTCCTGACGGGCCGAGATCAGCCACAGCCGGCCCCTATGATCCTTCAGGAACAGGTTCTTGGTGTGGGCGCCGGGCAGGGCGGCCTTCAGCTCCAGACCTTCTTCGACGCGGAAGACCGCCGGATGGTCGTGGGTCTGATGCGCGACGCCCTTTTCGGCGAACCAGGCCAGAAGGCGGTGGCGGTCGAAAGCCGGGTCGTTCATCTCGGTCGTTCTCATGGTTGAGTGGCCGCCGATCGGGCGTTAGGAACAGGGCCATGGTCGATACAGCGCCCGCCCGCCAACTGGAACTGGAATGCTATCCGATGACGGCCCGGCCGCCGGACCTCGTTCCGGGCCGCCAGTCGCGCAACTGGATGGACGCCTTCATCAGCCGCCATCCCTATCGGTGCCTGCCGCTGAACATGGCCAACACCACGGGCTGGGAGATCCTGTGCCCGTTCGGCTTCTCGGCCGAATGGAACGGCGGGCCGCGTCAGGAAGACATCGTCATCACGCCCGATCGGCCCCAGCACGACCTGGACCATTTCGTCACCTCCCACTTTTCGCGGGGGGTTCTGACCATGCATCCCCAGTATCTGTTCCGCACCCCGCCGGGCTGGGGCATGATGTGTTCGGGTTCGCCCAACCATGTGAAGGACGGAATCCAGCCCCTGGTCGGGCTGATCGAAACCGACTGGCTGCCCTTCCCCTTCACGATGAACTGGATCTTCACCCGGCCGGGCCGCGTGACCTTCGAACGGGGCGAACCCTTCTGCTTCATCAATCTGATCGAGCACAAGAAGGTCGAGCAGTTCCAGCCGGTGATCCGGACCCTGCAGTCCAATCCGGTCATGAAGGGTCAGTTCGAGGCCTGGAACCGCGCCCGGACCGACTTCAACCAGCGTCTGGCCAGCGGCGACCCGGACGCGGCCAAGGAGGCGTGGCAGCGCTATTATTTCAAGGGCGAGGTGCCCGAAGATCTGGGCGCGGCGCCGGCCACCCATTCCAACAAGCGCCGGCTCAAATCGCCCCGCGTCGGCTGACCGAAAGGCCCGCCCCATCCGCGCGGCGGACGGGGCGGTTCGACGTCAGGCGCCGGGCCGGGTGACGCGCGAGCCCAGGTTCTGGATCACCTCGCGGGCGTCGAAGGCGTTGGGATCGCCGGCGGGCTTGGGACCGCGACCCATGATGATTTCGGCGCTGGCCTCGTAGCGGTCGATCTGGCGGGTGTCGATGTCCTGCGGACCCCAGGGGCCCCAGCGATCCCAGGGGCTCCAGAAACCGCTCCGGTAATAGCGCCAGGACGGACCCCAGTAGGGGCCGTAGAAGCGGGAATAGGGGCCGTAGAAGGGATCGGGCGTCGAGACGAAGCGGGTGTCGCGTTCGGTCGCGCGGTTGACGGTGGCGAACCAGTCATAGCCGCTTTCGACCGTCAGCTCGGCCGAGCGCAGCAGCAGGGACATTTCGACCTGTTCGCGCGAGGTCACCGAATTGCCCGCAAAGGTCACGCGATAGCGGTTGCTCTCGACGCGCTGTTCGGAATAGCCGCCGCGCTGACCGTTGTAGCCGGCGGGCTGATAGGGGGTGGCGGTGGCGCAGGCGGCCAGGACGAGGCCGGCGACGGCCGTCGTCGCCAGCACCTTGAGCGCGGACGTCGTTCTTGATGGGGCTTTCATGAAATCAACTCCTTGATCGCCCATTCGGGCGCGCTGGCGGCTGAACGGGGCATGAACGAGCCTGTTCCCTCGGCACTCTAGACCGAAGCTCGACCGCGTCCAGACCTGCAGGCGCTAGGCTTGCAGGCGCGAAACGATCAGGACCGCGGCGGTCAGCAGCAAGAGGCCGACGAAGAGGCCGAAGCCGCGGCGGAACCGGGGCGTCTGCATCCGCCGCGACAGGGCGGCGCCGGACAGGGCGTAGGCGCTCATCGACGTCAGGTCCATGCCGATCACGGCCAGGGCGAACAGGGCCAGTTGCGGCGCCACAGGGCGGGAGATGTCCAGAAACGGCGGCAGGACGGCGGTGAAGAACAGAATGGCCTTGGGATTGGCGATCTGGACCATGAAACCGTCCAGAAAGGCGTTGCGGCTCTTGTGGATTTCGACGGCCTCGGGCTCGGCCGCCGTGGCGAAGGCGCCGCGCAGAGCCTTCAGCCCCAGCCAGGCCACATAGAGGGCCCCCAGGACGGCGATCAGGTGAAAGACCTGTGGGAAGGCCTTGACCAGTGCGCCCAGGCCCATGGCCGCCGCGCCGAACCAGACCAGCGTCGCCGTATTCATCCCGACCACGCCGATCAGGGCCGGGGCGCGCCCCCGCTCCACCCCGGCGGCGACGGCGAACAGATTGGCGGGGCCGGGCGTGATCGCCATCACCACCATCACCCCCAGAAAGGTCAGATAGAGGTGCGGGTCGACGGGCAGGGCGGACATGCGGCGTCGTGTCGCTGCATCGGCCCCAGTGGTCAAGGCCCATGAGGCGCGCCTTGCGTCCTATCGTGCGCGAGGCGCCTTGGGCGGGGCGGGCGGTTCAGGCGCCTCGGGGGCCTCGGGCGCTTCGGCCTCTTCCGGCGCTTCGTCCGCCTCGGTCAGCACGGCGTCTTGGGCCTGGTCCAGCGCATATTGGGCGATCAGCCCATAGGTCTCCATCTGTTCGGGATCGGGATTGGTCCAGGCGCTGTTGCGGGCGATGCCGGTTCCGGCCGCCAGACCCTGCTCCATCGCCTGTTTCACCTCGGGATCGTTCAGCGCCTCCTGAACCAGGGCGTCGACGTCGATGTCCTTCAAGGCCTCGGCCGCCGCCTCGGAGGCGTGGCGCGTGGCCTCGGCGGTGAAGGCGGCCACGTCCGGCGCATATTCGGACCAGAGGGCGGCGATCCTTTGGCCGCGCGCGGCCTCGTCCAGGCTCTCGTCTTCGGAAATCGCTTCGGCGCGCTTGCCGAAGGCCTCCATCCGCGCCTCGAAGGCGGCGGCCGCCGTCTCCAGACGGGCTTCAGCCTTCGACTCGGCGGCTTCGGCCCGGTCTTCCTGAGGGGAGGCCAAGGCGCCGGCGAATGCGCAGGACAGGGGCGACAGGGCCAGGGCGGCGGTCAGGCTGAGCAGGCGGATCATGGGAAATCTCCCTTTGAATGACCCGCGCAAACTCCGCCGTCAGCCGCCCCGTCTCAAGTGAAATCGCGGTAAGGCTGGGCCTACTGCGGTTGGGCCGGGGGCGCTGCGGCCGGCGCTGCGGCGGCTTGTTCGATCTCGGTGCGGGCCTGCAGCGGAATGCCTTTGATCTGCTGCATCGCCATCGCGACCTGTTCGGCGGGCGCGGCTTGGCTGGTGGCGAAGGTGTTGACCGCCTCAGCGAAGGCGTCGACCTGAGCCTGATATTTGGCTTGGATTTCGTCGAGATCGGCCTTGGCCTTGGCCTTGTCGGCCTGGGCCGCCGCGGCCTGCATTTCGGCCACCATGGCTTCCATGGTTTCGCCGAAAGCCTCCGCCTTGGCTTCGAAAGCGGCCTCGTCGGGGCTGTCGTCCTCCTCGGCAGGCGCAGGCGCCGGAGCGGCCTGGGGTGCTGAAGACGGGCCGGCGGCCTGGCCGGCCGCGAAGGCGGGGGTGGTCAGGGCCAGGACGGCCACGGCCGCGATGGAAGAGACAAGACGCATGGGAAACTCCAGGGCGGACTGCCGGCGCAGCCCAGGACGAGGCTGCATCCCAGCCCCGGCCGCACCCTCCTACAGTCCGATCAGATTTCAAAGACCCGATAGGGTTTGTCGCCCAGGGTCCGCAACACCGGCAGGGCGACGTTATAGACGGGCACGCCCCGATTGGTGCGCCCCTCCGGCCCGCCGCGATGGGCGTGGCCGTGCGCCACCAGGCTGATGTTGTCGTATCGGTCGATGGTTTCCGCTAGGCGCGACGAGCCCAGGAAGGCGTGGATTTCGGGCGGCTCGCCCATCACCGTCTCGACCACCGGCGCATAGTGCAGCAGGACGACCGACCGCTCGGTGCGCAGCATGCGGATGGAGTTTTCGATCAGATTGGCGTCCTCGACCGCCTCCTGGACGAAGGTCTTGACCGCCGCCTCGCCGAAGGCGCTCAACATATAGCGGCCGAAGCCGCCGACGAACCCCTTCCCCCCGGCGAAGCCCACTCCGTCGATCTCATAGGCCTGGCCGGTCAGCATGCGGACCCCGGCGTCCGCCAGCATCCTGGCGACCTGATCGGGCTGGCCGCATTCGTGTTCGTGATTGCCCAGAACGCCCACCATCGGAATACGACACAGCCGCAGATCCTCCAGCAGCCGCTCCACCTCGGCCGTCTTGCCGTAGTTGACCAGGTCGCCGCACAGGCACAGCACGTCGGCCTCGTCCGACACCCGTTCGAACAGGTCGCGATAGGGGCGGCGCGCGTCCTCGCCGACGTGCAGATCGCCCACGGCGGCGACGCGCATCTTCTTGGCCGGTCCCGGCTCCAGCCCCGGCTGGGGCGTCTGTCCAGAGGCGGGGGAAGGCGCGGAGGAAGGGGGTTGGGGGGCGTCGGTCATCGGTCGCTCCGGCGGGGCTCAGGTCACGGGATCGTGGCGTTCTTCCAGCCCCTTGCCGACCACGTCGCCGAAGCCCCATTCGGCGACGTCGATCACATAGTCGCGCGGGCTCAGAAGACGGCCGCGGCACACCTTCACCCGCGGGGGCGGCAGGTCGATCTGGGCCGCCAGCCGTTCGGTCAGCTCTTCCATCAGCCAGCGCGGCACCCGGTCGCGCTCGGTCGGATAGGCGAAGCGGAAGTTCAGCAGATGGGCGGCCAGCACCTCCCAATAGAGGTCCATCTGGTCCAGCAGGCTCTTCCAGTCCACGGCGTCGGACTGTTTCAGAATGACGTGGTTCACATCCGCCCCGTCATAACGATAGCGATCCTGAATGAAGACCTTGGACAGGATCAGGGCCGTGGGCGGGGTGATCCGCACCTCATGGCCATAGACCCGGATCACATCTCCGCCGAACCAGCTGTCCGACACGGCGATGGCGCCGTTCGACATGGCGAAGATGACGTCGAAGAAATGCCGGTCGTCCTTCCAGACCTTGGCGATCCAGCGTTCGTCCTCCACGTCGGTGCGATAGCCGCGCTTCTGGAAATAGGCGAGAATGCGGGGATAGTCGCCGGGCTTGCAGAAGACGTCCAGATCCTTGGTCGGGCGGCGCACCCCCGTATAGGCGGTGACGGCGTAGGTGCCCGAGAGCAGGAAGGGTATGCCGCTCTCCTTCAGCAACCCCAGGCTTTCCTCATAGAAGGCCAGGGCGTCCGGCGGCGGCTCGAAGGTCGGTTCGGCGATGACGTCGGACATGGCGGGCCCTGGATTGGCGAGGGCAGTGGAACGACGACCCGCATCGGCGGTTCCTGCGCCCCATCTCCGCAATTCTACCTAGGCGTCGCAAAACCGTATTCTTAGGATATTCATTCACGGGGGAAGCATGGTCGGTCTGACGACATCCATGCGGCGCGGGCGCTGGCGGTTCTTCCGCCATGACGCCGGACAGGAGGCGGGTCCCCCGCCCTCCGTCTATCTGCTGCTGTTCGTCGCCTCCCAGCTTCTGGGTCTGTGGAGCGTAGCCGCGCTGGACGCCAAGGTGATGTGGCCGGCTAATGCGGTGTTGCTGGCCGCAGTCCTGCAGTTGTCGCGTTACAAGGCCCTGGGGGTTCTGGTCGGGTGCGCCCTGATCAATCTGGTCAGCAACATCATACGCGGCGACGCCGCCGTGATCGCGGTCACCAACGTCGCCTTCAACATGACCCAGGTGATCGTCGCCACCCTGCTGATCCGTCGCTTCTGCGGCGCCGCCCTGGACATGCGTCGTCCGAAACGGCTGCTGCGGTTCGCCCTGATCGCTGCGGCGCCCTCCGTCGCCTTCACCACCCTCCTGGCCGGCCTTGTCGCCGTCGTCGTCAGCGGACCGCCGTTGGAAAGCCTAGGCTTTCGGATGCGGCACCTCTTCGACATGGAACTGCTGGCGATGATGATCGTCACGCCGACCCTGTTGCTGGTGGCGCGCAGTCACCGCTTCCGCTCCGACGCCCAGGCCCGACCCGCTGAATTCGTGCTCCTGATGGTTCTTGTGACCGCCGCCGTGGTCTGGGCCTTCGGCCAGAACCAGGCGCCGATCCTGTTCATGATCCTGCCGCCTCTGATCCTGCTGGCCTTCCGACTGTCTCCGCCCTGGACCGCAGGGGCGGTTCTGTGGGTTACGGTCATCGCCGTGGGCGCCACCGTGACGGGTCACGGCCCCGTCACCCTGACGCGCCTTCAGCCTGACCCGGTTCTGGACACGGTCCCGACCGTCATGCGGCAGATGAGCGTCCTGCATCTGTTTCTTCTGACTCTGGTCGTCACCGCCCTGCCGATCACCACTTTATCGACCGAGCGGCGGCGGCTGATGACGCGATTGGGCGTGCGCACCGAGGCCGCCCTAGCCGCCGTCAAACGGGCCGAGACGGCCGATCAGGCCAAGTCCCGCTTCCTGGCCATGATGAGCCACGAGATGCGCACGCCTCTGACCGGCGTCACCGGCTATGCCGACCTTCTGGCCCGACGTCCTGGGCTGGACGACGAGGGGCGCCGTCAGGTCGAGGCGATCAAACAGTGCGGCGAGGCCATGCTGCGCCTGATTGAGGATCTGCTGGAGGTGTCCCACGGCGGGGCCGAGGTGGCGCTGAAACCGACCGACATCCCCGCCTTGATCGAAGAGGCGGTCGCGCCGTCGCGGGAGTGGGCGAATGTTCGCGGCCTGGACTTCACCGTCAGCATCGCCCCCGAGGCCCAGGGCGCGGTCTGGACCGACGGCCGGCGTCTGCGCCAGATTCTGCACCATCTCAGCGCCAACGCCGTGAAATTCACCGGCCTGGGCGGCGTGCGGGTCGTGGCGGACCGACGGGGCGATCATCTCCGCGTGCAAATTCACGACACCGGCTGCGGCATGACGGATGAGGTGCTCTGCGGCGTCTTCTCCCTGTTCCAGCAGGCGGACGCCACCACCAGCCGGGCGCATCAGGGCGCGGGAGTGGGTCTGGCCCTGGCCAAGAGCCATGTGGACCGACTGGGCGGAACCATTTCGGTGGAGAGCGCGCCCGGCATGGGAACGACCTTCACCGTCGAAATCCCAGCCGAGCCGGTCGAAATCGTTCAGAGCGACGCCCCCCAGCCGTTGGAGGCGCGGCGCATGCGGATCCTCGTCGTGGACGACCATCCCCTGAACCGCAATCTGATGCGGGTCATGCTGGAGGCGGCCGACTGCGACACGGCCGAGGCGTGTGACGGCGCCGAGGCGGTGGAGGCCGTCGCGGCCGGCGCCTTCGACGTAGTCCTGATGGACGTCCGCATGCCGGTCATGGACGGGATCGCCGCCACCCGCGCCATCCGCAGTCTGGCTGGACCGGCCGCCGACGTCGCCGTCCTGGCCGTCACCGCCGAGGCCATGCCCGAAGACGCCGCCCGCTGCCTGGCCGCCGGCATGGACGGTCATCTGGCCAAGCCCATCACCCAGGCGGCCCTCTATGCGGCGATCGACGCCGCCCTGGCTGCGGCGTCTGACCGTCGGGACGACGCCCAGGCCGCCTAAGGCGGGGCGCCCATCCCCAGGGCCGTCCCCAGCTTCTTAACCGCCGCACACAAGATGTAGCGGTAGGACAAAATGTGATCGCAACATAGATGATTTCCGACTTGGCGCCGGGCGCGCTGAGTCGCATGGTGCTGGCCTCTCCGGAATCGCTCTCTCAGGTCCAGTTCGATGAACGCCATCACCCCGATCATCCGCCCCGACCGCGCCGGTCTTCTGACGCCCTCCGTGGCCTACAAGCCCTTCCGCTATCCGTGGGCCTTCGACATGTGGAAGAAGCAGCAGCAGGTCCACTGGATGCCCGAAGAGGTGCCGCTGGGCGAGGACGTCAAGGACTGGGCCTCGACCCTGAACGACAATGAACGCAATCTGCTGACCCAGATCTTCCGCTTCTTCACCCAGGCGGACATCGAGGTTCAGGACAACTACATGGAACGCTACGGCCGGGTGTTCAAACCGACCGAGGTGAAGATGATGCTGGCCGCCTTCGGCAATATGGAGACCATCCATATCGCGGCCTACGCCCTGCTGCTCGAGACCATCGGCATGCCCGAGAGCGAGTTCGGCGCCTTCATGGAATATGAGGCCATGCGGGACAAGCACGACTATATGGGCCAGTTCGGCGTGGATTCGGACGCCGACATCTGCCGGACCCTGGCCATGTTCGGCGGCTTCTCCGAAGGGGTTCAGCTGTTCGCCTCCTTCGCCATGCTGATGAACTTCCCGCGCATGAACAAGATGAAGGGGATGGGCCAGATCGTCTCCTGGTCGGTGCGCGACGAGAGCCTGCACTGCGAGGGCATCATCAAGCTCTATCACGCCTTCAACAAGGAGACGGGCGCCGTCACCCAGGCCGTGGCCGACGACATCGTCGACTGCTGCAAGACGGTGGTGAAGATGGAGGACAAGTTCATCGACCTGGCCTTCGAAATGGGCGCGGTCGAGGGCATGACCCCCGACGACATCAAACAGTACATCCGCTTCATCGCCGACTGGCGCCTGCGTCAGCTGAAGCTGCCCGAGGTCTATGGGGTCAAGGAAAACCCGCTGCCCTGGCTGCAGGCCCTGCTGTCGGGCGTCGAACACGCCAACTTCTTCGAGGCCCGCGCCACCGAATATTCGAAGGCGGCGACGCAAGGCAGCTGGCACGGCGCCGACGGCGTCTGGACCGAGTTCGACCGGATGATGGCCCGGCGCGACATGAGCCTGGTCGCCGGCTGATCCGGTTCAGGGCTGCGGCCTTACCCAGGCGGGTCGGGCCGTGCAGGCCTCGCGGAAGCCCGACTGGCACAGGCGCACCTGTTCGCGCCAGGCGGCGTAGTCGCGGTCGTACTGCTCCTGGGCCGCCCGCGTCGCCTCGGCGGCCGCCCGCGCCTCCTCCTCGATCCGCCGGATCTCGATCTGGCGCCGGGCCACGGCGGCGTCATACTCCAGCCGAGCGGCCTCGTCGGCCTTGTCGGCCAGGGCGTTCTGGGCGGCGATCTCGGCGTTCAGGGCGCGGGTGGTGCGCAGTTCCTCCTCGGTCTGTTTGGAGTCATCGGCCCGGTGATAGGCCTCGCCCCGCGCCCGCTCGAGCGCCTCGCGCGCCTTGGGGTCGTTGGGATCGGGCAGGACACGCTGATCGCCATAGGGGTCCGACGCCTGCTGGGCGGCCGCCGAAAGGGGCGCCGCGGCGGCTGTCGCCGCCAGCAGGGCGGACATCAGGGACGTGCGAATGGTCATGGACATCTCCTGGTTCAGACCCTGTCGGCCAACCTTGGCCGTAAAGGGCGGTTGCGGCAACAACGCTGTCATGACGAAAAGGTGGCGCCCGGCCGCGCTTCGCGTCATGGTTCCCCTCTCCACTGACGCACAATCGACGCCGAGCCGCCTTCATGATCCTGAGCACCTCGTCCGGAGACTTCCCCATTCCCGCCGATGTGGCGCGTCAACTGCCCAACGTCCCGGCCCTGCCGGACCCGGCCGCCCCCAACGCCCGTCTGCAGATCGAGGACTTCCGCCATTGGCTGGACGCCTCGCCCGAACACGCCATCAGCTATGAACGCCTGCGTCGCTGGCACCTGGTGCAGGAGGAGCTGGCGGCCCAGGCCAAGGCCGCTGACCGACCCTTCGTCGTCACCGACGACGGGCTGGAATAGCTGTCAGGCGGGCAGCCGCAGCTCGAACACCGCCCCGCTTCCGTCGCCGGGAACCAGTCTCAGCTCGCCGCCGTGCAGGGCCGCCAGTTCGCGCGATATGGTCAGGCCCAGGCCCGATCCGTCCGAACTCTTGGAGCTGACGAAGGGTTCGAACAGACGTTCGGCCAGGCGCGGCGGAATGCCAGGCCCGTCGTCGGCGATGCGGACGACGCAGACCCCGTCCTGACCGAAGGCGCTGACGGTGACGGCCCCCTTGCCGCGCCGCTCGGCGGGTCGGCCGGGATCGGCCTCGATCGCCTGGCGGGCGTTGCGCATCAGATTGACCAGGATGCGGTACAGCTGATCCGGATCGGCCTCGACCGCGAACCGGGCGGGCACCTGTTTGATCAGCCGCACCCCCTCCGGCTCCAGGCCGGCGTCCTCGGCCGCCAGGGTCAGGGCCTTGGTCAGGACCACGCGCGTCTTCTGGGGCGCGGGCTCCTCGCTGCGGCCGTATTCCAGCACATTGCGCGACAGGCTTGCGGCCCGGCTCAGCGCCCGCTCCAGCCGGGGCAGGGCCTTGGCCACCTGGGGGTCGGCCGAGGTCGCCAGCCGCTCCGACGCCATCTGGGCCGAGGTCAGCATGTTGCGCAGGTCGTGGTTGATCTTGGCCACCGCCTCGCCCAGGGCCACCAGACGGGCGCGGGAGCGCAGGGACTGGCGCACCTCCTCCTGCATCCGGGCCAGTTCGCGCTCGACCCGGCCGATCTCGTCATGCCGGTCCGACGGGGTCTCGGCCTCGCTCTCGGGATCGGCGGCGAACCGCTCCATCGAGCGGGTGACGCGCTGGAGCGGCCGCAGCACCAGAAGCGCCAGACCGCCGTACAGCAGGGCGCCCGCCGTCAGGGACACCAGCAGACTGACCAGCAGACTGTTCAGAAGGAAGGCCTTCAGCTCCAGTTTCAACGGCTGGGCCGGGGTGACGATCTCGATGAAGTCGCCGGAGCGATAGCGGGGCTTGGCCTGGACCCGCAGCGACCGGTCCGGATGGCCGAATAGGGTGCGCCAGGGGTCGGTCAGCCGCGCCCAGCTGTTCTGTTGACGCAGGTCGATCAGCTCCGGTGCGCGCGGCAGATTGGGGGCCTGGAGCAGCAGCCGCCGCACCCCCTGTTCGGTCAGGGCCACGGCCTGGACCCCGCCGATCCGCATCAACTCGGCCGCCGTATCGTCCTCCACCGCGCTGTAGGGCAGGGCCTCCACCCCGACCGAGGCCAGTTCGGCCGCCTGGAGCCGGTCGCGCAGCCAGCGCTCGTGGAAGGCGGCCAGGTTCGGTCCCATGATCAGGGCCTCCACCGCCAGGGTGAAGGCGAAGGTCAGCAGCAGCAGCCGCGCCGACAGGCCGTCCGGCGCCCGGGGCCGCAGCCGTTCGCGCCAGGTCTCCGCCGTCTGGGGCGACAGCTTCAGCGCCGTCGCGAGCCGATCGAACAGGGGGATCATGCCGGGGCCGCCCCTCCCTGGCTTCGGGCGCGTCGGGCGCGGATCATCTGGACCAGTTTGATGCCGATCGGCAGCAGCAGGGACAGGAAGGCCACCCCCATCAGCGGCCAGAAGAACTGATGCAGAAGCATGGGCAGGTCCGGCTGCACCCCGGCCCGCAGCAGGTCGCCCAGCTGCGATCCGATCCAGGTGTAGATGAAGGTGGACGGCAACAGGCCGATGAAGGTCGCGACCACATAGGGGCGCAGCGGCACCGCCATCATGCCCGCCGTGGCGTTGACCAGGACGAAGGGGACGCTGGGGATGACGCGCAGGGTGAACAGGGTGGTGAAGGCGTTGCGGTCGATCCCCTTGGCCAGCCGGTCCATGAAGCCGGCGTCCGCCTCGAACTTGGCGCGCAGCCAGGTTCCGATCGAGGTGCGATAGACCATATAGATCACGACCGAGCCGAGGGTCGCTCCGCTGGCCTGGGCCAGGGCGCCGACATAGGGGCCGAACATCATCCCGCCCAGCAGGGTCAGAAAGACCGGCCCCGGAATGGTGGAGGCGGTGGCGACGGCGTAGACGGCGATGAAGGCGACCAGGGCGGTCCACCAATGGGCCTGGGCGTAGGCCTGCAGGTTCAGCCCATGCTCGCGGATCAGGTCCATCGACAGATAGCGATTCCAGCCCAGGGCGAAGAAGGCGGCCACCAGGCCGACGATGACCGCCAGCGGGGTCAACCGCAGGGCCCAGTCCTTCGCCGTTCGTTTCGCCATACGCGCTTCAATCCCGAATTGCCGGTCGAGCGTTGACTCGCGCGACCATGCGACTTATACGCCCGCCCTTCCTGCGGCGGACGCCTTTCGCCCCGTCGCCCAACCTTTTAACGTCAGGAGCCGACCGTGAAGCGGACCTATCAGCCGTCGCGACTCGTGCGCAAGCGCCGTCACGGCTTCCGCAGCCGGATGGCCACCAAGAACGGCCAGAAGATCGTTGCGCGCCGTCGCGCCAAGGGCCGCAAGCGCCTGACGGCGTAAGCGGCTCTCGCGTCCGAAAGCCAAGGACGCATGAGCGACCCTTTACAGATCAAGCGTCTGTTGCGGCGGCCCCAGTTCCTGGCGGCCGCCAAAGGCGTTTCCGAGGCGCGCGGCGGGGTGGTGATCCAGAGGCTGGATCGCGGCGACGGTTCGCCGCACGTCGGCCTGGGCTTCACCGCCACGCGCAAGATCGGCGGGGCGGTGGTCAGGAACCGCGCCAAACGCCGCCTGCGCGAGGCCGCGCGGGCCATGCTGCCCCAATATGGCGTGCCCGGTAGCGACTATGTCTTCATCGCCCGCATGGGCACCACCGAGCGGGCGTGGGACCGTCTGCTTGACGATGTGAAATCGACGCTTACAAGGCTGGCGACACCGAGAAACGATCGGGGGGCCGACCGGCCTTCGCCCGCCCCCGCCCCCTCCGGCCAGGACCGCCCGAATCCATGAAAAACGAGAACTCGCGCAACACGATCCTCTTCATCGTGTGCTCGGCCCTGATCCTGGGGGTCTACTGGTTCGCCGTGCTGCGGCCCCAGGCCGAGCGCCGCGCCGTCCAGCAGCAGGCCCAGGCCGAACAGTCCCAGACGGCCGAGAACGCCGCCCGCACGGCCTTGAGCCCCCAGGGGACGACCTTCGTCACCGATCGCCGCCAGGCGCTGAGCACCGCCGCGCGCGTGCCGATCCACTCCGGCACCCTGAAGGGGTCGCTGTCGCTTCAGGGCGGTCGGATCGACGACCTGTTCCTGACCGACTACAAGGAGGTCCAGGACAAGCCTGAGCCGGTCGAACTGTTCCGCCCCCAGGGGATGCAGAACGCCTATTTCGCCCAGTTCGGCTGGACCGGTCCCAATGTGACCGGCGGCGTCCCTGGCCCCAACACCGTCTGGCGTCTGACCGCCGGTTCGACCCTGACCCCGACCAGCCCGGTCACCCTGACCTGGGACAATGGGCAAGGTCTGCGCTTCACCCGCGTGGTCTCGGTCGATGACCGCTACGTCTTCTCGATCAAGGACACGGTCCAGAACCTGGGAACCCAGGCCATCACCATCGCCCCCTACGGCAGCGTCCAGCGCCAGGGCGTCCCGCCCCTGGCCGGTTCGTCCCACATCGTCCACGAAGGCGCCATCGGCGCCTTCGGCAAGCCGGGCGAGTACCGGACCGAGCAGAAGAAGTACAAGGACTGGCTGAAGGAGCCGCGGATCGAGAACGCCTCGATCGGCGGCTGGCTGGGCATCACCGACAAATACTGGCTGGCGGCCCTGCTGCCGCAGCAGGACGAGGCGGTCGAAACCGAATTCCGGGTCCGCGAGGTTCCGGGCGGCCAGCCGCAGCTGGAAGCCAACGTCCTGGGCGCGACCCGCACCATCCAGCCCGGCGGAACCGCCACCGAGACCCAGCGCCTGTTCGCCGGCGTCAAGCGGGCCGAGGTGCTGAAGACCTATGAGACCAACCTCAACCTGCCGCGCTTCGTCTATGCGATCGACTGGGGCATGTTCTGGTTCCTGACGCGCCCGATCTTCTGGATCCTTGAGAACGTCTACGGCCTGGTCGGCAGCTTCGGCGTCGCCATCCTGGCCCTGACCGTCATCGTCAAGCTGGTCATGTTCCCCCTGGCCAACAACGCCTACGCCTCGATGTCCAAGATGCGGAACCTCCAGCCCAAGATGGAGGAGATCAAGAAGAAGTTCAAAGACGATCCGCAGAAGCAGCAGCAGGAGACCATGGCCCTGTACCAGAAGGAGAAGATCAATCCGGTCGCCGGCTGTCTTCCGCTTCTGCTCCAGATCCCGGTCTTCTACGCCCTGTACAAGGTGCTGACGGTCACCATCGAAATGCGCCACCAGCCCTTCCTGGGCTTCATCCACGACCTGTCGGCGCGTGACCCCTCGGTGGTGTGGAACCTGTTCGGCCTGATCCCTTGGGATCCGGCGACCCTGCCCCTGCTGGGCGGGCTGTTGGTCGGGCCTCTGGGCATCGGTCTGCTGGCGGTCGCCTATGGTCTCACCATGTGGCTGCAGACGGCGATGAACCCGCCGGCGGCCGATCCGGTCCAGCGCCAGATCTTCCAGTTCATGCCCCTGGTCTTCACCTTCATCATGGCGCCCTTTGCGGCGGGCCTGCTGGTCTATTGGGCCTGGTCGAACATCCTGACCATCCTGCAGCAGTACGTCATCATGCACCGCTACAAGGCCGAAAATCCGATCGACGACTTCATCGCCCGCTTTAAGAAAAAGCCCGCGTGATCGAGGAAACCGACTTCAGCCCTGAAGAGATCGAGGCCGCGCGGATTCTGTTCGCGCGGCCGGCGACCTTCGTCATGGGGGCGGCCAAGATCGAGCAACTGCCCGATCCCGACCTGCCGGAGATCGCCTTTGCGGGCCGCTCCAACGTCGGCAAGTCCAGCCTGATCAACGGCCTGGTCGGCATGCACAAGCTCGCCAGAGCCTCCAACGAGCCGGGCCGCACGCGCGAGGTCAACTTCTTTGATCTGGACGGCCGGCTGCGCCTGGTCGACCTGCCCGGCTACGGCTGGGCCAAGGCGTCCAAGACCACGGTCAAGAAGTTCCAGGACCTGGGGCGCGACTATCTGCGCGGCCGGGTGACGCTGAAGCGGGTCTATCTGCTGATCGACAGCCGCCACGGCCTGAAGTCGGTGGATACGGAGGCGCTGGACGCCCTGGATCTCGCCGCCGTCTCCTATCAGATCGTCCTGACCAAGGCCGACAAGCTGAAGAAGGGCGAGGGCGAGCGGATGCAGGAGGCCACGCTGAAGGCCATTTCCAAACGCCCCGCCGCCTTCCCCGTGGTGGCCCTGACCTCCTCCGAAAAGGGGCTGGGCCTGCCTGAGCTGCGGGCCGAGATTATGCGCACCACCGGCGCGACCCTGGACTGAGGCGCGGCGTCAGGTCAGCAGGGCCTTCAGCACTCCGTCCAGAACCGGCCGCCCGCGCGGGGTGGCGACCAGCCGCCCGCCCGTGACCGTCAGAAAGCCGTCGGCGATCAGGTCCGCGGTCGGTTCCGCCTCGGGCGACAGGCCCAGGTCCCCCAATACGCCGACCGGCGCCCCCTCCACCGTCCTCAACCCCAGCAGCAGCCGCTCCTCCGCCGCCCCGGCGGCGTCCAGCCGTTCGACCTCGGCCCAGGGGGCGCCCGCCTGCACCCCTGCCGCATAGTCGCCGATGCGGCGATGGGCGACGGTTGCGGTGCGAACGCCGTCCAGGGTCAGTCGCCCATGCGCCCCCGGCCCCAGGCCCAGATAGTCCCCGCCGCGCCAGACATGCAGATTATGGGCCGACCGGGCCGCCACGCCCCGCGCATGGTTGGACACCTCATAGGCGTCGAAACCGGCGGCCTCCAGCACGGTCTGGGTGGTCTCGTACAGGGCCGCAGCCTGGTCCTCGTCCGGCGGAACCAGGGTTCCGCGCGCCAGGGCCCGGCCGAAGGCCGTCGTCGGCTCGAGCGTCAGCTGATAGGGCGAGACGTGCTCGAACCCCATGTTCAGGGCCGCGCCCAGCTCCGTCGCCCAGTCGGCGGGCGTCTGGCCCGGCCGGGCGTAGATCAGGTCGATGGACAGCCGGTCAAAGGCGCGTCCGGCCAGGGCGATCGCGCGTCGCGCCTCGGCCGCCGAATGGTCGCGCCCCAGAAACCGTAGGGCGGCGTCGTCCAGGGCCTGCACCCCCATGGACAGCCGATTGATCCCGGCCTGGGCCAGGGCGTCGAACCGGGCCGCCTCCGCATCGGTCGGATTGGCCTCCAGCGAAATCTCGATCGGTCCTGACGGCGGGAATAGGTCGCGGGCCTGGTCGATGATCCGCGCCACCGCCTCCGGCGCCATCAGCGACGGCGTCCCCCCGCCGAAGAAGACCGAGGCCAGCCGACGCGGCCCGATCAGGGCGCGCTGGCCCCGCAGATCGGCCAGGATCGCCTCGACCAGCCGCCCCTGTTCCTCGACCCGCCCCCGGTCGCGCACCACGTTGAAGTCGCAATAGGGGCAGATGCGCGCACAATAGGGCCAGTGGACATAGAGGCCGACGTCTGATCCCGGATCGACCCAGGTCTGGGCGGGCTCAGTCAATCAGGGCGGCTCTCAGCTTGGCGAAGGCGCGGGTGCGGTGGCTGATCGCCTCCTTGGCCGCAGGCTCCATCTCCCCGAAGGTCAGGCCGCTTGCGTCATCAGGCGCCTCGTCCGGAATGAAGATCGGATCATAGCCGAAGCCCCGGTCGCCGCGCGGCGGAAAGCTCAACCGCCCCCGCACCACTCCCTCGACCACCACGCTGGGCCCGTCAGGCCAGGCCACCGCCAGGGCCGAGGTGAACCAGGCGCTCATGTCCGCAGCCTGGATCTCCTCCAGCCTTTCCTCGACCTTCTTCATCGCCACGGCGAAATCCTTGCCCGGCCCGGCCCAGCGGGCGGAATAGATCCCCGGCGCCCCGTCCAGGGCCGCGACCGATAGGCCCGAATCGTCGGCCAAGGCGACCTCGCCCGACCGATCGGCCGCATGGCGCGCCTTCAGCAGGGCGTTGCCGGCGAAGGTGGTCTCGGTCTCCTCGGGTTCAGGCAGATTCAGCTGCCCCGCCGTGAGGATCTCGTAATCTTCGCCCAGCAGGGCGGCGATCTCGGGGACCTTGCCCGGATTGTGGGTGGCGAGGACGATCCGCATCCCCTTGAAAAGCTTGAGACTCATTGCCGATCACAGTCCTGAAACAGTCTATTGCCAAAGTTTAATATCGTTAAACGATATGTAACGTGATTTTCCGCAGGACACGGCCTATCTATTGATCGTCGGGAACGAGGCCGCAACGTTCAAGGCGCCGGAAAAAACCGGCATGATCATGCGGAAAAAACACAAAACGGGCGATGATCGCCCAACAGGAAAAACGGAGACACATTATGCATACGATGAACCTCTCGCTGCTGCTGGACAAGGTCGGCGCCGCCTTCGTCAACACGGTTCTGATCGCCGCCCTGCCGACCGCCCTGGTCGCCATCCTGGTCCAAGCCTTCTGATCCTCCTCAAGTCCAGTCCTTATCGATCACGAGAGCTTTGACGACCTTGACGAAGATCGCGATGTATAGGGCTGCGTGCGGGTTCGCCGGACCCCGCGCAGCCGCCGCGTCCTTCCTTCCGGCCTGAGCACCGATCAACCATGCGCCTGCCCCTGCCCCATCTGCTGAAGCGAGGCGAGGGGCGCACGCCGCAGCGGTGGGCCCCGATCACCGCCCCGTTTCGCGCCCTGGGACCGGGTTCGGTCTCCAGCGTGCTGAAGGTGGCCCTGGACGTGGCCTATGTCCTGCTCTGGCTGGTCACCGGCCTTCTTCTTCTGCTGCTGATCGCGGCCGTCTTCATCCCGCTGGACAATGTGAACATCACCGTCAGCGGCGAGACCGGCGGCCGCCAACTGCCCCTGACCCGGCTGCTTCTGCTGTTCGGCCTGGGGGCGGCCACCGCCTATTTCGGCGGCTTCATGCTGATTCTTCGCAGCCTGCGCCTCATCTTCCGTACTCTGATCATGGGCGACCCCTTTCATCCGGCCAATGTGCGCCGCCTGCGCCAGATCGGCCTGATCCTGGCCCTGGTCACCGGCGGGGTCTGGCTGGCCCAGGGCGTCGTCGCCGCCCGCCTGGCGCCCGGCGTCATGGACCCCCAGGGGCTGGGCGAACTCCTGACCCCGGTGTTTTCCGTCCTGATCGTCTTCGTCCTTGCGGAGGTCTTTCGCGAGGGCGCGCGCCTGCGCCGCGAATCCGAACTGACGATCTGAACCGTTTCCGCTAGGACTTCCCCATGGCCATCCGCGTCCAGCTTGATCGCGTCCTTGTCGAACGCCGCATGTCGCTGACCGAGCTGGCCGACCGGGTGGGGGTCACGGTGGCCAATCTGTCGGTCCTGAAGACGGGCAAGGCGCGGGCGGTGCGGTTTTCCACCCTGGACGCCCTGTGTCGTGAACTGAACTGCCAGCCGGGCGATCTCCTCATCCATGAACCCGGCCCCGCCGACCCGACCGAGGACGACGAAGCGGCATGAGGCGCAAGGGTTCCGGCCGGGACGAGAACGGCCTGACGCCCGAGGACCGTCGCATCTGGAACCGCATCACCGGCACGGTCTCGACGCCCCGAACGCGCAAGGCCGCGAGGGTCACGCCCGGCGCCGAGGCGCCGGCCCATCTGATCGCCCCGATCCCGGACCACCCTCTGTCGCGCGCGGAAAAGCCCCCGGCCAAGACCTCTCCCGCGCGGTTCGCCCGCACCGAACCGACGTCCGAGCCGCGCTCCCCGGTTCGCCCCGCGCCCTCTCGCCTCCGGCCCGCGCCTGAGGATCTGGAGCCCCGCCGCAAACAGCGGCTGTCGCGCGAGCGCGATCCGATCGAGGCCCGGATCGACCTGCACGGCTTCGGCCGGTTCGAGGCCGAGGACCAGCTGCGGGCCTTTCTGACCGGCTGCCAGGCGCGCGGCCTGCGGGCGGTCCTGGTCATCACCGGCCAAGGGCGGCTGGGCGGCGGGATCATCCGCGCCTCCTTCGCCGAATGGATGCAGTCGCCGGCCCTGCGCGGCGTGGTCTCGGGCTTCACCTCGGCCCATCGGCGCCACGGCGGCGACGGCGCCTTCTACGTCACCCTGAAACGCCGCGGCTGAGGGTCGATCCTCGCAAGTTCAAAGACAAGGTCCTGGCTTTTCAAGGGACAGGCTCTCACGGGCGGCCTCGACCCGGCGCCCTTTGAAACCGTGTTAGGCTTGCGGCCCGGTCTTTGACATTGTGCGGCTCTGGACGTCTCTCCGCCTCCCGCCGGCGGCCTCGAGGTCCATCGGACGCCCCGCCGGACACCGATCGGACTGTCCGACACGATGCGCCCAAAATCCGCTTTTAAAACAAAGGGCGTCGGACACATCGGACACATCGGACAGTCTTTTTCGATGTCCGAAACCCCGATCGCGGCGTCGGACCGATGGGACTCATCGGACTGTTTTTTCTCGGTCCGATGCGAGGCCCGGCCCCAGACGGACGAAGGCCCGCCGGCGACGGGCGCGGGCGGGCCTGAAGGGCGCTCTGAAAAGGGAAAGGCGGCCTATTTGGCCGACAGGGCCCCGGCCAGGATGACGTCGATCTGCTTGCCCATATGGTCCGACAGGGCGGCTGCGTCCCATTCGTCATAGGCGGCGCGGCGATAGTTGGACAGATAGGCGTCCCAGATCAGCTCGACCAACAGGCGCAGATCGGCGTCCTGGCGCAGCTCGCCCTTGGCGACCGCCTCCTGAAGAATATCGCCGATGGTCAGCAGCAGCTTCTTGGTCGCGGCCCGGGCGCGCATCTCGGCCGCCAGGGGCTGGAACCAGGATCGGGCGACGATGGCCTGGAACAGGGGCAGATGCTCCAGCGACGAATGATAGCCGGCGCTCAGCGCGCCCAGCAGACGCTGGCGGACCGGCTCGCCCTCGGGCGCCCCGGCCTCGACCACCTCGGCCAGGCGCGACATGTCCTCGGTCAGGACCGCCTCGAACAGCTCGGCCTTGTCCTGGAAGTTGGCGAAGACCGCGCCGGTCGACATGCCCGCGCCCTTGGCGATGTCGCGGATGGTGGCGGGTTCATAGCCCCGCTCAGCGAACAGGGAGCGGGCGGCGTCCAAAACCTTCTGGCGGGTCCGCACCTTGGCCGCCTGACGACGGTTCAGGCGGGGCGCAGCTTCGGTCGATAGGGCGGATTCGGTCATGAAATCAGGTTGAACTCTACGCAATTTCGGATGCGCCTAGGCGGTCCGAGTTGACTTTGGGTGAAGCGCCTTGAGCTGACGAGAGAGGCGTTGCGGCCCGGACCTCGTCATCGGCGCGATACTGAGGGACGGCTTGCATCACGGAACCATGACGAAAATGGGTCGGCCGATTTTTCTCCTGTGAGGCGAGAGAATATTCAAGGTTAACTTTCAAGCTTGGCTGTATTGATTTGGGACATTCTCAACGCGCGGGTGGTTCTACTGCGTCCTCCTGCGGGCATGGCGGCCTGGAAGGCTCTGCGGAATTGTTCGCGCTTCTCATGGATGGAGACCAGGACGCGGCCCATGGGCACGCCCAGATCGACCAGGGTGTTCTCAGCCAGCTGCAAACTGGCCTCGGTCGTCTCCGGCACGGCGTCCGTAACCCCCAGGGCGTAAAGGCGCGCCGCATGCTGATCGTCGCGCGCTCGGGCGATCAGGATCAGATCCTCGCGCAGGGCGCGGGCCGCCGTCACCACCTCATCGACCTTGCCCGGCGCGTCCATGGTGACGATCAGGGCGCGGGTGGTCTGAACCCCGCAATGGGACAGCATCTCGGGCCGACCGGCGTCGCCGTAGAAGACGTCGAACCCGTCCCGACGCCCCGCCGCCACGGCCGCGGCGTCCGTGTCCAGGGCGATGAAGGGCTGGTCGTGCGCCTTCAGCAATTCGCCGATCAGGCGGCCGACGCGGCCGAAGCCGACGACGATCACCGCCCCGTCCGCCTGTTCCGGCGGCGCGGCGCCCTCGGGCGTGGTCGGGCGGTCGGGGGCCTTGGTGCGCGACAGCCTCTGGCCCAGCAGGGCCAAAAGCGGGATGGAGAAGATGCTCAGGGTCGCCGACAGGGCCACTGTGCTGGTCAGGGCGGGCGGGGCGATCCCCTCCACCATGCCGGTGGCGAAGACGACGAAGGCGAACTCGCCCGCCGGCGCCAGCACCAGGGCCGTCTCCAGGGCGGGCCGGGCGCCCATGCCCCACAGCCGGGCCAGGGCGAAGATGACGCCGGTCTTGACCACTGTGACGGCCAGGGCCAGGCCGAACAGCAGGACCGGATCGGCCGCCACCGCGCCCAGGTCCAGCCCCAGCCCAACCCCGACGAAGAAGACCCCCAGCAACAGGCCCTTGAAGGGTTCGATCGACACCTCGACCTCGCGCCGGAACTCGGTCTCGGCCAGCAGCACCCCGGCGACCAGGGCGCCGATGCTCATCGACAGGCCGACCGACTGGGCCGCCAGGCCCGCGCCCACCACCACCAGCAGGCTGGCGGCGACGAACAGCTCCCCGCCCTGGGCCGCCTTGCGCGCCCGCGCCACCGACCGGAACATGGGCCGCAGCACCACCCGGCCCAGCAGCACCAGAAGGCCCAGGCCCATCGCCGCCGGGACCAGGGTGAACAGGGCGCGGCCCAGGACGGCGGGGTCCAGCGTTCCCCCGCCCTGGGCCAGGGCCGCCATCACGCTGACGGTGATCAGAATGGGGGCCACGGCCAGGTCCTGAGCCAGGAGGACGGCGAAGGTGGATCGGCCGACACTGGTCTTCAACCGTCCGCCCTCGGCCAGAACCGGCATCACCACCGCCGTCGACGACAGGGCCAGGCCCATGCCCAGGACGGCCGCGCTGACCAGGCTTTGGCCGAGCAGCATGAACAGGCCCGCCAGCACCAGGGTGCAGGCCGCCACCTGCATCAGCCCCAGGCCGAACACCAGCCGTCGCAGGGCCCGCAGCCGTTCCCACGACAGCTCCAGCCCGATCATGAACAGCAGGAAGGCGACTCCCAGCTCCGACAGCTGGGCCAGCTGGCCGGGGTCGCTGATGGTGAAATAGGACAGCCAGGGCAGCCGGTCGGCGAAGCGCGCCAGGCCGTCGGGGCCCAGCACCACCCCTGCGGCCAGGAAACCCAGGACGGGGCTGATCTTCAGACGATTGACCAGGGGCACCATGACCCCGGCGGCCGCCAGAAACACCACCAGATCCTTATAGTCGCCGCCGTGCGTCTGCATTCGCCCTCCGAGCTCTGCCGGCATGTGACCCGGAACCGGCGCCTGTGGCGAGAGGTCGCGGCGCTTTCATGAACTTTTTTTAAGGCGACAGGCCCCGCGTCGGGTCTAGGGTCCGCTCCGACCCGCCCGTGGGGGGTGGAACCGAGGATAGAGTGATGAAAAGACTGCTTATCGGGGCCGCGGTCGGCGCCCTTCTGCTGCCGGCCGCCGCCCTGGCCCAGGACGTCGATCACGACCACGCCTGCCTGGACGAAACCTGCTCCGTCGTCTCGCTCTTCTCGGGCGAAGAGACCGCGGCGGGCTGGCAGGGAACCCAGGCGCCCAAGTACGGGACCTGGGGCTTCGACATGGCCGGCCGCGACACCTCGGTGAAGCCGGGCGACGACTTCTTCCGCTACGCCAACGGGACCGCGATCGACAAGATCGTCATCCCATCGGACCGCACCAGCTACGGCTCATTCGCCCTGCTGCGCGAACTGTCCGACAACCGGATGAAGGAGCTGGTGCTGGGCCTGGCCGCGCGCACCGATCTGACGCCCGGCTCCGACGAGGCCAAGGTGGCTGACGCCTATCGCTCCTACATCGACGAGGCGCGGATCGAACAGCTGGACGCCCAGCCGCTGCAGCCCTATCTGGCCGCCATCCGCGCCGCCGACAGTCATGAGAAGATGGCCGTCTACATGGGCCAGACGGTCGGCCGTTTCGGCGGCTCCTTCTTCGGCAGCGGCATCACCATCGACGCCAAACAGCCGACGCGCTACGTCGTCTCCACCGGTCAGTCGGGCATCGGCCTGCCGAACCGCGACTATTATCTGGACGCCCGCTACGCCGACAAGAAAGAGAAGTACCAGGCCTATGTCGCCGACATGCTGGGCATGATCGGCTGGGCCAATCCGACCGAGACCGCCGCCCAGATCGTCGCCCTGGAGACCAAGATCGCCGAGGCCCACTGGAGCCCGGTCGAGAACCGCAACCGCGACCGCACCTACAACGAATACACCATCGCTCGCTTGGCTGAAGACGCGCCGGGCTTCGCCTGGCAGTCCTATTTCGACGCGGCCAAGCTGGGCGGCGTTCCGCGCCTGATCGTGCGTCAGGACACGGCCATGCCCAAGATCGCGGCCATCTACGCCGAGACGCCGGTCGAACTGCTCCAGGCCTGGGAAGCCTTCCACACCGCCGACGACATGGCGCCCCTGCTGTCCAAGCGGTTCTCGGACGCCCAGTGGGGCTTCCGCGCCCGCGACCTGTCGGGCCAGCCCGAGCAGCGCACCCGCGAGAAGCGGGCCATCTCCTTCGCCGAGGGTTCGCTGGGCGAGGCGACGGGCCGGCTCTATGTCGCCCAGTACTTCCCGGCCGAATCCAAGGCCAAGATGGAAGAGCTGGTCGCAAATCTGCGCACGGCCCTGTCGCACCGGATCGACAACCTGACCTGGATGGGCGACGAGACCAAGGCGGCCGCGCAGGAGAAGCTGCGCAAATTCACCGTCAAGATCGGCTATCCCGACAAGTGGCGCGACTATTCGGGTCTCGAGATCCGCGCCGACGACCTGGTCGGCAACGCCGAGCGTCGCGGCCTGTTCGAATGGAACTACGATCTGGCCCGCCTGGACGAGCCGGTCGACAAGTCCGAGTGGGGCATGACCCCCCAGACGGTCAACGCCTACTATAACTCGGCCAATAACGAGATCGTCTTCCCGGCCGCCATCCTGCAGCCGCCCTTCTTCGATCCGAACGGCGATCCGGCGGTCAACTACGGCGGCATCGGCGGGGTGATCGGCCACGAGATCGGCCACGGCTTCGACGACCAGGGCTCCAAGTCCGACGGCGACGGCGTGCTGCGCAACTGGTGGACGGCCGAGGACAAGGCCAATTTCGAAGCCCTGACCGCCCGTCTGGGCGCCCAGTACGCCACCTATGAGCCGATCGCCGGCTATAAGATCAATCCGGGCCTGACGATGGGCGAGAACATCGGCGACGCCTCGGGCGTGGCCGTGGGTCTTGAAGCCTATCACCTGTCGCTGAACGGCCAGCCGGCCCCGGTGCTGGACGGCACGACCGGCGACCAGCGCTTCTTCTACGGCTGGGCCCAGGTCTGGCAGTCGAAATATCGCGACGAGGCCCTGAAGCAGCAGGTCGCCACCGATCCCCACTCGGCCGCCCAGTTCCGGGTCATCGGCCCGCTGCGCAACGTCGACGCCTGGTACGACGCCTTCGACGTCCAGCCGGGGACGAAATACTATCTGACGCCGGAAGAGCGCGTCCGCATCTGGTAGGTCGCCGGATCGCAAAACGGGAAAAGGCCGGGGTTCGCCCCGGCCTTTTTTCATGAGCCCTTGGACACATCAGACTGAAAATTGGTCGATGGCCGCGACAGTTTCTGCAAATTTTCGATGTCGGCCTGGACTCCAGACGCGAAAAAGCCCGCTGCGGGGGATACATCGCAGCGGGCTTTCGCGCTCTTTAAAGAGCGGACGTTTCCTCCCCGAAACGCCTTCGAGTGCTGCGCGCTTGAGCAACGCTTGCCCTCGAGTGAGTTCATTTGACGCAACCCCGCCGAGGTCGTCAACGGGCTTCTGGGACGGAATCGAACTTTCTTCGACTTATCGTCGATAACTCACCCTGCTCAGAGTTATTTATCGAAGCTTATTCGATAATGGCTCGAAGGGCGCCGACCAGTGCCGTTCGGGCGACACGCATCTGCCCCGGCCGTTGCGCCTTCCAGGCGTCATTGTCGGCGATGGCGGCGGCGGCGGCGCGCCCGGCGTCCAGGTCCTTGATCGTGACCTCGCCGGCGGCGATCTCGTCCCCGCCCAGGATGACGACCGCAGGCGATCCGCGGCGGTCGGCGTATTTCATCTGGGCCTTCATCCCGGCCCGTCCCAGATAGAGTTCGGCCGCGATCCCCGCGCCGCGCAGTTCGGCGACGGCCGTCAGATAGTGGGCCATGTCCTCTTCAGAGAAGACGATGACCACGACCGGCCCGCGCACGGCGTCCTCCGCGCCGCGTCCGGCCGCGCGCAGGGCGGAGGCGAGGCGCGAGACCCCGAAGGAGAAGCCGGTCGCCGGGGTGCTCTGGCCGGTGAAGCGCGCGACCAGGTCGTCATAGCGGCCGCCGCCGCCGATGGAGCCGAATCGCACCGGCCGCCCCTTGTCGTCGGTCGTCTCCAGCAACAGCTCCGCCTCGAAGACGGCGCCGGTGTAATACTCAAGGCCCCGCACGATGGTGGGGTCGAACTTCACGGCGTTCTGGCCCACCGACATGGCGTTCAGCGCCCGGTCGATCGCCGCCAGTTCGCTCAGCGCCGCATCGCCCGCCGCCCCCAGGTCGCCGGACCGGGCTACGGCCTCCAAGGTCGCCGCTCGGGACAGGCCGGGCGTGTTGGCGGACGCCAGGAAGGCCTCGATTGCGCCCGTGACCTTTGCGGGCAGCCGCGCGCCCTTGGTGTAGTCGCCGGACTCGTCCAGTCGCCCTTCGCCCAGCAGCTGAACCACGCCTTCCCAGCCCAGCCGGTCGAACTTGTCGATGGCGCGCAGGGCCGTCAGCCTCTGGCCGGCCTCGGTCACGCCCCCCGCGTCGAACAGGCCGTCGAACAGTTTTCTGTTTGAGACGCGGATCTGGGCCTGGCCCGCGTCCAGGCCGGCGGCGCCCAGGCCTTCGCAGGCCATGGCGATGATCTCGGCGTCGGCCTCGGGCCGGTCCGAGCCGACGGTGTCGGCGTCGCACTGCCAGAACTCGCGGAACCGGCCCGGACCCGGCTTTTCGTTTCGCCACACCGGCCCATAGGCGTAGCGGCGGAACGGCTTGGGCAGGGTCTCCCAGGTCTGGGCGGCGAACCGGGCCAGGGGGGCGGTGTGGTCGTAACGCAGGGCCATCCATTCGCCCGGCTCGTCCGAACCCGCATCGTCCTGAAGGGCGAACACCCCCTCATTGGGCCGGTCGGCGTCAGGCAGGAACTTGCCCAGGGCGTCGGCGTATTCGAAGGCCGGCGTCTCCAGCGGCTCGAAGCCCCAGCGCTCATAGACTTCCGACACGCGCGCCACGATGCGGCGTTCGGCGGTCAGGTCGCGGCCGCGCTTGTCGGCGAAGCCGCGTGGATTGCGGGCGAGGGGGCGAGGAGGGGCGTCGGTCATGCCGGGCGCTTAAGCCAAGGGGCGGCGCGGCGCAAATGGTCCGGCGCCGCGCTGCGCCGCCCTGTTCGCCTCAGTCTGTGCAATGTACTGACCCTAAAGGAAAAACGCCTACACAGTGGGAACAGGCGTCGGTCGTCGCCGTTTCAGCGCCATGATCCCCCACGCCCTCGTCTTCACGCGGACCTGCAGAACCTCCGACCGGCGGACCATCCGGTGGTATGAGTGCGAACTGATCGACGACCAGGGCGCGCGCCGTCTGCGAAACCGGGCCTTCTTCTCGCTGGATGAGGCCAAGTCCTGGGCCTCGTCCGAAGGCTATCCGGTGGACGACGCCGACATCCAGGACGCGCGATGATCGGCGCCGCCCCCTCGGGTCCGCTCGACGCCTCGGCCTTCGACACCCCGCGCATCCTTCTGGCCGGCGCCGTAGACTACGCCATGTACGACCGGTTCCGCGACCGACTGACCCAGGCGCCCGACAGCGGCCTGGTGGTGATCGAACTGTCCACCCTGGGCGGCGATCCGGAGGTGGCGCGAATGATGGGCGAGGACGTGCGGTTTCAGAGCGACATCAACCCGGCGCGCCGTCTGGTCTTTCTGGGCAAGGCCGCCATCTATTCGGCCGGCGCGACCTTCATGAGCTTTTTTGCGGTGGAAAACCGCTATCTGACGCGCGGCGCTCGGGTGATGATCCATGAGCGAAAGATGGACAAGACGCTCCACATCGCCGGGCCGCTGACCACCTGCATCGCCTCGGTCAAGGCGATGCTGAACGAACTTGAGCACTCCATCGCCATCCAGAACGAAGGGTTCGAGAACCTGGTGCGCGGCAGCGCCGTCACCATGGACGAGGTGCTTCGGCGCGCGCCGGAGAACTGGTACATCGAGGCTCAGGAGGCGAAGGCCCTCGGCCTGGTCGCCGGCGTGCTGTGACCCCGCGGCGTCAGTCCCCCAGGGTCTCCACCGTCAGATTGCCGTTGGTGTAGACGCAGATTTCGGCGGCGATCTTCATGGCCTTGCGGGCGATCGCCTCGGCGTCCAGATCGGTTTCCTCGATCAGGGCGCGGGCCGCCGACAGGGCGTAGTTGCCGCCCGAACCGACGGCCGCGACCCCATGCTCCGGCTCCAGCACGTCGCCCACGCCGGTGACGGTGAAGATCGACGTCTTGTCCGCCACCAGCAGCATGGCCTCCAGCCGCCGCAGATAGCGGTCTGTGCGCCAGTCCTTGGCCAGATCGACGCAGGCCCGGGCGAGCTGGTCCGGGTACTGCTCCAGCTTGGCCTCCAGGCGTTCGATCAGGGTGAAGGCGTCGGCCGTCGCCCCGGCGAACCCCGCCAGAACCTTGCCGCCGGCCAGGGTCCGCACCTTTCGCGCCGCGCCCTTGACGATGGTCGGTCCCATCGAGACCTGACCGTCGCCGGCGATCACCGTGCGGCCGTTCTTGCGAACCGCCAGTATCGTGGTGCCGTGCCAGTCGGGAAAATTGGATTGGGTCATGGTCCGCAGATGGAGCGGCGGCCCGTCGCGATCAAGCCTCGCTCGCCTGTTGAGGGGTGTGTCACATTTCCTTGGCCTTACCTGGCTACCGCAGAGGTTCCGGCGTCCGTCAGCCTTAACCTAAGCGAGAGCGGCGCCGGCCGCAGTGTGCGATGGGTCGAACCAAGGGGGCTTCGTTAACCCTCTCGCTCCTAGAGCCTTTTTCGTCGGTCGAGTTGTTAAGCGTATGAGTACCCTATGAGTTTGTTTCGCATCTTCTATGTCAGCGACGCCGTGGGCGACGCGGGCGCGGGGCTTCTGCCCTTGATCGACATCATCGGGGCCTCGGATCGGAACAATCGGCGCGACCACGTGACCGGTTTCCTGCTGCGGCATCAGGACCGATTCTTCCAGCTGCTGGAAGGCGGGCGGGTTGATCTGGAGCGGTTGATGGGCCGGCTGGCGGCCGACCGCCGTCATCAGAATATTCGGGTCCTGGTCGATACGCCGGTGGACCGGCGTCTCTTTCCGCAATGGGCCATGGCCCAGATCGACCCCCTGCCCAGTCTTGAACCGATCTTGACCCGTTTGGCCGGGACGCGGCTCCTGTCGGAAGTGACCTTCGAAGTGGATCAGGTGATCGCCGACGCCCGTCTGGCCCTCGATGGGACGCGCTGACGGGGCCGCACGCGCCATTCCACCGCCCTCGCCGACGGTCTAGAGACGGGCATGGCCTTTTCTGACGATGAAGTCGAACGCTACGCCCGCCATCTGGTGCTGGCCGAGGTCGGAGGGCCGGGGCAGCAGGCGCTGAAGCGCGCCCGCGTCCTGGTCGTCGGCGCGGGCGGGGTCGGAGCGCCGGCCGCCCTCTATCTGGCGGCGGCGGGCGTCGGGACGTTGGGCCTGATCGACGACGACGTCGTGGCCCTGTCCAATCTTCAGCGTCAGATCCTTTTCGCCACCGCCGACGTGGGTCGGGCCAAGGTGGAGGCGGCGCGGGACCGATTGGCCGGCCTCAATCCGCATGTCGCGATCCAGACCTTCGCCGAACGTCTGACGCCCGAAAACGCAGCGCGCCTGATCGCCGACTTCGATCTGGTTCTGGACGGGACCGACGACTTCGCCACGCGCCATACGGTCAACGCCGCCTGTGTGGCGGCGGGCAAGCCCCTGGTCTCGGGCGCCCTGGGTCGGTGGAGCGGTCAGGTGGGGGTGTTTGCGGGTCGGCCCTGCTATCAGTGCCTGACGCCCGAGGTTCCGCCGGATGCGGAGACCTGCGCGCGCGTGGGGGTCGTCGGCGCCCTGGCGGGGGTGATCGGTTCGATGGCCGCCCTGGAGACGATCAAATGGATCGTAGGCGCGGGCCAGAGCCTTCAGGGGCGGCTGCTGATCTATGACGGCCTGGCGGGAACGGCGCGAACGGTGCGGATCGCGCCTGATCCCGCATGCCCGGTCTGCGGCGGCTGATTTGTCCGACTCAGGCGGCGGTTTCGAACCGCACGTCGTCCAGGGCCAACTCGGGCAGGGGAGCGGCGAAGCCCAGGGCAGGATTGCTGAGCACCGTCACCAGCCGCTCGCCGCAATAGAGGCAAAGAGTTTCGAATCCCGGCCAAGTCGCCGCCACATCGGCCAGGGCCCGGTCGGCGGCGCGATCGTCCTCGGCCTTCAGAACGCAGATGTCACGCACCGGAACACCCGGCAGGTTGACGATACAATAGTAGGAGTCCAACGCACGCTTCCCTTACAGGCCGCCGAAACGATCCCTGATCGCGGCGGTTCCTCCAGTGATCGGCGTTTTCGACAGGGGTGTGAGGCCCCCCCGACAGTCCTGTGAAATCGCAGGTCCTAAAGCATCGCCGGAATGACCCGGTCGGGCGGGCGATGGCCGTTCTGGAAGGTCATGACATTGGCGATGACCCGGTCGCCCATGTCCTGGCGCGCCTCCAGCGTCGCCGAACCGAGGTGGGGCAGGAGGACGACGTTGGGATGGCCCATCAGGCCCGGATGGATGGCCGGCTCATGTTCGAATACATCCAGGCCCACGCCGGCGATCGCCCGCGCCGCCACCGCCTGGGCCAGAGCCGCCTCGTCGATCAGTTCGCCGCGCGCGGTGTTGATCAGGATGGCGTGGGGCTGAAGCCGCGCCAGGCGTTCGGCCGACAGAAGATGATGGGTCTCCCGTGTGGCTGGACAGTTCAAGGAGACGATGTCCATCCGCGCCAGCATCTGGTCCAGGTCGTCCCAATAGGTGGCGCCCAGCTCCTCGGCGATCAGGTCCGAGACGGGCTTGCGATTGTGGTAATGCACCTGCAGGCCGAAGGCCTTGGCGCGACGGGCCAGGGCCTGGCCGATCCGGCCCATGCCGACGATCCCCAGCCGCTTGCCCCACAGCTTGCGCCCGCACATCCAGGTCGGGGTCCAGCCCTCGAAACGGCCTTCGGCCACCACCTGGGCCCCTTCGACGATGCGGCGGCTGACGGCCAGGATCAGGCTCATGGCCAGGTCGGCCGTATCCTCGGTCAGGACGCCGGGCGTATTGGTGACGATGATGCCGCGCGCCACGGCCGCCTCGACGTCGATATGGTCGACCCCGGCGCCGAAGTTGGCGATCATCTTCAGCTGTTCGCCGGCGCCGTTGATCAGGTCTGCGTCAATGAGGTCGGTGATGGTGGGCGCCAGGACCTCCGCCCGCTGAACCGCCGCCTCCAGCGCCGCCCGGTCCATCGGCTGGTCCTTAAGGTTCAGCTCGGCGTCGAACAGTTCGCGCATCCGCGTTTCGACCGCGTCCGGCAGGCGTCTGGTTAATACGACCTTAAGCTTGCGAACGGACATTGCGGGCCTTGGTTAGCGGGCGATGGTTCAGGATCGAAGCCCGCGCGACGGGTCGTTCCAACTGTGTCTAGCAAAGCCGCCGCCATCTTCCAAAGCCTGCGACGCCGCACCGCCGTCGCCCTGGCCGTTCTGGGCCTGGGGGTGATGGCCGGCGCCGGCGCGACCATGCCCGATGGGCGCCCCACCCCGACGGGGCTGGAGGTGCCGCGCTGGATCTCGCTGAAGTCCTCCCACGTCCGCGCCCGCCAGGGGCCGGGGCTGGACTATCCGATCCTGTGGGAGTATCGCGCCGCCGGCCTGCCGGTCCAGGTGATCGCCGAGACGACCGAATGGCGAAAGATCTGCGATCCGGACGGGGCCGTAGCCTGGATTCACCGCACCGTCTCTTCCGGCCGCCGCTATGTCTTCAACACCTCGGCCGAAGAGGTGATGATCCACGCCGGCAAGTCCCAGGCCTCGGCGGTCCGTGCGCGCCTGTCGCCCCGGTCCCTGGTGTCGCTGGACGAATGCGAGGACGGCTGGTGCCGGGTGCGGGCGCGCCGCCTGCGCGGTTGGATTCAGGAAAGGGCCGTCTTCGGCGTCCAGCAACGCGCGCTATGCAACGCCAACCGGCCCGCAGGAACCGGCCGAAGCTGAAGGGCCGAAAACCGGCGGTGTTGAGCGAAGCGGCTCGGTCGTGTAACCCGCAGGCAACAGCAGACCTGACGGAATCGCCTTGACCCAGTCCCAATATCCCTCGTCCTTCGATCACGAGGCCCTTCTCGCCTCCGGGCGCGGCGAACTGTTCGGTCCCGGCAACGCCCAACTGCCTGCGCCGCCTATGCTGATGTTCGATCGGATCACCCAGATCACGGCCGACGGCGGCGCCCATGGCAAGGGCTATGTGGAGGCCGAGCTGGATATCCATCCCGACCTCTGGTTTTTCCAGTGTCACTTCATCGGCGATCCGGTCATGCCCGGCTGCCTGGGTCTGGACGCCATGTGGCAGCTGGTCGGCTTCTATCTGGGCTGGATCGGCGGCCCTGGCCGCGGCCGTGCGCTCGGCGTCGGCGAGGTCAAGTTCACCGGTCAGGTGACGCCCGACATCAAGAAGGTCGTGTACAAGATCGACCTGAAACGGGTGATCAATCGCAAACTGGTGATGGGCATAGCCGACGGCGTGCTGGAGGCCGACGGCGAGGTCATCTACACCTGCAACGACATGCGGGTGGGACTCTTCGGCGCCGCCAAGGACGAGCAGGCGGGCGCCTAACACCTATATAACCGCGGACAGCGCGGAAGACCCCCAGGGTCGAGAAGCTAGAGTAAGGAAACACCATGCGTCGTGTCGTCGTCACCGGCCTGGGCATCGTCTCTTCCATCGGCCACGGTGCCGAAGAGGTGACCCAGTCCCTGCGCGAAGCCCGTTCGGGCGTCGTCCATGCGCCTGATCACGCCAAATACGGCTTCCGCAGCCAGGTCTGGGCCCCGCCCAAGATCGGCCCTTGGGAGGAGCTGGTGGACCGCCGCGCCGCCCGCTTCCTGGCCAACGGCACGGCCTGGGGCCATATCGCCTTCGAAGAGGCGCTGAAGTCGTCGGGCATGACGGCCGAGGAAATCCGGGACGACCGCATCGGTCTGATCGTCGGCGAGGGCGGCCCCTCGACCCAGGTCATCCTTCAGGCCGCCGCCACCACGGTGGAAAAGACCTCGCCCAAGCGCATCGGGCCGTTCGCGGTGCCGAAGGCCATGGCGTCCGGCCCCTCGGCCGTGCTGTCGACCTGGTTCCAGATGCGCGGCGTCAACTATTCGATCAGCTCGGCCTGCGCGACCTCCGCCCACTGCATCGGCGCCGGGGTCGAACAGATCCAGTGGGGCAAGCAGGACGTGGTCTTCGCCGGCGGCTGCGAGGACATCGACTGGTCCATGTCGAACATGTTCGACGCCATGGGCGCCATGTCGTCGAACTTCAACGAGACCCCCTCGGTCGCCTCGCGCGCCTATGACGTCAACCGCGACGGCTTCGTCATCGCCGGCGGCGCCGGCATAGTGGTGCTGGAGGAATACGAGCGGGCCAAGGCGCGCGGCGCGACCATCTATGCCGAGGTCACCGGCTATGGCGCCAATTCCGACGGTTATGACATGGTCGCCCCCTCGGGCGAGGGCGCCCAGCGCTGCATGAAGATCGCACTGGAACAGGCCGGCAATCCGAAGATCGACTATCTGAACCCGCACGGCACCTCGACCCCGGTCGGGGATTCGAAGGAAATGGAGGCCGTGCGCGCCGTCTTCGGCGATCAGATGCCGATGATCTCCTCGACCAAGTCCCTGACGGGCCACTCGCTCGGCGCGGCGGGCGCTCAAGAGGCCATCTACTGCCTGCTGATGATGCAGAACGGTTTCGCCGCCGAGAGCGCCCATATCGAGACCCTTGATCCGGCCTTCGAGGGCATGCCGATCCTGCGTCAGCGCCACGAGGGCGAGCTGACCCACGTCATGTCCAACAGCTTCGGCTTCGGCGGCACCAACGGAACCCTGATCCTGTCGAAGGTTTAAGAGCGGAGGGGCGACCCTCCGCCCTTAGGTAGTGTCCCTCAGCCCGGCGAAAGCCGCGGTTAGGGAATCCCGTGCATGCTGCAGGCCGGGAGAAACACAAGAATGCACGCGCGTTACGCACGGATCGCCGAGGCCAGGCAACGCGAAATTAAGGTCAGGGTCGGCTTCGCCGTCTTCATCGCCTGCACCGTCTGGGCGCTAGCGCCGTCGAAATGGCCGGCGATCTGGCTGGCGCTGGTCTTCGCCGGACAGTCGGCCGACTGGATCGTCTTCGGCGCCATCCGCAGGCTGGGAGGGGGAACGCCCTCGCGGGGGCTCAGGATCGCCGCCTGCATCAGCCTGTTCGTAAACAGCATCTTCTATTCCGCCATCGCCGCCTATCTGTGGGCGGACGGGGGTGGGTCCCAGATGGTGTTCGGCAGCATCTTAATCGCAGGGGCGCTGCTTCATGTGACCATACACCTCTATCATGAGCGTGAAATCCTCATCAGCGCCGCCACGCCGCCCGTCGTCTACTTTCTGGCCCTGCCCGTCATCCACGGCTATGTCCTGGGCCAGCCGACCGATCTTCTCGTGGCCGTGGGTTGCGTCCTGTACATGACCCATCTGCTGGTCGCGGTGCGGCAGAGTTCACAGACCAACCGCGCCATTCAGATCGCCAACGACCGCGCTCAGGAGGAGCGCCGCAGGGCCGAGGTGGCCAGCGCCGCCAAATCCGACTTCCTCGCCGTGGTCAGCCACGAAATCCGCACCCCCATGAATGCGGTGGTCACTTCGGCCAATCTGTTGGAACGGTCCCAGCTCGATCCGGCGCAGAAAGAGCACGTGGTGATGCTCAAGGACGCCAGCGAGGTTCTGATCGGCCTGTTGAACGACGTTCTCGACTTTTCGAAGATCGAGGCCGGAAAGATGGAGCTGGAAGAGGCGCCCGTCGATCTGGTGGACAAGCTGAAGGCTCTCGAGCGGATGTGGGCGCCCAAGGCGCAGGCCGCCGGCGTCGCCTTTGAGGTCTCCCTGCCTGACGACCTGCCGCGCCACGTGCGGACCGATCCGCTGCGGCTGCAACAGATTCTGTTCAATCTCGTCTCGAACGCCGTCAAGTTCACGGCGACGGGACGGATCGAGGTCCGGGCCCGCTGGAACGCCGCCCTGGGCCGGTTGACCGTCGCGGTGACCGATACCGGATGCGGTATTCCCGACGACCGCCTGCCCTATGTCTTCGACGTGTTCGAACAGGTCGATGCGGGGGTGACGCGCCGGCACGGGGGCTCAGGCCTCGGCCTGGCCATCACCTGCAAACTGGCCCAGCTGATGGGCGGGTCCGTGTCGGTCGAAAGTCGATTGGGAGAAGGCTCTATCTTCACGGTCGATCTGCCGATGGGGATCGCGGCCGCCCCCTCGGCGACCCTGGCGGTCAGCGCACCCTCGACCTTCGCACACGGGCTGGACATTCTGGCGGTGGACGATCACCCCGTGAATCGTCGGATCGTGGCCCTGCTGCTCGAGCCCATGGGGTGTGTCCTGACCTTCGCCGAAAACGGTCAGGAGGCTGTGGAGGCGGCGGCCCTGCGCCGGTTCGACGCCATTCTGATGGACATGCAGATGCCGGTTATGGACGGATTGACGGCGACGCGGGCCATTCGCTCGGAAGGGCCCAATGCCGGCACGCCGGTCATCGCCCTGACGGCCAACGCCCTGGAGACCCATCGCGCGGCGTGGGCGACAGTGGGGGTGGACGACTTCGTCACCAAGCCGATCGACCCGGAGCGCCTCGCCTCGGCGCTGGAGGCGGCCGTGCGAGGCGAGGCCGCCTTGGCCGCGACGGCCTGAGCGGCGCGCAATCGGATCAGCGCGCCGGGGCGGCGCCGTCTCCGACAAGGCCGGCCTGAGGCCGTGGTCCCGCCTTCAGGTGAGCCCTACCGCCCCGTCGAACCGAACCCCCCCGCGCCCCGCGCGGTGTCGTCCAGGGTCTCGACCTCGATCCAGTCCGCCCGTTCGTGTTTGGCGATCACCAGCTGGGCGATGCGTTCGCCCCGGCGAATGACGAAGTCTTCATCGCCGATATTGGCCAGGATGACGCCGCACTCGCCGCGATAGTCGCTGTCGATCGTGCCCGGCGCATTGGGGCAGATGATCCCGTGCTTCAGGGCCAGGCCCGAGCGGGCGCGGACCTGGGCCTCATAGCCCAAAGGCAGGGCGATCTTCAGCCCCGTTGGCACCAGGGCGCGCCGGCCCGGCGCCAGGGTCAGGGGCTGGTCCTCGGGCACGGCGGCGCGCAGGTCCATGCCCGCCGACCCGGCCGTCTCATAGGCGGGCAGGGGCAGGCCCTCGGCGTGGGGCAGGCGCAGGATCTGAACGGAGACGGCTTCGGTCATTGGGCGCTCTTGAAATGGTCGGCGATACGGTCGGCCAGGGCCTGGGCGACGGCGGTCTTGGATTGGCGGGGCCAGACCTCGGCGCCCTGGGCGGTGACCAGCAGAACGGCGTTGCCGTCGGATCCGAACACCTCGTCCGAGACGTCGTTGCCGACGATCCAGTCGCAGCCCTTCCTCGACAATTTGGCGCGGGCGTTGGCCTCGAGATCGGTGGTCTCGGCGGCGAAGCCGATGACCAGGGCGGGCCGGTTCGGTCCCGGCGCGGCGACCCCGGCCAGAATGTCCGGGTTCTCGATCAGGGCCAGCGTCGGCGGCCCGCCCGGCCCCTTCTTGATCTTGCCCCCGGCGACGGTGTCCACACGCCAGTCGGCCACGGCGGCGGACAGGACGGCGATGTCGGCCGGCAGGGCGGCTTGCGTCGCCGCCTTCATCTCCAGGGCGCTTTCCACCTCCATCCGAGTGACGCCGGGCGGAGCGGACAGGGCGGTGGGGCCGGACACCAGCGTCACCTCCGCCCCCCGCTGGGCCAGGGCGGCGGCGACGGCGTAGCCCTGTTTGCCGCTGGAGCGATTGGTCAGGCCGCGCACCGGGTCGATCGGCTCGAAGGTGGGGCCGGCCGTGACCACCGCCCTTCGTCCGGCCAAAGGTCTGGGGCCCGTCAGCAGGCCCTGGATCGCCTCCACTATGGCCGCCGGCTCAGCCATTCGGCCGGGTCCGTACTCGCCGCACGCCATCTCGCCCTCATCCGGTCCGACCACGGCCGCGCCGTGGAAGCCGGGGAAGGATTTCAGCCGCTCCATATTGGCCTGGACCGCCGGGTGGTCCCACATCCGCACATTCATGGCCGGCGCCAGCAGCACCCGCTTGTCCGTGGCGATCAATGTGGTGGAGGCCAGGTCGTCGGCGATCCCATTGGCCGCCTTGGCGATCAGCCCGGCCGTCGCCGGCGCCACGACCACCAGATCGGCCCAGCGCGACAGCTCGATATGGCCCATGCTGGTCTCGTCGTCCGGGTGGAACAGGCCGGACCGCACCGGATGGCCGCTGAGCGCCGCCAGGGACAGGGGTGTGACGAACTCGGCCCCCGCTTCGGTCAGGATCACCCGGGTTTCGCCGCCCCCCTTGGCGATCAGACGCACCAGCTCCAGCGCCTTATAGGCCGCTATGCCGCCGCCGACGATCAGCAGCACCTTTCGGTCGGTAAGCGCGCGCATGTCCATGGCCCCGCTCTAGCGGTCTCAGGCGACGGCGTCGAGACGATCAAAAAGAACATTGTGCGAACAATCGAGTTGTGCTTACGTCGCCTTCAGCGGGTATCGGAGGGGAAAATGATCGCGCTGAGGATAAGAGGGGCCGTTCCGGTCTCGTTTGGCCTGCTGTGCGGCCTAATGGCCCTGGCGGCCTGCGACAACAGTTCGGCGGTGCAGACGCGGGACCGGACGGCGTCGGCGCCCGTCGGGGCCGGCGATCCGTCGTCCGAGTCGGCCGAGGCGCCGGCGGCGGAAACGGCCAAGCCGGTGTTGACCGCCAGCCGCCGGGAAACGGTGGACGCCAAGATCGCCCGCCTCTATGCGCGCAACGGCGCTGATTTCGGCGCGACCTCGGCCGAAGCCTATCTGGACAAGGTGACGGCCTTCACCACCCGGCCGCCCGGCGACGCCGAGACGGTGAAACGGCCGAACGGCGACACCCTGATCTATCAGGCCTCGACCAACACCTTCGCCGTGGTGGCCAAGGACGGCACGCCCCGCACCATGTTCAAACCGACCACCGGGGCCGACTATTGGGCCGAGCAGAAGGCGGCGGCCCCGACCTTCGGTCAGAGGCGGAGATCGACGCAGGAGGCCGGCTGATATAGAGGGCGGGGTTCCCTGCCGCTCTTCCGGACCTCGCCCATGGCCGACGCCCCCTCTGCCGCGCCCCCGCTCAAGACCGCCCTGATCTATGATTTCGACGGCACCCTGGCGCGCGGCAACATGCAGGAGGTCAGCTTCATCCCCTCGGTGGGCATGGACGTCGGCGCCTTCTGGGGCGAGGCCGAGGCCCTGACCAAGGACGCCGACGGCGACGGCATACTGATGTACATGCAGCTGATGCTGCACCATGCGCGCCAGAACGGCGCCCCTGTGACGCGCGAGACCCTGCGTCGCCACGGCGAGGCGGTGGCCCTGTTCGAAGGTCTGAAGGACCTCAGCTGGTTCGACCGGATGAACGCCTTCGGCGCCCGATACGGGCTGGAGATCGAACACTATATCGTCTCGGCCGGGCTGGAGGAGATGATCGACGGCACGCCGATCCGGCCCGCCCTGACCCACGTCTTCGCCTCCCACTATGTCTATGACGAAAAGGGCGAGGCGGCCTGGCCGGCGGTCGGCGTCAACTACACCACCAAGACCCAGTACCTCTTCCGCATCAACAAGGGGGTGAAGAACCACTGGGAGCACGAGCGGATCAACCACTTCATCCCCGACGACCAGCGGCCCGTCCCCTTCGACCGGATGATCTTCATCGGCGACGGCGACACCGACGTGCCGACCATGAAGATGATGCACACCAAGGGCGGCTTTTCGATCGCCGTCTATGACCCGCGCTCGAACGAGAAGGACCAGAAGAAGGTCTATTCCCTGATCTCGGAGGATCGGGTCAATTTCGTCGCCGCTGCCGACTATCGCGAGGGCTCGGCCCTGGACCTGATTGTCAAGGGGCTGATCGGCCGGATCGCCATCAACGCCGGGGCCATGCCGGCGGGGATGTAGGCCTAGCGGCCCCCGGCCCTCACCCAGGCGTCGCGCGCCCCGGCCAGCCGGGCGGGCGCCAGGCCGCGCAGGGATTTGGCGCCCGTCTGTTTCAGACCCGCCTCCTGCCCCTTTTGCCAGACCAGGGTCGCCTCATAGGCCAGGCCCTCGGCCACATCGATCACCACCACCTGGGCCGGCAGGGCCGCGCTGCGGTCCAGCCTCAGCCGCATTCCCGTGTCCGACAGATCGACGATGACGCAGACCGTCTCCAGCCCCGCCGCGCTGACCACGCCGCGCGCATTGACGGTGCGACGAGCCTCGCCGCGTCGATCGGCGGGCAGGGCGGGCTTGGATCCGAACAGACGCATGGGGAAACTCGGCCTTGGAAACACTGCCGTCCTGCAACGCGCGCCGACGACAAAGGCGCCGGGCGGCCTGACCTCAGTACGGGGTCTTGGGGCGGGTTCTTAGTGCTGGTTTTGGGGCAGGCGCACGACCAGGCCGTCCAGCGCCTCCGACACCCGGATCTGGCACGACAGCCGGCTGTTGGGCTCGACCTCCTCGGCGAAATCCAGCATCGACTCCTCCATGGCCGAGGGTTTGCCCGTCGCCTCGCGCCAGGCCTCGTCGACATAGACATGGCAGGTGGCGCAGGCGCAGGCCCCGCCGCAATCCGCATCGATCCCCGGCACATTGTTCCGGATCGCGCCCTCCATGACGGACAGCCCCGGTTTCACGTCGACCACGTGCTCGGTTCCGTCATGCTCGATATAGGTGATGCTGGCCATGCGCCGCTCATATCAAGCCGGGGCGATGGTGCAAGGGCCGATGGACGGCGGGCGGCGGTTGAGGCGGGTTGGTGGAGGCGGAACCTGACTCAAGGCGGCGGTTGGCCCCTTCCGTTTCCCGCTGGTTACGTAGCGCACTTACCGAATGAACACGAGAACTACGTACATGGCAATGTTCACTTGCGATATAGATTAATCACAATATCATCGCCCCACCATGCCTTGCCAAAGGATGATATGACTTTTCTGTGAGTCAACCATTCTGCCAACGTACGGTTTTCATCAGAATTTTCTAGCTGCGGACGACCGTAACCGGTGGTAATCTCCTTGTACGGCCGAGGTAAAAGTTTCAACGTCTCTCGTACCTGCTGCACATCCATCGTTTGATGTAGTTCGTTAAGCAGTTTGATCTTTGTTATGGTGGGGCTAGATGCAAGGATCATCTCTTGCGCAACTTCGAAAGTAATATTTTTAACCTTGCTATCCGTTCTCGCAAGAATCTGACCTACTAGAGCAGCTCTTTCTGGACGGCCCACGAGCTGATTCAAGTCCATTAAGTCGATTAAATTGCGCTTATATCGATCCTCGATGTTTGACCTGAGAAGGCGCTCTCGGAAATCGTCATCAACCGAAACTGCGGCAGGATTATCCAGGTACGTCGCTATGTTATTAGCGACAAAAACAACCTGCAAATCCATATCACCATCGAGAGATGCGAAAATGTCTGCGTCGAACGTAACTCCGCACTCCTCCACTAGTATCCGGCGCTTCGTGGGCTCAAGGGTCGTCGGAATTGTTTTTGCCTTGTTACGCAGAGCAGCGACGTACTCTCGATAGACGTCGTCGGGCATTCCGTTTGCATTTCGCAAAAATCTTCGCAGTGAAAACGCGTCCTCCCCAGTGGGGATCGGAGTTTTCAAGAGTGCGGAGCGAGCATCATCATCTGTCAGAAAATGGATAAGGCTCTCGGCTTTGCCGGCATCATCGCGTAGAAACGCTAAGCAATTCGTCCAGCTGGGCTCGATCTTCACCAAGCGAAATAGCGACGAATGGTAGCGTTCGGGAACACCCTCCAGAGATGGGAAGACGGCGTTTTGCTTGTCGATGAACTTTTCAACCTTCTCGGCATCGAGCTCGTCGTGCGAAAGCAGCTCAAGCAAGGCCGAGACAGACTCGTCATCGTTACGGTCCAGCCGGCAGAGGACGCTATCGAAGTATACGCCAAACTCCGATCCTATACGCTCCAGAAGCGGTCTGCTGTTTAGCTCGCGGAGGGTAGAAAAGTGTCGACGATGGAGGCTCTCCACATCGGACTGTCCAAGTACCGACACGTAGATGAAATCCAAGTTCTCAACTGAAAGGCGATAATGACCGCTTTCAAATAACGCGCGGACGATCCCGTGATGATGCTCGATTGCGGATAGGTCTTGCACCTGGATTGCTAACGGTTCGAGCTTCGACGGATCTAACCCCTCGGCGTGAGACAGGATTCCGGGTAGCGCCCCGGAAAGATATCGGCCCAATTCGGAATGCTCGCCCGCAACACGACCCAGCACCTCGGCTGGAGCATGCTCGATCAGCCTCGCAAGGTGGATGTCACATATAGGGCTCTCGAGCACCGCAGGGACTAGACCCGGCCAAGCTGCGGAAAGCCCCACCAGCAACTTCTCGATCTGGGTGCCAGTGGAATAGTACGCTTGAAAGAACCCTTCGCACTCGGAAAACTCGGTTGCGAGGAATCTAAATATCTTGTCTTTGCGGCCATGCTGACTTGGCTCGCTGAGCAGGACATCGACAATCTTAACATTAAGAACGTAGCCAAGACCGAAGTCGTCCTCCCGCATATTTTCGATAACTTCTTTGGCATTATCGATTGGAAACTCTGGATCTGGCGTAACAAAACTTCTGATATGCCGAAGGAACTTGTTATCGCTCGGGGAAAGTCTTCCAGAATGAAACATGGAAGTGTATTGATAGTAGCTGTCGTCGAGGTGCCCTTCCAGCAGTAGGAATCGAGCCAATTCTCCGCCATCTCCTAGCTGGCCTAGCGTTTCTGTCAGTTGATCGATGTCATTCCTCAGCAAAAGGTTGAACTTGCAGGTGCGGACGTACGTCATCCTCGCTCGCAGTTCCCCGATCCGCTTTTGTGCCGCCTCCCTCCTCTCCTGCGATTTTCCCTCGATCAAGGCGGCTCTATCACGGTAGCTCAATTTTGGATCAACACCGGACTGTAAATCCCTGATATCGCGCTGCCCCCCACCATGCTGGGCCGAATTATAGGTAACCCTCTCGGCGGTGATGATGTCGTCGAACGCCTCGCTGTCCGTCAGCTGAGGGGCGGAGATCATGCCGTTTCCGCTCGTACCCACGGATATCAGGGCAGATGGCAACTTCTGAAACAGCGCCATCGCGTAAATGCGCCGTAGATCCCGGAGGTCCTTTGGAACCTGCTGTTCAGCGGCTTGTATCTCATGCTCGAGCTGCGCGATCTCCGTCTTATACTTCCGCTCCGCCTCCGCGATCAGCACGTCCTTCCGGTCAAAGATCGACGCCAAGACCCCGTCGCCACGATGCAGCTTTTCGAAGTCCCGCGGATAGGTATTTTTATATATCAGAACCGCTAGAAGCTTGTTCGGATCGAGGGAGTTGTCACCATCTGCTTCGAGACTCTCGTTATATATGGCATATTCATTGAATATATTGCTGATAAGTCTTAAGTCGTTAAGATATCGAGATACCTCACGAAGAAACCGAGAATCAAGACGATCCTCCAGCGCAAGCCTCGTTCCTTGCTTTAACACCATATCAATGGAGTTGGAGCTATTTATGATCGGCACAACAGGGATAATAAACTCGAAGAACTTCGTCCGGTCTGTATTGGTAAACATATCATCGCGGAGCGCGTAGAGAAATTGAACCCGCCTTTTGACTCCTGCGTATCCATTTACTAAGCTGTTGATCTCGCGGAGAGAGACGAAAATATCTGGATTGTCAAACCGATCAAGATCTTCAACAACTACAAGTTTGTATTTTGTGGACTGAAAGAAATATACGATCTCGTCAAGATGTCGATTAAGTATAGATGCTTGATCGGCCGCAGAAGGGCTAAGCTCCACATTCTTTAGAGATATACTCTTGAGGGATACGCCGAAACTGGCGACGTAAAAATATTGAAACGCAGTCCAAAGGAAAATAGCTGCGAATCCAAACACTGCTAACTTGAACCAATTCGTCAGAGCGAACGGCTCGAAATAGACCCCTGATAGAACAGATGCTCGTTCCGCGAATAGATACCAAAGAGCCGTGAACCCTAGCAGGATGTAGAGCGACCAGAATTTCGACCAAAACCCAGGTGACTTGATGCGTTTGAACCTCGACAATGGAAGCTTGTCGGCATCCGCACCGTATAGGAGTTGCTGGAGGATGCTGCGCTCGATCTCCTGTTTGGATACCTCACGCTTGGGATCACCCGCCTCAGGCAGAAACGCGGCGAGCGATATGTGCAGTGCCGAACGAGGATGGCGCTTCAGAAAGGTCCTGATGATGCTGCTTTTGCCAGACCCATAAGGTCCGGTGAGCGCGATGTTGAAAACTCTCGGATTAGCCGTCGCCTTCTCCAATGCTCGCGCATAGACGCCGTCTGGATCGGCCTCGTCGGTGGGGGCGAGGTCGACGAACTGTGAACCAGTTCTGGCCGGGGAAGCGTAATCTTTAAGAGAAGCGGCGGTGGTCTCGAGACGCACTGCGGACCATCGTGCCAAAGCCCGGAGTCGGTCATAGAACGGATTGGAATTTCGCGCGGTCATAGGAGCACGAACTACCATACGTTTCATGGCTTCCAAACCGCACCGCACATTGGCGATGCTCTTCCCGTCTGACCTCAGCGATCACCAACATCAGGGTTGGTTTGCGAAGTAGGCATCGCGCCCGGCAGCCTTCGGGCTCAGGGGCGGAATGTCGCGTTTACGGCGTAGTCCTCATGACCGCTTATGGCGCAACTTCCGCCCCTCACCCCTCCGCCACCACATACACCCACGCCGCCGCCCCCGCCGCCGTCGTCACGCGCACCCGGCGATAGGCCTCGCCCTCATAGGCGTCGGCGGCGGTCAGGTCGGCGGGGGTCAGGGGGTAGAGGCGGCCGGGCACGGGCGGGGCGGCGTCCGGCGTCGGGATCAGGATCGGATAGTGGATCAGGCCGGTCTCGGCCGTGATCTGGGGATCTTCGACGGGGATGTGCGACAGGCGAAAACCGCTCAGTCGGTCCGGGGCGCCGGGCCCCAGGTCGCGGCCGAAGACGGCCGTCTGGACCGCCGGGTCCTGCAGCGTGCCATAGGCGAACAGCAGGACCTCAGCGGTCATGGAGGCGGCGGCGTCGGCGGCCAAGCCGTCTGGATCAGGCCGCCTGTTTCTTGCGGCCGGGGGCGACCATCAGCTTCTTGGTTTCGGCGATGGCCTTGGCCGGGTTCAGGCCCTTGGGGCAGACCTGGGCGCAGTTCATGATGGTGTGGCAGCGGTACAGTTTGAACGGGTCTTCCAGGTCGTCCAGACGTTTCTGGGTGGCGTCGTCGCGGCTGTCGGCGATCCAGCGATAGGACTGCAGCAGGGCCGCCGGGCCCAGATATTCCTCCTGGTTCCACCAGTAGCTGGGGCAGGAGGTGGAGCAGCAGGCGCACAGGATGCACTCGTACAGGCCGTCCAGTTTTTCGCGCTCGGCCGGGGTCTGGAGCCGTTCCTTCTCCGGGTCGGGCTCGTCCGACTGGAGATAGGGCTGGATGGAGTCGTACTGGGCGTAGAACAGGCTCAGGTCCGTCACCAGGTCCTTGACCACCGGCTGGTGCGGCAGGGGGGAGATGGTGATGTTGTGCGAGGCGCACTCGTCCCAGCCCTTGGTGCAGGCCAGGGCGTTGCGCCCGTCGATGTTCATCGAGCAGGAGCCGCAGATCCCCTCCCGGCACGAGCGCCGGAACGACAGGGTCGGGTCGATGGTGTTCTTGATGTGGATCAGGGCGTCCAGCAGCATCGGCCCGTGATCGTCGGACGAGACCTCATAGACGTCCCAGCGCGGGTCGGCGTCGACCTCGGGGTCGTAGCGGTAGACCTTGTAGGTCTTGACGTTCTTGGCGCCGGCCGGGGCCTTGTTGACCTTGCCCTTGGCAGGCTTGGAGCCGCGGGGGAGGGAGAGTTGAACCATCTGCGTTCGACCTCAGTAAACCCGAGCCTTGGGCTCGATGTACGCGATGTCGTCGGACATCGTGTAATTGTGCACGGGGCGGTAGTCGATCTGGACCTGTTCGCCCGGGCGCTTCCACGCCAGGGTGTGTTTCATCCAGTTCGCGTCGTCCCGGTCCGGATAGTCCTCGCGGGCGTGGGCGCCGCGCGATTCCGTGCGGTTCAGGGCGCTCTCGATGGTGACGACGGCCTGGGCAATCAGATTGTCGTACTCCAGCGTTTCCATCAGATCCGTGTTCCAGATCAGGCCGCGGTCCGTGGTCTTGATGTCGGAACCGGCGGCGTCGATGGCGCGCAGCTTGTCCGTGCCCTGTTGCAGGGTGTCGCCGGTGCGGAACACCGCCGCATCGGCCTGCATCGCCTTCTGCATCGCCAGCCGCAGCTCAGCCGTCGGGGTGGAGCCGTCAGCGTTGCGGAAGCGGTCCAGTCGGGCCAGGTGGGCGTCGGTCTGGGCCTTGGAGGCGCTGGGCACGGCCGATGCCTTGTCCACCACCTCGCCGCAGCGCAGGCCGACGGCGCGGCCGAACACCACCAGGTCGGTCAGGGAGTTGGAGCCCAGGCGGTTGGCGCCGTGCACCGAGACGCAGGCCGCCTCGCCAACGGCCATCAGGCCGGGCACGACGCTGTCGGGGTTTCCATCACGAAGGGTCAGCACCTCGCCGTGATAGTTCGTGGGAATGCCGCCCATATTGTAGTGGACCGTCGGCAGGACCGGGATCGGCGCCTTGGTCACGTCCACGCCGGCGAAGATCTTGGCGCTTTCGGAAATGCCCGGCAGGCGCTGATGCAGGATCTTCGGATCCAGGTGGTCCAGGTGCAGGAAGATGTGGTCCTTGTTCGGGCCCACGCCGCGGCCTTCGCGAATCTCGATGGTCATGGAGCGGCTGACCATGTCGCGGGGGGCCAGGTCCTTCACGGTCGGCGCATAGCGCTCCATGAAGCGCTCGCCTTCCGAATTGGTCAGATAACCGCCCTCGCCGCGGGCGCCCTCGGTGATCAGGCAGCCGGCGCCGTAGATGCCGGTCGGGTGGAACTGGACGAACTCCATGTCCTGCAGCGGCAGGCCGGCGCGCAGCACCATGGCGTTGCCGTCGCCGGTGCAGGTGTGGGCGGAGGTGGCCGAGAAATAGGCCCGGCCGTAGCCGCCGGTCGCCAGAACCACCATCTTGGCCCGGAACTGGTGAAGCTGCCCATTGTCCAGCTGAAGCGCCGTCACGCCGGTGCAGGCGCCGTCCTGCATGATCAGGTCCAGCGCGAAATATTCGATGAAGAACTTCACCTCGCGGCGCACCGACTGGCCGTAAAGGGTGTGCAGGATGGCGTGGCCGGTGCGGTCGGCGGCAGCGCAGGTGCGCTGCACCGGGCCCTCGCCGAAGTTGCGGGTCATGCCGCCGAAGGCGCGCTGATAGATCTTGCCTTCCTCGGTCCGCGAGAAGGGCACGCCCCAGTGTTCCAGCTCATAGACGGCCTTGGGCGCGTTCCTGACCAGATATTCGATCGAGTCCTGGTCGCCCAGCCAGTCCGACCCCTTGACGGTGTCGTACATGTGCCACTGCCAGCTGTCCTCGCCCATATTGCCGAGCGAGGCGGAGATGCCGCCCTGGGCGGCGACGGTGTGGGAGCGGGTCGGGAAGACCTTGGTGACGCAGGCGACCTTCAGCCCCTGCTGGGCGGCGCCAAGCGCGGCGCGAAGGCCGGAGCCCCCGGCGCCGACGACGACGACGTCATATTCGTGATCGATCAGTTCGTAAGCGGCCATCTGGGGATCAGGCTCCGAAACCGGCGGGCAGGGGCGCAGAACCCAGCGCCAGCCGCACGATGAAGAAGACGCTGGCGGCCGCCAGCACGAGAAGGACCAGGTTCAGCAGGCCCGTCAGGGCCTTGCGGGCGCCGACCTGGGGCACATAGTCCTCAAGGATGACCTTCCAGGCCAGGCTGAGGTAGCCGAACAGCAGCACAGCCGTGACCGCCATCAGGCCGGCGTTCAGCGGCCTGGCGAACCAGGTCATGACGGCGTCATAAGAGGCGCCCGCCAGGGTGAAGCCGGTCGAGGCGACCCAGACGCCCAGCGGCAGCAGCGCCGTCAGCAGCACCCGCTCGGCCAGCCATTCGCCGGCGCCGTGGTGCTCGGAAATCTTGACGTTGTTCTTGAACTTGGCGACGCCGCTCACAGCGAAACCCTCCCGACAGCGAACAGAACGACCCAGAACAGGATCGCCAGGGGGATGGGCGCCCAGACCGCGATATTGGACAGGGTCGTCGCCGATTTGATCGTCAGGCCGTTGCCGGTGTCGTTGATCGTGTGGCGGGCGCCGTTCAGGATGAAGGAGAACAGGACCACCGTCAGGCCGAAGCCGACGAACAGGCCCAGCGGCGAGCCCGCCAGGGCCAAAGCCGTCTCATAGGCCTCGGGCCCGAAGGCCAGGGCGCCCAGCCAGGCGACGACGAAGACCAGGCCGACGGTGCCGGCGATCAGGGTCGCGCGGAACAGGATCGAGGCGGCCATGGTCACGTGCCAGCGCCAGATTCCCATATGGGGCGAGAGCGGGGTCAGATGGCCGTTGGGCTGGATGACGAAACGACCGGTTCGGTCGCCCGATGCAACCCCCGGGTTCGGCTTGGGCTGAGTCATGCGAATGCTTCTCAAAAGCGAATGAATTCAATCGCCGTGTGCGGTTGCGAAGGCTTTTGTGATCCTAGAACGGCGGTGTCAACGCACGGCGGCGCACAAGTCGAATTCTTGGGCCGTATTGGGCGTCTGTTTGTCGTGATCTTCCGGGTTTGTGCATGATCGCGCTCGATCGCTTGGCGAGATAAGGGATTTACGTCCGGGGTCTCGCCTCGGATGACGGCGGCGCCGGCCTCGGCCCTGACGACGAAGGTCTCTCGAAATCCGCGATCCGCCACCCTATATGTAGCGGATGAGCCCCGCCACGCCCCGCCCCGTTTTGCGCCTTCATCCCGCCTATCGCGACGACATAGGCGACCTGACCACGCGTCGGCCGGTGCCTGGTCCGGACCTGGATCAGGTCGATCCCTTCCTGTTCCTGAATCATCACGGGCCCCAGACCTATCCGCCGAACAACGCCGGCCTGCCGTTCGGCCCGCACCCGCATCGGGGGTTCGAGACCGTCACCTTCATCCTGGACGGCGAACTGGCCCACAACGACTCCGGCGGCGGCGAAAGCATCATCAAGGCGGGCGGGATCCAGTGGATGACCGCCGGCTCGGGCCTGATCCACGCCGAACTGTCGCCGGCCGACTTCAAGCGCGACGGCGGGCCGATGGAGATCCTGCAGCTGTGGGTGAACCTGCCGTCCCGGCTGAAGATGACCCGGCCCGCCTATGTGGGGCTTCAGGCCGCCGACATCCCCACCTTCACCACCGAGGGCGGCGTGGTGGTCGAGCCGGTCTCCGGCGAATGGCTGGGGGTCAAGGCGCCGATCCAGTCGCTGATCGACATCCATCTGGCCATCGTCCGCCTGCCCGCCGGCGCCCGGTTCGAAGTCCCGGTCGCGCCCGGCCGCACCGTCTTCTTCTATGCGATCAACGGCCAGGTGTCGGTCGCCGGAACCCCCGTGCCCGAATGGAACCTGGCCGCCCTGGGCGACGGCGACGCGGTCGAGATCACGGCCCAAAGCACAGACAAGACCGGGGCCGTCGTCCTGCTCGGCCACGCCGAGCCGATCAAGGAGCCGGTCTTCAGCCACGGCCCCTTCGTCATGACCACCCGCGAGGAAATCATCCAGGCCATTCAGGACTACCAGTCCGGCAAGTTCGGCCCGCCGCCGCGGGTGTGAGGCTGGCCTTTGGCTTTTAGGCCTCGTCGGCTGTGCAGAACGCAGACATTCCGAAGGGCTGTTCGGGGTGGTTGGAGGACCTTCCGATCAGTCCCAGTCGCCGTTGTTGATCTTGGAAACCCAATCCTCGTCAAGGTTCATGACCGCCTCCGCGAGCGCATGGTGACTTTTCGAGACAGCCATGGCGGCCATAGCGGCGACAGTCATGTCTCGACTCCAACTCTCGCCTCGATGAGCGAGCACACAGTCCGGCAGGCGAGAGATGGCTAAGTCGTAGGCGGGCAGGAGAAAGTCCGGCACCTCTGGCCCTCGACCATTTGTCCGAGCCACATCAACCGACGCCGGAAAGAGCAAAAAGCCGAAATCAATCGGGTTCGCTTGTGATAGCGCGATTTCCACGACATGCGGGATCGCTGCGTATGACGCGGTGTAGACGTCGCCTTGATGGCAAAGGCTCGACCAAAGCGTAAGCCACGGCTCGTCGTTTGGACCCTGCTGCTCTGGCCGTTTCGCCAATGCGTGGAGAAGATCGGGAATGTCCGATGCCGCCCCGTAAGCGTGAGTGAGTTCAGACCAGCGGTTATCGTCGAGTTCAAGCATAGCTACTAACCTTCCACGGGAAAGCACTCATGCCAATGTCCGCAACGGGTCGTGAGGCGTCTTATCTAATCGTAGCCACAGCAGACGCTGACTTTCGCTGATGCTATGTATGGCAGTGCGGTGGGGGGAGGACACCCCGCTAGGGGCACCAGAGGGTAATGCTGACCGCGCCCAGGGTCTTGGGCACCGTCTGCGTAATAGTCAGGCGCAGATCTAGCCCCACCGCACATTGATGCCGAAATGGGTCGAACCCAGGAAATCGCCCCGCCTCGCCCCCACCTCGCCCAGATGATGCGTTCCCCGACAAAACCCTATATGACGCCGGTTCCTTAGCGACCGCCGAGCCGAAGACACGCCCAAATGCCCAGCCTGAACGAGATCCGCGCCACCTATCTGAACTTCTTCGCGGCCGACGGTCACGAGAAGGTTCACTCGGCGCCGCTGGTGCCGCAGAACGATCCGTCCCTGCTGTTCGTCAATGCGGGCATGGTGCCGTTCAAGGACTATTTCACCGGCGCGTCCAAGCCGCCCTATCCGCGCGCCACCAGTTCGCAGAAATGCGTCCGCGCCGGGGGCAAGCACAATGACCTGGACAATGTCGGCTACACCGCCCGCCACCTGACCTTCTTCGAGATGCTGGGTAACTTCTCCTTCGGCGACTATTTCAAGGAACACGCCATTGACCGGGCGTGGAAACTGGTGACCCAGGACTTCGATCTGGATCCCAAGCGCCTGCTGGTCACCGTCTATATCGATGACGACGAGGCCGCCGCCATCTGGAAGAAGGTCACCGGCTTCTCCGACGACAAGATCATCCGCATCGCCGGCTCGGACAATTTCTGGGCCATGGGCGACTCAGGCCCCTGCGGCCCCTGCACCGAGATCTTCTGGGACCACGGCGATAAGATCGCCGGCGGCCCTCCCGGCTCGCCGGACGAGGACGGCGACCGCTTCGTGGAGATCTGGAACAACGTCTTCATGCAGTTCGAGAAGGAGAACGACCAGATCGTTCGCAACCTTCCCAAGCCCAGCGTCGACACCGGCATGGGTCTGGAGCGGATGACCACCGTGCTCCAGGGCGTGCATTCGGTGTTCGAGACCGACCTGTTCAAGACCCTGATCGCCGCCTCGGAAGACGCCACCTCGACCAAGGCCGCCGGCGACCAGGCCGCCAGCCACCGGGTCATCGCCGACCACCTGCGCTCCTCCTCCTTCCTGATCGCCGACGGCGTGACCCCGTCGAACGAAGGCCGGGGCTATGTGCTGCGCCGGATCATGCGCCGCGCCATGCGCCACGCCCATCTGCTGGGCGCGGCCGACCCGCTGATGCACCGTCTGGTCCCCACCTTGGTCGATCAGATGGGCGACGCCTATCCTGAACTGGCCCGCGCCCAGGCCTTCATCGAGGACACGCTGAAACAGGAAGAGGTGCGGTTCCGCACCACCCTCGGCCGGGGCATGGCCCTGTTCGACACGGCGGTTCAGGGCTTCAAGCCGGGCGACATGCTGGACGGCCAGACGGCCTTCACCCTGTCCGACACCTACGGCTTCCCGCTGGACCTGACCCAGGACGAGGCGCGTCGCCGCGGCTTCTCGGTCAATGTGGACGGCTTCGAGGCCGCCATGGCCGAACAGCGCCAGCGCTCGCGCGAGAACTGGAAGGGCTCGGGCCAGTCGGCCAACGCCGGCGAATGGCTGGCCGTGCGCGACCGCATGGGACCGACCGTCTTCACCGGCTATGACTCCCTCGAGGGCTCGGGCGAGGTCTTGGCCGTCATGAACGGCGGCGCGCCCGTCGAGGCGGCCGAGGCCGGCGAGATCGTCGAGGTCTTGCTCGATACGACCCCCTTCTACGCCGAAAGCGGCGGTCAGACGGGCGATCAGGGGACGCTGGAATGGCCGGGCGGAGAGGCCGAAGTTCTCGACGTCAAGAAGCACGCCGGCGACCTGCACGTTCTGTCGGTCCAGATCACGGCCGGCCGGCTGGAGATGGGCGCCCGCGTCGCCCAACTGGTGGACGCCGACAAGCGTATGACCACCCGCGCCAACCATTCGGCCGCTCACCTGCTGCACACGGCCCTGAAGAATGTGCTGGGCCCGGCGGTCGCCCAGAAGGGCCAGCTGGTCGATTCTGAGCGCGCGCGCTTCGACTTCAGCCACGGCGCCCCCGTGACCGAGGACGAGCTGGCCGCCATCGAGGCCGAGGTCAACGCGGTCATCCGCCAGAACGTCCCGGCGGAGACCAAGCTGATGGCCCCCGCCGACGCCATCGCCGCCGGCGCCATCGCCCTGTTCGGCGAGAAATACGGCGACGAGGTCCGGGTGCTGACGCTGGGCCGGTCGCTGACCAGCGACAACGCCCCCTATTCGGTCGAACTCTGCGGCGGCACCCACGTCGCCCGCACCGGCGACATCGGCCTGTTCAAGATTGTTCAGGAGACCGGCGTCGCCGCCGGCGTCCGCCGTATCGAGGCCCTGACCGGCGAGGCGGCCCGCCTCTATCTGGAAGGTCAGGCCGGCGTGGCCCGCAAGCTGGCCCGCGACTTCAAGATCCAGACCCCCGACGTGCCCGCTCGGGTCGAGGCCCTTCAGGGTTCGGTCAAGACGCTGGAGAAACAGGTCGCCGAGCTGAAGAAGCAACTGGCCCTGGGCGGAGGTTCGGGCGGGTCATCCGCGCCGGAAGAGATCGGGGGGATCAAGCTGATGGCCCGCGTCCTGGACGGGGTGGACGGCAAGGGGCTGCGCGGCGTGGCCGAGGACTTCAGGAAACAGGTCGGAACCGGCGTCGTCGCCTTGATCGGCGTCACTGAGGGCAAGGCCGCCGTCACCGTCGCCGTCACCTCTGATTTGACCGACCGCGTCAACGCCGCAGACCTGGCCCGCGCCGCCGTCATCGCCATGGGGGGACAAGGCGCCGGCGGCAAGCCCGACTTCGCCCAAGGCGGCGCTCCCGACGGCTCCAAGGCCGAAGACGGCCTCACCGCCGTCCGCGAGGCGCTGAAGGCCTGAGCATACCCCGACCCTCTCCCGCCTGCGGGAGAGGTGTCGCGTCGATCGCGAAGCGATCCAGCGACGGAGAGGGCGATCGCCGCGCCTAGCCCATCGGGTCCGGCGTCAGATCCACCCCCGCCAGTTTCCAGCTCAACGGCCCCCGCCGCTCCATGATCAGCACCAGGGGGTCGTCGGGTCGGTCGTCGCGGGTCAGGGTGACGGCGAACCGGTTGACGCCGCGATAGGCCCAGGACTGATGAATCCGCTCCTTCGGCGTCGCCGGCGTATCGGCCGACGGGACCGGTTTTTCGGGCCGGGGCTTGTCGCCCGACCGGACCATGGCGGCTACGCCCTCTGGCGTGACCAGGCCGTCCACGGCGCCCTCGACCAGGGACGGCGCCAACATCATGCCCAGGGCGGCCAGAGCCCGGTTCTCGCCGGTCCGATCGCGGATCTCCATCGCCGCCCGGGCGTTCAGCTCGGCCTTCAGACTGGCGCGCAAGGCGGGGAAGTCCACCGTCTGCTCCAGGCCCGCCACATCCCCCGTCCGCGCCGCTCGGATCAGCCTCTGGGCCGCCACGAAGGGCGAGATGAAACAGGCGACAAGGGCCAGTCCCAGAATGGCCGCGACCAGACCAATGGCGATCTTCTTCATGGGTGCTCCTTCAGCCGAAACGTCGAGACGGGCCGGATGTTGCGTCTAGGGTTTCGACGAGGGCTCAGCCGGCGCGGGCGCGGCCGGCGCCGCCCCGTCGGGCAGGCCGATCTGGACCAGCACCCATTCGAACGGCCCCCGCCGTTCGAAGGTGAAGACGGTGCGCGATCCGCCCTGGTCCTGAACCGCCATCCGCGCCCGGTTCACGCTCCAGAACACCGGCCGAGGCCAGGGCTTGGGTGTTTCCGCCCCCGCCTGGGGCGCAACCGCGCCGGACCAGTGGCTGGCGTAGCGCCCCTCGCCCCGCGTCAGGGCCGAGATGGCCGCCGGAGTCAAATAGGCGTCGACGTCCGGGGCGTTGAGCACCGGGGTCCGTTCCATCTGGCGCCTTACCGCCCCGATCGGGTCTTCGAGGAAGGAGGGCGCCGGCGCCTGAACCCCGCCGCTCAGCTGCGGCCGCAACGACTGGCGAACGGCCTGGAAGTCGATCAGCCGGGTCAGGCCCTGGACGTCGCCCGCCTCCGCCGCCGACCGGATGGCGAAAAAGCCCACCGCCGGCGCCGCAAAAAAGGCCGCGACCGCCGTCACGAGCGCCAGAACCACCAGATTGCCGAACAACCGTTTCACGTCGCTTCCCCCACAGTGGGCCCGATCATGCACGGCCCATCGGAGGACGCAACGAAAAGCCCCGCCGGACGGATCCGGCGGGGCTGTCTCTCTCTCTCTCTCTTGGTGTCCTACCGCGCTTCGCTCTGCTTGAGGACGGCTGTTGTCCTGCCGCGCTTTGCGCGGCTTCAGGATGCTCGCTGTCCTGCCGCGCTGACGGCTTGAGGACCGGCTCAGCCGACGTCCGGCAGGGCGGCCTTCAGGTTTTCGGCGACCTTGTCGAGGAAGCCCTCGGTGGTCAGCCAGCCCTGTTGATCGCCGACCAGCAGGGCCAGGTCCTTGGTCATGTCGCCCGACTCCACGGTCTCGACGACCACCTTCTCCAGGGTGTCGGCGAAGACGCCCAGGGCCTCGTTGCCGTCCAGCTTGGCGCGGTGTTTGAAGCCGCGGGTCCAGGCGAAGATCGAGGCGATCGAGTTGGTCGAGGTGGCCTCGCCCTTCTGGTGCTGGCGATAGTGACGGGTCACGGTGCCGTGGGCGGCTTCCGTCTCCAGCACCTTGCCGTCCGGCGTCATCAGGACCGAGGTCATCAGGCCCAGCGAGCCGAAGCCCTGGGCCACGACGTCCGATTGGACGTCGCCGTCGTAGTTCTTGCACGCCCAGACGAAGCCGCCCGACCACTTGATCGCGGCCGCGACCATGTCGTCGATCAGGCGGTGCTCATAGGTCAGGCCGCGCTTCTTGAACTCCTCGGCGTATTCGGCGTCGAACACCTCCTGGAAGATGTCCTTGAAGCGGCCGTCATAGGCTTTCAGGATCGTGTTCTTGGTCGACAGATAGACCGGATAGTTGCGCGCCAGGCCGTAGGCGAAGGAGGCGTGGGCGAAGTCGCGGATCGAGGCGTCCAGGTTGTACATGCCCATGGCGACGCCGGCGCCCGGCGACTTGAACACCTCATGCTCGATCACCTGGCCGTCGTCGCCGACGAACTTGATCGACAGGGTGCCGGCGCCCGGCATCAGGAAGTCGGTGGCCTTGTACTGGTCGCCGAAGGCGTGACGGCCGACGACGATCGGCTGGGTCCAGCCCGGCACCAGGCGCGGCACGTTCGAGCAGATGATCGGCTCGCGGAAGACCACGCCGCCCAGGATGTTGCGGATGGTGCCGTTCGGCGACTTCCACATCTTCTTCAGGCCGAACTCCTTCACCCGGGCCTCGTCCGGGGTGATGGTGGCGCACTTCACGCCGACGCCGTGCTTCTGGATGGCGTGGGCCGCGTCGATCGTCACCTGATCGTCGGTGGCGTCGCGGTTCTCCATGCCCAGGTCGTAATAGTCCAGCTCGAGATCCAGGAACGGGAAGACCAGCTTGTCCTTGATCATCTGCCAGATGATGCGGGTCATTTCGTCGCCGTCGATGTCGACGATGGGGTTTTCGACCTTGATCTTGGCCATGCGTGCGGTCCGCCTGTGACTGTGGGGAAGGGAATGTCGTGGCGGCGGTATAGCGAGGCCAAGCGCCCGCGCAAACCCCGCCGCCCATCGTCGCCGCGCGGAATAACGCAGATCCCGCCTGAACCCTTTGGCGCGCCCGGACTTCTCTTTGGCTCAGCAACAGACACGGACCTCAGGATGACGGAGGAAGAGCGCCGACTGGTGGATCAGTGGATCGTCACCTTCTGCGAGGCGCCGCCGGTGGTCGATGCGGAACTGATGCGCAGGCTGATCGCTGAGCAGGAAACGACGCAGCAGGAAGCGAAACCATGTCGGACAAGACATTCAAGGCCGGCGACAAGGTGAAATGGGACCACAGCCAGGGCGTGACGACCGGCAAGGTGGTCAAGAAGGTGACCTCCGAAACAAGGGTCAAGGGCCACAAGGTTGCGGCCTCCGAGGACAATCCGGAGTATATCGTCGAAAGCGCCAAGACCGGCGCACGCGCGGCGCACAGGCCGTCGGAGTTGAAGAAGGCATGAAGCTGAACGCACTGTCGCGCGGCGTCCCCCTGTCCTCTCTTGTTCTGGCTGCGTTCGCTGTCGCCGGATGCGGCGATAAGGATGCGGCCGAGACCCCTGCTGCGCCTAAGGCCGCCAGTACGGCGGCGCCCGCCGTCGCCGCGCCGGTGCTGCAAATTCGCCCCGAGACCAAGACCTTCCGCGACTGGCGCGCCACCTGCGGCAATGACGGAACCTGCTGGGCCTTCGGCTTCGCGCCCGAGTTCGCCGCCGGCTGGGTCCGTATCGCCCTGGCGCCCGGACCGGACGCCCAGCCGCAAATCCTGTTTGGCTACTGGCCCGACGGCGACGCCAAGGGCGCCAACCCCCTCGGCTTGACCATCGACGGCCGCGCTTATCCGGCCGCGCTCAGCGAGGCGAGCAACGCCGACGCGCCCATCGGCGAAATCCGCACTGGGGTCCGCGGCGCCCTTGACGCCCTTGCCCAGGGAAAGGTCATGACCATTCGCGGGGCTTCCACCCAGGAAGTCTCGCTGCACGGCGCCGCCGCCGCCCTGTTGTGGATCGACGAGAAACAGGGCCGTCTGGACACGCCCACCGCCCTGATCCGACGCGGCTCCCGTCCGGCCGCCCTCGTCCCGGTCGCGCCGCCGCTGCCGACCGTCACCCCCGCTCCGGCCGTGGACCAGTCGGGGTTCGGTGATCAGAACCAGCGCGTGCCCGCCGCGCTGCGCGCCCGCACCGAGGTCGGAAACTGCCTGAAAGAGTCCGCCATGCCCGCCGTCAGCGACATGGTCATGTCCGCCCGACTTGACGCGCGGACCGAGCTGTGGGGCGTGCCCTGCGGCGCAGGCGCCTATAACGTCACTCACAACTGGTATCTGACGGGGCCGAGCGGCCGCGATCCTCGTCCTGCGATCCTCGCCGGAACGGAAGGCCCAGGCTCCGATCCGGTCATGCCCGACAATGCGACCGTCAACGGCGCCTATGATCCGAAGACCCGCACGCTGTCGGCCTTCGCCAAGGGGCGCGGCATCGGCGACTGCGGCGCGGCCCAGACCTGGGCCTGGACCGGGCAGGGCTTCACCCTGACGCAGGAAAGCGTCATGGGCGAATGCGCCGGCGTGCCGTCCGATCTGTGGCCCGTCGCCTGGCGCACGCGGTGAACGACCCGGAGGTTCTGATCATCGGCGCCGGTCCGGCCGGCCTGACGGCGGCGACCTATCTGGGCCGGTTTCGTCGGCGCACCCTGGTGGCGGACGGCGGCGCGCCTCGCGCCAGCTGGATTCCGCTCAGCCACAATATGCCGGGCTTTCCGGCGGGCGTCACTGGCGCGGGTATTCTGAAGCGGATGCGCGAACAGGCTGAAGAATACGGCGCCGTCATCACGCCGGGTCTTATCGATCGCCTGACCCACGACGGCGAGCGTTTCATCGCAGAGAGGGCTGGCCGATCTGTTCGCGCCCGCGCCGTTCTTCTGGCGACGGGAGTCGTCGATCATCATCCTGACTTGCCGGGCGTCGAAGCGGCGGTGCGCAGGGCGCTGGTCCGCATCTGTCCGATCTGCGACGGCTATGAGGCCGTCGGCAAGGCCGTCGCGATCATCGGCCAAAGCGACAAGGGCGCCCGTGAAGCCGCCTTCATGCGCACCTATTCCGATCGGGTGACACTGATCCACATCGGGCCGCCTCACGCGCTCAGCCGTCCTGACGAGCTGGAACGGCTCGGCGTCGAACTGATCCTGGCGCCGTTGGACTCGATCGACATCGAAAACGACCGGGTGACGGCCCTGAGCTATGGCGGCCAGAGCCGCGCCTTCGACCTCGTCTACTCCGCCTTGGGCGCGTCGCCCAACGCCGATCTGGCGAGGGGGCTCGGCGCCCGGCTGGCCGCCGACGGCCGGCTGGAAGTCGATCTGCATCAGGCCGCCAGCGTGCCCGGCCTCTACGCCGCCGGCGACGTGGTGCGCGGCCTCAACCAGATCGCCGTCGCCACCGCCGAGGCGGCCGTGGCCGCCACTGACATCCACAATCGCCTGCGCCGGATCGACGGGCTGACGGTCGCCGACTAGGGTCCCTTACTTAAGCCTGGGTCGCGATCCAGCCGTCCACGATCCGCTCCAGCACCGACAGGGGCACGCCCCCGGCGGCCAGGGCCGTGTCGTGGAAACCCTTCAGATCGAACTTGGCCCCCAGGCTGGTCTTGGCCTTCTCGCGCAGCCGGACCCATTCGTTGTGCCCGACCTTGTAGGCGCAGGCCTGGCCCGGCCAGCCGCAATAGCGTTCGACTTCGGACACGGCGGCCCCTTCCTGATCGCCATAGGCCTCCATCATGTACTGGATGCCCTGTTCGCGGCTCCAGCCCTTGGAGTGGATGCCGGTGTCCACCACCAGGCGCGCCGCCCTGAACATCAGCGACTGGACATAGCCGATCTGGCCGATCGGATCGTTTTCATAGGCGCCCAGTTCGTCGGCCAGCTGTTCGGCGTACAGACCCCAGCCTTCCACATAGCTGGAGAAGCCCAGCAGGTTCATATATTTGGGCGCCGCCTCGCTCTCCTGCTGCAGACTGATCTGCAGATGGTGGCCCGGCGCGGCCTCGTGATAGGTAAGGGTCGGCAGGGTCCAGGACGGCCATTCCGCCGTGTCCTTCAGATTGATCCAGTAGATGCCCGGCCGCGACCCATCCAGACTCGGCGAGTTGTAGTAGCCCATGGGCGCGCCAGCCTCGACCGCAGGCGGGACGCGCTTGATCTGGACCGAAGCCTTGGGCAGGCGGCCGAAGGCGCCGGGCAGACGGGCCTGCATGTCGGCCATCTGGGCGTTCAGCTTTTCGATCAGCTCGGCCTTGCCGGCGTCGGTGTTCGGATAGACGTATTTCGGGTCCTGGCCGAGCGCGCGGATCCGTTCCGCCACGGCGCCCTGGGTCAGCCCCTGGACCTTCAGCAGGGTGTCCGCGCGGGCGGTCAGCTCGGCCATCTGGGCGCGGCCCGCGCGGTGGATCTCGTCGGCCGTCAGCCGGGTGGTGGTGATGTAGCGCAGGCTGTTGGCGTAATACTGCTGGCCTTGCGGCAGGCGTCGGACCGAAGCCTCATGTCCGGCGCGCGGCAGGGCGGCCTTCAGCAGGGCGTTCTGGGCCGACAGGGCGGGATAGACCTTTTGGGTCAGCAGGGCCTCGACCTGGGCGCCCCAGTCGCCCGACAGGCCCTTGGCCTGCGTCCTGTCCACCACCGAGGCGACCATGGGCGAGGCGGCGGCGGCGGTGCTCAGAATCCCGTCCTGCTGGGCGATGGCCTTGGCCAGGATGAAGTCCGGCGGGATCACCCCCAGGGCGTAGTCCTCGCGCAGACGTTCGGTCTCGGCGGTCAGGACGTCGGCGAAGGCGGAGATGCGGGCCACATAGGCGTCGGCGTCCTCGGCCGTCTGGATCGTATGCTGGTTGGCCAGGAAGTCCGGCGTCGACTGATAGGCCCCGCCCTGCTGGCTGACGCGGTAGGGATTGGGCCAGCCGCCCTGGCCGTAGGGGATGGCGAAGGTGGCGATCACCCCGTCCAGATTATCGGCGATTGTGTCGTAGTAGATGCCGTCCTGGGCGTCCATGGACGACCGATCCAGAGCGCCGAGTGCGGCCCGCTGGGCTCTGGTGAAGGCGCGGAACTTCTCCTCGTTCTCCGGAGTCGGAACGGTCAACTGCGACTTGGCGGCGGCGCGCGCGCCGGCGTCCAGGCCGAAGGCGGTCACGGTTTCGGGACTGAGGTCCAGGGTCTGTTCGAAGGCCTGGTCCATGAAGGCGGCCAGGGCGGCCTTGGACTGGGCGGCGTCGCCGGCCGGGGCGTTCAGCGCAAACGCCTGGCCGTGGGCGGCGGCGAGACCCGCGCCCGCGGCGGCGGACAGAAGAAGGCGGCGACGGTCGATCATGGAAGGCCCCAGCGAATATGTCTGACCCCAATGGAGCGCCGGTCGTCTCGACCCGCAAGTGAAATCGCGGACAGGCGCAGACCACCTTCCCCCGCTTGCGGGGGAAGTGTCAGCTCGTAGAGAGCAGCGAGACGGTTGACGATGGGGGAAGTTCCGCTTCTGCAAGAAAGAAGACTTCCCCCTCCGACCCTGGTTCGCTTCGCGAACGCCGGGCCACCTCCCCCGCAAGCGGGAGAGGGTCTTGAAAGTCACCCCGCCGCCTTCACCGCCGCCGAAACCTCCGACACCACCCGCTTCACCAGGGCCGCGTCGTCGCCTTCCGCCATGACCCGGATCAGCTTCTCCGTGCCCGAGGGCCGCACCAGCAGCCGCCCCGAGCCGTTCAGCGCCGCCTCGGCTTCAGCGATCGCCGCCTTGACCTTCTCGTTCTCCAGCGGCTTTGCGGCGGTGAAGCGCACATTCTCCAGCTTCTGCGGCACCGGGTCGAACTGGCGGGCCAGTTCGCTCATCGGCTTGCCGGACTCGACCAGAACCGCCAGCACCTGCAGCGCCGCCATCAGGCCGTCGCCGGTAGTGGCGTGGTCGTGCAGGATGATGTGGCCCGACTGTTCGCCGCCGATGTTGAACCCGCCCTCGCGCATCCGCTCCATCACATAGCGGTCGCCGACCTTGGTCCGCTCCAGCGTCAGGCCCTCGGCCTTCAGCCGCCGCTCCAGTCCCAGGTTGGACATGACGGTGGCCACCACCCCGCCGCCCGCCAGCCGGCCGCGCCGGGCCCAGTCCAGGCCGACCAGGGCCATGATCTGGTCGCCGTCCACCACCTGGCCCTTCTCGTCGCAGATGATGACCCGGTCGGCGTCCCCGTCCAGGGCGATGCCGATATCGGCTCGGTATCGCTTGACCGCCTCGACCAGGGTTTGCGGATGGGTGGAGCCGCATTCGGCATTGATATTGGTCCCGTTCGGAGCCACCCCCACGGGGAAGACCTCGGCCCCCAGTTCGAACAGTGTGGTGGGGGCGACCTTGTAGCCGGCGCCGTTGGCGCAATCGACGGCGATCCGCAGGCCCTGTAGCGACAGCCGTTTCGGGAAGGCCTGTTTGGCGATCTCGATATAGCGGGCCTGGGCGTCATCGATCCGCTTGACCCGACCCAGCTTGTTCGACGGCGCCAGCCCCTGGTCCAGGCCGTCGTCCATCAGGGCCTCGATCTTCAGCTCGATCTCGTCCGACAGCTTGTAGCCGTCCGGGCCGAACAGCTTGATCCCGTTGTCGGCATAGTCGTTGTGCGAGGCCGAGATCATCACCCCCAGGTCCGCGCGCATCGACCGGGTCAGCATGGCCACCCCCGGCGTCGGCACCGGGCCGAAGGTGCGCACGTCCATGCCCACTGAGGCGAAACCGGCGACCAGGGCCGGCTCGATCGTATAGCCCGACAGGCGCGTGTCCTTGCCGATCACCACCAGATGGCGGCGGTCGTCGCCGGTGCGGAACAGTTTCCCTGCGGCCAGACCCACGCGCAGCGCGACCTCGGCCGTCATCGGATAGGTGTTGGCGCGCCCGCGAATGCCGTCGGTGCCGAAATATTTCCTGTCGCCCAAGGCGTCGTCCTTCGTTTCGGGTAACGTTCCGAAACCCCATTTTTGATGCAGTCCGCCTTAAGATTGCCTAGACGGCGGGTGGGGTCTGATGCGTGGCTTAGCCCCGGATCGCTGCCAGTGCAAAGCGGCGCCCTTCTGTTTCCTTTCTCTTCGGAGTTCCCAGCGCATGTGCGGCATCATCGGCGTCACCGGCAATGGACCCGTCGTTCCCCGGCTGATCGACAGTCTGAAACGGCTGGAATACCGGGGCTATGACTCGGCCGGGGTCGCCGCCGTCGTGGACGGCGCGGTCGAGCGCCGCCGCGCCCAGGGCAAGATCCGCAATCTGGAAGCCGTCCTGGCCGAAGCGCCGCTGAAGGCGACCGTGGGCATCGGCCACACCCGCTGGGCCACCCACGGCGCGCCCACCACCGCCAACGCCCACCCGCACAAGGCCGGCCGCGTCACCCTGGTCCACAACGGCATCATCGAGAACTTCGCCGAGCTGAAGGCGGAACTGGCCGCAGAGGGTCATGTCTTCGAAAGCCAGACCGACACCGAGGTCATCGCCCACCTGCTGGACGCCGAGCTTCAGACGCAGAAGACGCCGCTGGAGGCCTTCAAGCGCGTGCTGGACCGGCTGACCGGCGCCTACGCCCTCGCGGTGCTGATCGACGGCGAGGACGATCTGATCCTGGGCGCACGTCGCGGCAGCCCCCTGGTCGTCGGCTGGGGCGAGGACGAGATGTATCTGGGCTCGGACGCCCTGGCCGTCGGTCCCTTCACCCAGAAGATCAGCTATCTGGAAGAGGGGGACTATGTCGCCGTCACCCGAACCGGCGCCCAGATGTTCGACGTCGCCGGCAAGCCGGTCGAACGGGCCGTCGTCCAGGTCTCGGCCTCCTCGGCCATGGTCGAAAAGGGCGAATACCGCCACTTCATGGAAAAGGAGATCCATGAACAGCCCGACAGCGTCCAGCACACCCTGTCGGAATACCTCGATCTGGTGACCGGAAAGGCCAAGACGAACGCCGTCGACTTCGCCGCCGTCGAGCGGATTCAGATCGTGGCCTGCGGCACCGCCTTCTACGCCGGTCAGATCGGTCGCTATGCCTTTGAAAAGCTGGCGGGCCTGCCCTGCGACGTAGAGATCGCCTCCGAGTTCCGCTACCGCTCGCCGGCGGTGTCGCCCAAGACCTTGGCCGTCGCCGTCAGCCAGTCGGGGGAGACCGCCGACACCCTGGCCAGCCTGACCTGGTGCAAGGCCCAGGGGCTGAAGACGGCCGCGGTGGTCAACGTCCACTCCTCCTCCATGGCGCGAGAGGCCGAGGTGCTGTGGCCCACCCATGCCGGGCCGGAGATCGGCGTGGCCTCGACCAAGGCCTTCACCGCCCAGGTCGCGGCCCTGCTGGCCCTGGCCGTCGCGGCCGGCGTGGCGCGCGGTCGGATCGATGCGGCCCAGGAGGCGGAACTGGTCAAGGCCCTGTTCGAAAGCCCTCGCCTGATCGCCGAAGCCCTGCGCATGGACGCCAGCATCCGCGCCGTGGTCCAGGACCTGGCCAAGGCCGACGACGTCCTGTTCCTCGGTCGGGGCGCCATGTTCCCCCTGGCCATGGAGGGCGCTCTGAAGCTGAAGGAGATCAGCTATATCCACGCTGAGGGTTACGCCGCCGGCGAGCTGAAGCACGGCCCGATCGCCCTGATCGACGAGGAAACCCCGACCATCGCCCTGGCCCCCCTGGACGATGTGTTCGAAAAGACCGCCTCAAACCTGCAGGAAGTCGCCGCCCGCGGCGGCCCCGTAATCATGATCGCCCCGGAAAACGCCCCCGACCCGCACGGCGCCGGCATCCGCCGCATCCACGCCCCGGACTGCCACCCCCTGATCGCGCCCTTGGTTTACGCCGTGCCGATGCAGCTTCTGGCCTACTACACGGCCGTTCAGAAAGGCACGGACGTCGATCAGCCCCGCAATCTGGCCAAGTCCGTCACGGTGGAGTGACGCGCGGGGCGCGGGTCACACCGGTTCTCGCTGCAGACGCAGATAGGCGGGATCGAATTCCGCGATCGCGGCCAGCCGCGGCCAATCCAGGATTTCGACTTGGCCGCCGGTCCAGTTGACCAGGCCCTGGGCGCGCAACTCGGCGACCAGACGATTGATATGGACCGTCGACAGGCCCAGCATGTCGCCCAGTACGGATTGCGTCAGTGGAAGCCTGAAGCTTCGGTCTTCCGCCTGTCCCACGACCTCAAGGCGCAAATAGAGTTCGCACAACAGATGGGCCAGGCCGCCGAGGCCGCTGCGGCGGCCGATGACGGCCAGCCACTGCCGGTGGATCGCCGCGTCGATCAAGGTGTCCAGCCACAGCAGTCGGGCCAGATGCGGGTGATTTTCCGTAAGGGCGATCAGTTCCGCGTGCGGCGCCTGGGCGATGACGCAGTCCGTCAGGGCCTGCACGCCGTGATCCATCTGCTTCATCAGCAGGCTGTGCAGATCGACGAAGTCGCCATCGACATTGATCTCGGTGATCTGCCGGCCGCCGTCGGCCAGGGACACATGGCGCGCTGCGAAGCCGCTGATCAGAAGGGTGCTGTGGGTCGGATGGCCGTGGCGCTGGACGAAGTCCGCCCCGCTGCGGACCTCCCTCGGCGGACCGAGCACCTTGTCCAGGGCGGCGATCTCCTCGGGCGACAGCCGGTCGCGAAGCGCCAGCTTATCGACCAGGGTTCTTATGGTCGGATCGGTTGGGACGGCGTTCATTCGTCGGCGTCCGCCAAGGCCCAACCCTGGGGGGCCTCTTGGGACGCCTTAGCCGTAACGCTGACCACCGTCACGCCCTCTGCATCGGTGACGATGACGCTGAAGACGCCCGTGTCCCAAAACCCGGCGCTGCGATAGCGCAGAATTTCCCCCAGGATCGTGACCGCCTCCTCTCGTGCGGCGTCGACGTTCGGCAGGTCCTCGCCCTGGTCGTCGCGAATGCGGTCCCCATTCTGGGTATGAAAGAAATAGCGCGGCAACCCCACCTCCAGCAGCAGACCTGCAAGAAGCGACGATCGGCCGGATTGGTTCAGCCTTTTTAGATTTCCTGATTAAAGGCGCCGATCTCGGAATAGGCGGCCAGGCGCGGCTTGATCTCCTTTCGGAACAGGTCGCGCATGTCGTCTTCTGAGCGCATGCTCTCGACCACCACGACCAGCTCCGGCTTGTTGGACGAGGCGCGGACCAGGACCCAGGAGCCGTCCTCCAGGTGCACCCGCACCCCGTTGACGGTGATGGCCTCGACGATCTTGCGCCCCAGGATCTCGCCGCCCGCTGCAGCCAGATCGGCGTATTCCTTCACGATCCGCTCCAGCACCCCGTACTTCAGCTCGTCGTCGCAATGGGGCGACATGGTCAGGCTGGTCCAGGCGTCGGGCAGGGCGGCCTTCAGCTCGCTGAGCTTCTTGCCGGGATTGCGGTCCAGCATGGCCAGGACTGCGCCTGCCGCCACCAGGCCGTCGTCATAGCCGTAGCCCAGGTCGCCGGCCATGAAGAAGTGGCCTGACTTCTCGAACCCGGCCAGGGCGCCCAGTTCGGCCGTCTTGCGCTTGATGTAGGAATGGCCGGTCTTCCAATAGACCACCTCGGCGCCGTTGGCCTTGAGGATCTCGTCGGTCTTGTAGAGGCCGGTCGACTTCACATCGACGACGAAGGTGCTGTTCGGGTGGACCTTGGACAGGTCGCGCGCCAGCATCAGGCCGATCTTGTCGGCGAAGATCTCCTCGCCCGTGTCATCGACCACGCCGCAGCGATCCCCGTCGCCGTCGAAGCCCAGGGCCAGGTCGGCGCCGGTCTCCTTCACCCGCTCAGCCATCTGCACCAGCATGGCGTGGTCTTCCGGGTTCGGATTGTATTTGGGGAAGGTGTAGTCGAGGTCTGTGTCCATCTCGATCACCTCGACGCCCATCCGGCGCAGGGCGTCGGGCGCGAAGGCGCCGGCCGTGCCGTTGCCGCAGGCGCACACCACCTTCAGCGGCCGCTTGATCTGAACCTTGGAGGCCACGTCGGCGACATAGGTCTCCCGGAAGTCCTCGACCCGGACCAGTCTGCCGTGAGACCGGGCCACGCCCTCGCCGTTCAGCACGATCTCCTTCAGCCGGCCCATCTCCTCGGGGCCGAAGGTCAGAGGCTTGTTCGCCCCCATCTTGACCCCGGTCCAGCCGTTCTCGTTGTGGCTGGCGGTGACCATGGCCACGCAGGGCGCGTCCAGTTCGAACTGACCGAAATAGGCCATGGGCGACAGGGCCAGGCCGACGTCCAGCACCTCCATCCCGCCTTCCAGAAGGCCCAGGATCAGAGCCTGTTTGACGCTGAGGCTGTAGCCGCGAAAGTCGTGGCCGACGACGATCTTCGGCGCCACGCCGATCTCATGGACATAGGTCGCCAGCCCCAGCCCCAGGGCCTGAACGCCCAGGAGGTTGATTTCTTTTTCCAAGATCCAGCGCGCGTCATATTCGCGAAACCCCGTCGGCTTGACCAGGGGCTCTGTCTCATAGGCGGCCGTGTTCGGCTTCAGGTCCTGGCGGGGCTTGAGCATGGTGGGTCCTTGAAGGCGGTCGGCGGTGGGCGGGAGAGGAACCGGCAGCGGCGACGGCGCTAGGCGGCCGCGCGTTTGCGGATGCGGGCGATGCGACGCAGGCGCCGCCAGAAGCGGCCCCGTTCAGGCTCGGGATAGGGCTGCAGATTCTCCACGAACTGCTCGGCCGACGCCCGCCAGCTGAACTTTTCCGCATAGGCCCGGACCGTCCCCCGATCCAGATCGAGGCATTTCAGGCAGGCGGTCTTCAGATCGTCGTCTATCACCCCGGCGCCGGATCCCGGGATGATGTCGATCGGTCCGTGGGCGGGATAGGCGGCCACCGGCGTGCCCGCCGCCATGGCCTCCAGGATCACCAGGCCGAAGGTGTCGGTCCAGCTGGGGAAGACGAAGACGTCGGCATCCCGGAAGCACCGAGCCAGTTCGCCGCCGAAGCGCGCGCCCAGGAATTTGGCCTCGGGGTATTTTTCCTGAAGTTCCGCGCGCGCGGGGCCGTCGCCGACGATGATCTTGGTGCCGGGCAGATCCAGCTCCAGGAAGGCCTCGATATTTTTCTCCACCGCGACCCGGCCGACGTTCAGAAAGAAGGGACGGGGCCAGTCCTTGGCGCCCATCTGGTCATAGATGGGCTCGAGATCGGGCCGGAACACCTCGGTGTCCACGCCGCGCGACCAGGGCGAGACGTTCTTGAAGCCGTGTTCGACCAGTTCGTCCCGCAGGGTCGGGGTGGCCACCATCAACCGGCCGGACGGCTTGTGGAACCACTTCATATAGGCGTAGCCGACCTGGACCGGGATCGGGAAACGCGCCGAGACATATTCCGGGAATTTGGTGTGATAGCTGGTGGTGAAGGGCAGTTTCCATTCCACGCATATGCGGCGGGTGGCGATGCCGATCGGCCCCTCGGTGGCGATGTGGACGGCCTCCGGCTCGAAGGCCCGCAGCATTTCGCGGATTTCTTCCTCGGCCCCGAGCGCCAGCCGAATCTCCGGATAGGTGGGGCAGGGGATGGTCTTGAACAGGCTGGGCTCGATGACCTCCACCTCATGGCCCATGTCGCGGCATTCCGCGACCGTGCGGGTCAGGGTGCGGACGACGCCATTCACCTGAGGTTCCCAGGCGTCGGTGGCCAGAACGATGCGCATGGAGGCGGGCGGACCCTGAGCCGTTGAGTAAGAGCGGAACTTCTAGACGGTTCGAATGACGATGGCGAGACGGCAGAAGTCGCCACATTGGCAATTGGCGGTTCACAATGTAGCGCGTAGCGGCGACCGTCATCGCGGACGCTTAAAAAATCGCGTATACAGAGCGGGGTGGCTAATGCGCCTTCCCACCTGTGAGATCGCTTGCTCTAGGTGTTCAGTCCCGCTGTGTGATGGCCTCAGTTTAGCTGGGTGCGCACATCGGGAGGAGCTATGGGCCAGATAATCCACGGCAGCGCCACGACCACGCACGCCGTGCGAGCGGCGATACAGTGATCGAAAGCTTCGCTCAAAGATCTAGCGGCGCGGTACGGGCTGAACCGGAAGACGGTAGCCAAGTGGCGCAAGCGGGCCTTTGTCCATGCCGCAGCCATGGGTCCTAAGTCCCCTCGCTCGACGGTGCTGAGCGCCGAGGAGGAGGCAATGGTCGTCGCTTTCCGCGGGCACGCCCTGCTGCCGCTGGACGACTGCCTCTACGCCTTGTAGGCGACGATTCCGCATCTGACGCGGTCAGCCCTCCACCGCTGCCAACGGCACGGCATCAGCCGGCTGCCTGAGGTCGAGGCGACAAAAATTCCCGTAAGGTCTTCAGGCGCTATCCGCTCGGCTATTTCCACATCGACATCGCCGATGTGCGGACCGAGGAAGGCGAGCTACACCTGTTCGTCGCGGTGGACGGGACCTCGAAATACGCCTTCCCTTGGCTGAAGGTGAAGGCGACGACAGCCACGGCACGAGAGTTCCTCGACGAACTCGCCGCGGCCGTGCCCTACCGAATCCACTCGATCCTGACCGACACCGGCATCCAGTTTGCGGACCTGCCCAAAAACCGCGAAAAGCCCGCTGCCCTGTGGCGCGGCCATCCCGTCGACCGCCTGCCGGATCCACGGCATCGAGCATCGACTCACCAAGCCCAACCGTCCCTGGACCAACAGCCAGGTCGAACGGATGAACCGACCCTCAAGGAAGCCGCCGTCCGGCGCTACCACTACGAGATACACGACCAGCTTGAAAGCCACCTCGCCGTCATCCCCGACGCCTACAACTTCGCCAGACGCCTCAAGACCTTGCGCGGGCTCACACTCTACGAAGCCATCTGCAAAGCTTGGTCGGGCGAGCCGGACCGCTTCAGGTTAAATCCTGTCCACTGGACCTCAGGGACTGAACAGCTAGGTGTATTTTAGCAACGTCCTGGATAGGCTTTCGTAGTTACGCCGCAGAGCTTCCGCATAGATGCTAGGCAAAATGATTCTACAGATTCAACAGCGCCGGATCGCCCCCCTGCGCCGCGATGTTCACGCTGATCGCCTTTTCCGCCGCATAGCGGATCAGGCTGTTCGGCCCTCCGGCCTTGGGGCCGGTGCCCGACAGGCCTTCGCCGCCGAAGGGCTGGACGCCGACGACGGCGCCGGTGATGGAGCGGTTGACGTAGACGTTGCCGGCGGGGACCAGGGCCGTCACCTCGGCGGCGAAGGCTTCGATGCGGCTGTGGACGCCCAGGGTCAGGCCATAGCCGCGCGCGGCTAGGCGCGAGGCGACCGATTGCAGCTCGGACGGCTCGTAGCGGTAGATGTGCAGGATCGGGCCGAACACCTCGCGCTCCAGGAAGTCAGGCGTGGGGATCTCGGCGATGGTGGGGGCGAACAGATCGCCCTTTTCCGAACCCAGCGGCAGGGCGGCGCGGGCGATCACCTTGGCTTCGCGGGCCAGACGTTCGACGTGGGCCTCCAGGGCGCGGCGCGATTCAGAGTCGATGACGGGGCCGATGTCGGTCTTGGGATCGGCGGGGTCGCCGACGGTCTGGACCGCCAGGGCGCCCTTCAGCCCCTCGATCAGGGCGTCGGCCGACTCCTTGGGCGCATAGAGGATGCGCAGGGCCGAGCAACGCTGGCCGGCCGAGCCGAAGGCGGACTGGATCACGTCGTCGATCACCTGCTCCTTTAGGGCCGTGGTGTCGATGAACATGCCGTTCAGTCCGCCGGTCTCGGCGATGAAGGGAATGATGGCGCCGGGGCGGGCGGCGATCGACCGGTTGATGGCGCCGGCCGTGTCGGTTCCGCCGGTGAAGGCGACGCCGTCGATCCCCGGATGGGCGACCAGGGCCGCGCCGACCGTCTCGCCGCGTCCTGGAACCAGGGCCAGCAGGTCCGGGTTCAGGCCGGCCTTGTGATACAGGCGCACCGCCTCCGCCGCGATCAGGGGCGTCTGTTCCGCCGGCTTGGCCAGGACGGCGTTGCCGGCGGCCAGGGCGGCGGCGATCTGGCCGGTGAAGATGGCCAGGGGGAAGTTCCACGGGCTGATGCAGGCGAAGACGCCGCGCCCGTGCAGGATCAGCTGGTTGGTCTCGCCGGTCGGTCCCTTCAGGGTCTGGGGCGCGGCGAAGTCGCGCTCGGCCAGCAGGGCGTAGTATCGGCAGAAGTCGGCGGCCTCGCGCACCTCGGCGACGCCGTCGTTCAGGGTCTTGCCGGCTTCGCGGCTGAGCAGGGCGACCAGTCGGTCCAGATCGGCTTCCAGGGCGTCGGCCATGGCGCGAAGGACGACAGCGCGTTTGGCTCCGCCTTGGCGGTCCCAATCGATCTGGGCGCGGCCGGCGGCTTCGACGGCGGCGTCTATGTCTGTGCTCGTCGCTTCCGAAACATGGCCCAGCACCTGGGACCGGTCGAACGGATTGGTCACCGCCTGAGGGTCGATCCCGGCGCGCAGCTTGCCGCCGATGATCGGGCCGGAGGTCAGCTTCTCGCGGTCGACCGTCTCCAGCGCCTTGGCATGGGCTTCGCGGTCGGCGGCCTGGGAATAGTCGCGGCCGAGGGAGTTCTGACGATCACCGTACATGTCTTTGGGAACCGGAATCTTGGGGTGGCGGTCGGGCGCCTGCTCGACCAGGGAGATGGGATCGGCCGCGACGGCCGAGGCGGGCACCCGCTCGTCGAGCAGGGCGTGGACGAAGGAGGAGTTGGCGCCGTTTTCCAGCAGGCGCCGCACCAGATAGGGCAGCAGTTCCTCGTGTCCGCCGACCGGAGCATAGGCGCGGACGATGACGGTCTCGTCTCTCCAGGCCTCCTGCGCCGCGTCGTAAAGGGCCTCGCCCATGCCGTGCAGCCGTTGATGCTCGACCGCGACGCCGCGATCGCGCGCCATGCGGCGGACGGCGGCTAGGGTATGGGCGTTGTGGCTGGCGAACTGGGAATAGAGGGCCGGCGCCGCCTCGATCATGGCGCGGGCGCAGACCAGATAGTTCAGATCGGTCGCCGCCTTGGTGGTGAAGACCGGGTAGTCGGTGCGGCCGAAGACCTGGGCGCGCTTGATCTCCGTGTCCCAATAGGCGCCCTTGACGAGGCGCACCATCAGCCGGCGACCAGAGCGGCGGGCCAGGTCGGCGACCCGCTCAATCGTCTCCAGCCCGCGCTTCTGATAGGCCTGAACCGCCAGGCCCAGCCCCGTCCAGCCGCCGAGCGACGGCTCGTGCGCCAGCCGATCGAGCAGTTTCAGCGACAGGGCCAGACGGTCCGCCTCCTCGGCGTCCATGGTGAAGTTGATGTCGTACTTCGCCGCGATCTGTGCCAGGTGGAGAATGCGGGGGTAGAGGCTCGTCCAGACCTCGTCCTCATGCGTGGCCTCGTAGCGGGGCGAGAGGGCCGACAATTTGACCGACACGCCATGGCCGTGCTCCGGCCCCTGGCCCTTGGCCGTCCTGCCCACCGCCTCGATGGCGTCGGCGTAGATGCGTTCATAGCGGTCGGCGTCGGCCAGGGTCCGGGCGCCTTCGCCCAGCATGTCGAAGCTGCACAGCCAGCCTTCCCTGTTCGAGCGTTTCAGCGCCGCCTGGATGGTGCGGCCGACGACGAACTGCTCGCCCATGATCTTGACGGCGGTGGCCACCGCCTGACGGATCACCGGCTCGCCCAGACGACCGGCGATGCGCTTCAGGAAGCCGGGCAGGTCGCTGCGCGCCTGGTCGTCCACATCCACCAGCTTGCCGGTCAGCATCAGCCCCCAGGTGGAGGCGTTGACGAAGAGACTGTCAGACTGACCCAGGTGCGCGGCCCAGTCGGCCGAGCCGATCTTTTCGGCGATCAGCCGGTCGCGCGTCTCCTCGTCCGGCACCCGCAGCAGGGCTTCGGCCAGACACATCAGGGCCAGGCCTTCGCGGGTGCCCAGGCTGAATTGCTGCAGGAAGCTTTCGACCACCCCCTGCTTCTTCTGGCTGCGGCGGGCCTGTTCGACCAAGGCCACGGCTTCGGCGACGACCGCGGCGCGTTCGGCGGCGTCCAGCGGAACGCGGGCCAGATTGTCGGCGACCACTGCCTTTTCATCGCGAAACTTGTGATGGTCCAGCTCGTCCCAGAGGGCCAGGGACGAGGGTGAGAAGGCGGGCGGGGTCATCGGCGACAAATCCTGTGGATTTTAGCCGTATATGCCGGAGTTCGTTGAAGGTGCTTCGTATGATATGCGCCAAAGCCGAAGATCGTTCGTGAAAAGGCGTGATTTCCGATGACGGATTTGGATCCGATAGACCGACGCATCCTGCGTGTGCTGCAGGCCGACGGTCGCATCTCCAACGCCGAACTGGCGCGCCGATGCCACCTCTCGCCCGCCGCCTGTTTCGAGCGGGTCAAGCGGTTGCGCGACCGGCAGGTCATCACCGGCTACGCCGCCATGGTCGATCCCGCCCAGGTCGGCCGCGACCTCTTGATCTTCGTCGAGGTCCTGTTGGACCGAACCACCGGCGACGTCTTCGAAGCCTTCGCCGCTGCGGTGCGCACACAGCCCGAGGTGCTGGAATGCCATATGGTCGCCGGCGGCTTCGACTATCTGATCAAGGCCCGCGTCGGCGACATGGACGCCTATCGCGCCTTTCTGGGAGACGTGCTGGTGCGCATGCCGGGGGTCCGCGAAACCCGGACCTATGCGGTGCTGGAAGAGGTGAAGTCGACGACCGTACTGCCGATTTGACCAAAAAGCGGTGCGCCTGCATAGCGATTGGATCACTCCTGCAACTTCGGACCGTCGAATCAGGTGACGCTGCCGCGCGACTGTCCTAAGAGCATTTGCTCCTAAGATTTCGCGGTGTTGACGAATGACCACCATCTATCCCGTCATCATGTGTGGAGGGTCGGGCACGCGCCTTTGGCCGGCGTCGAGGCCGTCGAGGCCCAAACAATTCATCCCCCTCGCCGGAAATCGCTCCTTGTTTCAGGAGACGGCCGTGCGCGTTGCCGCCCTTGCGGATCATGGCGGCGAGTTGGTGGTGGTGGGCGGCGAAGCCCACAAGCAGACTATTCTAGATCAACTTGAAGAGATCGGCGTCACTGCCGCTGTCATCCTGGAGCCCGAGGGGCGGGACTCGTCCGCCGCCATGGCTGCCGCCGCTCTCTGGACCGCGCGTCGGGCCCCATTAGCGATCAATCTCTTCGTTGCCTCCGACCACCACATCCCCGACGCCGCCGCCTTTCGGCAATCCGTCGAGGAGGCCGTCGCGGCCGCTGCGGAGGGACGCATCGTCACCCTGGGTGTCGTACCCACCGAACCCTCGTCGGCATACGGCTATATCGCACCCGCCGGTCCAGGCCTGTCGAAAGTCGTCGCCTTTGTCGAAAAACCCGACCAAGGGACGGCCCAACGTTACATTTCCGAGGGATACCTCTGGAACAGCGGCAACTTCATTGTTCGCGCGGATGTGCTGATGAAGGAAATTCTCGAACGCGCGCCCTCTGTCGGCGAGGCGGTCCAGATCGCTTTGGATGCGGCGGAAGTCGACGGCGCATGTTCGACGCTCGGCGCCGCGTTCAGCAGCGCACCGAAGATCTCAATCGACTACGCCGTGATGGAAAAGACGGGCAGCGCCTCGGTCCTACCTGTACGGTTCGAATGGTCAGACCTGGGCGCCTGGGACGCCGTTCATGCTTCGGGCGAAGGTGATGTCGGTCTGCACATACTGGAGGACTCTGAAGGCTGTTTGGTTAGGGCGTGCGACGGCGTCATGGTCGCGGCGATAGGCCTGCGAGATGTCGGCGTCGTCGTTGAGCGCGACGCGGTGCTTGTTACGGATTTGAAGAGGAGCCAAGACGTGAGGCGGGTGGTCGAGCGGCTGCGGACGTTGTCGCCTCAGCATCTAGATTTCCCGTCCGCACCGCCGGCCGAGTCACTGGAGGCGGGCGCGAAACGCTTCGCGGTCTGGCTCCGGCAAGCCGCCTTGCCCGTGTGGTCGACCCTGGGACAGGATGAGACCGGCGGCTTTGAGGAACTCCTGGCGCTTGACGGCAAGCACGTTGCGGCTGCCCGACGCGCGCGCGTCCAGGCGCGCCAACTGCAGGTGTATGCGGAAGCCGGGCGTCAGGGCTGGCGAGGTCCCTGGAAGTCAGTGGTGACCCGCGGCCTAGATCGGCTGCACGCCGCCTATCTCCGGCCTGACGGACAGATGCGCACCTTGCTTTCGCACGAAGGTGCGCCGTTGGATGAGACCGCGACGGTCTATGACCAAGCCTTCCTAATTTTCGCTCTAGCGGCCGTTTACAGTACGACCAGGAAAGCAGGGCTGGAGGACGAAGCCGCCGCAGTTCGCAATCTTCTGTTCCAGAGCGCCGATGCGCAGGGCGGGCTGAAGGAGGCCGGAACCCATCCCTACCAGTCCAACGCGCACATGCATCTCCTGGAGGCGGCCTTGGCCTGGGAGCAGAGCGGAGGCGGCAAACCTTGGACAGCCGTGGCCGATCAAATCGTTGCTCTAGCCCGCAACCGCTTTATCGATGCAGAAACGGGCAGCCTGCGGGAGTTCTTCAAATCCGATTGGTCGCCTGCCGACGGTGAAGACGGTGAACTGGTCGAGCCTGGCCACCAATTCGAGTGGGCGTGGTTGCTGGCGCGCTACGGTCGGAGCCGAAACAATTCCGAGGTGATCGCGGACTCGTGGCGGCTTTACGAGTCCGGCTTGCGGGGTGTCCACCCGAAGCGCGGCTTGGCCATAGATGCGATGAACATCGACGGCGGGATGCGGAACCCTCGCTCCCGCCTATGGCCCCAAACGGAATGGTTGAAGGCCTCGCTGATTCTCGCAAGCCTCAGCGAGAACGGTCGGAGGGATTATTGCCTAGAACAGGCGGCTCGCGCTTTACGGGCGCTATGGCTATACTTGACGCCGCAAGGAATGTGGCGTGACAAGATACTTGAAGATGGCAGTTTCATCGATGAACCTGCGCCCGCAAGCTCTTTCTACCACATCATGGCTGCTTATTCGGAACTGCGGCAGAGCTTGCCGGCATCTAGCTCGACCCCCATTACCGGGCTTGACCTCTAATGTCGACCGGCGGCGCTCGTCCGTCGCTGGCTTAGGGGGCCGCCCGCGAGCCAGTGGCGTCACAACACCAACTGGGCTCTAGGTGTGAGCTCTCAATAGGCTGTCCATCCGGTCCGGGCCGAGGAAGCTGGAGTTGCAGACTTCAGACCCTACCTCGGAGAAGGACCGAATCAACGTGCATCACAATGCCCGGCTGACGGCGCATAGTCGAGCCGCGCTGGTGCGGCGGGTGTTGGACCAGGGACAGCCGCGCAAGGTCGTAGCGACGGCCTTCGGCGTAGATCTCAAGACGGTCGGCAAATGGGTGCGCCGGTTCCAGGCCGAGGGCGTGGCGCTGACGTGACCCCCTGAAACTCCTCCAGGAATAGCTAGAGTCCGCCGAACGAAGGACGGACAGAATGAAGCGATCAAGGTTCACGGAAGAGCAGATCATCGGGATTCTGCGGGAAGCAGGAGGCTGGTGTGGCGACGGCGGAGGTGTGCCGGCGGCACGGGGTCAGCTCTGCGACCTTTTACAAGTGGAAGGCCAAATTCGGCGGGCTCGACGTGTCGGAGGCTCGGCGGCTGAAGGCGCTCGAGGATGAGAATGCCCGGCTGAAGCGGATGCT
>NZ_JBXANG010000008.1:45749-130379 GCF_058801445.1 Brevundimonas sp. GW822-FHT03E11 | reverse complement strand
TCAGGTCTACAACGCCACGACCGGCGCCTTTATCGACCACCACTACCAAAGCGGCGTCCTCGACGCCGATAACAACTGGGGTTACGGCGCAAGCGTCACGCTGGGCAATGCCAATATCAGCAGCTCCGCAGGAGTGGTCCGTCCCTATCGACCAGCGACGGCTAATGGTTCGACGACCTTCACCGTCAACGGCGCATCGGGCTCCTGGACGGCTACGGTGGAACTGCAAAATGTCTCGGGTACGACGCCTACCACCAGTGTCAGCGGAACAACGGCCTACGTCCGGATCTCTTCCACCACCACCATCTCCAGCTCCGGCCAGTTCAGAATCCGCGTGACCGATGCAAACGGTACAGTCAGCTATTCCCCATGGGGTCAGTTCTACCTGAATGTTGAAGGCTACGGCGGCATCGACGTGGAGCAGTGAGGCGCAGTGCCGACGAAGGCTGGTAGACGCAGATGGTGGCCGAGCATTGAACTGCGCGGGGCGGCAACGAGATTGGGGGTAAAAGTGAAATTTTGGCATCTTTGGCGCGGAGACCTACTCTCTCGGAGAATTTGGTCGACCGATAAGAGTGTTTTGGCGTGGCTCAGAGCGTTCGTTGCTGCTGTAACCGTGACGATCGGACCTATTACCCTGTCCGTTCCCTCCGCCGCTGCACAGGATTTTTCAAAATTGCCTGAAGCGCCGCGCGTAACCACTGTTGATGAGGTGGGCGTGGACCTACGGTCTGGACAGTATCAAGCGAGAGGGGCGCACTGGGGAATTGGGCCCAAAGACGCACCCGTACTTAGCATTACGGTAGGAGCAATAAATCGTTGGTCCAGCAGTGGTACACCACTATATTCTAAAGTCGAGCGCGGTTGTGATCAGCGCTACGATCCGGTCGGTGGCGAGACGAAATGCCGAGGTGGATTGGTCGATATTTATACGCTCGGTCATGAAACGTTCGTCTACATGCCCGACCCGCACAACCCCTTTGCACCTCGTGTTCTAACCGACGGGTCATTGGTTTCTGAGGACGATATTTACATCGATGTTCGTCGCTCTGATGGAGCCTTTTGGAGGTTTCTAAAAGTGACAGGATTGCCGCCAGGGTGGTCTGACAGCGCGCCCGGAGAATATGCATTTCTAAAAACTATAACGTGGCCCGACGGAAGCGCCCTCGATTATGATGCGCGGGGTGTCACTTCTACGATGGGCTACCGAATGGAGTTTGAGCCCGCCAATGGCAGCTCTTTTCTCAATCTAAGTGAGCATTACTGTTCGGCAGGTCTGGTGGCGTGCAGCGGACTTAATTTTGGGGCGAGGTCAAACGCCGTAGTGGAGACAGCTGTTGCCTATGGAAACAGCGCTATTGTGGAAAAAGAAGACATCCACATCACGAGCGTTGAAGGCGTGCGAATCGATCTTAGACGAGAACTCATTGGCGCGACGTCGCCGAGCCATACCGGTTCAGATCAGTCGTCATACTGTGGGGGGATGTTCGCGCTTCGCACTAAAAGCATTAGCAATCAGATAGGTGTCTGGAATTACGAATACACATTTGAATGGGACGGCGGGTCCTTTCCATGGGGCTATCCCCAATGTCGGATTACTGAGTCTATTTCTACGGGACCAGAAGGCGGTGTGTTTAAAGTCAAGGGGCAACCAGGATCGTTAGAGGTTACGGACGCGCTAGGTCGAGTGACGAAGTACCAAGTCAGAGTTTGGCCAGGCACGTCTTATGAAAATTATGCCGATAAAGAGACCGGGGAGATACTCAGCGCAATCTATCCGGAGGGAAACCGGTCTGATTATGAGTATGTGCGCAATAATTTGTCGAAGGTGACGGAGACACCCAAGCCGGGTGGAGGCGCGGCGCGCGTGACCTTCCAGGCGGCGTATCCCGCCGACTGCTCTGAAGTAACTATAAAGGTCTGCAACAAGCCGATTTACACGATTGATGCGAGGGGCGCGCGAACAGATTACACCTATCACGGTCCTAGCGGTATGGTGGAGACAGTCACAGGGCCTGCCGGGTCAGATGGGGTTCGGCCGCAGACCCGTTACGGCTATCAGCAGCTTGAGGCGCGGATACTCAATGCTTCGGGGCAACTGGTCCCGACGGGGCGACCGATCTGGAAGCTGACCTCCGTGTCGCAGTGTCGGACGCAGCCCAGCTGCGCCGGTTCGGCTGATGAAACGATCAAGAGCTACACTTATAACAACAATCTTCTTCCAATCACGGAGACGACGACTGTCGGCGACAACTCTATCGGTCCGGTCACTACCGGCACCACCTACGATGCGGTCGGCAATGTGGTGGCGGCAGACGGCCCCCTGCCGGGTGCCGCAGACACGACCTACTTTGTTTACAATGCCTATCGAGAACTCGTAGCCACGATATCGCCTGATCCCGACGGCGCCGGTCCTCTGCCTCGAATGGTCGAACGGAACGTCTATAATCTGGACGGCAAGCCGATCCGTGTTGAGATCGGAACTGCTCAGACCACCGACGCCTCCGACTTCGTCTTGGACCGCTACAAGAGGCTGACTTACGACTCACTCACGGGTCGTTTGATGAAGGTGGAGGAGGTGCAGCCATGATCCGCTCCCCGTCCTTGTTCCTTGCAGCATTTGCGGTCTCGGTGAGCATTGTTGGCGCGGCCAGCACGAGCGTGAAGGCCGAGACCGTCTCGTCGGTTCAGCAGTACGCCTACGACGCGGCCGGCCGCCCGACCTGTACGGCGGTTCGGATGAACCCGGCGGCGTTTGGAAGCCTGCCGGCCTCGGCCTGTACGCTGGGAACGGAAGGCGGCCAGGGGCCGGATCGGATCGAGCGGAGGGTCTATGACGCGGCCGGTCAGCTGCTGCAGGTCCGCCGGGCGGTGGGCACGCCGCTGGAGCAGGTCTATGCGGCCTACACCTATTCGCCGAACGGCAAACAGACCTCGGTGACGGACGCCAACGGCAACAAGGCGTCGATGACCTATGACGGCTTCGATCGTCAGGCGGCCTGGTACTTCCCCTCGACCACCACCCCAGGCGAGGTCAGCACGACGGACTACGAAGCCTACGGCTATGATCCGAACGGCAACCGCACCTCGCTGAGGAAGCGCGACGGTCGGGTGATCAGCTACACCTATGACGCCCTGAACCGGATGACGTCCAAGATCATACCGGACGGCGGGGGCCTTCCGGCCTCGGCGACGCGCGACGTCTACTACGGCTATGACCTGCGGGGGCTGCAGCTCTACGCCCGGTTCGACAGTCCGACCGGGGAGGGGGTGACCAACAGCTGGGACGGTCTGGGGCGAATGACCGCCTCCAGCCTGAACATGGGCGGGGTGACCCGAACCTTCAGCCATCAGTACGACCTGAACGGCGCGCGCACCCGGATCACCCATCCTGACGGAGTGACTTTCGAGTACGGCCGCGACGGCCTGGGCCGGATCATGCGGATCGGGGAAAACGGCGCAACCAGCTGGAACGTCGCTTGGCTGAGTTATGACGCCTTGGGCCGCCAGGTCGCACGTGGCGGGGCCGCAGGTCCGACCATCACGGCTTGGGGCTATGATGGCGTGGGGCGCCTGACGAGCCTTTCGCACGACTTCTCGGGCGCGACCTACGACGTCTCTACGACCTTCGGCTACAACCCGGCCAGCCAGGTGACCAGCCGGTCGGTGTCGAACGCCGCCTATCGCTTCACCGATCACGTCAACGTCACCCGCAACTATGCGGTCAACGGGCTGAACCAGTACGTCTCGGCCGGCCCAGCCAGCTTCACCTATGACGCCAACGGCAATCTGACCTCGGACGGCCAGGGCGGGACCTATGTCTATGACGTGGAGAACCGGCTGATCGCCGGGCCGAACGGCGCGTCTCTGGTCTGGGACCCCCTGGGGCGTCTGTTCCAGAGCTCCAGCAACAGCCAGGGCGTCACCCGCTACCTCTACGACGGCGACAAGCTGACGGCGGAGTATGAAGCCTCGGGCAACATGCTGCGCCGCTACGTCCACGCCGACGGCTCCGATACGCCCCTGGTCTGGTACGAGGGCGCTGGCCTGGGAACGCGCCAATCCCTCTACGCCGATCACCAGGGCTCGATCGTCGCTCGGACCAACGCGGCCGACGCCGTCATCGGCGTCAACACCTATGACGAGTATGGCATCCCCGGCGCGGGCAACACCGGCCGGTTCCAGTACACCGGCCAGGCCTGGCTGCCGGAACTGGCCATGTACCACTACAAGGCCCGCATCTACTCCCCGACCCTCGGCCGGTTCCTCCAGACTGATCCGATCGGGTATGAGGATCAGGTCAATCTCTATGCGTATGTCGCAAACGATCCGGTGAACCACACCGATCCGACGGGGGAAGAGGCCGGATGTATGTATGGTCCTAGCCAGTGCGGTTCGCGGGCAATTTCAGCGGAAGATCAGAGAACGCAGCGAGGCATCGTTCGTTTTCTGGGTAATCTTGCTGAGGCAGGATCGCTCCTGGTTCCGGTCGAGGGGGGGATGATCCGGGCAGCGGGTGCCGCACATCGAGCACTCCAGTCCCCGCTCGCCAGAGCTGTCGCAGCGCGAGTGGGAGTTGAGTTTGGAAGTCGCTTCCAACGCGTCACGAGTGCGATGGATCGCGTGCAGAATATTATTCGAAACAATGCTCGCCGTGATGACTTTCTGGGCGTGATGAGAGAGCGGCGCGGTCAGAGTACTGGTTTCGATCACGTAACAGAGATGAGAAATAGCGTGCGCGGACTGGAGAATGCTACCGCACGTCTCGATGAAGCTCTTGCAGGTGGTCGATTGAGTCCCGAGCAAGCTGCCGCAGCACAAGCATCGCGTGACGCCGCGCAGAGGGCTTTGAGGGAAATGAGAAGAGCGCTCGAATGACAACCGACTATAAATCTGAGCTAACTTCGGGTGACAGAGCGCGGGTGTTGGCAGCTTTGTATCAATTGTCTGGAGATGACAGAAAGCTGACTCTGCCGCCAGAAGTATACGAAGAGGTGCCCGCGCTCATCGAAAGCGAAGATGAAGAAATTGCTTGGCGTGCTATAATCGCGTTTGGGTTGGTGAGACCCACGCCATCGCTTTCAATCGGACTGGTCGAAGCTGCGAAACGCTGGTTGCCGATTGAACGGTTCGTAGGGTTGGCGGCCTTGGATGGCATCGCTCGCTTGATAGGTGCAGACTGCCTTAGCCAAATGGATCGAAGTCGAGCCGTTTCGGAGGTCAGCCAGATTGAAGGAGTTGATCCGCACTGGCTTTCCCAATTTAGTCAAATGGCTTCGGGGCAGATTTCCTATGAGGACTTTGTGGGTTCGGTTGGAGACTGAAGCATCATTCGGGCTGAGATCACTCGGGTCGCTCCGGGGCGCCGGCATTGTCAGACAGGCTTGGCGGTGCTGTCAGGTTAACCGCCGCAGGTCGCAACTCGCCCAACCCGCGCCATCTAGGCGGTCGCCTCTGCCCAAGCGGCATCCGCATCGGCGCGGAAGCGGCGCAGGGTAGGGCGGCTGATCAGATGACGCTGGACGTGGAAGGTGTTGTAGATCGCGGCGTGGGTGGTGAGGAAGCGCTGGGCGGAAGCCTGGGACTTGAAGCCCTGTTGCTGGCGTTCTCGTCGTCGGATCGGCAGGTGCGAGTTCTCGACCCGGTTGTTCTCGCGGAGGCGCCCTGGGCGGTGAACGTGGGTTAAGGCAAGTTCTCGAAGGGCGGCGCCATATGAGGCCAGGCCGTCCGTCGTGATCTTCTCCGGCTCCACGGGCTGGCGTCGCAACAGACGCCGAAGCAGCTTCAAGGCCGCCTCCGTGTCCCTACGCCGCTGGACCACGAGGTCGAGGACCTCGCCTTCGTCATCGACCGCGCGCCAGAGATACATTCGCCGTCCGCCGATCCAGCAGACCATCTCATCCAGATGCCAGCGTGGCGATGGCGCCGGCCGGCGCGTCTTCAGCCGTTTAGCGATCAGCGGTCCGAACTTCTTGGTCCAGCAGCGGACGGTTTCGTAGCTGACGTCGACGCCGCGCTGAGCCAGCAGCTCCTCGACATCCCGCAGGCTCAGGTTGAAGCGGAAATACAGCCACACCGCATGACGGATCATGTCCGCCGGAAAGCGGTGGCGCTTGAACGACAACGGTTTCATGAAATCCGTCCCCCCGATCAGCCATTTACGGCCATCCTCAGTGGAGACAAGTTAGCGTTAGACTGACAGCACCCGCCGGCCGGCGCGTCTTCAGCCGCCTCGCGATCGGCGGGCCGAACTTCTTCGTCCAGCATCGGATCGTTTCGTAACTGACGTCGACGCCGCGCTGGGCCAGCAACTCCTCGACGTCTCGCAGGCTCAGGCTGAAGCGGAAATACAGCCACACCGCATGGCGGATCACATCCGCCGGAAAGCGGTGGCGCTTGAACGACAGCGGCTTCATCGAAGATCGTCCCCCGATCAGCCTTTACGGCCATCCTCAGTGGAGACAAGTTAGCGTTAGACTGACAGCACCTCTTCGTCAGCCTTGCAGCTTGCGCTACGCCCCCCGCTCGGTGCGTCGATTATCCTAGGCGGCCCGCCTAGCTAGAGGGCTGCGATGGGGAAGACTGACCGCAGGATCGATCCCTCGCCTGTCAGACCTCCGGCTCCCAGCCAATGACCGCTGCTGGCGCCTTCGAGACGAAGCGGAATGACAGAGCGGGGCACCTGCGGTCAGGCAGGGACATCGATCATGCCCAATATACTACCTCGGCCAGTGCGTGCTCCCGCACCCAAACAATCAAGCCGCTGGATCAACGATCTAGCGGCTTTTTGCTGCCTGAAACCCCAAGCCCGCGCCCCCCCATCCCGGACCCAAACGCCCAGCGTCCCAGCAGCTGAAGTGAGGTTTGTTCTCGAGCGAACCCGCTCGACGGTCCTGGACGCAAGTCCGGTCTGGACTCAACGCTGGCTTGGCGCGCTCGATCGCTGCGGGCGGCCTTGCAGTCAGCGCCGCCATGAGCCATCCAGACAGGATGCGGACACCGGAGCATGGGCGGGCGCCCAAGAAGCCCACAATCGATGATGTGGCGCGGCTGTCGGGCGTTGCGCGGACCACGGTGTCGCGCGTTCTCAACGGCGGCCCGAATGTTCGCGATCCGGTGCGACGCAAGGTGCTGGAGGCGGTGAAGGCCCTGGACTACCGCGTCAATCCTCAGGCGCGGTCGCTGGCCGGCGGCGCCAGCGGCGTTCTGGCCCTGATCCTGGCCTCGGACCTGGATGCGGAGCCCAACTCCTTCTACGCCTCTGCGCTGGAGCTTGGCGCGATACGGGAATGCCTGCTGGCGGGCTTTCAACTGATCACCCGCCACGTGCCGCAGGACGATCCTGCGGCGGTCCAGCAGTTGTTGGAGATCGCGACCAGTCAGAGGTGCCAGGGGGTGATCTTGACGCCGCCCTTTTGCGACAACGTCGATCTGATCCGGCAACTCAGGACCAGAGGCGTTCATCTAGCCGCCGTGTCGCCCGGCGGCGACGGACGGGGGCTGATCGACGCCGTCGGCATCGACGACGAGGCGGGAGGACGGGACATCGCCCGCCATCTGATCGATCTGGGGCATCGACGGCTCGCTTATCTCAGTGGGATACCGGGCCATCTGTCCGCCAAGAGCCGTTTGGACGGCGTAAGGCGCGCGATGCGAGAAGCGGGGCTGGATGAGGCGGCCTTGGTGGTGGAGCCGGGCGACTTCACCTTTCGATCGGGCGGGCTAATCGCTTCGCGCCTCCTTTCGCTCAGCCCTCGCCCCACCGCTCTGATCTGCGCCAATGACGATATGGCCGCAGGCGCCCTGTCGGTGGCCCATGCGCGCGGCCTTCAGGTGCCGGGTGATCTGTCGATTTCCGGCTTTGACGACACGCCCGTCTCGGGCATCGTCTGGCCGCCGCTCACGACGGTGCACCAACCGCTGAAGGAGATGGGCGGAGAGGCGGTCCGGCTGCTCTCGGGTCGGATCGCAGGAAGAGACGCCGGCGATTGGACCTTCCGCACTCTGCCGCACGCCGTGGTCGCGCGGGAGTCGGTGGGAAGCCGGGCGGGATAGAAGGCAGGAGGCCTTGACGCGCGCAGCCGCACCGTCATTATGGAAGCGCTTCCAATAAATCGACGGGCGCGTCAGACGTCTGCAGGGAGGAAGGCATGAAAGCTCACACGGCCGCGATTTGCGCCTTGTTTTTGGCTGCTTCAGGCGCGGCAGGATGCGCCTCGGCGCCGGATGGCGGCTGGATCACGACCGGGGACCAGTCCCGCCTCATGCAACACGAACCGCTGATGATGAGGCGGGCGGCTGTCCAGGCGACGGGCCAGGCGGTGCTTCTTGACCCGCAGACGCCGCTTCAAACCATGGTCGGCTTCGGCGCCGCCATAACGGATGCCTCGGCGCATCTTATCCAGAGCCGGATGACGCCCGCTCAACGCGACGCCCTGATGCGAGACTTGTTCGGCCGGGCGGACGGCGGGCTGGGATTCGACTTCACGCGCGTGACGATCGGCGCGTCCGACTTCTCACTGAGCCACTACAGCCTCGCAGATCAAGCCGATCCCTCGCTGGCGGGGTTTTCGGTCGCCCCCATGGCTGCGGAGGTGTTCCCCACGGTTCGCCAGGCCCTGGCGATCAATCCTCAGCTCAAGATCATGGCCACGCCGTGGAGCGCGCCGGGCTGGATGAAGACGACGGGCTCCTTGATCCAGGGAGAGTTGAAGCCCCAATACTATTCGACCTATGCCGAGTATCTGACGCGCTATATTGCAGAGGCTGCGGCAGAGGGCGTGCCGACCCACTATATCAGCATTCAGAACGAGCCTGACTTCGAGCCCGACTCCTATCCCGGCATGCGGTGGGGACCACAGGGGCGCGCGACGTTCATCGGGCGGGACTTGGGACCCCGACTGGAGCGGTCGGGGGTGGAGACGAAGATCCTCGACTGGGATCACAACTGGGACAAGCCGGAGCAGCCCTTGGGCGTATTGGCCGACCCTGAGGCCCGGGCCTATGTCTCCGGCGTCGCCTGGCATTGCTATGCAGGCGACGTCTCGGCCCAGTCGAAAGTGTTCGACGCCTATCCCGACAAGGACGTCTTCTTCACGGAATGCTCCGGCGGCGAGTGGGCCCCCGCCTTCAAGGACAGCTTCGTCTGGACCATGAAGAGCCTGATCATCGGCGCAGTGGAAAACCATGCGCGCGGCGTTCTGATGTGGAACATCGCCCTGGACGAAAACCATGGTCCGCACGCGGGCGGATGCAGTGACTGCCGCGGCGTGGTGACGATAGACAGCCGAACCGGCGCCGTTCAGAAGAACCAAGAATACTACGCCTTTGGGCACGCCAGCCGATTTGTACGCCAAGGCGCGAGGCGCGTGGCGGTGGCGAAACCGGAGGGGCTTGAGGCGGTCGGTTTCGTCAATCCGGATGGGCGACGGGTGCTGGTGGTCCTGAATCCGGCGGACGTTGAGGCGCGCTTCGATGTCGGCGAAGCGGGCCGGCGGGCCCAGGTCCTCCTGCCGGCCTCCAGCGCCGCCACCTACGTATGGAGCAGCCCGCGCTAAGGCCTATCTTGTCAAAAATGCAAAAGGTGGTAGCGTGTTGGAAGCGCTTCCAATAAGCGCCAACAAAGAAGGACGCAGGCCCAAGGGGCGCTGCGCCGAGGAAACGTGAGGGGAGATCAAATGCGCAGCGCATTCGCTGGGGGCAGTTCCATTCGTTCAAACCAGGGTCGCCGTCGCCTCCGCGTCACGGCTTCGGCCTTGGCGCTGGCTTCCGTCCTGCCGACGGTCGCCGTCGCCCAAACCCAGACGCCGCCGTCGGGCGCCGACGCCGCTCCGACGGAGGTCGAGGAGATCGTCGTCACCGGTCTTCGGCGAGGACTGGCGGATTCGATTTCCATCAAACGGCGGGAAACTTCGATCGTCGAAGCGGTCTCGGCGGAGGATATCGGCAAGCTGCCCGATGTCTCCATCGCGGAATCCATCGCCCGTCTGCCTGGGTTGGCGGCTCAGCGCGTCAACGGCCGCGCCCAGGTGATTTCGATTCGGGGCCTGGCGCCGGATTTCACCACCACCCTGCTGAACGGGCGTCAACAGGCCAGTTCGGGCGACAACCGGGCGGTGGAATTCGACCAATACCCGTCCGAACTGCTGTCCGGCGTCGTCATCTATAAGACGCCGGACGCCGAGGTCTCGGGCATGGGGCTGTCCGGCACGGCCGATCTGCGGACCGTGCGGCCATTGACGTTCGGCGACCGCGCCGTGGCGGTCAACCTTCGCGGCGAGATGACCGAAGGCGACGCCCTCAACGATGATATCCGCAACTATGGCGGACGTTTCTCGGTCAGCTATATCGACCAGCTGGCGGACGGGACGCTTGGCATTGCGCTCGGATACGCCCACCTGGATTCCCCGTCGCAGAACAAACACTACAAGGCCTATGGTTATGAGTCGTTCGGCGGGGTCTGCGAACCCAGCGCGCCCGGATCGACCTGCACTGTCGATTCCGTCCAACCGGACAGCGCCGACACGGCCCTGCTGCTGAACGGACAGGAAATCTTCTCGACGTCACGCCTGAATCAGCGCGACGCGGTCATCGGCATTGTCGAATGGCGTCCGAACGAGCGGGTCCATTCGATCCTCGATCTCTACTATTCGAAATTCGAGCAGGAAGAGACCACGCGGGGCGCGCAGTGGTTTTCGAACGCCTGGGCTGACGACGCCTATTTTACGGGGGTCGTGACCGAGGATCGCGGCGGCTCGTCGTTCGGCCGCAGCGGCACGATCCACAACGCCGTTCCCATCATCCGCAACGACCGCAACACCCGCGAAGACGAGATTTTCTCGGTCGGCTTCAACACCCAGTACGAGCTGAACGACCGGACCCGCCTCGTCGCCGACCTGTCCTATTCGAACAATCGTCGCCGCGAGACCATTCTGGAAACCTACGCCGGCTATGGACGGGGGACGGGCGGCGTGACGCCATCGACGCCGAACGTCGGCCGCACCCTGGACGTCATTGACTTCACGGTGAACGACGACGGCTATCCGACCTATGCCGAAGGTCTGGACTATGCGGACGCCTCGCAGGTGTCGCTGGGTGACCGGGCGCCTTGGGGCGGCTGGGGCCACGACGGCGCCATTCGCTTCCCCGACGTCGAGGAGACCATCCAGTCCGCCGATCTGAAGATCGAGCGCGACATGGAGGGCTTCTTCAACACCTTCACGGCCGGCGTAAACTACGCCAAGCGCGAGAAGTCCAAGAGGGTCGATGATTATGACCTGTTCCTGAAGAATGGCCGGCAGCAGGTCTATGTTGACGCTCAGTATCTGGAAACGCCGGTGTCGCTGGACTGGGCCGGTTTCGGCAATGTCCTGGCCGTCGATCTGAGCCGCGCGCTTGACGTGTACTACGATCGCGCGCCGATCCTCGACGCCAACTATTTCGACAAGAACTGGGATATCGAAGAACAGGTCACCACGGCCTTCGTGAAGCTGGACTTCATGGGTGGTCGCTGGAGCGGCAATGTCGGCATGCAGGCCGTCGTCCAGAACCAGGAATCGACCGGCGTCGTGATCAACGGCACCGAGCCCGGCGCGCCGATCACGCCGATTTCCGTCACCAAGGGGGCGGACTATCTGGACATCCTGCCGAGCCTGAACCTGATCTATGATCTGGGCGGCGGGCATCGTCTCCGTTTCGCTGCGTCACGCACCATGGCGCGGCCGCGCATGGACGAGATGCGGGCCAATGTGACGCCCGGCTTCAACGCCCTGGTCTGCACGGGCCAGACCTGTCCGCCGGGTTCGACCGTCAATCCCTGGTCCGCCTCGGGCGGCAATCCGAACCTGGAGCCCTGGCGAGCGAACGCCTTCGACCTAGCCTATGAATGGTACGTCGACGCCACCACCTATCTGTCGATCGCCGGATTCTACAAGGATCTGGAGACCTACATCTATGTCCAGAACGGCACCTTCGACTTCACCGGCATACCCCTGCCGTCGACGGCGTCCTCTATTCCGGCGGGTGTGAACATCAGCCCGATCGGACAGATCAGCCTGCCGGCCAACGGCAATGGTGGAACGGTTCAGGGGCTTGAGGTCAGCGGCGCCTTGAACTTCGGTACGGTGTGGGCGCCGCTGGATGGACTGGGCTTGTTGGGCAGCATCTCCTTCACGGAGTCGGATCTGAATCCGGCTCCGGATGGACAGACGGTTCGCATCCCCGGCCTGTCCGGCACGGTCTACAACGTCACCGCCTACTACGAACGCGGCGGCTTCCAGGCGCGGATCAGCAAGCGGTTCCGCGAAGCCTTCAAGGGCGAGGTGGTGCAGCTGTTCGCGACGCGCGGCTACACCGAAATCCTGGACGACGAGCAGATCGATGCCCAGATCGGCTACACCTTCGAGGAAGGCCCTCTGGAGGGACTGGGCGTCCTGTTCCAGGTCAACAACCTGACCAACTCGCCCTATCGGACCCGCCTGGGTCTGGACAGCGGCGGCACGACGACAGCAGACGGCGGGGCCCTGCCTGAGACCTACGAGGAGTACGGTCGCCAGTTCCTGTTCGGCGTCAACTACCGGTTCTAGGGCGCCCCTCCCACGGCCCTGGATCCTGGGCGGGGCGGCTTGGCCGTCCCGCCCTCTCTATTCGCTCATTCGGCCTCTGTAGCATCGAGAAACGGCGCATGACCCTTCGCAAGACCAAGCTTCTATCCCTGCTGTTGCTGGCCGGATGCGCCCTTGCGCCGATGAGCGCCGTCGCCGATCAGAGCGCCGCCGCGCAAAGTTTCACGGACTGGCCGACTCTGACGCCGGCCCGTGCGCCCGACGCCGCCATGGAGGCGCGGATCGCCCGGATCGTGGCGAGCATGACCCTGGCGCAGAAGATCGGTCAGATGACCCAGCCGGACGTCCGCTACATCTCGCCCGAAGAGGTGACCCAGTATTACATCGGCTCGGTGCTGAACGGCGGCGGCGCCTGGCCCGCCATGAACAAGCACGCGACCGTCGCCGAATGGGCGGCCCTGTCGGACCGCTATCACGACGCCGCCCTCGCCACCGACATGGCGGTGAAGATCCCGCTTATCTGGGGTACGGACGCGGTGCACGGCCACAACAACGTCTCCGGCGCCACGCTTTTCCCCCACAATATCGGCCTGGGCGCCGCCCACGACTCCGATCTGATCGAGCGGATCGGCCGCGCCACCGCGCGCCAGGTGCGCGCCACCGGCATCACCTGGGTCTTCGCCCCCACCCTGGCGGTCGGCGAGAACCGCCGTTGGGGCCGCACCTATGAGAGCTATTCCAGCGATCCTCAGCAGGTCGCCGAATATGGCGAGGCCCTGGTCCGCGGGCTTCAGGGCGACCTGACCGGCGACGGCGACGTGGTCGCCACGGCCAAACACTATATGGGCGACGGCGGCACCTATAACGGTCAGGACCAGGGCGAGACCCGCGCCACCCGCGCGGAAATGATCAATCGCCACGCCGCCGGCTATTATTCGGCCATAGAGGCGGGCGTGCAGACGGTCATGGCCTCCTACAGCAGTTGGGACGACGTCGCCGCCGGCCACGACTACGGCAAGATGCACGGCAGCCGCGAGATGCTGACCGATGTGCTGAAGGACCGGCTGGGCTTCGACGGCCTGGTGGTGTCTGACTGGAACGGGATCGAACAGGTGCCCGGCTGCGCCAAGGCCGAATGCGCCCAGGCGATCAACGCCGGCATCGACATGGTCATGGTCCCCGAAGACTGGAAGGCCTTCATCGGCAACACCATCGCTGACGTGGAAGCGGGGCGCATTCCAATGTCGCGCATCGACGACGCCGTGACGCGGATCCTGCGGGTCAAGATGCGGTCGGGCCTGTTCGAGCACGCGCCGTCGGAAAGCCGCTACAACGGCCGGGCGGAGGCCGTCGCCGCCGCAGACCTGGCGCGCGAGGCGGTGCGCAAGTCGGTCGTCCTTCTGAAGAATAACGAGTCCGCCCTGCCTCTGGTCCCGGGCGAGAAGATCCTGGTCGTGGGCGACAGCGCCGACAGCCTGTCCAACCAGACCGGCGGCTGGTCCCTGACCTGGCAGGGGACAGAAAACACAAATGCCGACTTCGCCACCGGCGCCACCCTGTTGCAGGCCCTGACGGCCCAGTTCGGCGCCGAGAACATCGTCTATTCCCGCGACGCGGTCGGGGTGGACGTGACCCGGTTCGCCAAGGTGGTGGTCGTCCTGGGCGAGACGCCCTATGCCGAGTACCATGGCGACGTACGCTTCCCGGCGCCCGTCCAGTACAGCCATCGCCGCCCGAACGACCTGGCCCTGTTGCACGCCGTCTCGGGCAAGGGGGTTCCAGTGGTGTCGGTGCTCTATTCGGGCCGTCCCGCCTATGTGAACGACCTGATCAACCTGTCCGACGCCTTCGTCGCCGCCTTCCTGCCGGGCACGGAGGGGGCGGGGCTGGCCGACGTCCTGTCCGGCGGGCCCTATGACTTCACCGGTCGTCTGTCCTTCGCTTGGCCGGGATCGGCTTGCAGCACCGGGGAGCATGAGGGCGAAGTGGTGCAGTTCGCCCGCGGCTATGGCCTCAGCTATGCGCGTCCGTCCCACATGAACCCTCTGCCCCTGCCGCCGACGCCTAACGTCTGCGACCCCATCGGATGATCGCCGCCCAGTAAGCCTGCGACCTGCGGCGGGGCCTCAATGGCGCGTCAGCCGAACAAGGTCGCAGGGCCGCCTGCGGAGACGCCAACCAGGCGGCTACTTCAGCTGGCAGAGATCCAGCTTGTCCATATCGGCATAGTCCAGGTTCTCGCCGCCCATGCCCCAGATGAAGGTGTAGTTGGAGGTGCCTGCGCCCATGTGGATGGACCACGGCGGGCTGATCACCGCTTCGCCGTCCTGGACGATGATGTGGCGCGTCTTGTCGGGCTGGCCCATGAAGTGGAACACTCGGTCTGTTTCGCTCAGGCCGAAATAGAGATAGGCCTCCGATCGGCGGTCATGCAGATGGGGCGGCATGGTGTTCCACACCGAACCGGTCTTCAGCACCGTAACGCCGAGCAGCAGTTGGCACGACTTGACCTTGCCCGGCACGATATACTGGTAGATCGTGCGTTCGTTGGAGGTCTCCAGCGCGCCCATCTCCAGCGGCGTCGCCGCCTCGATGGGGATCCTGACCAGGTCGTAGCGGGCGTGGGCGGGGGTTGAGACCAGATAGAACCGCGCCGGATCAGCCGCGTCATCGGAGGCGAGGATCACCTCGGCGGCGCCCATCGGCACATAGAGGCCGTCGCGGAAGCCCAGTCGCACGGTCTCGTCGTCGATGATCGCCGAGCCTGCGCCCCCGATGTTGACGACGCCCAGTTCACGGGCGTGCAGGAACGGCTTGCCGGCCAGGGAGGCCGGCTCTGAGTGGCGGGGCAGAGCCAGCGGCGCGTCGGTCGGCACGGCGCCGCCGATGATCAGCCGCTCATGATGCGAATAGTTGAGGCTGATCCGGCCGGGCTGGAACAGGCCGGACACCAGATAGCGGTCGCGCAGCTGCTCATTGGTGGCGCCGTCCACCATGTCCGGATGAGTGGCCTGATAAACCTTGTCGTACATCTTGTCGTACATGTCGCTCTGCCTCGGTTCGGGGGTGGGATCGGCCGCGTTCAGGGCGCCGGACGGAAGTCGAAGGCCTGGTCGGCGACGAAGGCCTCCCATGACCGGCGGTCGGGGAAGTCGAGGCCGCGGGACCAGGCCGAGCCCATATAATAGACGAAGGGCCGGCCCGGCGTGACCCGCACCAGCATCAGATAGTTGTCCGCATCCTCGGCGAAGCCTTCGACCATCGACGGGTCGGCGACGACGGCTATGCCCAGGCTGCCGTGCTCGGGATCTTCCGGCTCCCAGAACATGATCCGCCCGTTTGCGGCGTCGCGGGTGACGAAGCCGGCGCCGTTGGCGTTCCGTCGCTTTGAGATGCCGATGCCGACGATCAGCGGGGCGTCGGAGTTCGAGTTCAGCGTCGAGGTCATCCGGGTGAAGTTCGACCCCAGCGGCAGGCTGAACTCCCGCGTTTCCCAGACGTTGCGGACCACATCGACCGGCCAGGGGCGGTAGGTCACGTTGAACCGGGCCTCATCGCCGCCGGTGCGGGTGATGGCGTGGGTGGAGAAGTTGCGGCTGGTCCACAGCTTGTTGTCGTACCAGACGCCCAGACCCCCCGCGCCGCGGCCGCGGCCGACGTCGTAATAGTCCAGCCCTTCACCCCGATCGACGTGGTAGTTCGGGAACTTCAGCTGGCGGTCCATGAAGGGATAGCGGACCCGCTTGGCCCAGACGTCGATCCCCGACCCGGACGGCGGTTCACGCCCCTCCAGGGCGGGACCATAGATGCGATGCGCGACCCGGTCGTTCTCCCACAACAGATCGTCCAGCCGATCGGGCGCGAAGCGTGCGACGGCGCGCGGCGTCTGCAGATCCGCAGGCGGCGGGGCCAGCGGCGCGATCGTCGAGGGGCGGCCCAGGACGGCGGGATCATAGGACAGGGCGGCGGTGGCCCGCATCTCGGCCTCGCGGCGGCGGGTCTCTTCCGGTCCCCTCACGGTGACCGGAGCGGGCGGCGTCGGCGTGGTGGCGGCGATCACCTCAGCGGTGTCTCGCGCGGGCTCCGGCTCGGGCAGGGACTGGGCCGGTCCGTTCAGATCAGCGATCTCCAGCCCTGCCAGGATGTAGGTTCCGGTGGCGTAGAGGCCGGTGTCGTCCGCCGCCGTCGAGACCGGCTGGTCGCCTGTCTTCTGGGCGGCGCCCAACAGGCCGCTGGGCAGGACATGACGGTTCAGTGTGGCCCAGCCCTTCAGCACGTGGGGCAGATAGGCCTCTCGGTCCAGCAGGCCGTGATTGACGCCCCAGGCCAGGGCGTAGACGTAGAAGACCGAGCCGGAGGTTTCAGCCTCCGGATAGGCCGCCGGGTCCAGAAGGCTGGCGCGCCAAAGCCCGTCGTCCTGCTGCAGCTCGGCGATCCGTCCCGCCATCGCCTGAAACAGATCGACGTAGAAGGGGCGGCTCGGCAGGTCGGCGGGGACCGATTCCAGCCAGCGCGCCAACCCGCCCATGACCCAGCCGTTGGCCCGCGACCAATAGATGCGGTCGCCGTCGGCGTCGCGGTGGTCCTGGTCCTTGAACCGTTCGTCGCGCAGGAACAGGCGCTCCTCTGGGACCCAAAGCCGATCGGCCGTGCGCCGCCACTCCTTGTCGGCGGCGTTCAGATATTTGGGGTCGCCTGTGATGGCCGACATGCGCGCCAGAACCGGCGGCGCCATATAGAGGGCGTCGGCCCACCACCAGACCAGGGCGGGCGTCTCCTCCGTCCGCGCCAGATGGGGAACCTGCCAGTCCAGCCTCTGACGCAGAGGCATCAGAACGCCTTCCTGGCCGCGTCGCGCGTAAAGCTCTTCGTACAGATCGCCGATGGCGATGTCGTCGGCGTTCAGCAGGGTCTTGCCGGACCGGGCCCCGCGCAGGCTGTAATTATAGTGGTCGGCGACGGCGCTGAGGAACCGCAGCGTCTTCGGATCTTCCGTCACCCGCGCCAGGCGCGCCGCCCCCACATAGAAGGTCGCAGCCACCCAGTTGGACGACATCTGCGTCAGATTGCTGCCGGTCGACAGAGCGATCGGCTCGGCGGCCATGGCGGCGATCTGGGACGAGGCGACATAGTCCACCGCCGCCATCGTATCGCGGCGGGAGGGCAGGCCGGCGGCTTCCGTATAGAGGGTCGGCCGGGGCCGCGGGCTCAGCCAGTCCGCCTCGACGCCGGGCGGCAGTGCGGCTGCGCTCGAGGCGATGGCCTCAGACGCGGCCGGGGCCGGGGCCGGGGGCGGGGTTTGGGACGCCGTCTGGGCCAGAGCCGGGCCGGTGAGGACGAGGGCGGTGGTCAGGCCGGCGGTCAGGGCGGTCGTCAGCGCCAGACGGGTGCGCGAGGGCAGGGGCATTGGCTTTCCTCCGGCGGCGCGTGAAGGCGTCGCTCTCTTCGTTGTCGTTTGCGCTGGCGCGCGTGGTAACCGGGGTCCTTCCTGTGCGGCGCACGGCGGCACGCGCCGCTTCGGCTTGCCAGGACCATACCGTCCGCTATCGTGAGACGGAAGAGCAGAATATGGGAAGCGGCTTTCTGCGGTCAAATGGCCGCGCCCGTTTCCTCCCTCTGCAGAGTGCGAAAAGGCCCGCCATGAATCGTCGATCCCTTCTTCACCTCGGCCTGACCGGCGTCCTGACCTCGGCCGCGCCCGCCCTTCTGCCCGCCGTCGCCCGAGCGCAAGGCGGACAAATTCATGATGCGGCGGACTTCGGCGCCGTCGGAGACGGCCAGACGATCAATACGCGCCCGATCCAGGCGGCCATCGACGCTGCGGCGGCCGAGGGCGGCGGCACGGTGGTGATCAGGCCCGGCCTCTACCTGTCGGGTTCGCTGTTCGTGAAGTCGGGCGTGACCCTGATGATCGGGCGGGGGGCGACGATCCGGGGCCTCAAGGACATCTCAGCCTATCCGATGATCCGGACCCGCGTGGCGGGGATCGAGATGGATTGGCCGGCCGCGCTGCTCAACATCTATCGTCAGCAGAATGCGAAGATCACCGGCGAGGGGCTGGTGGACGGCGACGGCCAGGTCTTTTGGGACAGCTATTGGGCGATGCGGCGCGACTATGATCCGCGTGATCTGCGCTGGGCCGCCGACTATGACTGCCGCCGCCCGCGTCTGATCCATCTTTATGAGGCGGATCAGGCGGAGGTCTCGGGCCTCAATCTGGCGCGGTCGGGCTTCTGGACCGTCCACGTCTGCTACTCGCGCGACGTCACCGTCTCGGACCTGATCATCCGCAACAACATCGGCGGGCGCGGCCCGTCCACCGACGGGGTGGACATCGATTCCTCGGAACGCGTGCTGGTCGAGCGGTGCGACATCGCCGTCAATGACGACGCCCTGTGCATCAAGGCCGGGCGCGACTGGGACGGGCTGCGCGTGGCCCGGCCCTGCCGTCAGGTGCGGGTGAAGGACTGTGTCGTGCGCGACGCCTTGGCCGGCATGACCTTCGGCAGCGAAACCTCCGGCGGGTTCGAGGACATCGAGGTCTCGGGCCTCAGGATCGAATATCCGGTGCCGCTGGGGATCTTCTTCAAATCGGGCCACACGCGCGGCGGCGTCATCTCCAACATCCGCCTGCGCGACATCCATCTGCAGGACGTGCGCACCCTGTTCCGGGTCAACCTGAACTGGTACCCCAACTACAGCTACGCTCGGATTCCGCCTGGCGTCGCGGACGTCCCGGACTATTGGCGGGCGCTGGCGACGCCGGTGCCCCGCGACCGAGGCGTGCCGCGCATCCACGACGTCCGCCTGTCCGACATCAAGGCCGCGGGGGGCAAGGTTGGATTCGAGGCCGCCGCCTATCCCGAGGCGCCGCTGAAGGACTTCCTGTTCGAGCGCCTGGACTGGGACGTCCACGACGCCGGGACCATCGCCAACGCCCAGGGCTGGCGCTTCGTCGACTGCAACATCGACACCCTAGACGGCAAGGCGCCGCGTGTGACGGATTCGGCGCGCGTCGCGGGTCTGAGTGACAGGGCCTGAACCCAGCTTCCCACCGTCAGGCCAGGCGACAAAAAAGGGCCCGGAGCATTGCGCTCCGGGCCCAGTCAATTGCGCTGAAGAGGTCAGAGAGGGAAGGTCAGTACTTCCAGCGCAATCCCACGGCGATCTCTCGGCCGGTGTGACGGTAGTCGGACACGCGGTCCGCCACATCGACATAGCGATCGTTGTATTCGTCGGTCAGGTTGATCCCTTCCAGGGAGAAGGTCAGGTTGGGCGTGATGTCGTAGGACATCGAGGCGTCCAGATAGACCGTGTCGTTCATGCCTTCCTCGGAGTTGCCGTTGCTGCCTGGGAAGGACATCAGATAGCTGCTGCGATAGGCGGCCGAGGTGCGCGCCTGGAAGGGGCCCTTCTCGTAATAGAGGGTGGCGTTGACCGTATTCTTGGACTGGCCCGTAAGGCGGTTCTTGCCGGCGGCGCCGTAGTCGACCTCGGAGTCCACATAGGTGAAGTTGCCGATGAAGCCGAAATTCGACCAGAAGCCAGGCAGGAAGGTGAACGGCTGCTGATACTGAATCTCCAGCCCGTGCAGCGTGCCGCCCTGGCCGTTCAGCTTGCGCGTGACCTGGAAGACGTCCGTCGGGCGCGCCGCCCCCTGCAGCAGTTCGTCCGGCAGGCCCAGGTCGCTCCACACGATCGATTCCGTCACCGAGGTGATGAAGCTGTCGATGTCCTTGTAGAAGACGGCGGCGGCCAGCAGGCCCTCGTTCTGGAAGTACCACTCGACCGACATGTCGTAGTTGGTGGCGCGGAATGGATCGAGCAGCGGATTGCCGTAGGAGACGGTGCGGGTGGTGGGCGAAACGCCGCCGCCGGGGGTCAGATCGCCCAGCGAAGGCCGCGACATCACCTTGGCCGCGCCCAGCCGGATCACCAAGTCTTCGCGCGGCTCGATCGCCAGGTTGAACGACGGCAGCACGTCGTCATAGTCATTGTTGGCGGTGACGTATTCATAGGTCGGACCGGCCGGGGTGGTGATGGTCTGCCAGCCCTTGGATTCGACCTCGGTCCGGGCGTAGCGGACGCCGACGTTGCCCCGCACCGTGACGGCGCCCAACTGGGTGTTGAAGTCGGTCTGAACGAAGACGCCCTGATCGGTTTCGTCCACTTCCCGCTCGCTGCGGTTGGGGGTCAATGGGTCGTCATAGACGCTCAGGAAATCGGCGATCTTGCCGATGTCAGGCACGATGAAGTTGAGGCTGGAGCCCGCCGGCACGCCGATCTTGCCGTCGATGCTGACGACCTTGCCGATGGAGTCGACCCCGGTCAGACGGTCCGCGCCGACGGTCGCGGTGTTGGCCCGCGAAACACCGAAGTTGCTGAAACCATAGGTGCGGTATTCGCCCCCGAATTTGAAGGTGACCGCGTCGGACCAGTCGTATTCCAGCGCGCCGGCCGCGACCTGGTTGTCGAAGTCGCCGCCGCTGGTGCTGCGGGTCGCCTGGATCAGGGTGAAGTCTTCGCCCGAGGTGGTGTCGAAGCCGTAGTTGATCAGCGGCAGACGGTCGTCGCCTCGGAAGTCGATGGTGTAGCCGTCCACATCCGACTGCTCGAAGGCGTAGGCGACGTTCAGCGGGGTGCGAGCCTCCGACTTGTTGGCGCCCAGCTTCAGATTGCCGCGGAACTGGTCGGTGAAGTCGTGGCGGACGTTCAGCGAGGCCTGGGCGAAGGTGCTTTCATTTCGCGTGAAGCCGTTTTCCGACCGCACCAGGACATTGTCGAACACGCCGTAGGAGAAAGCGTTCTTGGAGGCGTCGATCGCATAGTCGCGCACGACGACGCTGTTCACCGCCGCGCGGCTGAAAGACCAGGCCTCCAGGTTCGGGCTTTCGAGTTCGGAGTTCAGGCGCGACCACAAAAGGTCCAGCGCCACCTCGGTGCGGGCGCTGGGCCGCCATTGAAGGGCGGCGGTCACGCCCAGGCGGTCCTCCTGGGTGTTGCCGAAGGTGTAGCGCGGAATGCGCGGATAAAAGGCGTTCAGCACCTCGGTGCGTTGGGCCGCCGTGGTGCAAGGGATGCAGCCGCCGAGGTTCTGACCCACGCCGTAGGGCCGGCTCGCGTCGCCCCGCTGCCAGCGGGTGGTGTTGAAGCTTTCCAGGATGGGCGACCGCTCGGAATAGGCGGCTGAGATCAGGGCGCCGAAGGTGCGGTCTTCATTGGTCCAACTCAACAGACCGGCCAGGCGCGGCACCGTCTTTTCGGACAGGTCGTTATAGGAGCCCTGGACCGACAGGGCCGAGTTGAGGCCGCTGCCGCCGAAGTCCATCGGCCGGCCGGTCTGCAGATCGACCGTGGCGCCCAGGGAGCCTTCTTCGATCTCAGCCGACTGAGTCTTGCGGACCTTGATGCTGTTGAACAGCTCCGAGGCGAACATGGAGAAGTCGAAGCTGCGGTTGCGACTGCCGCCGGACGCCGCCTGGGCTTCCAGGCCGTTGATGCGGGTGCGGGTGAAGTCCGAGCTCAGGCCCCGGACCGAAATGGTCGTGCCCTGGCCGTTCACCCGGTCGATGGTCACGCCGGGCAGGCGCTGAATGGCTTCGGCCAGGTTCTGATCCGGAAAATCGGCGATGTCCTCGGCCAGGATGGCGTCCACGGCGCCGGCCTCGCTGCGCTTGATGTTCAGCGCCTGCTGAAGGCTGGAGCGGAAGCCGGTGACGACAATGTCCTCGACCTGGGCTGCGGGCTGGTCGGCGACCCCTGTCGGCACGGGCTCCTGCGGCGCCGTTTGCGCCCCGGCCGGCAGGGCCAAAGACAGCGCCGCCAGGGATACGCCGACGGCGCACGAATTGCGGAGGTTGATCCGTTGCATCCTGTTCTCTCCCCATCCGGCGTCTGTGGCACCGGTGTCATTTCTTGGTATGGCGTCGCACATGATCGGACGCGCAACGTACCGTTTTGTGCAACAGCTTCTCGTATTTTGCAATACGTGGCGGAGTTAGCCGGGCAAGACCGGCTTGCGCCCTCTCAGTTTCGGGCGACAGAGGCCGCATAGACGTGATTGCGACCGTGCATGTTGGAGACGAACAGCACCCACCGTCCGTCCGGCGTGAAGGTGACGTTGGGCTCCAGCCGATAATCGTGACGGCCCATGTCCACCAGCCGCTCGGTCCGCAGATATTCGACCGAGATCAGGTCGTCCTGATCGCTTTCGGGGTCATGATCGACCACCGGTTCGGGGCGCAGAAGCACCAGCCATTTGCCGTCCGGCGCATGGGCGACCATGTCTGCGTCGCCGCCGTCGCCGGCGAAGAAGCTCCCGTCGGGCGAGCTGTTGAAGTGCACCGACCAGCTGTTCTGCTCCAGCCGGCGATAGACGCGCTTTCCGGTTTCCAGGTCCACGGACGCCACCCAGAAGACCTGACCCCGCGGCGTCTGCAGATCGTACAGGACCTGGCGTCCGTCAGGACTGAACCACTCGTGGCCGAAGATTTCGAAATTCATCGTCCGCTGGTGCAGTTTGCGCAGGTCCGCGCCGTTCGTCTTGATCGTCCACATGCGATCGACCCGGTGCCAGGGCCCTTCGTGCGAGAAGATGATGCGCTCAGGGTCGGTGGGCGAGAACTGCGGATGGTTCAGCCAGTCTCTGGCCGCATGGACGACGCGGCGTTCGCCGGTCCGCAGATCAATGACGAACAACTCCATCGGCACGCGCGCGGCCCAGCGCTGAAGCATCCGCACGCCCTTGGCCTTGGCGAAGTTCAGCGGGCGGCCGTCGGGGCCGACGGCGGCGTACTCGGCCTGTCCTGCGCGGCGATTGCGCGGATCGGCGGCGTCGGGCTGGAGCGGCGCGTCGCCATAGGCCACCGTCCCGACCACCAGGGTCTCGTCGGCGTTGATCGAACTGAACTGGCCCTGTTCGATCCGGGCCAGACGTCGTGTGCGGCCCGTGTCGATATCGACGGCGAACAGGGTGCGCGGCCGATCGGTCGGCTGGCCTTCGCCGGCATCAGAGACAGTGTAGTAGGCGGTCCGCGTCCTGCGGCCCGTGACCATCAGGTCTGCGTCCGGGTCGGCCACCAGCACAGATCGTCGAAAGCCGTTGTCGAGCTCGACCTTGATGATGCCCTGGGGCGAGGAGAAGAGCAGAACATCCCCCTCGGGTGTGAAGCTGTTGCGGTAGAAGTAGAGCTTGCTCCCGCCCTCGTCCCCGGACAGGCGCACAATGCGATGGCCGGTCTTGGGGTCGATCCAGTCGGTCGGAACCGGCCCCTCCCAGGTCGGCCAGGGCGGCGGCGCCTCGCTGGCCTGATGAATGGGCGGGGCGGTGTTGGGCGCGGGGAAGACCGGCGCGCCGGCCGGCCCAGCCTGGGGCGGCCCAGCCTGGGCCGTCGTGGCCTGGGTCGTCGCGGCCTGGGCTTGGCCGGCAAGCACGCCGGCGGCGGGGGCGGCCAGCAGGGCCTTGAGGGCGGAGCGTCTGGAGGTCGTCATGGGGGCGATCCTGTCTTTCGGGTTCAGGGGGCGGGCGTCAGGCCTTCGACCCGCACGGTCCAGCCCTCCTTGGGGAAGCCGGGCGCATGGCCGCTGGACCCGTCCCATCCGGCGGCCATCAAGCCGACAGCCATGAGTAGGGAGCCGTTGGACGGGAAGTAGGTCTCCGCCGCGCGACGATAGCCGGGGCCGTCGGGATTGACGGCCATCCGGACTCCGCCGGCGCCGGCCGAGACGGGCACCAGCTCGTCGGCGTGCTCGTCCAGATGGACGCGCGGCGTCATGCCGGTGACGCCCCACTGATTGTTCTTCAGGTCCGCGAACAGCCAGTCCACGGCCTTGTCGGGTTCACCCAGGCGGGCGGCGGTCATGGCCATCATGGGGAAGTCCCATCCCCAGGTCTGGCGCACGTCCCAGTTCCGCTCCACCGCTTCGAAGGTGCGGCGCATGGCGGCCGGGTCGATCCGAGCGCCTGGGATGAAGCCGTACGCCATTAGGAAGGAGGGGTGGTCGCGGTTCTTGCATTGAGCCGCCGCAGCGTGTCTGCGGCAGGCGTCGGACATGGCGGTCTCCCAGAAGTCCGGCACGTTTTCGACCGGCAGATAGAGGTCGTCCTTCATCGGCGGCGGCGCCATCCTGGCCAGGGCCTGATCCCAGTCGGCGCGGCGGGCCTGGCCCTTGCGTTCGCGCCAGGCCTGCGCGGTTTCCAGCCCCCAGCGAAAATACTCGACCTCGAAGGCGGGGTTCACCGTGGTCAGGGGATCATAGTTTTCCTGCGCCGGAATCATCGGCGGTCCCAGGTTCAGCCGGCCGTCGCGTTCGATGGGCCAGGAGGCCAGGAGGTCGGCGGTGGCCTCGACTAACTCGCCGTATCGATCCAGTACGGCGGGATCTTTCTCTGCCCGCCACACCAGCTCGGCCAGCAGGATCGGATGCGGCTGCTGCCACATGATGAAGGGCGAGACGAGGCTGGGGCTGTTGCGGCCCTCGGGTCCGACCATCTTGGGCCACCAGGCGCCCTTGACCCGGTGGCGGGCGGCCTCGGCGCGGGCCTGGTCCAGATGGCCGACATACCAGGGCAGACTCCGCTCCAGCATGTCGGCATGGCCCCACATGGCTTGCCAGCCGGCGTGCCAGGGGTGCATTTCCAGGTGGAACTTGCCGTACCAGCTGTTGGAGAACAGACCCTCTTCCTGGGGCGGCAGTTCGCCGGCGCCGTTCAGGGCCGAGAGGTATTGCGACAGGACTACGCGGCGCTCCAACTCGGGTGCGCGGGGATCGGTGGAGCCGCTGAAATCCACGGCGCCGCCCTGGGTCCAGAACCCGTTCCAGTGGGCGGCCGTCGCCTGGACGCCGGCGCTGTAGGCCGGTGTCGCGGGCGCTCGGTCCTGCCGATCGAAGCGGACCATGACGGTCAGCCGGTCGCGACCGGCGGCGACCGCTCGGAAGTCGTCGGCGCCGGTTTGCTCGATTTCACCGGAAGCGGTGATGCCCGAATAATAGCGGGTGTCGTCCAGGGTGCGGCGAATGCGGACGTCGCCCGCGTCTTGGGCGACGACGGTCAGGCTTTGGGCTCCCGAGGCGTCAAACGACGTCGGATCGGGATTGATGGCGGGGGCGACGCTTGGATAGCGGACCTGAACGCCCAGGCCTCGCGTGGAGACCAAGGGGGAGACGATCTCGACCATAACCATGTCCAGGCTCGGGTGGACGCGGGTGACGACCTCGACCGGCTGGCCGTCATAGGTGAAGCGGCTGGTCAGGGCCCCGGACCACAGGTCCAGCGTCTGGCGGGTGTGAGCGACCTTGGCGAAGTCCAGCGGCCTGCTGTCGGCGAAGGTCAGGCCGATGCGACTGAGAGAGAACCGATGCGGATTGGCCCGCAGCCAGGTGTAGGCGGGCTGGGTCTCGGCCACCGCCCACGACTTCATCCAGGCATAGGGTTGTTCCCCTCGTCCCGGCACGGGCACGTCGATCAGGCCGTCCTGTTCGGTATAGCCGTTCGGATTGGGAAAGCTGTGCCAGGCCCACTGCGCCATGGTCAGCAGGGGGGACAGTTCCGAATACTGTTCCGGGAAGGTCTGCAACCCCGTGATGTCGGCGGTGAAGCCCAGGTTCCCATTGCCCAGCATGATCGGCGCATGAGGGTCTATCGAGGTCAGCGTCACATTATGGCGCGTGACCAGGGCGTGTCGGTCGATCGGCGCGACGGGCGCGAAGGCGACGGGCGCGACCGTCTGGGCGCAGGCCGCGGTGGGGCCGGCCAGCAGGGTGAAGGCGAGAAGGGCGGCGCGAAAACCCATCACTTCGCCTCCGCCTTCAGTCCCAAGCCTGCGCCCTTCCATCCGTACCAGGCGACGACCGCGAAACAGACCGCAGGCATCAGGAAGGCGACGTTGGCGCCGTAGAGGTCGGCGATCCTGCCCATAGGCCACGGCAGCAGCACGCCGCCGCCGATCGCCATGACCATCAAGGAGGACGCCCGTTTTGTGCTTGCGCCCAGCCCGGTCGTGCCCAATGCGAAGATGGTCGCGAACATGGTCGACATGAAGAAGAAGACGGCGATCAGGGCGACCGGCGAGACGATATTGATCCCGGCCGCCACGACCAGGGTCAGGACGACATTGATCAGGCCATAGGCCGTCAGCAGGGCGCGCGGCCTGATCTTCAGCAGCAGGGCGGTGGCGAAGAAGCGGCCGACCAGATAGCCGATGGCCGCCAGCGACAGCATGAAGGCGCCTTGCTGCGACGTCAGGCCCTGCCAGTTGTGGGTCACCAGATTGATGAAATAGGCGCCGATGCCGACCTGGGCGCCGATATAAAGGGCCTGGGTGATCACGCCGGCGACGAAGTGCGGCTGTTTCGACAGGGGCAGGGCGGGAACGTCGCCCTCGGCCGAGCCGTGGTCCGACAGGCCGGTCTCCGGCAGGCGGGCGCGCCAGACGGCCAGGGCGAACAGGATCACCCCGACGGCGATCAGGCCGTAGACGATCTGGATCGAGCGGGTCGCCCCGCCCAGGGCCTGGGTCGTCGTCGGGCTGAAGAAGACGGCGCCGCCGATCAGCGGCCCGAAGAAGACGCCCAGGGCGTTAAACGATTGGGCCAGGTTCAGGCGCTGAGACGCCTTGGCCGGATCGCCCAGGACGTTGACGTAGGTGTCGGCGCTGGTTTCCAGAATGCACAGGCCGGCGGCCAGAACGAACATGGAGCCGACGAAGGGCAGGAAGGCCCCTGCGCCCGCCGCCGGGATGAACAGCAGGGCGCCGATCGCGGTGACGGCCAGGCCCGACACGATGCCGAACTTGTAGCCCCGGGCGTGCAGCAGCATGCCCGCCGGAATCGACAGCAGCAGATAGGCCCCGAAATAGGCGATCTGCAGCCAGGCGCTGTCGGCCTGGCTGATGCTGAGCGTCTCCTGGAAATGCTTGTTCAGCACGTCCAGCAGGCCATAGGCCAGGCCCCAGATCAGGAAGCAGGCGATGGCGAAGGCCAGCGGGCCCTTCAAGGAACCGGCAGGCCCCGAAACTGAGGGCTGGGCCAGACCTCCGGGGGTGTGGGCGGCGTCGGTCTCGATGACCATTGGGGCTCTCCTGGTGTTTCTCGCGGGCCTGGCCGTCTTTTCGCGGCCTCGGCGGGTGGGTGTCAGATGCGGTAGATCGCCTCGGCGTTGGCGGCGAACAGGCGGTCGCGCTCTTCGGCCGAGAAGTCGGCCGTGATCGCGTCGAAGGCGGAATAGAAGGCGTCGAAGGTTCCGTGGACCCGCTCGACCGGGAAGTCGGAGGCGAACATGGCCCGCTCGGTCCCGAAGGCGTCGATACACTCCAGGACGACGGGGCGAATGCTGTCGGGGGTCCAGGCGCGGTCGGTGATGCCGAGGCCGGAAATCTTGATCGAGACCTGGGGTTGGGCGGCCAGCAGGCGCAGACCCCGCTTCCAGCGCTCCATTCCCGCCGCGTCGCGGTCGGTCGGCAGTCCGGCGTGATTGACGATCATCGAAATGTCGGGGTGACGCGCGGCGATGATGGCGGCGGTCGCCATCTGCGACGGATAGAGCTGGAGGTCGAACGACAGGCCGTGCCGCGCCAGTTTCGCGAAGCCTGCCACCCACTGCGGATCTCGCAACAGGTCTCGGTCGGTATAGGTTTTCAGCGGATCCTCGTGCCAGCAGACGATCTGGCGCACGCCGCGTACGTTCGCGCGGGCGGCGTGAGCCTCCAGCAGGGCGTCCAGGTGTGGGTCAAGCATGTCGGCGCCGGCGACGATCGCGTGTGGATAACCGGTGTCATCGGCGAGCGATTGTAGCCAGTCTGTTTCGGCCAGTTGCCGGCCTACCGGCTGGCCGGCCTCGACGTGAACGATCTTTTCCACACGCCAGCCGGCCGTATCGGCCAGATAGTCGTCCAGCAGATAGTTCGCGTTGGCGATGGACGACATGTCCCCGGCTGGATTGTTCGGCAGGGGATCGTCCTGAAGCCAGCCGTAGCGCGCCCGTGACAGGTCCCACAGATGGACGTGGGAATCGACGATGCGGAGATCCGAGCCCACCGCGTACACTCAGTAGGTCGTGCGCCCGCCAGACGTATCGAACGTCGAGGCGGTGGTGAAGCTGCACTCTTCGGAGGCCATGAAGCAGACCATGGCGGCGCTCTCCTCGACTTCGCCCAGGCGCCCCATGGGGATTTTGGAGCGCATATAGTCGACCTGGCTCTGGGGCAGTTGCTCCAGGATCGGGCTTTCGAAGGTGGCGGGGGTCAGGCTGTTGGCGATGACGCCCTTGCCGGCCAATTCCTTGCCCAGAGACTTGGTGAAGCCGATCACCCCCGCCTTTGACGCCGAATAGGCGCTGGCGTTGGGATTGCCTTCCTTGCCCGCGACCGAGGCCACATTGACGATCCGGCCGTAGCCGTTCGCCAGCATGAAGGGCACGACGGCGCGGCAGCAGTAGAAGACGCCGTTCAGATTGATGTCCACGACCCGCTTCCAGCTGTCGATCGGAAACTCTTGCACCGGCGCGGTGGCGCCCGTGACGCCGGCGGAGGCGACCAGGATGTCGATGCGGCCGCCCAGGGCCGCGTTCGAAGTCTCGGCGGCCGACGCGACCGCCTCGGGATCGGCCACGTCCAGGGCCACGGTCGTCACGGCGCCGACCTCAGCCGCGGCGGCCTTAAGCGTGTCCGCGTTCAGATCCCACAGCACCACCCGGCCGCCCTCGGCGACGATGCGGGCGGCGGCGGCCTTGCCCAGGCCCGAGGCGCCGCCGGTCACGACGGCGGCCCGGCCTGCGAAACGTCCTTCATAGGCGCTCATGCGACCAAATCCTTGGACCAGGCCACCACGGCCTGACGCTGGCTGCCCAGCTTGTCGATGCCCAGCTCCATCACGTCGCCGGCCTTGAGGTAGAAGGGTTCGGGCTTCTGGCCCAGGCCCACGCCGGGCGGGGTGCCGGTGGTGATCAGATCCCCCGGCTCCAGCGTCATGAACTGGCTGACGTAGGACACGATCTCGGCGACGCCGAATATCATGGTCCGGGTGTTGCCGGTCTGCATCCGCTTGCCGTTCAGGTCCAGCCACATGTCCAGGTTCTGGACGTCGCCGACCTCGTCGGGGGTGACGATCCAGGGGCCGACCGGACCGAAGGTGTCGCACCCCTTGCCCTTGTCCCAGGTGCCGCCGCGCTCGGTCTGGAAGGCGCGCTCGGACACGTCGTTGATCAGCACATAGCCGGCCACATGATCCAGGGCGTCGGCCTGTTCGACGTAAGACGCGCGCCTGCCGATGACGATGCCCAGCTCGACCTCCCAGTCGGTCTTCTCAGAGCCGCGCGGGATGACGACCGTGTCGTTCGGTCCCTGAAGGCAGGACACCGCCTTGGCGAAGACGACAGGCTCCGACGGAATGGGCAGGTTCGATTCCTCGGCGTGGTCGGCGAAATTCAGGCCGATGGCGATGAATTTGCGCACGCCGTTCACCGGCACGCCGTAGCGCGGCTGGCCTTCGATCAGCGGCAGGCGCTCGGGATCGATCGCCTTCAGCGCAGCCAGGCCTTCGCCCCACAGCTGATCGGGCGTGATGTCGGGGACCACGCCGGACAGGTCGCGGATGCGGCCGTCCGCATCCAGCAGGCCGGGCTTTTCCTGGCCCCTGGGGCCGTAGCGAAGCAGTTTCATGAGACGGGGGGACTCTCGACTAGCGGGCGTAGGGGCGGTGCAGGGCGATGTCGCGGTTCAGCTCCACGCCGAAGCCTGGCGTGTCGGGAACCTTGAGCCTGCCGTTGACCGGCACGGGTTCGCCGATCAGCTGCGGATGGAACATGGGCACGACCTCGTCGGCGCCGGGGGCCATCATCAGGAACTCGGCGAAGGGGCTGTTATGGCGCGTGACGACGAAATGGTAGGAATAGACGCTGGACCCGTGGGGGATCATCAGCACGCCCTTGGCGTCGGCCAGGGCGGATATCTTCTGCAGTTCGGTGACGCCGCCGCACCAGCCGACGTCCGGCTGGATGATGTCGCAGCATTCCATCTCCAGCAGCATGCGGAAGCCCCAGCGGGTGGCCTCATGCTCGCCGGTGGTCACCAGCATCCCCTTGGGGGCGTTCTTCTTCAGCGCCTGATAGCCCCAGTAGTCGTCGGGGCTCATCGCCTCCTCGATCCACTTCAGACCCAGTTTGTGCGCTTCATGGGCCAGGCGGGTGGCGTAGTTCAGGTCCAGCGCCATCCAGCAGTCGAACATCAGCCAGAAGTCGTCGCCGCAGGCGTTCCGCATGGCCTCCAGCTCGGCGAGGTTCTTCTTGAGGCCCTCCTCGCCCTCGGCAGGGCCGTGGTGCAGGGGCATCTTGCCGCCGATGAAACCCAATTCCTTGGCTTTGTCGGGGCGCGCGCCGGTGGCGTAGAAGGTCAGTTCGTCGCGCACGGCCCCGCCCAGCATGGCGAAGACCGGCTCCTGGCGCAGTCGGCCCAACAGATCCCACAGGGCCAGATCGACGCCCGAGATGGCGTTCACCACCAGACCCTTGCGACCGTAATACTGGGTCGAGAAATACATCTGGTCCCAGATCTTCTCGACCTCGGACGGATCGCGGCCTTCCAGGAAGCGGGCCAGGTGTTTTTCGACGATATAGGCGGCGGGTTCGCCGCCTGTCGTGACCGCGAAACCGACGACGCCGTTCTCGGCCTCGATCTCGACCACCAGCGTGCCCAGCACATTGATGCCGAAGCTGCGGCGGCTCTGACGATACTCGGGATATTTCGCCATAGGCGTGGCGATATGGTCGTCAATCCAGTGGCCGTCGCCCTGATCGTGATAGTCGGCGCCGCCGCCGGTCCCGTCGTTCTTAACGACGAAGGCGCGGACATGCTTGATCCGGGGCAGGCGGCTCATTGCGGACCAGCCAAAAAGCGGCGATCCGCTCCCATATTTCGGGATTTCACTGGCTTTCCTCCCTGCGACACGCCAAGGTTCCCTGCATAGCTTTGGACGACTTGCGCGTTTTGCTACATTCTGAGAATGAGGATTACGAAATGGGACGAACGGCGTCAATCAAGACCATGCAGGTCGCAGGTGAAGACGAGGCGGGGGCCAAGGCGTCCGGCAGCCAGACCCTGCTGCGCGGTCTGGATGTCATCGACGCCTTGATCGAAGGCTCTCTGCCGCTGGCCGAACTGTCGGAAAAGCTGGATCTGACCCGCAGCACCACCCACCGTCTGGCCTCGGCCTTGGTCGAGCGTCGTCTGCTGTCGTTCCGGCCGCGCGAGGGCTATTCCTTGGGGCCGAAACTACTGGAGCTGGGTCACGCCGCCAGCCAGCAGATGCATCTGCCGCGCGTCGCCCGACCCTGGCTGGAGCAGCTGTCGGCCGCCACGGACGACACCGTGCATCTGGGCGTGCTGGACGGCCGTCATGCCCTCTATCTGGACAAGGTGGCCGGACGTCGCCGCATCAACATCGGTTCGCGCCTGGGCGAACGTCACCCCATCGCCTCGACCGGCCTGGGCAAGGCGCTGATCCTGGACAAGACCGAGGCGGAGTGGATCGACTTCTACGCCGAGCCGGACGCCAAGTTCGACTCGGCCGCCCGCGCCGTCTGGCTGGAGCGGATGCGCGGCTACGCCCAAAAGGGTTACGCCTTCGATCTTGAGGAGAACGAAGACCAGATCCGCTGCGTCGCCGCTCCGATCCGCTCGGTCGACGGCCGAATCGTCGCGGCCCTCAGCGTCTCCTCGGCCGCTCAATACATGTCCGATGCGCGGATGAGCGAACTGACCAAGACGGTGACGGAGGCCGCCGACGCCATCAGCGCCGACCTCGGCTGGTCGCCCAAAACCTGATCCAAACCCACAGAACCGTCGGAGCCCCCATGCTGCTTGAGAACAAGGTCGTCCTGATCACCGGGGCGTCGCGAGGCATCGGACGGGCGACCGCGATCGAGGCCGCGCGCCAGGGCGCTGACGTGGCGATCAACACCTATCGCGACGCCGAGGCGGCCGCCGAGGTCGTCGCCGAGATCGAGCGGCTGGGCCGCCGGGCCGTCGCCGTCGATGGCGATGTGGCCCTGCCGGACAGCGCCGCCGACTTCATCGACCGGTCGGTCCAGGCCCTGGGCCGGGTGGACGTCTTCGTCTCCAATGCCGGGATCTGCCCCTTCCACGCCTTTCTGGACATGCCGGTGGAGACCCTGCGCCGGACCATGGAGGTCAATCTGCACGGGGCCTATTTCATGACCCAGGCCGCCGCCAACCAGATGGTGAAGCAGGGCCACGGCGGGGCCATCGTGGCGATCAGCTCCATCTCGGCCCTGGTCGGCGGCGAGATGCAGACCCATTACACCCCGACCAAGGCCGGGGTTCACAGTCTGATGCAGTCCTGCGCCGTGGCCCTGGGCCAATACGGCATTCGCTGCAACTCGGTCCTGCCCGGCACCATCGCCACCGACATCAATAAGGACGACCTGTCCGATCCCGCCAAGCGGACCTATATGGAAGGGCGGATTCCGCTGGGGCGGCTGGGTCGGCCCGAGGACATCGCCTCGGTGGTCGCCTTCCTGGCGTCTGACATGGCCGGCTATATGTCCGGCGCCGCCCTGCTGGTGGATGGCGGGGCGTTCGCGAACTTTCAGTAAGACAGACCCATGATCATCTCGTCGCCCAGCGATTACCGCGAGGCCGCGCGGCGCAAGCTGCCGCCCTTCCTGTTTCACTATATCGACGGCGGCGCCTATGCCGAACACACCCTGCGCCGCAACGTCGAGGACTGGCGCGACGTCGCCCTGCGCCAGCGGGTGTTGCAGGACATGTCCAGCCTCAGCCTGGAGACGCCACTGTTCGACGAGACCCTGCGTCTGCCGATCGTCCTGGCGCCGGTCGGCCTGACGGGCATGTACGCCCGGCGCGGCGAGGTGCAGGCGGCCCGGGCGGCGGCGTCGCGCGGCGTGCCCTTCACCCTGTCCACCGTCTCGGTCTGCCCCATCGAAGAGGTGGCGCCCGCCATCGACCGGCCGATGTGGTTCCAGCTCTATGTGCTGCGCGACCGGGGCTTCATGAAGAACGCCCTGGAAAGGGCGAAGGCGGCGGGGGTGAAGACCCTGGTCTTCACCGTCGACATGCCCACCCCCGGCGCCCGCTATCGCGACGCCCATTCCGGCATGAGCGGGCCGAATGCCGAGATGCGCCGCATGATCCAGGCCATGACCCATCCCGCCTGGGCCTGGGACGTCGGGGTGAGGGGGCGGCCGCACGACCTGGGCAATGTGTCCCGATATTTGGGCAAGGCGACGGGTCTGGCCGACTATATCGGCTGGCTGGGCGCCAATTTCGATCCTTCGATCTCGTGGAAGGATCTTCAGTGGATCCGCGACGCCTGGGACGGCCCCATGATCATCAAGGGCGTCCTGGACCCCCAGGATGCGCGTGACGCCGTGGCCTTCGGCGCCGACGGGATCGTTGTGTCGAACCATGGCGGGCGTCAGCTGGACGGCGTTCTCTCCTCGGCGCAGGCCTTGCCGGCCATCGCCGACGCGGTTCAGGGCGACCTGAAGATCCTCGTGGATTCCGGCATCCGCAACGGCCTGGACGTGGTGCGGGCCCTGGCGCTCGGCGCGGACGCCGTGATGTTAGGGCGCGCCTTCATCTACGCCCTGGCGGCGCGGGGGCAGGCGGGCGTGGGCGACCTTCTCGATCTGTTCGAAAAGGAGATGCGCGTGGCCATGACCCTGACGGGAGCCAAGTCCGTCTCCGCCCTTGATCGCACTCTGATCGTGGCGTGACGGCGCAGGGGCCGCCCAACGGCGGGCGGTTGCGTCTCATGTTTCATTATGTAGAAGTGTTTCCCAAAATATTGGGAGTACGCTCGTGAGTTCTGTTTTTACCCGATCCTTCACCGCCCTGGGGGCTCTGACCCTGGTCGCCATGGCCGGAGCGCCGGCTGAGGCCGAGGTTCTTCGCCTGAACACTCCGGCCGTCGGTCTGACCATTGATCGGATCGGCGCCCTGCCGGATGGGGAGCGCGGCGCCTGGGTGGAGTATCTGGCTCGTTCCCAGGCCCAGCATCTGGCGGACCGGGCGGCTCTGGCCGCCGAACTGCCGCCCGGCGCGACTCCGCCGCCGCCGCCTCAGGCCGTGGGGTCCAGCCGGTACAACATGCCTCTGGACCGACCGTCGGACTGGTACGGATCGGCGCAGGCCCGCCGGATCGCCGACGCCATCGTCAGCTTCCAGACGCCGGCCGGCGGGTGGAGCAAGAACCAGGATCGGACGATCGCCCGTCTGCCCGGTCAGCGGTTCTCGAACGACGCCGAGACCATGGAGCAGAATCCGGCCAATTTCGACGCGCCCGCGGACCGGTTCTGGACCTTCGTCGGCACCCTCGACAACGAGGCGACCTGGACGGAGATGCGCTTCCTGGCCAAGGTCGCGGCCCACGCCCCGGGCGCCCAGGGGGACGCCTGGCGCGCCAGTATCGAGCGCGGCGTGCGCTATCTCTTGAACGCCCAGTATCCGAACGGCGGCTGGCCGCAGATCTGGCCTCTGGAAGGCGGCTTCCACGATTCCATCACCTTCAACGACAACGCTGTCGCCAACGCCGCCATGCTGCTGCGGGACGTGTCGCAGGGACGCGAGGGCTTCGACTTTGTTTCGATTGATTTGAAGTCCCGTGCAGGGGAGGCGACGCACAAGGCGGTCGAAGTCATTTTGGCGGCCCAGGTGCGTCAGGGCGATCGCCTGCTGGGCTGGCCTCAGCAGGTGGAGCCGATGCGTCTGGTTCCGACCAGCGCCCGCAACTATGAGCCTCGCTCCATCGCCAGCGGCGAAACCACCGACATCCTGATCTTCCTGATGCGCGAGCCGAATCCTTCCGCCGAGGTCAAGGCGGCCGTGCGCGGCGCGGCGGCTTGGCTGGAGGCGGTCCGGGTCTACGACAAGTCGTTCGAAATGACGGATCAGGGCCGCAAACTGATCGACAAGCCCGGCGCCGGTCCGATCTGGTCGCGCAACTATGATCTGGTGACCGGACGGCCGATCTTCGGCGACAAGGACCAGACCATCCACGACGACGTGAACGAGATTTCGATCGGGCGGCGCAACGGCTATTCCTGGTGGATCACCTCGCCGCAACGGGCGCTTGATCTGTACGCCGTCTGGTCGGCGGAGAACGGCTGATCGGGGGCCTTCGGCCGTCGAACTTTTTTCCCTCGTTCGGCGGCCTTTGACGGAAACGGTCGCGCCGCTCATCGTCATCAGATGGAGGGGCCTGTGGCGACCAGACTGAGCATTCCAAGCGACGAGGCCGTGCGCTGGCTGGCGCGCGAGGTTCTGCCGCATGAGGCGGACGTCCGCCGCTGGCTTGCCCAGTCCTTGGTCGCCGCCTCCGAAACGGACGATGTGATCCAGGAGGCCTATTGCCGACTGGTCGATCTGGACGATCCAGGCCGCATCCGCAGCCCCCGCGCCTACTTCTTCCAGACCGCCCGGTCGATCGTTCTCGAACAGCTGCGTCGGCAACGCGTCGTTCGGTTCGAAACCGTGACGGAAATCGACGGTCTGAACATCGAGTGGGACGAACCGTCTCCGGAGCGTATTGCGGCCGGGCGCAAGGAACTTGAACGCGTGATGCAGATCATCAGCCGTCTGCCCGACCGATGCCGGCGCATCTTCGAGATGCGGCGCATTCTGGGTCTGTCGCAGCGGGAGATCGCACGCCGACTGGGTGTCAGCGAGAACGTGGTCGAGAACGAAGCCGCGCGTGGGCTGAAGGCGATTCTGGCCGCCCTGGCCGCGGACGAGGCGCCGGGCATGACGAGGCGCAAGGCATGAGCGCTTCCGACCTGAATCCGATCGATGCGGAAGCGGCCGCCTGGGCGGTGAAGCTGGATCGCCCGCTGCCGGACGTCGAACGCGCGGCCTTGGAGACCTGGCTGACCCAGGATCGGCGTCACCGCGGAGCGCTGGCGCGAGCGCAGGCGGCCTATTGTTTAGCCGCCGCGCCCGCCCAGGCGGCTGAACCCGGGGCGACGACAGGTCGGCCGGCCCGGCGCTGGGTCCTGGCGGGGGCGGCCGGCTTGGCCGCCTCGCTGACGGCCGGCGGTGTTTTCGTCTCGGCCCTGCAACGCCAGCGACTGTCCACTCGTCTGGGCGAGATCCGCCGGGTGCCCCTGGAGGATGGCTCTCTGGCCGCGATCAACACCGATACGGTGGTCGAGGTCAGCCTGAAGCCGCGCCGCCGCGAGGTCGCGATCGAGCGCGGCGAGGCCTGGTTCCAGGTCGCCAAGGACGCCGCCCGCCCCTTCGTCGTCGAGGCCGGCGCGGTGCGGGTGCAGGCGGTCGGCACTGCCTTTTCCGTGCGCCGCAAGACCATCGGCGCCCAGGTCATGGTGACCGAAGGCGTCGTCGAAGTCTGGAGCGTCGACGACCCCGGCGGCGCGCGGCGGCGCGTCAAGGCGGGCGAACAGGTCTTCATTGGCGACAAGGCCGGCGCGGCGCGTCCCGTCAGCCGGCCCCTGGAGGCGGAGCGCGCCCTGGCCTGGCGCGACGGTCAGGTGGTGCTTGACGGCGACACGGTCGCCGCCGCCGCCGCCGAGTTCAATCGCTACAACAGCCGCAAGATCATCATCAGCGACCCGGCCCTGGAGGGGCGCCGCGTGGTGGGCTGGTTCCGCACGAACGAGCCCGACAGCTTCGCACGGGCGGTCGCCGTCGCGCACGGCGCATCGGTCCAGGTTTCCGACACCGTCATCGTTCTGGGCGGCTGAAGAAGAAAAATGACGGACGCGTGACGGAAAGTCCGCGCCTGATCATCGCTTGAATGGAACCCTCGCCAGAAGGGTCCGGGAACAGGAAACAGATAAGGGAGGGCCTGCGCATGCCATTCGCGCCACAATTCGACGCTCGCGCGTCGCTCATGATCGCCGTCAGCACCATCGCCCTGGCTTCGGCCGGAGCCGCCCACGCCCAGACGCGACAGTTCAACGTGCCGGCCCAGCCCGCCGCGACCGGGGTGCCGGCCTTCGCCCGGCAGGCGGATCTCCAGCTCCTGGCGTCCTCTGACGCCGTGGCGGGGCAGCAGACCGGCGCGGTTCAGGGGGTCCTGACCGTGCAGCAGGGCCTGGACCGACTGCTCGCCGGCACCAACCTCGTCGTCGCGTCCAACGACGGACGGACCGCCGTCCTCGCCCGCGACACCCGCGTCGCTCAGGGGGATGAGACGCAGGATCCGGTCTCTGAAGTCGACTCGATTGTGGTAACCGGTTTCCGCGCCTCGCTCAGCAGCGCCCTGACGACCAAGCGCCGCGCCAACGGCGTCGTGGACGTCATCAAGGCCGAGGACATGGCCGACTTCCCGGACGCAAACCTGGCGGAGTCCATCCAGCGGGTGCCGGGCGTCTCCATCGCCCGCGACGCCGGCGAGGGCCGACAGATCACCGTGCGCGGCCTGGGACCGCAGTTCACCCGCGTGCGCATCAACGGCGTGGAGGGTCAGAGCACGGCCTCGGGCACCGACAGCTCGGGCGGCGCCAACCGCAACCGCGCCTTCGACTTCAACGTCTTCGCCTCGGAACTCTTCAACAGCATCACCGTGCGCAAGACGGCCTCGGCCGAGACGGAGGAAGGCTCGCTGGGCGCCACCGTCGATCTGCAGACCGGCCGGCCCTTCGACTACGCCGGCGCCAACCTGGTCCTGTCGGGTCAGTACGGCTACAATGATCTGTCGCAGGAATGGGACCCCCGGTTCGCCGCCCTGGCCAGCAACACCTGGATGGACGGCCGCCTGGGCGCCCTGGTCTCGGTCGCCTACACCAAGCGGCGTCTGCTGGAGGAAGGCCACGGGTCCGGCGGCTGGCTGAACGGAACCGAGGCGGGCGGATACAATCCGGCTTCACCCTTTGCCGATGCGCGCCGGGCGGACGTCTATTCGCCGCGCTTTCCCCGCTACGGCCGTCTGACCCATGATCAGGAGCGGTTGGGCCTGACGGGTTCGCTGCAGTTCCGCCCGCAGGAACAGACGCTGATCAACCTTGATCTCCTCTATTCCGATTTCAAGGCGACGCGTCAGGAGAACTGGCTGGAAGCCCTGTCCTTCGCCCGCAACGCCTCTCAGGGCGGCCGGCCCGAAATCATCGTTCGCGACGGCGTCATCGATGCGAACGGCGACATGGTCTATGGTCTGTTCGACGACGTCGATGTGGAGACCGAAACCCGCTTTGACGAGCTGGACACCAAATACACCCAGGCGACGCTGAGCCTGGAGCACGACTTCAGCGATCGCTTCCGGGTGAAGGGTCTGGTCGGCTACTCCAAGTCGGACTTCGACAATCCGATCCAGACCACGGTCATCCTGAACCGCGAGAATTCGGACAACTATTTCTACGACTACCGTGAGAACCGGAACGCGCCGCTGATCGGCTTCGGCTATGACGTAACCGATCCGCTGGCCTATAATTTCGGCGCCGCCCGCTCGGAAATCCGTCTGCGGCCTCAGGGCGTGACCAACACCATCAAGACGGCCCAGTTTGACGCCGGCTATGATTTCAATCCGTCCCTGACCCTGAAGGCCGGCGTCAACTACAAGGAATATGAGTTCGATTCCTGGGCCTTGGCGCGGGTCAACGAAGGCGTGGTGCCCCAGCTGCCGGCCGGGGTGACCCTGGCCAGCCTGACCGAACTGGTCAGCGGCTTCGGCCGGAACCTGGACGCGCCGGCCGGAACGGTCACCAGCTGGATCGCGCCGAACCTTCAGGCCTTCGCCGACCTGTTCGACATCTACAGCAACACGGGCCTGTTCGAGCTGAGCGGAGCGTCCAACAGCAATGCGCGCGGCAATATCCGCAGCGTGACGGAGAAGGATTCGGCCGCCTATCTGCAACTGGACTTCAGCACCGAACTGGCCGGCGTGCCGATCCGCGGCGACGTGGGGGTGCGCTATGTGAAGACGGAACAGAGCTCGACCGGCTATCAGCTGGTCGCCGGAGCGGCGCAGCAGACGACGGTGGACCGCGACTATGACGACGTCCTGCCCGCCCTGAACGTGACTGCTGAAGTGACGCCGGACTTCCTGGTCCGCTTCGGCGCGGCCAAGGTCATGACCCGCCCGAACCTGGGCAGTGTCACGCCCGGCGGCAGCCTCAGCACCGTGGGCGTCTTCAGCGTCAGCTCGGGCAACCCCTATCTGGACCCCATCCGGGCCACCACCTACGACCTTTCGGCCGAGTGGTATTTCGCGCCGGAAGCCCTGCTGTCGGTCGGTCTGTTCTACAAGGACATCGACAGCTACATTCAGACGTCCAGGACCTCGCGCCCGTTCAATGAGTCGGGTCTGCCGCTCGAACTGCTGAACGGCCTGGGGGTCTCGCCCAGCGACGTCTTCCTGTTCAGCCAGCCGGTCAACACCGAGGGCGGTCCGCTGAAGGGGATCGAAGTCAGCTACCAGCAGCCGTTCAGCTTCCTGCCTGGACCCTTCGACAATCTGGGCGCCATCTTCAACGTCACCCTGGTCGATTCCAAGATCAGCTATATCTCGTCGCGGTCCCCGACCGGCTTTGTCGAGAACGACCTGATCGGCCTGTCGAAAACGGCCTATAACGCCACCCTCTATTACGAGGACGATCGGTTCAGCGCCCGCGTCTCGGCCGCCTACCGCGACCGCTATCTGACGGCCGTGCCCAGCGGGACCAGCACCAACGACATCGACGGGGTGCGCGACATCGTCACGGTGGACGCCTCGGCCTCCTACGCCCTCAACGACCGCATCAAGCTGACGTTCGAAGGGCTGAACCTGACCGACGCCTTCAACGAGCAATATACGGACAGCCGTCGCGACAGCATCTACGTCTATTCGCACACCGGCCGGCAGTACAACTTCGGCGTCCGCTACAGCTTCTAGTCATCCTCTCCCCTCCCGAGGATGGGCGTCGGCCGGTTCGCCGGTCGGCGCCCGCTTTTCATTCGGAGACGCCATGAACCCGCTGCTTCATCGTCGTTCTGTCCTGGCCGCCGGCGCCGCCTTGCCGCTCGCGGCGGTCGGTCCGCCCGCCTGGTCGGCGGCGCGGGCCTATGATGCGGTGGTCGCGAAACCCGCCTCGGGGCGCAACTTCGCCGCCCCGGCCTATCCCAGCCTGTCGGCCGCCATCGACGCCGCCCCGGCGAATGGGACGCGGCCGTTCCGCATCCTGATCACGCGCGGGATCTGGACCGAACAGGTGGTGGTGGACAAGCCCTTCGTTCATCTGATCGGTGAAGACCGCAGCGGTTCAGTGATCAACCACCTAGCCGCCTCCGGACTGGCGGCGCCGGACGGGCGGCCCTGGGGCACCTTCCGCACGGCGACTCTGTTCGTCCGCGCCCCGGATTTTCACGCCGAGACCCTGACGATCAACAACGCCTTCGACGGCTTGGCGGAGATGACCAAGTCGAACGGCCTGCATTCTCACAACGGCGCCGGCCCCCAGGCGGTCGCCTTGATGATGGACAAGGGCTCCGACCGGGCGGTGGTGCGCGCCTGCGACATCCTCAGCTACCAGGACACCCTGTTCCCCGATGCGGGATCGACCCTGTTCGACCGTTGTCTGATCACGGGCAGCTATGACTTCATCTTCGGCGGCGGGCGCGCCTGGTTCGAAGGCTGCGAAATCCGATCGCGCACACGTCCGGCCGATCCGATCGAGGGTTACGTCACCGCGCCCAGCACCCCGATCGATCAGCCGTTCGGCTTCGTCTTCAAAGACTGCCGGTTGACCAAGGACGCCGATGTTCGTCCGGGCTCCGTCTTCTTGGGCCGACCCTGGCGGCCGTCCAGCGCCTTTCCCGATGGGCGATACGGCGATCCCCGTTACGTCGGCGCGGCCGCCTTTCTGGACTGCTGGATGGACGACCACATCGCCCCGGAGGGCTGGACGGAGATGTGGTACACGGGGCGCGACGGCAATCCGCGCACCATGCTTCAGCCAGAGGAGGCGCGCTTCGCGACCTTCGGCTCGACCGGACCGGGCGCCGCCGACTTCGGGCGGGGGCGCCGCCTGTCTGCAGACGAGGCCGGGCGCATCACGCGATCAGTCGTGCTGGGCTGATCGCCGCATCCTGCGGTCTGGCCGGCGCATAGCGGGCGGTCATCTCGGCGCAGAAGTCTGCGAACTCTTCGGCGACCTGCGGCGGGCTGGTGTGGTGGGGCTCCAGGCCGCGATGCTCGGGCGTGAAGCAGAAGGTCACGGTCACGTCGAAGTCGGCCAAGGTCTCCATCTGCCGGTCGAACCAGTCCAGGGCGCCGTCGCGATAACGGTCCGCCCAGGACAGGCCGGTGCGCAGCCGACGTACGCCCAGGTCCTTCAGCCATCGGACCGCATCGTCCAGCCTGTGATCCTGGAAGTGAAACCACTGGCAGACCCCCATGTCGGCCGCATAGGGCCGGAAGGCCTCCAGCGCGGCCTTGGGCGAGCCGTCCTCTCGCAACAGGCCCATGTGGAAGTGCCGGTAGTAGGACGACCCCTCAGCCTCCCGATGCCGTGTCGTGGCCTCCCATGTGCGGGGCAGGTCGTACAGGCTGTACCAGTGGATGCGGGGCGCCTTGCCGATCAGCAGTTCGGCGGTCTTTTTCACGCCCCAGGCCTGGACCTCTTCGGAGCCGAAGGCGGAGACCCCGACCTCCGTCACCCAGACCGGCTTGCCGGTGACCGCCTTGATCTCGTCGATTCGCGCGGGCCATTCGTCGATGGGCCACAGGTTCCAGTCCAGGGGAAAACCATGGACGGCGACCACGTCGATCGCCCCCATCACCCCCATCTCCTCCAGTCGCCGAACGAAGGAAGGGTCGATGGGGGACATCCCGCCCAGGACGCGGGTCACCGTGGGATTCTCGGCCCGGACAGCGGCCCCGGCCAGCCGCGTCATCTCGGCGAAACGCGCCCATTCGGGGTCTAGCAGGGGGTCCCAGTGGGACTTGTTGTTCGGTTCGTTCCAGATCTTGACGGCCTCGATCATCGGCGCGGCTCCTTGGTCTTGTCATGGCCGTTGAGGGGCGAGCGGGCGGGATAGACGGCGCCGGCCTCGGTCGGCCGTTCTGTGCGGCGACACAGGAAGACTTCCTCCTCCGGTCGATCCAGCACCTGGAACCCTGCGCTGCGTAGCATGGCCGCGCTGGCCGAGGCGTTGGGCGCCCACCAGTTGGTCCAGTCCCCGGCGTAGCGGTGCTCGATGAAGTGCAGCTTCGGATAGTCGGGCCGGTCGAAATGCCCAGTCTGGCTGAAGTCGTAGTCGATTTCGGGTTCAAAGATTTCATTCGCGCCGCGTTGCATCGACTGGAACAGAAGCAGGTCGTCGGCCACGTGCTCGTGGATCAGGTCCAGCGCCAGCAGCGGGTGGCGCAGATGGTAGAGGACGCCCATGAAGATGACGAGGTCGAACCGTTCGCTGAGTTTGGCCAGGTCGTAGACGGACAGTTTGCGGAACTCGATATCCGCGTCTTCGACCTCGGCGGCGAGCCGCGCCTGGTCCAGATAGCGGTCGTCGAAATCGACGCCCAGCACCCGGTCCGCCCCCCGCCGCTTCATCTCCAGCGAGTAGAAGCCGGCGTTGCAGCCTATATCGAGCACGCTGCGGCCGCTCAGATCATCGGGGATCACATGGGCGAAGCGGGCGAACTTGTTGGCGGGATAGTCGTGGAGGAAGTGATCCGGCGCGGTGCGAACCCCCTTCAGCTCCATATTGTGAAACCAGGGGCCGAGTTCGGCCACCCGAGCGCGAACCTGCGCGGCGCTGAGTTCAGCCATGAGGAACCTCATTCAGGCGAAGAAGGGACAGGTGTTCCGGCGTCGCCGAGACGGTGGTGATCGAGCCCGGCGCGATCTCGAACCGATCGTGGTGTCGCAGCGAAAGCCCCAGAGTCAGGGCGACGACCGACTTGATCACGTCGGCGTGGCTGACCGCCGCCACGGCTCCGGCGTCGGCGGCCGCCATCGTCTCCAGCCAGCGGGACAGGCGGCCTTGGACCTCCAGCATCGACTCGCCGTTCGGCGCCCGCCCCTGGTCTCGAGCGGCGTTCCACCGGCGCCATTCGGGCAGGGCGTCCAGTTGGGCGAAATCCCGGCCGGTCCAGTCCCCGAAATCAATCTCGTTCAAGGCGGTTTCCTCTTCGAGCCGCCCAGAGTGGGCGGCGGCTATCACGGCGGCGGTCTCTCGCGTCCGGTCCAGGGGGCTGGTCAGCACCCGATCAAGTCGGGGGAGGACGCGCGCCAAAGCCTCGGCTTGACGTCTTCCTGTGTCGCTCAGACCCACGCCAGGAGTGCGTCCGCAAAGCCGTCGGGACACAAGGTCGTGGGCTCCGTGTCGGATCAGGTGGATGATCGTCACGAGACCATGCGAGCGGCGCGCGGGGCAGGGGCGGGCTCGTCGCCGCGGATAAAACGCAGCGTCCGCTCGCGCGCCTCCTCGTCCGTGAACTGTTCCGGGGGGGATTTCATGAACCAGCTGGACGGCCCGATCAGAGGCCCGGATACGCCGCGATCCATCGCCACCTTGGCGCATCGGACGGCGTCGATGACGACGCCTGCGCTGTTGGGACTGTCCCAGACCTCCAGCTTGACCTCCATGCTGATCGGCACGTCGCCGAAGGTGGTGCCCTCCAGACGGATGTGCGCCCATTTGCGGTCGGTCAGCCACGGGACGAAATCACTGGGGCCCACATGGACGTCGTCGTCGGCCAGCGGCGTCTCGAACTGGCTGGTGACCGCCTGGGTCTTGGAGATCTTCTTCGACGTCAGTCTTTCGCGCTCCAGCATGTTCTTGAAGTCGGAGTTGCCGCCGAAGTTGAGCTGATAGGTGCGATCGACGCGCACGCCCCGCTCACGCATCAGATTGGCCAGAACTCGGTGAACGATGGTGGCGCCGACCTGGCTCTTTATGTCGTCGCCGACGAGGGGCAGTCCGGCGTCGCTGAAGCGCTTCGCCCAGGCTGGGTCCGAAGCGATGAAGACCGGAATGCAGTTGACGAAGGCGCAGCCGGCCCGCAGCGCCTGTTCAGCGTAATATTCGGTGGCCTTTTGCGATCCCACGGGCAGGTAGGAAACCAGCACCTGGGTTCCGCTGTCCCGTAAGGCCTGGGCCACATCGACGGAAGGAGCGGCGCTCTCTTGCAGGTCGTCGATCATGTATCGGCCGATCCCGTCCAATGTCGGTCCGCGCTGGACGGTGACGCCGGAGGGGCCGGGGGAGGCGAAGCGGAAGGTGTTGTTCGGCGGGGCGAAGATGGCGTCCGACAGGTCGCGGCCGACCTTGGCCGCATGGATGTCGAAGGCGCTGACCATCTCCATGTCTTCGATACGATAACCGCCGAGTTCGACGTTCATCAGCCCGGGCGGAGGGGCGTTGCTGGGGGCCGCCGCGTAATGGGCCAGGCCCTGCACGAAGGACGAAGCGCAGTTGCCCACGCCCACGACGCCGATCCGAACGGATTTTCGTTGCATTGGCTGGTCCCTTCGCCGTTCCGCGGCCCGATCGGCCGCAGCAGGAGGAAGGATCTACAAAGCTCCCGGTTCCGTGAAATGGCCAAGTATCCGTCAGATCAAGGATCGAAGCGGAAGATAGGTGTTCTTGTGTCGGATTTTAAACATTGAAATAAACGGCGAAAAGGAAAGTGGTCGCGCAGTATGTTCAAAATTGAACGCTCCAAATATCGGAACAGATCGGTAGAAGAAGCTGTTGCTCGGGTGAACCTGCCGGAGCTGCACCATGTCCGAAGCGAACCGCCTGACTGATCATGACGATATCCGCGCCTGGGCCGAGGCCCGCGGCGCCAGGCCTTCTCGCGTAGCCAGCACGGCCGACGCCGACGGCGGCGGTGTGCTGAGGTTCGACTTCGGCGACAAGGAAGAGGCGCTGGAGGAGATCTCCTGGGACGAGTTCTTTCGCATCTTCGAAGACAGCGATCTGGCCTTGCTTGCGCAGGACCAGACGAGCGGCGGCGAGACGAGCCGTTTCTCCAAGTTCGTGCAGCGCTGAGCCGGAGATCCCCATGGCGAACACTGTCCTGATCACCGGCGGCGCGGGCTTCGTCGGCCGTCATCTCGCCCGATCCCTGCTTGAACAAGGCCACAGGGTGAGGGCGCTGGACAGCCTGATCGAGCAGGTTCACCCCACTGGCGCGCGGCCCGACGAACTGGACCCCGAGGTCGAACTGGTGGTCGGCGACATTCGCGACGAGGACCGGGTCCGGGCGGCGCTTCAGGGGGTGGACAAGGTCGTTCACCTCGCCGCGGAGGTCGGCGTCGGCCAGAGCATGTATGCGATCGACCGCTATACCTCGGTCAACGATTACGGCACGGCGGTGCTGTTCCAGCAGTTGATCGACCAGCCGGTGCAGCGGGTGGTCGTCGCCTCCTCAATGAGCATCTACGGCGAGGGCCTGTACCGCACTGAAGACGGCGATCTGCGTCAGGAGGTGGTGCGCGGCGCCCGCAACCCGGACGGCTCATGGGACCCCACGGACGACCAAGGGCGTGCGCTGATCCCCGTGCCGACGCCAGAGACCAAGTCGCCGGCGCTGAAGAGCGTCTATGCGATCAACAAGTTCGTTCAGGAACGGCTCACCCTGACCCTGACGGCCCAATACGGGATGGAAAGCTGCGCCCTGCGGCTCTGGAACATCTACGGGCCAGGGCAGGCCCTTTCCAATCCCTACACCGGCGTCCTGGCCATCTTCGCCTCCCGCATCGCCAACGGTCAGGCGCCGATGGTGTTCGAGGACGGCCGTCAGAGGCGCGACTTCGTGCATGTCTCGGACGTGGCGCGCGCCTTCCTTCTGGCGCTGGAGAAGCCGGAGGCGAATGGGCAGGTCTTCAACATCGGCTCTGGGGAGGACCGCACCGTCGAGGACGTGGCGCGGCTGCAGGCGGCCTCGATGGGGCGGCCGGATATCGAACCCCTGATCACCAACAAGGCCAGGGCAGGCGACATCCGCCACAATATTCCCGATCTGACGAAGGCCCGGGAGGAACTCGGCTATGAGTCGCGTCAGGACTTCGCGGCAGGTCTTGAGGAACTGGCCGAATGGGTGGCGCGCCAGGAAGCCCAGGACCGGGTTGATCAGGCGCGCGGTGAGCTGGAACGTCGGGGGCTGGTCGCATGAGCCGCGTCCTGATCACGGGCGGCGCCGGTTTCATCGGCTCCAACCTCGCCGACCGACTGGCCGGCCAGGGTCATGAGATCGTGGTGCTGGACACTCTGGCGCGGCGGGGGGTGGAGGGAAACCTCAAATGGCTGCTGCTGCGCCACGGCGCACAGGTCCGGCACCTGACCGCTGACGTCCGCCAGGCCGAGGCGGTCGAGACGGCGGTCGCCCAGGCGGACGTGGTCTTCCACCTGGCCGCCCAGGTGGCGGTGACGACCAGCTTGGCCGATCCCCGCACCGACTTCGACGTCAATCTGATCGGGACGCTCAACGTCCTGGAGGCGGCGCGCCGGCGACGCACTCCGGTCGTTTTCGCCAGCACGAACAAGGTCTACGGCGACCTGGGCGACATCGAGCTGGGCGTTCAGAACGAGGCCTGGCTGCCGACGGATGCGGCCCTGCGGACGCGGGGCGTGGACGAACGGCGGCCGCTGGACTTCCACACGCCCTACGGCTGCTCCAAAGGCGCGGCCGATCAGTATGTGCTGGACTATGCCCGCAGCTACGACGTGCCGACCTGCGTGCTGCGGATGAGCTGCATCTACGGTTCCCGTCAGATGGGTACGGAGGACCAGGGCTGGGTCGCCCATTTCCTGATCCGGGCGCTGGAAGGCGCCCCGATCACCCTTTACGGCGACGGTCGGCAGGTGCGCGATATTCTGGACGTATCGGACGCTGTCGACGCCTATGTCGCGGCCTGGAAGCGGATCGAGGCCGTGTCGGGCCGCGCCTTCAACCTGGGCGGCGGGCCTGAGAACGCCGTCAGCCTGAGGGGGTTGATCGCTCATATCGACCGACTGCTCGGTCGCGCGACAGAACTGCAGTTTGAGGACTGGCGGGCCGGGGATCAGCGCTACTTCGTCGCCGACGCCTCGGCGGCCCACCGCGCCCTGGGGCTGGGCGCGGTCAAGTCCTGGCGGCCGGGCGTGTCGGACCTGGCGGACTGGCTGCGGGCGGAACGGCGACTGGACGCCCGCATCGGCTCGGCGGCGGCATGAGTCTGGTCCCCCTTCACGTGCTGATGACCACCGACGCCGTGGGCGGCGTCTGGACCTATGCGCTGGATCTGGCGGAAGGCCTGTCGGCGCGCGGCGTCCGCATCACCCTAGCCGTGTCGGGCCCTGCGCCCCGTCCCGCCCAGCGACGAGCCGCCGAACAGATTGGGGGGCTCACGCTGGTCGAGGCGGGGGGGACGCTCGATTGGCTGGCGGACGGTCCCCGCCCGCTGGACCAGACGGCGCGGGCCCTGCGCGGTTTGGCGGCCCAGAACGGCGTGGATCTGGTGCACCTTAACAGCCCCGCCTTGCGGGGCGACGAGGACTGGGGCGCGCCCGTGGTCGGGGTTTGTCACTCCTGCGTGGCGACCTGGTGGGACGCGGTGCGCGGAACGGCCTTGCCGGAGGATTTCGTCTGGCGGACGGAGCGGCTCGCCCAGGGTTACCGGCGTTGTGACCGTCTGATCGCCCCCAGTTTCGCCTTTATGCAGACGACGGCGGCGCGCTACGGCGTCCTGCCCGCTACGGTTCGAAACGGCCGCCGTCCCATTGGAACCCGCCCAGTTCCCCGGCGCCGGCAGGTTCTGACCTCGGGCCGGCTGTGGGACGAGGGCAAGAATATCGCGACCCTCGAACGGGCCGCGCGACGGATGCGGGGCCGGGTGGAGGCCGCCGGTCCGCTTGAAGGACCGAACGGTCAATCGGTTCATCTGGACCGGATCCAGGCGCTGGGCGCGCTGAGCCCCTCCGACTTGCAGCAAAGGCTCCGACCGGCGTCGATCTTCTGCGCGCCGTCGCTGTACGAGCCTTTCGGCCTGGGCGTGCTGGAGGCGGCCCAGGCGGGATGCGCCCTGGTCTTGGCCGATATTCCGACCTTCCGCGAGCTTTGGGAGGGGGCGGCGCTGTTCGTCTCTCCGCAAGACGACGCCGCGCTGGCGGTCGTTCTGGATGAACTGCTGGAAGACGCCGACCGCGCGCGCCGCCTGGGAAGGCTGGCGGCCGAGCGCGCCGAACAGTTCAGCCTCGAGGCCATGGTCGAGGGAACCTTGGCCGTCTATGCCGAGGCTTTGGCCCAGCGCGCCCCCTTCGGGGAGGCGGCGGCGTGAAGATCGTCTATTTCACCCATTCGCTGGAGTCGTGCTGGAACCACGGCAATGCGCATTTCCTGCGTGGGGTGCTGCGCGAACTGATCGCCCGCGGCCATCAGGTCGAGGCGTGGGAGCCGCACGACGCCTGGAGCCGCGCCAATCTGGTCGCGGACCATGGCGAAGAAGGACTGGCGCCCTATCGGCAGGCCTATCCCGAACTGGTCAGCCGCCGCTTCCATCCGCCCCTTGATGTGGATCGGGCGCTGGACGGGGCGGACCTGGTCATCGTGCATGAATGGAACGATCCGGCGCTGGTGGCGGCCGTCGGTCGCGCGCGGGGGGGGGGCCGCTTTACTCTGTTGTTTCACGACACCCACCACCGGGCCGTCAGCGAACCGGAGGCCATGCAGGCTTTCGACCTGTCGGAATATGACGGGGTGCTCGCCTTCGGTGAGACCCTGGCGGCGGTGTATCGCCGATGGGGCTGGGGCGATCGCGTCTTCGTCTGGCATGAGGCGGCCGACGTCCGCCTGTTCCATCCTCCGCTTGAGCAGCAGGGCCGGGAAGGACTGGTCTGGGTCGGCAACTGGGGCGACGGGGAGCGGACTGCGGAGCTGGAGCGATTTCTGTTCGCCCCGGCGGCGGCGAGCGGCCTTGAACTTGATCTCTACGGCGTCCGCTATCCCGAGGCGGCGCGGCGGCTGCTGGACCGCTACGACGTCCGCTATCACGGCTGGCTGGCCAATGCGGCCGCGCCGGGGGTGTTCGCACGGCGCCTGGCGACCGTTCACGTCCCGCGCCGTTTCTACGTCGAGACGCTTCCGGGCATTCCGACCATTCGCGTGTTCGAAGCCCTGGCCTGTGGAATCCCCCTGATCAGCGCGCCGTGGACGGACAGCGAGGGCCTGTTCGAGGTCGGTCGTGACTTCCTGATGGTGCGGTCTGGCAGCGAAATGGCCTCGGCGCTCCGGGCGGTCAAGTCGGACGCCGGCCTGCGCGCGGAACTGACCGACCACGGACTGGCGGCAATCCGCGCCCGCCACACCTGCGCACACCGGGTCGATGAACTGATGGCGGTGCTGGGGCGGCTCGGCGCGCCCGCCGCCGATCCCGCTCCAACCTCCCACCCCGTCATGGAGATTGCGGAATGAAGATCGCCTTTTACGGCTCCAGCCTGCTGTCGTCCTACTGGAACGGCGCGGCCACCTACTATCGCGGCCTGCTGGGCGCCTTGGCCGAACGCGGATGGGACATCCTGTTTCTGGAGCCCGACGCCTTCGACCGGCAGCAGCATCGCGACATTGATGCGCCGGACTGGGCTGAGGTGGTGGTGTGGGACAACACCGTCGAAGGCTGCAAGACAGCCATGGCGCGCGCCGTGGAGGCCGACGTAGTGGTCAAGGCTTCCGGCGTCGGCGTGTTCGACGACGTCCTGCTGGGCGTGTTCGACCTGGCGCGCCCCGACGCCCTGACCGTCTACTGGGACGTGGACGCCCCCGCCACCCTGGCGGAGGTGAAGGCCGCGCCCGATCATCCGCTGCGGCGGGTCCTGCCGCAGATTGATCACGTCCTGACCTATGGCGGCGGCGCTCCGGTCGTGCAGGCGTTCCAAGCGCTCGGCGCCCGCGACTGCCGTCCGATCTATAATGCGCTCGATCCCGCCACCCATCATCCCGTCCAGCCGGACCCCGGCTTCTCCGCCGACCTCGCGCTCCTGGCCAATCGACTGCCGGATCGGGAACGCCGGATCGAGACCTTCTTTCTGGAGCCCGCCGCCGCCCTGCCGCAACGCCGGTTTCTGCTGGGCGGCAACGGCTGGGCCGACAAGGCCATGTCGGCGAACGTCCAGACCATCGGTCATGTGGGCACGGCCCAGCACAACGCCTTCAACTGTACGCCCCTGGCGGTGCTGAACGTCGCCCGCGACAGCATGGCCGAGGTCGGCTTCTCGCCCGCCACGCGGGTGTTCGAGGCCACCGGCGCCGGGGCCTGCCTGATCACCGACTATTGGGAAGGCGTCGAACAGTTTCTGAAGCCGGACGTCGAAGTGCTGGTGGCGCGCGACGGCCAGGACGTGGCGGCGCATCTGGCCGCCCTGACGCCGGAACGGGCGCAGGCCATCGGCCGGGCGGCGCGCGACCGCGTCCTGGCGGACCATACCTACGCCCAGCGGGCCGAGGCGGTGGACGCCCTGTTCCGCGAACGGCTCGCGGCGCGCCGCGAAAGGAGCGCGGCATGAAGCTGGTCGTGCTGGGGCTCAGCCTGTCGTCCGCCTGGGGCAATGGCCACGCCGTGACCTTCCGCGCCCTGCTGTCCGCCTTCGCGGACCGGGGACACGAGGTGGTGTTCCTGGAGCGGGAAACCCCTTGGTATGCGGCGCACCGCGATGTGTCGGACCCGCCCTATTGCCGCCTCGACTTCTATTCGGATCTGCAGGATCTGGAGCGTTTTGCGGACGAGGTGCGCAGCGCAGACGCTGTCCTGGTCGGCTCATACGTGCCCGAGGGGATCGAGGTCGGCCGGTGGGCGCGTCGCACGGCGACGGGCGTGGTCGCCTTCTACGACATCGACACCCCTGTGACCCTGGCCCGGCTGGTGCAAGACGACTGCGACTATCTGCGAGCCGACCAGATTGCGAACTACGACATCTATTTCTCCTTCACCGGTGGGGCGACGCTTGAGCGTCTGGAGCGCGACCACGGCGCGCCGGCGGCCCGCGCCCTCTATTGTTCGGCGGACCCCGAGGCCTATCGACCGCAAGCCGTCGCTCCGCAGTGGGATCTGTCCTACCTCGGCACCTATAGCCCGGATCGTCAGCCGACATTGGAGCGCCTGCTGCTGGAGCCGGCCCGGCGTATGTCGGATCGTCGCTTCGTGGTGGCGGGCCCTCAGTATCCCGATGACATCGACTGGCCCCAGAATGTCGAGCGGATCGACCATCTGCCCCCGGCCGACCATCCGGCCTTCTACGCCGCCAGCCGCTTCACCCTGAACGTCACTCGCGCGGACATGCGGGCGGCCGGGCACAGCCCCTCGATCCGGCTGTTCGAAGCCGGCTCCTGCGGTTGCCCGATCATTTCGGACGCCTGGCCCGGCATCGAGACGCTCTTCACCCCCGGCGAGGAGATCCTGCTGGCCGACGCCGCCGAGACGGTGATCGACGCGCTGTCCGCGCCTGTGGATCAGGCTCGCGAGATGGGCGAGGCCGCGCGCCGTCGCATCCTGTCCGAACACACCCCCTCCCACCGCGCCCACACTCTGGAGCGTGAGTTGATCGCGGCTCTACGGGCCAAGACGAAGGACCGACCTATGAAGTCCATATCCGACACCCGCACCGTCCTGGTCGCCGGCGGCGCCGGTTTCCTCGGTTCGCACCTGTGCGACCGGTTGTTGGCGGAAGGTCGCCACGTCGTCTGCCTCGACAATCTGCAGACGGGCGACCTGGCGAACCTCAAGGACGCAATGAAACAGCCGCGGTTCGAGTTCGTGCGCCACGACATCGTCGACCCCCTGCCGGAGCGGATCACCGCCCGTCGGTTCGACCGCATCTACGACCTGGCCTGCGCCGCTTCGCCGCCGCAGTATCAGCAGGATCCGGAGCATACGATGCTGACCTGCATCCTCGGGGTTCGTAACCTGCTGCAACTGGCCGAGAAGACCGGCGCGCGTCTGTTGCTGACCTCCACCAGCGAGGTCTACGGCGATCCGGAGGTCCATCCCCAGCCGGAAACCTATCGCGGCAACGTCAATCCGATCGGCCCGCGCGCCTGCTATGACGAGGGCAAGCGGGCGGCCGAGACCCTGGTGTTCGACTATGATCGGGCGGGGCGAGCCGAGGTTCGCGTGGCGCGGATCTTCAACACCTATGGGCCGCGCCTGTCGGCGGCCGACGGTCGGGTCGTCTCCAACCTGATCACCCAGGCCCTTTCGGACGCGCCGATCACCATCTATGGCGACGGCAGCCAGAGCCGGTCCTTCTGCTATGTGGACGACATGATCGGCGGCCTGATCGCCCTGATGGAGCATGAGGGACCGCAGCCGGGACCGATCAACCTCGGCAATCCGGTCGAGCTGACGGTGTCCGAACTGGTCGAGGTCATTCTTGATCTGACCGGCTCCGGCTCCGGAATCGTCCACCGACCGCTGCCCGCCGACGACCCGCGGCGTCGCCGTCCGGATATCGCCAAGGCCGATGCAGTCCTGGATTGGCGCCCGACCACCGCCTTGCTTGACGGTCTGCGCCGCACCATCAACTGGTTCGACGCCGATCGCTCGATTGTGGTCAGCGACCGTCCGGCCCTCAGCGCCTGAGGTGCGGGCCGACGGCGACATGGCGGAGGTTCTGCGGCGCAATATCGAGGCCATGCGTGCGCAGCGAAAAGAGGCGGCCGAGGCGGCGCCATGGCCGGAACGGCTCGCCCAGCGCATCACCGGATTCGCGGGGAGCATGGGGTTCGTGCTGCTGCACCTGCTGATTTTCGGCGGCTGGATCCTCTGGAACCTGTTGGCTCCGGAGCCGTGGCGTTTCGACGAGACCCTGGTCGTCCTGGCCATGGCCGCCTCCGTGGAGGCCATCTTCCTGTCGACCTTCGTCCTGATCAGCCAGAACCGGATGGCGGCGGCGGAGCACGGGCGGGCGGAGTTGGATCTGCAGATCAATCTGCTGGCCGAACACGAAATCACCCGGCTGATTGATCTGGTCGGTCGCCTCGCCGCGCACGCGGGACTTTCGGAGACGGACCCGCACCTGGACGAGCTGCGCCGCGACGTCGCGCCGGACGCCGTTCTCGATCAGATCACGCGATCAAATGAGGAAGACGATGACAGAGGTTCTTGACCAGACGCACACCATGCGCGCGGCGGTCGTCACAGGCCCCGGTCAACTGGAGGTGCAGCGCGTGCCCAGGCCTGAACCCGGCGTGGGTCAGGTCCGGATCAGGCTGGAGGGCTGCGGCGTCTGCGCCTCCAATCTGACGCCTTGGGCGGGGCCGGACTGGATGACCTTTCCAACGCCGCCCGGCGGGCTGGGCCACGAAGGGTGGGGCGTCGTGGATGCGGTCGGCGAGGGCGTATCGCGTGTCGCGGTCGGCGACCGGGTCGCGGCCCTGTCCCAGAGCAGTTTCGCCGAATATGACGTCGCCGATCAGGCGGCGGTGGTGCCCCTGCCGTCCGAACTGGACGGCCTGCCGTTTGCGGGCGAACCCCTGGGCTGCGCCATGAACATCTTTCGGCGCAGCGGGATCTCGCCCGGTCAGACCGTCGCCATCGTCGGAATTGGTTTTCTGGGGGCGATCCTGACACGGTTGGCGACTGATGCGGGCGCCCGCGTCATCGCCCTTTCCCGGCGGCCCTATTCTCTGGACGTCGCCCGTCGCATGGGGGCGGTCGAAACCCTGGCGCTGGACGACCACTACGCCTTGATCGCCAGGGTCTCCGAACTGACGGAGGGGCGGTTCTGCGATGTGGTGATCGAGGCGGTCGGCAAGGCCTGGCCGCTGGACCTGGCGGCCGAACTGACCCGTGAACGCGGTCGGCTGGTCATCGCCGGCTATCACCAGGACGGCCCGCGGCAGATCAACATGCAGCTGTGGAACTGGCGCGGCCTGGATGTCGTCAACGCCCATGAGCGCGACCCCGCCGTCTATGCTGAAGGGGTGCGCGAGGCCGTGGAGGCGGTGCGCTCAGGGCAGTTGGACCTCAACGACCTGATCACCCACGCCTATCCGCTGGAACAGTTGGACCAGGCGCTGGACGCCACCCGCGACCGACCGGACGGCTTCCTGAAGGCGGTGGTGAGGATGCGATGACCGATCTGCTTCTGCAACGCGGCGCGTCGTCTGAACTGCGTCGCCCGCGCGTGGGATTCCTGGGCGTGGGCTGGATCGGGCGGCATCGGATGGCGGCCATGCTGGACGCGGGCCGGATCGAGGCGGTCGCCGTCGCCGAGCCCGACCCGGACATGGCGCGCGAGGCCCTGGTTCTCGCCCCTGACGCGACGGTCTGCGCCGACCTCGATGATCTGCTGGCCCAGGATCTGGACGGTGTGGTGATCGCCACACCCAGCGCGCTTCACGCCGATCAGGCGCAACGGGCCCTGGACGCCGGCGTCGCCGTCTTCTGCCAGAAGCCGCTGGGCCGGAACGCGCAGGAGACCGAGGCCGCCATCGCCGCCGCCCGCCGCGCAAACCGGCTGCTGGCGGTGGACCTCAGCTACAGGTTCACCGCAGCCGTTCAGGCTCTGAAGACGCAGCTTGAATTGGGGGCCATGGGCCGTGTTCATGCGGTCGATCTGACCTTCCATAACGCCTATGGACCGGACAAGCCCTGGTTCTACGACGCGGCTCTCTCTGGCGGCGGATGCGTCATGGATCTTGGCGTCCATCTGGTCGATCTGTGTCTGTGGCTGCTGGACGACGCGGTGGCGGGGGTCGAGGCGCATCTGCGGCGACAGGGTCGTCCCCTGGCTGGTCGCAAGGAGGCGGAAGACTACGCCGTCGCGACCCTGATCCTGAAATCCGGCGCGGTTGTCCGCCTGGCCTGTTCATGGCGGCTGCCTGCGGGCCAGGACGCGGTGATCGAAGCGGCCTTTTACGGCGAGCGGGGCGGGGCGGCCCTGCGCAATCTCGGCGGCTCCTTCTATGATTTCGAGGCCACGGCGTTTGAAGGGGTGACGCGGCGCGTTCTGGCGTCGCCGCCGGACGACTGGGGCGGCCGCGCCGCTCAGGCCTGGGCTCAGGCCCTGGCGGAAGGGAAACGATACGACCCTGAGGTCGAGCGGCTGGTGGAGGTGGCCCGGACCCTGGACCGGACCTACGCCGCCGCAGCCTGAGGCTTGATCAGAACGGAAAGACGATCGGGATCGCCACCATGGCCGCGACCCAGGTCGCCAGGTTCAGCGGAAGCCCCACGCGAACGAAGTCCATGTAGCTGTAGCCGCCCATGTTGAAGACCAGCACATTGGTCTGATAGCCGAAGGGGGTGGCGAAGGCGGCTGAGGCGGCCATCATGACCCCGACCAGAAAGGGCCGGGGATCGACACCCAGGCTCTCCGCCAGGGCGACGGCGATGGGGGTGATCAGCACGGCTACGGTCGCGTTGGACAGAAGCTCCGTCGCAAACAGGGTGACGCCATAGAGCACGACCAGGGCCCCGAACGGCCCCATGGGGCGGATGACGTCGATCAGTCGCTCGGCGCCGGCTGCGGCGAGGCCGGTCACCTCAATGGCGGTTCCGACCACCACCATTCCGGCGATCAGCAGCAGGATTTCCGGCCTCAGGCCGGCGTAGGCTTCCTCCGGCGTGATGACCCGAAGCAGGATCAGCGCCACGGCCCCGGCGAAGGCCGAGGCGGCGATCGGCGCCCAGCCCAGGGCCGCTGAGGCGATCACCAGGACGAAGACCGCCAGGGACATCATGGCCGGGCGCAGCCGGAAGGGGCGGTCCGCCGCCTCATACAGGGTGACGTCGCCCAGATGGGCGTCCCCCGACCCGTCCGCCTGATTGCGGGATTCGCCCAGGCGCGGCAGGCCGAAGGGGATGATGCGCTTGCGCCGCTTCGCCGCCTCGGCCTCGGCGCGCCGTCGCGCCGCCTCCATCTCGGCCAGCCGCGCGGCCTGGGCCTCGTCCTGGGCGACGGAACGACCCAGCTGTCGCGCCCCGAAGAAGTAGAGCCACAGGCCGCCGACGATCGCGATGAACAGACCCACCGGCGTGATCTCGAACAGGCCGAAGACCGGCTGGCCGGCGTTGCGCGCCATGTCGTTGACCAACAGGTTCGTCGAGGTGCCGATCAAGGTCAGAAGCCCGCCCATGACGGTGACGTGGCTCAGCGGCATCAGAAAACGTTTGGGCGACAGCTTCAGCGACTGGGCCACGTCGCGGATCACCGGCGCGGCCAAGACGACCACCGGGGTGTTGTTCAAAAAGCCCCCCACCGCGCCGCACAGGCCGATGACGATCCAGATCCCCTGGGCTCCGACGCGGGCCGCCAGACCGGTCGCCTGCCGGATCAGCAGGCCCAGCAGGCCCGACAATTCGATGGCGTAGGCGATCACGAACAGGCCGGCCAGGGCGATGACGGCCGGACTGGCGAAGGCGCTCTGCACCTCGACCGGCCGCACGACGCCCAGCAAAAGCAGGACGGCCGCGCCGCTCAGGGCGACGACGTCGGCGCGCAGCTTGCCGTGGATCAGGACGCCGACCACGCCGATCAGCACCGCCAGGGCAACCATCTGGTCGAAAGTCATAGGGTGTGCAGACCGTTCTCCGCGCCCTTCGTCAACCTTTTTCGCAGGGCCGCCCCAAAAGCGACCGACCTTATGCTAGGCTTGGTTCATGCTCGAACCGATCGCGTCGCCTCGCCCGTCGGTCGTCGCGCTCGCGGCGTCTGTCCTCCTCCTCGGTCTCGTCCTGGCGGGCTGTCAGCGCGAGGAGCCGGCGCCTGAAGCCGCTCCGCCTCAAACCCAGGCCCAGACCCAGGCCCCGGTCGTTTCGGTCGCGCCTGCGCCGACCCTGGACCGGGCGAGCTTGCTGCAAGCCATGGACGTGGCCGCTTCGGCCTATGCGGCGGGGCGCAAGGTCGGCGGCACGGACCTGGTCGGTCGGCGCTTTGCGGTGCGTCAGGTCTTCGGCTGCACGGGGCCCGGCACGCCGCCCGCCGGGGACGCTGCGTCCGGCGACGGCCTGGCCCGCTGGTCCTGGGGCGATCGGCGGCGAACCCTGAAGCTGACGCTGGCGCCGGGCGACTGGACCGACTCCGCCCTGATCGCCGGGGGCGCCGACAGCTGGGAGGCCGCCGAGGGCTTTTGGTTGACCCGTCCCTGGTTGAGGACCGAGAGCTGCCCCGGCGTCCAGGGCGATCCCCTGGCCGGCGGCTCCGTCGCCCCGTCTCCCCAGACCGCGGGCCTGGCGGCGGTCTTCGACCAGGACGGTCCGCGCACCGGCCGCCGCAACGGTCGCGCCTATGAATATGTCGTAAGGGGCGAAGGGGACCAGCCGCCTCCGGCGCCGTCAGACGGCTACCGGCTGGTGCTGGAAGGGCGAATGGCCGCCTTCGCCGACGGCCGCGCCATCCGCTGCCGCGCCGCCGGCCCCGATCAGCGGCCGGTCTGTATCGGCGCGGTTCGCCTGGACCGCGTGGCCTTTGAGGATGCGAGCGGCAAGCTGCTCAGCGAGTGGCGGGGGGGCTGACGGCGGTCGTCCTCAGCCCGTTTCGCCGTCTTCTGAAAACGCAGGCGGGCGCGGTTGCATCATCGTCGCCAGCCGATCCACGGCCGTCGCCATCGCCGCCCGGTCGTCCGCCGACAGTCGGCCGAAACCTGAAATGAAGCCGTCGCCGAACAGGCCGGGCGAGGAGGCCAGGGCGCCTCGCCCGGCCTCTGTCAGCCGGACATGGACGATCCGACGGTCAATCGTTGAGCGATAACGCACAGCCATCCCCTTGGCCTCCAGCTTGTCCAGCACGGCGACCACTGTGGGCGGGGACATGGAGACGTCGCGGGATATGGCGCTGGTGCTGACCTCGCCCAGGTCGCGGATCGATTGCAGCACCAGCAGCTGCGGCAAGGTGAGGCCCGTCAGGCGCGCGATTTCCCGCGATCGGACGTCGATCGCCTGGGCGATCCGTCTGAGGGAGCGGACCAGGGTCGCCGTCGAATCCGTCGGCGCGTTGGGAGACAGCCCCGCTGAAAGATCAATCATCCGGTTGAACTCTTTCGTACACGAAACATTTGTACCCGCTGCATCCACAATTCAAGGAGGCCCCATGTGCGGTCTTAGCGGCGAGATCAATTTCGACGGACGGCCGGCCGACGCCGGCGCCGTGCAACGCATGACGGATGCGCTCTCGCCTCGGGGACCGGATGGGTCCGGCATAGTGATGCGCGGCCCGGTGGGGCTGGGGCATCGCCGGCTGAAGATCATCGACCTGTCGGAGGCGGCGCAGCAGCCGATGGTGGACGCCGACCTGGGCGTGACCCTGGCCTTCAACGGCTGCATCTACAACTATCCGGAGCTGCGCGAAGAGCTGCAGGGGCTGGGCTTTCGCTTCTTCTCGCACGGCGACACCGAGGTGATCATCAAGGCCTGGAAGGCCTGGGGCGAGGCCTGCGTCGAACGGTTCAAGGGCATGTTCGCCTTCGTCCTGCATGAGCGGGACACGGGCCGCACCGTGATCGCCCGCGACCGGTTCGGCATCAAACCGCTGTATCTGGCCGAGAGCGGCAAGCGGCTGAGGTTCGCCTCCAGCCTGCCGGCCCTGCTGGCGGCGGGGGATGTGGACAAGACCATCGATCCGGTCGGCCTGCACCACTACATGACCTTCCATGCGGTCGTTCCGCCGCCGCACACCATACTGAAAGGCGTGAAGAAGTTTCCCCCGGCGACCGTTCGGGTGATCGAGGCGGACGGGACGGCGAAGGACCGGCTGTACTGGCGGCCGGACATGACCCGCCACGCCGAGGACGCCGGACTGACGGCCGAAGACTGGCGCGACCGGGTGCTGGACAGTCTGCGCGAGGCGGTGAAGCGCCGCATGGTCGCGGACGTGCCGGTGGGCGTGCTGCTGTCGGGCGGGGTGGATTCCAGCCTGATCGTCGGCCTGCTGGCCGAGCTGGGCCAGAAGGATCTGATGACCTTCTCCGTCGGCTTCGAAGAGGCCAATGGCGAGAAGGGCGACGAGTTCGTCTATTCCGACCTGATCGCCAAACACTATGGGACCAAACACCACCAGATCTTCGTGCCGCACCAGCGGCTGATGGAGGCCCTGCCGGGGACCATCGGGGCCATGTCGGAGCCGATGGTCAGTTACGACAACGTCGGCTTCTATCTGCTGAGCCAGGAAGTCTCGAAACACATCAAGGTGGTGCAGTCGGGCCAGGGGGCGGACGAGGTCTTCGCCGGCTATCATTGGTACCCGCCGATGCTGGAGGCGACCGACCCGGTCGAGACCTACGCCAAGGCCTTTTTCGACCGCAGCCATGCGACGCTGAAGACCCAGTTGAACGGCGCCTATATGGCCGACACCGACGTCAGCCGCGCCCTGGTCGAGGCCCATTTCGCCCAACCGGGCGCCGATACGCCGGTCGACCAGGCCCTGCGCCTGGACAGCCAGGTGATGCTGGTCGACGATCCGGTGAAGCGGGTCGACAACATGACCATGGCCTGGGGGCTGGAGGCGCGGGTGCCCTTCCTCGACCACGAGCTGGTCGAACTGGCCGGCCGGATTCCGCCGGAGCACAAGCTGGCTCAGGGGGGCAAGGGGGTGCTGAAGGAGGCGGCGCGCCTGGTGATCCCGTCCGATGTGATCGACCGCAAGAAGGGCTATTTCCCCGTCCCCGCGCTGAAATACATCCAGGGTCCGTATCTGGAGATGGTGCGCGAGGCCCTGACCAATCAGGCGGCGCGCGACCGCGGCCTGTTCGACAGGGGGTATCTGGACACCCTGTTCGCCGATCCGACCCAGCACATCACGCCGCTGCGCGGGTCGGAACTGTGGCAGGTCGCCGTGCTCGAGATGTGGATGCAACAGCATGGCGTCTGACGTTCGACCTGAACGGTCCAAGGCGCACCGGCTGAAGCGGCTGCGCCACGAGGGGCTGAAGCCGCCCGTGCAGTCCGGCGACGGACCGAGGCCGGACGCCGTGCTGGACTGCGGCTGGGGCCGGCTGCTGTTCGCCCAGACCTTCGAGACGGCCGAGCCCCTGGTCGAGGCCCTGCGCGCCGAGGGGCCGGACCGGCGCGACATCGCCTTCTACGTCCGCAATCCGCATGTCCTGCTGGCCCAGGCGCCGCAGGAGCTGTTCCTGGACCCGTCGCACACCTATCGGCTGGAGCTGGCCACCTATCGCGCGGGCCGTCGCCAGCCGAGAGGCTTCACCGTGCGCCGCCTGACGTCGGAGGCGGACGCCCAGGCGGTCAACGACATCTACGCCAAGCGCAAGATGGTGCCGGTCCCGCCCGACTTCTTCTGGTCCCATCGCGACGACCGGACGATCACCTATTTCGTCGCCGAAGATGCGACGACGGGCGCCGTCATCGGCACGGTGACGGGGGTCAATCACGCGCGCGCCTTCGACGATCCCGAATGCGGATCTTCGCTATGGTGTCTGGCGGTCGATCCCCAGGCGACCCAGCCGGGCGTCGGCGAGGCCCTGGTCCGGCGGCTGGCCGAGCATTTCAAGACCCAGGGCCTGGCCTACATGGACCTGTCGGTCATGCACGACAACGACCAGGCCATCGCCCTGTACGAGAAGCTGGGGTTTCGCCGCGTCTCCTTCTTCGGGGTCAAGCGCAAGAACCCGATCAACGAGGCCCTGTTCGTCGGCCCGACCGACGATCACGACCTGAACCCCTATGCCCGGATCATCGTCAACGAGGCGCGGCGGCGCGGCATCCATACCGAGATCATCGACGCCGAGGGCGGACTGTTCCGGCTGAACTGGGGCGGCCGGTCGGTGCGGTGCCGCGAGAGCCTGTCGGAGCTGACCTCGGCCGTGGCGCTCAGCATCTGCGACGACAAGCGGATGACGCGACGCATCGTCGAGGCGGCCGGGGTGCGCGTGCCCGAGCGGGTCGATCCGGACGATCCCTCCGCCATCGACGCGGCCCTGGAGCGGTTCGGCGCCCTGGTGGTCAAGCCGGCGCGGGGCGAACAGGGGCAGGGCGTCGCCGTGGGTCTGACGACCATGAAGGCCGTCCAGTCGGCCCTGGTCCGCGCGCGCCGCATCTGTTCCGAAGTGCTGATCGAGGAACAGGTCCAGGGGGAGGATCTGCGTCTGGTGGTGATCGACTACAAGGTCGTGGCTTGCGCCCTGCGTCGCCCGCCCCGCGTCATCGGCGACGGGCGCACCCCGCTTCGGGCCCTGATCGAGCATCAGAGCCGCCGCCGCGCCGCTGCGACCGGCGGAGAATCGACCATACCCATTGACGAAGAGACCGAACGCACCCTGGGCGAGGCCGGCTATGGCCTGGACGACGTCGCGCCCGAGGGCGTCGAGGTTCTGGTGCGCAAGGCGGCCAATCTGCACCTGGGCGGCACCATTCACGATGTGACGGAGGAGGTGCACCCGACCCTGATCCGCGCCGCCGTCGCCGCCGCCCGCGCCATCGACATCCCGGTCACCGGCATAGACCTGATGGTGAAGTCGCCACGCGAGCCCGACTACGCCTTCATCGAGGCCAACGAACGCCCCGGCCTGGCCAATCACGAACCCCAGCCGACGGCCGAGCGTTTCATCGACCTGTTGTTCCCCCTGTCCGCCCCGACCTCGGCGCGCGCCGTGGTTCGCGCCGACGTCTGAAGGAGGCCCCTTGGCCCGTCCAGCGATCGACCTCGACTATCTGAAGTCCCGCCTCGCCGACCTGCTGAACACGCCCAGCCCCACCGGCTATACCGACGAGGCCGTGTGGCAGGTGTGCCGAGAGCTGCAGCGGCTGGGGCTGGACTATGAACTGACCCGACGCGGCGCCATCCGGGCCCGCCTGCCGGGCCGGGCCTCCAAACCCGCCCGCGCGGTCGTTGCCCACGTCGACACCCTGGGCGCCCAGGTCAAACAGGTGAAGGACAACGGCCGGCTGGAGCTGGTGGCCATCGGCCACTGGTCGTCGCGCTTCGCGGAGGGCGCGCGGGCCACAGTCTTTTCGGAGGGCGGCGCCTGGCGCGGCACCATCCTGCCGCTGAAGGCCTCGGGCCACACCTTCAATGAGGAGGTGGACACCCAGCCGGTCAGCTGGCGTCAGGTCGAGCTGCGCATCGACGCCGTGACCCACGGGCGCGACGACACCCTGGCTCTCGGGATCGACGTCGGCGACATCGTCGCCATCGACCCCCAGCCCGAGTTCACCGACACCGGCTTTATCGTCTCGCGCCATCTGGACGACAAGGCGGGGGTCGCGGTCCTTTTGGCCGCTCTGGAGTGCATGATCCGTGAAGAGCGCACCCCCACGGTCGACACCTGGTGGCTGTTCACCATCGCCGAGGAGGTGGGGCTGGGCGCCTCGTCCGTGCTGATCCCGGACGTGGCGGCCATGGTCACGGTCGACAACGGCACGACGGCGCCGGGCCAGAACTCGTCGGAGTTCGGCGTCACCATCGCCATGGCCGACCAGACGGGGCCGTTCGACTGGCACCTGTCGCGCAAACTGGTCCAACTGGCGCGCGACCACGACATCGCGCATCAGAAAGACGTCTTCCGCTACTACCGCTCGGACTCGGCCTCTGCGCTGGAATCCGGGGCGGACATCCGCACCGCCTTGATCACCTTCGGCGTGGACGCCAGCCACGGCTATGAGCGGATCCACGAAACCGCCCTGGCGGATCTGACGCGCCTGCTGATCGCCTATGCCGAGAGCGAGGTCGAAATCGGCCGTGACGCCAAACCCCTGAGCGGGGTCAAGGGCTTCACCCACCAGCCGGTTGATGAATAGTTCAGCTGAGGCGCGCCTCGGTCAGTCGGCGACGGCCGCCGAGGCGCGTCTGACGCTGCGACGCACCAGCCCCCCGATCGTCGCCCCCTGGGCGAGGACCGAGAACAGGACGACCATATAGGTGGCGGCGAGGATGACGTCCTTCATCGGTCCTTCCGGCAGGGACAGGGCCAGGGCGATGGATATGCCGCCCCTCAGACCGCCCCAGGTCATGACGGGGAAGGCCAGCGGAAGCGGCAGAAGCCTGCGCCAGAACAACAGGGGCGCCCCCACCGAAACCGCTCGGGCGGCGAGCACCAGGGGAATCGTCAACAGTCCCAGGCCGAGCAGGCCGATGCTGTCGGCCAAGACGACCGCTTCGAGTCCGATCAGCAGGAAGAGGACCGCGTTCAGGACCTCGTCGATCAGGGCCCAGAACTTCAGCACATAGTCCTTGGTGGTGTCGCTCATGGCGTAGCTGACGCCCGGATTGCCGACGATCAGCCCCGCAACGGCCATGGCGACGGGGCCGCTGATGTGAAGAGCCGTGGCGAGGGCGTAGCCACCCATCACCGTCGCCAGGGTGATCATCACCTCGACGGAATAGTCGTCGATCATCTTCATGGCCCGATAGGCGATCCAGCCGATCACGGCGCCCAGAAGAGCGCCGCCCAAGGCCTCGACCACAAACATCTCGCCGGCGTGCGGGATTGAGAAGGCCTCTCCACCGACGGCGCTCGCCAGAAGAATGGAGAAGACCACGACCCCCACCCCGTCGTTGAACAGACTCTCTCCCGCTATGGTGGCCTGAAGGGTCGGCGGAACTCTGGCGGTCTTCAGCACGCCCATGACGGCGACGGGGTCGGTGGGGCTGATCAAGGCGCCGAAGACGAAACACCAGATCAGCGGCGCCTCCATGCCGACCAGGCCGGTCAGGGCTTTCAAGCCGAAGCCGACGATCAGGGTGGAGGCCGCCACGCCGATCGTGCTTAGGATCGCGATCTGCCACCGTCCCCGCCTGAGATGTTCGATATCGACGTGCAGGGCGCCGGCGAACAGCAGGAAGGACAGCATGCCGTTCATCAGGGTGTCGTGGAAATCGATGTCGTCCAGGAAGCGGCTGACCTGGGCGGAGATGTCGCTGCCCTGAAACACGGCGTCCGCAGCGATCACGCAGAGAGAGGCCACGGCGCCCATCAACGTCATGGCGACCGTACCCGGCAGCCGGAAATAGCGATGATTGACCCAGCCCAGCACGGCGCTGAGCACGATCAGGATCGCCGCGGCGTCGAAGGGCGACAGATGGATAGGCATGTCCAGGGACTCGTCTTTGGACTGCGACCGGTTACGCACCCTAGGGCGATTTGACGCAACTCTGCAAAAGGCCGTCCGTTGGGGTCCACATGGACTCCAATCCCTTCCCCCAAGCCCTGTTCGACGGCTGGTCGGGCGTCGTTCGCATCCTGATCATCGCTCCGGCCGCCTACGCCGCCCTGGTGCTGATCTTGAGGCTGTCGGGCAAGCGGACCCTGTCCAAGCTGAACGCCTTCGACCTGATCGTCACAATCGCCATCGGTTCCACCCTGGCCTCCATCATCACCACCAAAACTCTGGCGCTCGTCGAGGGGCTGACGGCGCTCCTGCTCCTGGTCCTGATGCAGCTGGTGGTCACCGCCGCCTCCGTCCGCTTCAAGCCGGTTGATGCGCTGGTGAAGGCCGAGCCCACGCTTCTGCTGCGGGGCGGCCGACCGCTTCCGGAGGCGATGCGCCGGCAGAGGGTCACCCAAGGCGAGATCGAGGCGACCGCCCGCGCCGCCGGAGTCGAGCGCCTCGATCAGCTTGAGGCTGTCTTTCTGGAGACGGACGGCTCCTTGACCGCCCTGCCGAAATCCGCCTGATCTCGGCTTTCAGCGTTCGTCCGCGCGCCGATCGTCGGACCGGGCGGCCCGACGCCAGGGCCAGCAACCCTCGATCTCCGTCTCCAGGGAGAAGCTGAGGAATGTCCGGATCAGCACCACCAGACCCAGCAAGCCCACCGTCTGGAGCGTCAGCGGGGCCGTAATGGTGCTGATGATGTCGGCGCCGACCAGCAGCTCAAGCCCCAGCAGAATTCCGCGGCCGAGGTTGGCGCGATAGGTCGTATAGGCCTGACGCCAGTTCCGGTCGCGCGCGCCGTGCAGGGCGAAAAGCATGGTCGCCAGCACGACGCCGCCGACGATGATCCCGGCTCCGGCCAGCTCCAGCAGGACGGCGAAGGGCTGGATGAAGGCGTGAACATTGCTCAGCATGGCGGCTCCGACCCTTGGCGGCGCCGTCGGCAAGTCGTCTCGCCGACGTCACCCCATGCGCCAAAGGCGCAGATGTTCAAGCACGTCGGCGACGATCTGTTCCCGGGTGAACCCCGTCAGATCGCGCGCCCGCCCGGCGGCGTCGGAATAGGCGGACAGCCGCCATTCCATCGCGCGGCGTTTCTCGGGCGCATCCAGCGCGGTCATGGCGGGGCGCGGACGTTCACGCGCCGCGAGGCGATAATGGAACGTCGGCCCGTTCTGACCGGTCGCGGTCAGGACCAGGCCGGTCGCCTCGCGCGCCACCTCAGCCTCCAGTCCTTCGGCGGACAGGGCCGCGCGAACCGTCTCCAGGGCCGGGGCTCCGGCCTGGTCCAGCTGGCGGTCGATATCGCGCCGGTTCGCGGGCGACAGAATGCGTTTGAGCTGTTCGGACAGGGGCGGGCCTTCGGTCTCGACCGCGCGTCCGGCCAGGTCGGCGTTCATCTGCCGCACCAGTCCGGCGGCCAGCAGGATCATGATGACGGCGAAGGGCAGGGCGGCCACCAGGGTCGCCGCCTGAAGCGCGCCCAGGCCCCCGGCCAACAGCAGCAGGGCGGCGGCCAGCCCCTCCAGCGAACACCAATAGACCCTTTGCCAACGCGGCGTATCGTCGGCCCCGCCCGACGCGATGGTGTCGATCACCAATGAGCCGGAATCCGCCGAGGTGACGAAGAAGACCGCCACCAGCAGCACCGCCAGGGTCGAGGTGACGGCGGCGCCCGGCAGTTCCTCGAAGAAGCGGAATATGGCGGTGGACAGGTCCGCCGTCACCGCATCGGCGATGGCCCCCGCCGCGACCCCCATATCGAGATTGACCGCCGTATTGCCGAAGATCGTCATCCACAGAAAGGTGAAGCCGGTGGGAACCAGCAGCACGCCGATGACGAACTCCCGCACCGTGCGGCCGCGTGAGATGCGGGCGATGAACATGCCCACGAAGGGCGACCAGGCGATCCACCAGGCCCAGTAGAACAGAGTCCAGTTCGCCATCCAGCCGCGGGGCTCATAGGCGTAGAGGTTGAAGGTGCGGATGAAGAAATGGTCCAGATAGAGGCCGAAGTTCTGGACCAGGGCCTTCAGGAGGAAGCCGGTCGGCCCGACGACCAGGACGAACAGCATCAGCAGCACCGCCAGCACCAGGTTCAGCTCCGACAGCCGCCGGACCCCCTTGTCCAGTCCGGTAAGCACCGAGGCGGTGGCGCCCGCCATGACCAAGGCGATCAGCCCCACCTGCACCCAGGGCGTATTGGGCAGGCCCGTCAGATCGTTCAGCCCGCTGTTGATCTGCGACACCCCCAGACCCAGGGAGGTGGCGATGCCGAACAGGGTGCCGCAGATGGCGAAGACGTCGACGGCGTCGCCGATCGGTCCGTTGATCCTCCGGCCCAACAGGGGCGACAGGCCCGAGCGAAGGGTCAGCGGCAGGCCCTTGCGATGGGCGAAATAGGCCAGGCTGAGCCCGACCAGCGCATAGGCGGCCCAGGCGTGGACGCCCCAATGGGTGAAGGTGATCACCATCGCCTCTCGCGCCGCCTCGAAGGTGCGGGGCTGGGCCTCGGGCGGGCTGGCGTAATGCTGGATCGGCTCGGCGACGGCGAAATACATCAGGCCGATGCCCATGCCGGCGGCGAACAGCATGGCGAGCCAGGAGACATAGGGGAAGTCCGGCTCCGAATCGTCCGGCCCCAGCTTTAGGGCCCCGGTCGGCCCCAGGGCGAGGAACAGGATCAGCAGCAGAAATCCGGCGACGGCGGCGATGTAGAACCAGCCGAAGGTGTCGATCACCCAGCCTTGAGCGGCCTGGAACAGACGGTCGGACTCGCCGGGGGCGGCGACGGCCAGGGCCAGCAGCAGGCCGACGATCAGGCTTGCGCCCCAGAAGACGCGCGGATTCATCTTGGTCTTAAGCATGGACCTATAGCGTGACAGTTCCGCCATGGTTGCGGACTCCATTGCCGCGTTCGGTTCAAACCGGCTTTCAGACCGTCTTCACAGGGGGATTTCCCGCCGCTCTGCGGCGCTGCGCAGGCCGGCGTCCAGGACGCGCATGACGATCAGCGCCTGGTCGGCGGGAACGGGCGCGGGCGCCGCGCCGCGGACGGCGTCGCGGACTGCGGCGTAGAAGGCGGGGTGGTCGCCGCGTTCGGGCGCGGGCGTGGTGCGGACGGCTTTGCCGTCGATCTGCCTGGTCAGTACGCCGGGCGACGGGTCTAGGCCCCAGTCGTCGTCGCCGGGACGCAGGCCCGCCTTGGACTGGCTCTCCTGGGCGTCGAGGCCGTGTTTGATGAAGCTGCCGCCCGTGCCGTGGACGACGTAGCGGAGGCTGGCCTCTGCGGCGAGGTGGCTCATGTTCAGGATGACCCGCAGCCGGTCGTAGCGCAGCAGGACGTGGGCGTAGTCGATGGCGGTCGCGCCGACGCGCTGGGCCTGGAGGTCGGCGTAGACGCCCACGGGCGGGCCGAACAGTTGCACCGCCTGGTCGATCAGGTGTGGGCCCAGGTCGGCCCAGACGCCGCCGTCGCGTCTGTCCTTCCAGCGGTCGGTGACGGTCGGGCGGAAGCGGTCGTAGTGGCTTTCGAACGCGGCGACATCGCCCAGTTCGCCCTGGTCGATCAGCCGGCGCAGGGTCAGGAAGTCGGCGTCCCAGCGGCGGTTCTGGAAGACGCTGAAGACGCCGGGCGACGAAGCCGCGACGGCGGCGACGGCTTGCGCGTCGGACAGGGTGACGGCGAAGGGCTTGTCCACCACCACGGACTTGCCGGCCTGAAGCGCGGCGATCGACTGTTCGGCGTGCAGGGCGTCGGGGGTGGCGACGACGATCAGCCCGATGTCGTCGCGGGCCAGGGCGTCGTCCAGATCCGGCAGGACCGCGACGCCAGGCAGGTCGGCGTGGACCGCTTCAGGGCGCGACGAGACGACGGCGGTCAGGTGCAGGCCCGGGGTCGCCTCGATCAGGGGGGCGTGGAAGGTCTGGCCCGCCAGGCCGTAGCCGACGACGGCGACGCCGATGGGTGCGTGTGAGGTCATGCCCCGATCAATAGCGTTCCGGGCGGGGGCCATCCAGCACATAGGGCACCACGCCGCGCTCGTTCTCGGGGACGTGAAGGGCGCGGTCGAGGGGCGGGAAGGCGCGCTGGGTGCAGTCAGTGCGCTCGCAGATGCGGCAACTGACGCCGATCCGGGCGGCGGGGCCGTTCAGGTCCAGACCGGCGGCGTAGACCAGCGACCCGGCGTGCTCGATCTCGCAGCCCAGGGACAGGGCGTAGCGGCGGTCGTTGGCGAGGTATGAGCCGCTGGGCTTGGACACGGAGCGGGCGATGGAGATGTAGCGCGAGCCGTCGGGCATTTCGGCCAGCTGCACCCCGATTCGGTCGGGCGTGGCGAAGGCCTCGTGGACGTTCCACAGGGGGCAGGCGCCGCCGAAGCGGGCGAACTGGAAGCGGGTGGCGCTGTGCCGTTTGGTGATGTTGCCGGCCATGTCGACGCGGGCGAAATAGAAGGGCACGCCGCGCCAGCCGGGCCGTTGCAGGGTCGAGAGCCGGTGGCAGACCTGTTCGAAACTGACCTGGAACCGGGTGCGCAGGCGGTCGATGTCGTGCTTCTCCGCCCGCGCCGCCTCGAGGAAGGCGCGGTAGGGCAGCAGCAGGGCGCCGGCGGCGTAGTTGGCCAGGCCGACGCGGGCCACGTCGCGCGCGACCTGGGTGCGGAAGGCGGCCTGGTCCAGCTCGGTCTCGATCAGGTCGCGGAAGGACAGCAGGGCCAGCTGGTGGGCCAGCTGGAACGACCGGGTGGCGCCGGGCTGCCAGGCGTCGAGGGTCAGGATTCGGCCGGCGGGATCATAGCGGCGCAGGGCCTCCTGCCCCGCGACATAGACGGTGCGGACGCCGTGCCGGTCGGCCAGCAGGGTCTCCAGCGCCCGTTCGATCGGGCCGTCCTGGGGGATGTCGGCCGCCAGGGCCTCGGCCGCCGTGTCCAGGCTGTCGACGTAGTTGTCGCGGTAGTGGAAGAAGTCGCGGACCTCCTCATAGGGCAGCAGGGCGACGCGGGCGCCCAGTTCGTCGCGGCCCAGGGTGTCGTCCAGCGCCTTCACCCGCTCGTCCAGCTGGCGGAAGGCCTGGTGCAGGGCCAGGAACTGATGGGCCAGGCGCGGGGTGTTGGCGACGGCCTGTTTCAGCTCGGCCGCGGTCGGGGGCTCGGCCCCGCCGCTGACCGGACCGGCGATGTCGGTGGTGGCCTCGCGCAGGTCGGCGATCAGGCGGGCGTCGCCCTCGAGATCGAACAGGCTGGCGTCGATGTGGAAGGCGCGGGTCAGGGCGATCAGGACGCGGGCGGTGGCCGGGCGCTGATTGGTCTCGATCTGCGACAGATAGGAGGGCGACAGGCCCAGACGTTCGGCGCAGGCCTCCAGCGTCCAGCCGCGCGCCTCGCGCAGCTTGCGCAGCTTGGGTCCCAGAAAAAGCTTCTCAGCCATTCGCAAGTTTGCAGTTCACAGCCGCCGCCTTTGCAAGTCCGCGCAGTTCCGCATCTTTTGCAAAGTTGCGTTTGCCATTTTGTGATGAAGGCGCCACGCCTTGCCGTTCGAACGAGAGGCCGAAACCGATCATGACTCAAGCCATCCTTGAAGAACTGGAGCGCCGTCGCGCCGCCGCGAAACTGGGCGGCGGGGAAAAGCGTATCGCCGCCCAGCACGCCAAGGGCAAGCTGACGGCGCGCGAACGCATCGACGTTCTGCTGGACGAGGGCTCCTTCGAGGAGACCGACATGTTCGTCGAGCACCGCAGCCACGACTTCGGGATGGAGACGCAGCGCATCCCCGGCGACGGGGTGGTGACGGGGCGCGGCACCATCGGCGGGCGGCTGGTCTATGTCTTCTCCAAGGATTTCACGGTGTTCGGCGGCAGCCTGTCGGGCGCCCATGCGGCCAAGATCGTCAAGCTGCAGAAGATGGCCCTGACCACCGGCGCGCCGATCATCGGCCTGTTCGACGCGGGCGGGGCGCGGATCCAGGAGGGGGTGGAGAGCCTGGCCGGATACGCCGACATCTTCCTGCAAAACACCCTGGCCAGCGGCGTCATTCCCCAGATCAGCGTGATCATGGGGCCGTGCGCGGGGGGCGACGTCTATTCGCCGGCCATCACCGACTTCATCTTCATGGTGAAGGACACGAGCTATATGTACGTGACCGGCCCCGACGTGGTGAAGACGGTCACCAACGAGGTCGTCAGCCACGAGGACTTGGGCGGGGCGCGGGTGCATGCCGGCAAGTCGGGCGTGGCGGACGGGGCGTTCGAGAACGACCTGGAGGCCCTGTCGGAGGTGCGCCGCCTGATCGGCTTCCTGCCCCTGTCGAACCGCGAAAAGCCGCCGGTGCGCGAGAGCTATGACGAGCCCGAGCGGGACGAGCCGTCGCTGGACACCCTGATCCCGGCCAACCCGAACCAGCCCTATGACATGAAGGAGCTGATCCTGAAGGTGGTCGACGAGGCCGACTTCTTCGAGATCGGGGCCGACTTCGCCAAGAACATCATCTGCGGCTTCGGCCGGCTGGACGGCCAGACGGTCGGGATCGTCGCCAACCAGCCCCAGGTGCTGGCCGGGGTGCTGGACATCGATTCAAGCCGCAAGGCCGCGCGGTTCGTGCGCTTCTGCGACGCCTTCGGCATTGCGATCGTCACCTTCGTGGACGTGCCGGGCTTCATGCCGGGGACCAAGCAGGAGTACGGCGCCCTGATCAAACACGGGGCCAAGCTGCTGTTCGCCTATGCCGAGGCGACGGTTCCGAAACTGACCCTGATCACGCGCAAGGCCTATGGCGGCGCCTATGACGTGATGAGTTCGAAACACCTGCGCGGCGACGTCAACTACGCCTGGCCCACCGCCGAGATCGCGGTCATGGGCGCCAAGGGCGCGGTCGAGATCATCTTCCGCAAGGAGGCCGGCGATCCGGCCGCCCTGGCCGCGCGCGAGGCCGAGTACAAGGACCGGTTCGCCAACCCGTTCGTGGCGGCGGGGCTGGGCTATATCGACGACGTCATCATGCCGCACGGGACGCGGCGGCGGCTGGTGAAGGCGCTGCGGACGCTGAAGAACAAGGTCCAGGAGAACCCCTGGAAGAAGCACGATAATATTCCGCTGTGAGGGTGGTTTTGATGCTTCCCGAAAGTGCGTCATCCTCGGGCTTGTCCCGAGGATCCAGACTCCCGGTGTCGAGCGTGGACCGCCGGTCTCAACCGCGTCGCGTCACCGGCTGGCGCGCCCCGCTGAAGACCGGGAGTCTGGATCCTCGGGACAAGCCCGAGGATGACGGCTTTGGGAGGGGTGGTTCACTCTTCCGGCGGAATCCAGTTTCGATAGGCGTCCGGGTCAGGCTCGGCGCCGGTCGTCCGCACCAAGCCGTCGAACAGGTCGTCCCAGTGCGGGTTGGTGCGTTCGATCAGATTGGCCTTCCAGTCGCGGGGCCAGTGTTTCAGCGTTTTCTCCCGCCGGATCGCACCGACGATGGTGTCATGGAACTCGTACCAGACAAGGCGTTTCAGGCCGTACCGCTTCGTGAAGCCGTCGATGACGCCCGCGCGATGCTGACCGACACGCGTGACCAGTTGGCTGCTGACGCCGACATAGACGACGCCGTGCATCCTGTTGGCCATCATGTAGCAGCCGATCAGACTGTCCGCCGTCACCATCGCACCCCCCCACCACACGTCATCCTCGGGCTTGTCCCGAGGATCCAGACTCCCGGTATCGACCGTGGCCCACCGGCCTCGACGGAGTCTCTGGATCCTAGGCGCAAGGCCTAGGATGACGATTATGAAGGACTGAACCATGTTCTCCAAAATCCTCATCGCCAACCGAGGCGAGATCGCGGTTCGGATCATCAAGACCTGCCGCCGCATGGGCATCAAAACCGTGCAGGTCTATTCGGAGGCCGACGCCGGGTCGTTGGCGGTCGAGATGGCTGACGAGGCGGTGCTGATCGGGCCGGCGCCGGCGGCGCAGTCCTATCTGCTGGCCGACAAGATCGTCGAGGCGGTGCGCCAGACGGGGGCGGAAGCCGTGCATCCGGGCTTTGGCTTCCTGAGCGAGAACGCCGGGTTCGCGCGGCGGCTGAGGGAAGAGGGCATCGCCTTCATCGGCCCGAACCCCGAGGCCATTGAGGCCATGGGCGACAAGATCAGCTCCAAGAAACTGGCGGCCGAGGCGGGGGTCTCGACCGTGCCGGGGCACATGGGGCTGATCGAGACGCCGGAAGAGGCGGTCAGGATCGCCAACCAGATCGGCTATCCGATCATGATCAAGGCCAGCGCCGGCGGCGGCGGCAAGGGCATCCGCGTGGCCCATTCGGACGCCGACATGGCCGAGGGGTTCGCGGCGGTGAAGGCCGAGGCGCTGAACGCCTTCGGCGACGACCGGGTCTTCCTTGAGAAGTTCATCATCGATCCGCGCCACATCGAGATCCAGGTGCTGGGCGACAAGCACGGCCATGTGGTCCATCTGTTCGAGCGCGAATGTTCGATCCAGCGCCGCAACCAGAAGGTCATCGAGGAGGCGCCGTCGCCCCTGCTGGACGAGGCCACCCGCGCCGCCATGGGGGCGCAGGCCGTCGCCCTGGCCCAGGCGGTCAACTATGACTCGGCCGGGACGGTCGAGTTCGTGGCGGGGCAGGACAAGTCGTTTTATTTCCTGGAGATGAACACCCGTCTTCAGGTCGAACATCCGGTGACGGAGCTGATCACCGGGGTCGATCTGGTCGAACAGATGATCCGTTCGGCCTGGGGTGAAAAACTGGCCTTCGAGCAGAAGGACCTCAAGATCGACGGCTGGGCCATCGAGAGCCGGATCTACGCCGAGGATCCCTATCGCGGCTTCCTGCCCTCCATCGGTCGGCTGGTCCGATACGAGCAGCCGGAGGAGGGCGAGCAGGACGGCTATGTGGTCCGAAACGATTCCGGCGTCCGCGAGGGCGACGAGATCAGCATGTTCTACGACCCGATGATCGCCAAACTGTGCGCCTGGGGCGAGACGCGCGAGGCCGCAGTCGCGGGCATGGCCCGGGCGCTGGAGGACACCCATCTGTCGGGCCTGGGGCATAATGTGCCCTTCCTGGCGGCGGTGATGGACCAAGAGCGGTTCAAGTCGGGCCGGCTGTCGACCAGCTATATCAAGGACGAGTTCCCGGACGGTTTCCACGGCCTGAAGCCGACGCAGCACCAGGAGCGAATCCTGATCGCCGCCGCCATGGCCATGCACGAGATCCTCGCTGAGCAGGAGGGCGATCCGTCCGACCGCACCGACTGGATCGTGATGATCGACAAGACGCCGCACGGGGTGGGCCTGTCCTATGATGCGGACGAAGCGATGATCCTGACCCTGACCGGCGGGGGCGACGTCCGCCTGTCGGAGATCGACTGGCGGCCCGGCCTGGCCCAGTTCAAGGCCGAGCTGGACGGCGGGGCCTTCACCGCCGAGGTTCGACGCGTGGCCGACGGCTTCGACATCCGCCACCGGGCCGCGAAGGCGCGGGTGCGGGTGCTGCGGCCCCAGATCGCCGAACTGTATGCGCGCCTGCCGGAGAAGGCGGTCGCGGATACGTCGAAACTGGTGCTGTCGCCCATGCCGGGGCTGGTGGTGTCGATCCCGGTGGTGGTGGGCCAGGCGGTCAAGACCGGCGAGACGGTGGCCATCATCGAGGCGATGAAGATGCAGAACATCCTGAAGGCCGAACGCGACGGGGTGGTGAAGGCGGTGGGGGCGAAGGACGGGGATCCGGTGGCGGCGGATGACGTGCTGGTGGAGTTCGGGTGATGGTTGCCGTTCTCTTCTTTCGTCATCCTCCGGCAAGCCGCGTCTTCGCGGCGCAGACCGGGGGACCCAGCGGCGCGCGTGAGCGCGAACCTGTCGCGGATTCGGTCTTCAAACATCGTGCGGCTGAACCATTTCGCCTTCGGCGCCGCTGGGTTCCGGGTCTCCGCTGCGCTTCGCCCGGAATGACGAAAGTAGAAGGGTGGGCGGCCGCATGAGCTTCCCCATCCCCACCCCCCTCGAATGGCGCGAAGCCGCCCAGAAGGCGCTCAAGGATCGGCCGATCGAGTCGCTGATGCACCTCGATGCGGACCATCTGGCGACGCGGCCCCTCTACGCCGGGGCGACCGGGGTCCAGCCGATCTTCGCCCCGCGTCCGTCCGATTCCGAAGGCCGGGCGTGGGATCTGCGGACCCTGGTCGAGGGGGATGATCCCGAGGCGGTCAATGAGGCCGTGCTGACTGATCTGGAGAACGGGGCCGCCTCGGTGGTGCTGAAGGGGCGGGTGCTCGCGGATTCCGCGCCGCTGGGCCGGGCGCTGGAGAGCGTGGCGCTGGAGCTGGCGCCGGTCGCGCTGGACGCCGGGATCGACGGGCCGGATGCGGCCAACGCCCTGGCGGTCGTCGCCAAGGGTTCGCCGCGCGCCAAGCTGAGGTTCCACATGGACGTGATCTCGGCCTTCGCCGAGGTGGGCGGGGCGCCGCGGTCGGTGGAGGAGCATCTGAGCCTGGCGGCCAATACGGCGGCGCGTCATGCGGGGGCCTATCCCGAGGCGACCTTTTTCCTGGCCAGCGGCCGGGTTGCACACGAGGCGGGCGGGTCGGCGGCGCAGGAACTGGCCTTTGCGGCCTCAAGCGTCGTGGCCCATGCGAAGGCGGCTGTGGACGCGGGGATGTCGGTCGAGGCGGCCCTGAAGGGGATGGTGGTCGGCCTGTCGGTCGATGCGGAATATTTCGACAGCCTGGCTAAGGTCCGGGCCATGCGGCTGATCTGGGCCGGCCTGACGCGAGCCTTCGGGGTCGAGGCGCCGGCGGTGATCGAGGCGCGGTCGTCGCGGCGGATGCTGTCGGCGCGCGATCCCTGGCCCAATCTGCTGCGGCTGACGGCGGCGGGGTTTGCGGGCGCCGTGGGGGGCGCGGACGTGGTGGTGCTGGATGGCTTCACCCGCGCGGCGGGCCGGTCCGACGCCTTCGCCCGGCGACAGGCGCGCAACACCCAGCTGGTGCTGATGGAGGAGGCCAATCTGGGCCGGGTCGACGATCCGGCGGCGGGTTCCTGGTATCTGGACGCCCGGACGCGGGATCTGGCCGAGGCCGGCTGGGCCGAGTTTCAGATGATCGAGGCCGAGGGCGGCCTGGTCGAGGCCCTGAAGGGCTCGGTGATCCAGCCGCGCATCGCCCGCGCCCGCGCCCAGCGTGAGGCGGCGCTGAAGAACGGCGCGGCCCAGATCATCGGCGTGACCAAATATGTGGACCCCGAGGTGCGGCCGGCGCCGGTCGAGGCGGTCGATGAGGCGGGGGCGGCGGTGGAGCGGGTGTGCGAAGCCCTGAGCCCGATCCGCTTCGCGGCGGCCTTCGAGGAGGTGATCGGATGAGCTTCCCCGATTTCAGCAGGATCGCCCTGAACCTGATGCCGACCGGGCAGGGGCCGGCGCGCGAGCCGTGGGCGACGCCCGAGGGGCTGACGGTCGAGACCGCCTACGGCGCCGAGGCGCTGGAGGGGCTGGCGCACCAGGACGGTCTGCCGGGGTTCGCGCCCTTCGTGCGCGGGCCCTATCCGACCATGTATGCGGGCAATCCCTGGACCATCCGCCAGTACGCCGGTTTCTCGACCGCCGAGGAGTCGAACGCCTTCTATCGCCGCAATCTGGCGGCGGGTCAGAAGGGGTTGAGCATCGCCTTCGATCTGGCGACGCACCGGGGCTATGACAGCGACCATCCCAGGGTAAAGGGCGACGTCGGCATGGCCGGCGTGGCCATCGACAGCATCTATGACATGCGGACCCTGTTCGACGGGATTCCGTTGGACCAGATGTCGGTGTCGATGACGATGAACGGGGCGGTGCTGCCGATCCTGGCGCTGTATGTCGTCGCGGCGGAAGAACAGGGGGTGCCGCACGCGGCCCTGACCGGGACCATTCAGAACGATATTCTGAAGGAGTTCATGGTCCGCAACACCTACATCTATCCGCCCGAGCCCTCGATGCGGATCATCGCCGACATCTTCGCCTGGACGGCGCAGGAGACGCCGAAGTTCAACAGCATCTCCATCTCCGGCTATCACATGCAGGAGGCGGGGGCCTCGGCCGATATAGAGCTGGCCTACACCCTGGCGGACGGGATCGAATATCTGCGGGCGGGCGTCGCGGCGGGGATGCCGATCGACCGCTTCGCGCCGCGGCTGAGCTTCTTCTGGGCCATCGGCATGAACTACTTCATGGAGGTGGCCAAGATGCGAGCGGGCCGCCTGCTGTGGGCCGAGGCGGTGCGGAAAGAGGGCGGGGTCGATCCGAAGTCCCTGTCCCTGCGCGCCCACTGCCAGACCTCGGGCTGGTCGCTGGCGGCACAGGACGTGTTCAACAATGTCAGCCGCACCATGGTCGAGGCCATGGCGGCGGCGGGCGGGCAGACGCAGAGCCTGCACACCAATGCGCTGGACGAGGCCCTGGCGCTTCCGACCGACTTCTCGGCCCGGATCGCGCGTAACACCCAGATCCTGCTGCAGCAGGAGACCGGCCTGACCCGCGTCATCGACCCCTGGGGCGGCAGCTATTATGTCGAGCGGCTGACCCACGAACTGGCCGAACGGGCGCGGGCGCACATGGCCGAGGTCGAGGCCCTGGGCGGCATGGCCAAGGCGATCGAAGCCGGGATTCCCAAGCTGAGGATCGAGGAATCCGCCGCCAGGACCCAGGCGCGGATCGACACCGGCCAGCAGACGGTGGTGGGGGTGAACAAATATCTGAACCCCGTCGTCGACGATATTCCGATGCTGAAGGTCGACAATGCGGCGGTGCTGGCGGCCCAGATCGACAAGCTGAAACGGCTGCGGGCCGAGCGAGACCCGGCGGCGACCGATGCGGCGCTGGAGGCGCTGACGAACGGTGCGCGCGGGAAGGCGAACCTGCTGGAGCTGGCGGTGCAGGCCGCTCGGGCCAAGGCGACGGTGGGGGAAATCTCCGACGCGCTGGAGGCCGCCTTCGGCCGCCATGTGGCGACGGTTCAGACCGTGTCCGGCGTCTATGCGAAGGAGGCAGGGACGGACGCCCGCTTCGCCCGCGCCCGCGAGATGGTGGCGACCTTCGTCGAGAACGACGGCGGGCCGCCGCGCATCCTGATCGCCAAGCTTGGTCAGGACGGGCACGATCGGGGCCAGAAGGTGGTCGCCACCGGCTACGGCGACCTGGGCTTCGACGTCACCGCCGGCGCCCTGTTCCAGACCCCGGCCGAGGCGGCGCGCGATGCGGTGGACAAGGGGGTTCACGCAGTGGGCGCCAGTTCGCTGGCCGCCGGGCATCTGACCCTGGTGCCGGAACTGAAGGCCGAGCTGGAACGGCTTGGACGGCCCGACATCATGATCGTGGTCGGCGGCGTCATCCCGCCGTCCGACGTGCAGCCCCTGCTCGATATGGGGGCGGCGGCCGTCTATCCGCCCGGTTCGGCCATCGCCGATACGGCGGCGGACCTGATCGAGAAGCTGAACCAGCGCCTGGGTTACGCCCAGCCCGCGCCTAAGGAGACCGCATGATCGGCGCCCTGAACCATGTCGGGGTCGCGACCCCGTCCATCGCGGATTCGATCAAACTGTATCGCGACATTCTGGGCGCGACGAAGATCGGCGAGCCGTTCGACCTGCCGGCGCAGGGGGTGAAGGTCTGTTTCATCGACACCCCCACGGCTCAGATCGAGCTGATCGAACCCTATGACGAGACCAGCCCCATCGTCGGCTTCCTGGCCAAGAATCCCAAGGGCGGCCAGCATCACGTCTGTTTCGAGGTCGATGACATCCACGCCGCCGTCGCCGAGATGCGGGCCAAGGGGGTGACCCTCCTGGGCACGGGCGAGCCGCGCATCGGGGCGCACGGGACGCCGGTCGTCTTCCTGCATCCGAAAGAGATGGGCGGGGTGCTGATCGAGCTGATGGAGACGCCGAAAGGCGATCACTGAAGACCGATCACGGATCGCTGGAGCTTTTCGCCAGCTTGACCGTTAAGGGCGTGAACAGGAGACCTGATCATGACGCGCCGCCTGACCGCCCTGCTCGCCATCGCCGCCCTGACGGGCGTCTCCGCCTGTCAGCAGGCCGAGCCGGAGCAGCCGGTCGCCCCGGTCGAGGCCCAGCCCGTGCCCGCCCCGCCGGTTCCGGGCGTCGGCTACGCCTGCGAAAGCGGCGCGACGGTCGAGGCCCGCTATGCCGACAGCGCCACCGCCCAGCTGGCCTATAAGGGCCGGACCTATGATCTGCGGTCCGCCCAGGCCGCCAGCGGGGCCCGCTATGTCGGCTCCGGCGTCGAATGGTGGACCGCCACCCGTGACGGCCAGGAGACGGCCACCCTCAGCCGGCTCAGCCCGAACGACCAGGTCGGCGTGGCCGTCCTGGAACGCTGCGCCCGACCGGCGGGGACGCCGTCTCCCTTGGCCGAGGCCCAGCCGGAACCGGCGGTCGCGCCGGCCCCCGGCGGGGTGCTGCCGGCCTCCACCCCCTGTAAGGGACCGCAGCTGAAGCTCGCGGCCGAGGACGGCGACGCCGGGGCGGGCAATCGGGTGCGCAACTTCAGTCTCCAGAACATCGGCCGCCAGGCGTGCAGCCTGACCGGCTATCCGGGGGTGACCCTGTTGGACGCGCAGGGGCGGGCCCTGACCTCGATCCGCGCCGACCAAAGCCCCGGCAGCTATTTCCGCCAGGGCCAGGCTCCGACGCCGGTCGAACTGGCGCCCCAGGCCAGGGCCTATTTCGAAACCGCCTGGAACGTCATCCCCGACGAGACGATGCAGAAGACCTGTCCCAATGTGGCGACGATCCGGGTCACCGCGCCCGGCGACACGGCGGCAGTCAGCCTTCCCTTCGCCTTCCAGCCGTGCGGCGGCAAGATCCGCGTCAGTCCGATCCGGGCCGAGGAAAACCCCCAGGCCGCGACCTGACATCGCGTCGAGACGTCTGGAAACCCGGCCGAAATGGGCGTAGGTCGCGGCCATGACCCAGAGCTTCTACGACCGTATCGCCGGCGAACTGACCGAGATCGACGCCCAGGGCCTGACCAAGCCCGAACGTGTGATCGCCTCTCGCCAGGGGCCGGTGATTCAGGTCGGCGGGCGCGAGGTGCTGAACTTCTGCGCCAACAACTATCTGGGCTTGGCGGGCGACGAGCGGGTGACCCAGGCCGGGATCGCGGCGCAACAGAAGTGGGGGGCGGGCACGGCCTCGGTCCGCTTCATCTGCGGCACCCTGGAAATTCATAAAGAGCTGGAGGCGGCTGTCGCCGGCTATCTCGGCTTTGAGGACGCCATTCTGTTCGCCGCCGCCTTCGACGCCAACGGCGGGATATTCGAGCCCCTGTTCGGCGAAAACGACGCCATCGTCTCCGACAGCCTGAACCACGCCTCGATCATCGACGGGGTGCGGCTGTGCAAGGCCAAACGCTATCGCTTCGCCAATTCCGACATGGACGAGTTGGAGACGCGGCTGAAGGAGGCCCGCGAGGCCGGCGCGCGCGACATCATCATCGCCACCGACGGCGCCTTCTCGATGGACGGCTATATCGCCCGCCTGAAGGACATCCGCGCCTTAGCCGACAAATACGACGCCCTGATCATGGTCGACGACTGTCACGCGACGGGCTTCCTGGGCCCGCAGGGCAAGGGCTCCTTCGCCTATCACGGGGTCGAGGTGGACTTCGTCACCGGCACCTTCGGCAAGGCCCTGGGCGGCGCCATGGGCGGCTTCATCTGCGCCAAGAAGGCGGTGGTCGACCTGCTGAAACAGCGGGCGCGGCCCTATCTGTTCTCCAACGCCCTGTCGCCGGCGGTGTGCGGGTCTTCGCTGGAGGCCATCCGTATCGCCCAAGGGGCTGAGGGCGACGTGCTTCGCACCCGCCTGTCCGCCAACGCCCATCGCTATCGCAACGCCATGGCGGACGCGGGCTTCACCCTGCTGGACGGGGAACACCCAATTATCCCGGTCATGCTGGGCGACGCTAAACTGGCGCAGGATTTCGCGGCGCGGGCGCTGGAGCTGGGCGTCTATGTGATCGGGTTTTCCTTCCCGGTGGTGCCGCGGGGCCAGGCCCGGATCCGCACCCAGATGTCGGCGGCGCATACGTTCGAACAGATCGACCGGACGGTTGAGGCGTTTACGCAGGCGGGCCGGGAGCTGGGGGTTATCTGACCCTGTGCTCCGTCACGCTAGGCCACATTATTCCCGTCATCCTCGGGCTTGTCCCGAGGATCCATAGACTCCGTCGAGGACGGTGCGCACCGGCTAAAACCGGGAGTATGGATCCTCGGGACAAGCCCGAGGATGACGATCTTAGACTTTTTAGGAGACGCCGTAATGGCCGAAACGATGAAAGCCCTGGCCAAGACCGGACCGGTCGAGGGCCTGGAACTGATCGACGCCCCGATCCCCGAGGCGGGGCCGGAGGATGTGCTGATCCGGGTGCATCGCACCGCCGTCTGCGGCACCGACATCCATATCTGGAACTGGGACGAGTGGTCCCAGAAGAACGTCCCGACCCCGATGATCACCGGCCATGAGTTCGCCGGCGAAATCGTCGCCATCGGCAAGGAGGTGGATCGCCCGCTGAAGATCGGCCAGCGCGTCTCGGCTGAGGGACACGTGATTGACCTGAACTCCGAAGCGGCCCGCGCCGGGCACTTCCACTTGGACCCGCATACGCGCGGCATCGGCGTCAACCGCCAGGGCGCCTTCGCCGAGTTCGTGGTGGCGCCGGCCTTCAACGTCATCGAACTGCCCGACGACGTCCCCTATGAGATCGGCTCGATCCTGGATCCGTTCGGCAATGCGGTGCACACGGCCCAGCAGTTCGACCTGCTGGGCGAGGACGTCCTGGTCACCGGCGCCGGCCCCATCGGCATGATGGCCGCCGCCGTGGCCCGTCACGCCGGGGCGCGCACCGTGGTCCTGACCGACATCAACGACTTCCGGCTGGAGCTGGCGCAGAAGGTGGCGCCGGGCGTGCGCACCGTGAACACGACCAAGGAAGACATCCACGACGTCATGAAGGAACTGGGCCTGAAGGTCGGCTTCGACGTGGCGCTGGAAATGTCGGGCTCGCCCGTCGCCTTCAAACAGTGCGTCGACACCCTGATCATGGGCGGCGGCATGGCGATGCTGGGCATTCCGGGCAAGCCGATGGAGACCGACTGGGGCGCGATCATCCTGAAGGCCCTGACGATCAAGGGCGTCTATGGCCGCGAAATGTTCACCACCTGGCGCAAGATGCTGGGTCTGCTGAAGGCCGGCCTGGACCTGAGCCCGTTGATCACCCACCGGCTGGACTACGCCGACTATCGCCAGGGCTTCGAGGCGATGAAGTCGGGCCAGTCGGGCAAGGTGGTGCTGAACTGGGACAAGGCGGCCTAAGGCGGCCGGCCCCCTCCGTCGGCTTCGCCGACACCTCCCCCAAGGGGGGAGGACTTTGGTCTCCGCCATTCGCATTCCTCCCCCAGAGGGGGAAGGGGACCGCGCGAAGCGTGGTGGAGGGGGTCTTGACGCCCCATTGACGCCTGGGATGCGGTGAAGAGCCCCTCCGTCTCTCCGCTTCGCTCCGAGCCACCTCCCCGCCAAGCGGGGAGGAGACAGGGCGTTACCGCTCAGTTCGCCTTGCGGATCAGCTCATCCGCCAGGGCGGCGGTCAGATAGCCGTCGGCGATGCGGCCGTTGGCCAGCTGCCAGCGGCGCAGGGCCGCGCGGGTGTTGGCGCCGATCACCCCGTCTACGCCGCGGGTGTCGTAACCCAGCCGCGTCAGGGCCGCCTGGGCGCCGATCCGCTGGTCGCGCGACAGGGAGGCGTCGTTGGGCCAGGGCTTGGTCAGGCCCGGCTTGCCCATGATCCCGTCCGCCGTCAGGCCGATCGCCAGGGCGTAGGAGACCGAGTTGTTGTAGCTGCGGATCACATAGTGGTTCGGCAGGGCCAGGAAGGCCGGGCCGTTGGCCCCCTGCGGCAGGAGGATGGTCGCATCCTCCACCGCCTCGGCGCCGTTCGGCGTGCCGCCCTGGGCCAGGCGCACGCCCTTGGCCGCCCAATAGGCCCAGTCGTGTTTGGGCCCTTCCGCCAGGGCGTAGTCGAAGCCGGCGGGCAGGACGACCTCATAGCCCCAGGTCTGGCCGCGCTTCCAGCCCGCCTGGGCCAGCAGATTGGCGGCCGAGGCCAGGGCGTCGGCGTCGTCGCCCCAGATGTCCACCTTGCCGTCGCCGTCCTGATCCACGCCCAGGCGCAGATAGTTGTCCGGCATGAACTGGGTCTGGCCCATGGCGCCGGCCCAGCTGCCCTTCAGGCCCGCCCGTTCGCGGCGGCCGTCGACGACGATGTCCAGGGCGTCCTTCAACTGGGCCTCGGCCCAGTCGCGGCGGCGCCCGTCATAGGCCAGGGTCGCCAGGGAGCGGATGACGTCATAATCGCCCTGGACCTGGCCGAAGGCGCTTTCCTGGGCCCAGACGCCGACCAGGATTTCAGAGGGGACGCCGAAACGCTGGACCACCGCCCAGGGCACCCGGTCGATCCGCTGCTTGGCCTGGGCGATCCGCACCGCAGTCACGGCGTTCTGGATATAGGCGCCGGCGGGTTTGGAGAATTCCGGCTGATTCCGGTCCAGCCGCACCACGCTGGGGTCCGGCGTCAGACCGGCCAGTTCCCGCTCATAGTCGGCGCGACGGGCGCCGCCCTTGCGCGCCAGAAAACCCTGTTTCCAGCCCTCGAATCCTTCCTGGTCATAGGCGGCGAGCGGCGGCGCCTGCGGCGTCGGCGGCGGGACCACGGCGGCGGGAACCGGATCAGGCTGCGGCGTCGGCAGGGACACCGGCGGCTCCGGCAACATGGGAGCGCAGGCCGCGACGGAGCCGATGAGGAGAAGGCGATAGGAAAAGCGCATGAGATTCAGACTACAGTCCCCGAACGGATAGGGGAAATGACATACGCGCGAAGCGGTTTCGCCGGCCCTGATCCGCCTGGGAGGAGAAAAGTCCGTCCACGGACTCCCCAATCAGCGTCGTTAACCCTCATTTATATCGACGGAGGCGCCCGCTGCGGCGTAATGGCGCAGACTTCTCCGACGGCCTGATGGCGGAGTGGCGACGCAACGGGCGTGCAAACCCGAATACCCTCCGTTCGACTCGGAGGTCAGGCCTCCATATTTTTTGCGCTATCGCGCTTCGCGCTGCTTGAGCGCGTTTTGGGGCGCTACCGTCCCCTTGGGCTGCTTTAGCGGGTTTTCGGTCCCAAGCGGCTTGACCTTCTAAGGACCGCTCTCTATACGACCGCCTCCGCCGCGATCCGCCCGGATCAGCGGCTTTCTTATTGGCTTCTCTCAGGACGTCCGACCATGAAGGTCCGCAGCTCGCTCAAGTCCCTGAAGACCCGTCACCGCGACTGCAAGGTCGTGCGTCGCAAGGGCCGGGTCTATGTCATCAACAAGACCGACCCGCGCTTCAAGGCCAAGCAAGGCTAAGCTGCGTTCGAGGCGCGCTGCTCGGCGGCGCGCGCACGCAGGTCTGCCCAAGCCGCCCAACGGGCGGTAGGGCAGGAAAAGCCCTGACGATCCACAGGCTGCGGATTCTGTCCGCGGCCTTTTTCGTGTTCGCGGTTGAGTCGCGCCGGACGGCGTGGTTAGCGTCCGCGCCTGATTTCTGGAGTGTTCCCCATGGCCGATGACGCCTCGTTCGACGGCAATCCCGACGTCCTGACCGCAACGGCCCAGGGCCGTCTGCGCACCATCATCGAGCGGCTGGAGCGCCTCGAAGAGGACAAACAGGCCGTCATGACCGACATGAAGGAGGTCTTCGCCGAGGCCAAGGGCGAGGGTTATGACGTCAAGGTCCTGCGCAAGGTCATCCGCATCAGGAAGCAGGACAAGGCCAAGCGCCAGGAGGAGGAGGCCATCCTGGACCTCTATCTGTCGGCCCTCGGCGAGGTCTGAGGAGATTAGGGGCTGAAGCGCACGCCCATCGATTCGTCGAAAGGCCGGCTGTCGCGCTCAAGCAGCCCGAAGGGCGGTAGCGCCCCTCTGTCGCGCTCAAGCAGCCCGAAGGGCGGTAGCGCCCCTCTGTCGCGCTCAAGCAGCCCGAAGGGCGGTAGCGCCCC